>JAEEJK010000069.1 GCA_016281815.1 Prevotella sp. | reverse complement strand
CGACTCCTCATCGCCTATCTGATAACCGTCATACCATTTCTCCAAGATATCAAAGTCCATTCCATGACGCTCGGCCAGCATCCGAACCTCATCCTTGGTAAATCCGAAAAATCTGGCCATCTTGCGAGGCTCCACCATCGAATACTCGATGAAATTGTTCAAGGCAGACTCAGTCCTGTATTTCTTCACGGGCAGGATACCAGTCATATATACCCCGGCGAAAACATTGGCGGCATTCACACCCTTGAACATCCTCCGCAGCCAGTTGACATAGCGGTCCATGGCTTGCGTACCTGGCTTGAACTCACGGCAGATGGCATCCCACTCGTCGATGATGAAGACAAATTGCTCACCAGTGGCAGCAGCGATGCGGATAAGGCAGTCCATTAGGTCATCACCCTCACGGACGGGTGTGTCAGGATAGGCTTCAAGCACATCAGCCCTGAGTCTTGCATCCATGATGGCCACGATGTCGTCATCATGGAAACGGGTGGTGAACTCAGTTAGGTCAAGGTAGATAACGGGGTATTTGTTCAGGTGCTCCTCAAACGAAGGGTCTTTGGCTATGTTTAGATCCTCGAACAATGCACGGGAGTCGACAGAATGGTCGTAATAAGCACAAAGCATCTTTGCCGCCATCGACTTTCCGAAGCGGCGACAGCGGGTTACGCAACTGAAGCGTTGTTCTGTATAAAGAGACTTGTTAACTACGCTGATAAGCCCCGACTTGTCCACATATTCGCTGTTGCGGGCAGACCTAAATCCGGCATTTCCAATATTGATGTATGTTCCCATGATGATGCCAACTGATAATTACGATGCGAAGATATAAAAAATATCTCACCCCGCCAAATTTAGCTACTAAATTGCATTTGAGAGGGATTTCTTCAAGAGTGCATTGTACCTTTTTGTTCTTTTTGTTCACTTTCCTTCATAATTGTTTGGAAAAGTCATTAGCTTTCTTTATTTTTGCAGTATCTATGGGCTTAACATTTTATTTCGGTAACATGATTGAGCCCTACCCGGCATCAGGTATACAATATGCCAATGCCGTATCTTCGTGGAATTAGAAGAAGCGTTATGCTTTTCTTGTTGGACGGAAACCTAGGAAATTTCTGAAAGCAAACAAGAGGAGGCATGATGGTTCTCACGCTATGGCGTGGGCTGCTATCATTGCATCTTGTTTGTTGGGTTTTCCTAGGACCTCCGTTCGACGATGCAGGCATACAGTGCCACGCTTTAACATATAACCAAAGTGGTGTCCTGTCGGCACATGAGGAGGCCTAACTATAGTTAAAACTAGAACCACAATGATGAAATCTTTGTTTTACAAAAGGTGGCAGAAAACTATCGGTATGTTTTTGTTGACTGTCATGCTCAACTTAAGTCTGCCTATCTTGGCTGATGATGGCTGGGTGTTGGTCTTCCAGAATGCTTATGGTGAAGAACAACAAATATCTATGGCCAACGTTGGAAGTTTTGTGGCTGTAGATGATGCCTATGACTTCACTATACTTTCCACTTCGGGTGAAGTTCTTGCTGAAGGTATTCTAAAAGCTTCATTCCAGTCGGATGGAACAGATAATATCAAACCCGTCAGACCTTCTGGCAACATCATAGCCAGGGCGGCCTCTGACAAGCTGACGATGATAGGTGTGAAGGGAGAAGTGACCGTCTATAATTCAGCCGGTATTGTGCAAAATCGGATCACTGCTACAGGGGGCGAGACCGTTGTCAGCATCGGCCACCTGCCAAGCGGCATCTATATCGTCAAGACCAGTACTCAGTCATTCAAGTTTATCAAGAAATAAGGAGGAGACATTCTATCTATGAAACGAATCATCTATTATGTATTAATTCATTTTGTCGCTGTCACGATGATGGCGCAAAGCCAGACCTCGTTCATTGTGGCAGACAAAAACGGCAACTCTCAGATGGTGCCGAGCCTCATCTTTCAACAGGAACAATACGGCGACCGAACGTCTTCCGGAGTTCGATATATGTGGGATGCAGATGGGGCAGCCCGTGGCAGTATTGAAGACGTGAGCTACATCGCACGTACAAACAGTAATTTGGCGACAGGGACAGTTGAAGATATAACCTCTAAGCTTGAACAACTCATCAGCACAAATAAAAAAGTAGATGCTCAGGGCATAGCAGCCGTACTTAAGAATAACGCTGTTATTGAAGACGCTTTCTCTACGGATGATAATCAGTCTTTAATCGTCAAGTTTAAGGATAACGATACCATAACAGCATATCCTGCCAATCTTTTTTTAGACCCATTCTACGAAGAGAAAGAAGGTGGAAACCTTGCTAATGTGTCATCCGATGCAATGAAACGTTTGATGGATTCAAGGTCTCAAGTGAGAAGTGGTACGAGAAAAAAGGTTGCAGTGTTCAACTATTTCAGCAACCAAATCACCCGAACGACGCAGAATAAGATGCTTGAATATATGATGATAGATCTATATCATCATGGCTATGACTATGAATACTATCCGTATGAGAAAATGACCATAGCCAATCTTCGAAAAGTAAAGAGTTCATCATCAGATTATATTGCCGTAGTTATCATGTCGCATGGTTTTGTAGATGGTAATAATTCTTTTTTTGCTATTGGTGAGGAGTTTGATAAGTGTAATAATAGTGCTGATTACAAATTATTTATTGATGAATATGCCTCTGAACATAATAAGGTTCCGCTTATTGCTCGTTTTTGGAATGAGGGATTTGGTGTTATAGGTGCCAAGGCAAGATATGATTGTGCTGTGAATGTCAACACAATAAAACTGAATAACGACGTTATTCTATATATGGGTTCTTGCGATGCCTACACCAAAGGCAACAAATACGGAACGTGTGTCGGTTGGGCAGGAAGTAATTCAACGGCACAGGCTCACGCTACTCTTTTGTTCTATAACCTGATGCGAGGCAAGTCGCTGGCGGACGCCCTAGATATAAGGGATCAGGACAGTCCTTATTACGAAATAATAGGAAGAGAGGAAGACACATGGCAAAGAGACCTAATAACAAAAGCATGGATGCAGCACCAATTTGAGGGACAGTTTAAATACAGGTATTATCATGATGAGCCTGCTCCTCCCTATCGTTTCACAGATGTTCCTGAGTATTATCGGCATGGCTTATGCTATTTGTATGCAGATAAATATTCAGGTATTCTTTCCCTGAATGACAAAAGTGTCAAGTTAAATATATATATGAAAGATAATAGGGGGTATAGCGGGGATTTGTATCCAAAGGAGATCTTTCTGAAATCAATTCCATTAAGGTCTGATGCATCTCCAAAGGTATACTCATTAAAAAAGAAGAAAAGTGAAACTGGTTATTATGGAAAGGTTACCATTGATCTATCCGAAAATGGGGTTTATTGTATTGAGGCAGCCAATGATGAGAATTTTGCGAATAAAATATTGATGAGGCCAATGATTTTTGTTAGGGCGAAACCTTTCAAAGAAAATGGCGGTGAAGGAGAAGTGTTTTATGAATCCTGCCCTGATGATGAACACCCGCACATGATAGACCTTGGTCTTCCCAGCGGCACCAAGTGGTCTTGCTGCAATGTGGGGGCAGTCAAGCCTGATGACATCGGAGGTTACTATGCCTGGGGCGAGACTACGGAAAAGGACTATTATGATGTCGATAATCACATCCATTATAACATGTCTTCATCTTCATATAAAGACATCGGTTCCAACATCTCCGGCACCGAATACGATGTGGCTCATGTCAAATGGGGAGGTGAGTGGGTGATGCCAGATAAAACAACAATCAATGAGTTATTCAGGTATTGTAAAGTAGAACAGGCGACAGAGAACGGGGTTAACGGTCTGAAATTCACAGGTACTAATGGGCGAACGATGTTTCTTCCTGCCGGAGGAGAATATTATCGTTTTTATCATTATGCCAGTGGGGAATGTGAATATTGGTCATCTGAGCTTCAGACCATAGTTCCAGATACCTCTTATTATTGGGGAACAGATACTATTGATAAAGGGAAAGTTTCCAAAAGTGCCAGTCGTTGTGGGGGCAGAAATGTCAGAGCCGTCGTCATTCCCAGTATGGAATACGAATAAAAAGTTAAGGCAATTATATAGGGTTTGACCCCGATTTGTATTGCTGATTCATAGGGTTCGTAACCTCTTCCCTCTACAGCCTTTGCACCCGCTTGCCTACGGGCTTTTATTTAGGGAATTATATACCTGTTGGCCCGATGTGGTATAATTATTGGAAATCAATCAATAAATGCATATAGATTTACAGGAAAACTAACAATATAAAAAGAATTACGATTATGAAAAAAAATGTTATATCAATTATTGCGTTGTTGGCTATGACAATGGGAGCAACCGCGCAGACAATGGAAACATTCACCGTTAATGGCGTTCCATTTAAAATGGTGAAAGTAGAAGGTGGCACTTTCAAGATGGGTGCAACTCCAGACCAAGGTGAGGTCTTGGCTTCCGAGCCAGTCAGGGAGGCAACTGTAGGAACGTTCTTCATTGGAGAAACAGAGGTTACCCAAGGATTGTGGAAAGCAGTAATGGGAACATCTCCATCTGTGTTTAAGCATCCATTGTCTGAATTTACAAAATACTATCCCGTGGAAAATGTGAGTTGGCAAGATTGTAAGGAATTCATACAGAAACTAAACAAGCTTACAAACCGCAAGTTCCGTCTGCCTACGGAGGAAGAGTGGGAATATGCTGCCCGTGGAGGCAAGAAGGCGAAAGCTACAAGGTTTGCGGGAAGTAATAATATTGAGGATGTTGCGTGGTATGCCCAGAATAGCGGAAAGAAGCATTTGGGCAAAGACTTCAGCGGTTTTGAAATTCGTGAAAATGAATGCAAGACACACATGGTAGCAGAAAAAGTTCCAAATGAGCTTGGGATCTATGATATGACTGGAAATGTTGCAGAGATAACAAATACGAAATACACAAGGTCCAAATCCAAGTCAGAGCATGGCAAATATATTGTCAAAGGCGGAGGCTACAGTTCTCGTGTTAATCAATGTGTTATTGCTGATATTGGGGTGATTTCACCCAAAGACAAGCTTTCAGAATGGGGGTTCCGTTTGGCCCTTTCTGAATAAATGGCTTTGAGAAATGACATGAATACCATTTTGTATAATAAAAGTGAAGGAATAATCATTTAGATGTTGTGCCCGACACAAACCAAGGGTTTGGTATAATGATAAAAAAGACAATAATCATAGCTTTGGTCCTTCTTGGCAGTCTTGTCGCCTTTTCCCAAAACTCTTATTATGACTTTTACAATAGTAAAGGAGAACCTATGCAAATTGTGAAAGACGCTAACGGAAGACAAGGCATATACAACCATAGGATAGATAAATATGTACAACCATGCAAATATTTTTTCTCTGCAGGATTTTCAAGCACTAGAAATGGGTTCGCCGTTGCAAGAAACGAAAACAACCTATATGGCATCTTCAATACTAATGGAGATGTGGTTGTGCCATTTAAGTATAAAAATATCGGTTGGAAATATCTTCCGAATAATTTGTATATAGCGCAAATTGACAATGGAAAGTATGGCATAATCAATGTCAGGGGACAAACAGTGGCTCCTTTTGTTTTTGAGCATATTGGCGGAAAAACAAGAAATGGTGTGATTTCAGCTAAAGCTAACGGCAAAGAAGGGTTGATTGACTTTTATGGTAACACAGTCAGACCGTTTGTTTACGATGCAATATATTTGCAGGATGAATACAGGTATCCACTTGCAATGATTGGCGATTATACAAAAGTTCGCGATGAATGCTTCGCCCGTGTAAAATATAATGGATATGACTACTTTGTTGATGAAAACTGGAAGGTAATAGGGCAAAGGAAAAAAATGGCTTCAAATAGTTCCTACACGCAAAAAAGCTCTTTCGGAACATTATTTGTGGCTGGTGCCATAATTGCCGGGGCAGTGGCTTTGATTAATAGTTCTTCCAAATCTTCCAATAGTTCTTCCAAATCTTCATCGTTATCTTCCAGCTCATCTTCCTCCTCCTCAAGTTCAAGCACTTCCCGGACGCTATATGAAGGATGTCATGTGAAATGTTTCATGTGGACGAAAGGCTCTGGATACTATGGTAGAGTAACTGCTATATATGGGGATAAATGCAAAGTATATATTGACAGGGTGGTATTGAAGGGCCTCCTTACTTTATACATCCCTGCCAGCCAATACACTGGTTGGAAAGACTTGGCATATACTACTCATTATGATTACGACTGGAAGAAACAATTTTATGGACGAGGAGAAATTATAGAGGTGCCCAAATCATGCTTGGAAATAGATTGATGCATCGCAATGAAGACAGAATCCAATTATGGAATAGCAAGAAAGTCTAACAACATAAAAAGAATAACGATTATGAGAAATAATGTTTTGACAATGATAGCTTTGTTGGCTATAAATGTAGTCGCAATGGCACAAGGTGTGAAATGCCCCAACAACAAGCATCCTCACATGATTGATCTCGGTATGCCTAGTGGCACGAAGTGGGCCTGCTGTAATGTTGGAGCCGCCACTCCTTATGATTTGGGGAACACCTATCAGTGGGGCGAAACCTCTGTTAGTGAAGAAGTGGCTGGTAACGACAATTATGCCTACTATGATTCTAAGACAAAAACCTACAAGGACATCGGCGAGAATATCAGTGGTACAAAAAATGATGTGGCCCGGGCAAAATGGGGTGGCAACTGGCGTATGCCTACCAAAGCAGAAATGGAGGAGTTACTTTCAAAATGCACTCATGAAATGAAAGAGATAAAGGGCAAACCTGTATATGTCTTTTATGGGAAGAACAAGGTTTCCATTGCTATTCCTGTTGATTTCTTTGTTGAAGATGGAATCGGGGAAATTCCAGTTTTGACTCATTATTGGACTGCCACTCACTTGAAAAAAGGCACATCCGAAAGTTTATGGATTGGACCCAGCGAGTCTGATGGCAACGACTTTGAAGAAGTTTTAGGGAAAGATCAGTGTTCGGCCTGCTACATTCGTCCTGTATGCAAATAATATTAAAGATCCCCGTCTCATCCGAGGCGGGGATTCTATTATTTATGTAATAAGGTGGAAATCATCAGTCGAAGTCCTGATGGTCGAGACTGTCGTTGAAGTCGCGGGGCTCACGCTCTGCCAGCGGATCGCGGTAGTCGTTGCGGCGCGGCTGGCGGTTTTGATGTCCTCCGTTGTTCTGCTGACGGTTGCAACCATTGTTGCCACCCTGGCGGTTCTCACGGTTGCCACCGTTGCCTCCCTGGCGGTTTTCGCGGTTCTCACGGCTGCCACGCTCGGGGCGCGGACGGCGCTCACGCTCTGCATAGCCCTCTGGTTTGGGCTCCAGCACACGGTGTGAGAGTTTGTATTTACCGGTCTTCGGGTCAATCTCCATCAGTTTCACCTTGATCTTGTCACCCTCCTTGATGCCGGCGTCCTCAACGGTCTCGAGGCGCTTCCACTCAATCTCGGAGATGTGGAGCAGACCATCCTTGCCAGGCATGATCTCCACGAAGCAGCCGTAAGGCATGATGGAGCGGACAGTGCCCTCATACACCTCACCCACCTCGGGGATGGCGACAATCGACTTGATCTTGGCAATGGCAGCGTCGATGCTCTCCTTGTCGGGAGCACTCACCTGCACCTTGCCCACGCCGTCTTCCTCGTCGATGGTGATGGTGGCACCAGTATCCTCCTGCATCTGCTGGATAATCTTTCCGCCCGGGCCGATGACGGCACCGATGAACTCCTTCGGAATCTCGAAGGCAACGATGCGGGGTACATGCGGCTTAAGTTCGGGACGAGGCTCAGCAATGGTCTCGGTGAGTTTGCCGAGGATATGCTCACGGCCAGCCTTGGCCTGCATAAGGGCTTTCTCCAGGATGTCGAAACTCAATCCGTCGCACTTGATGTCCATCTGAGTGGCGGTCAGACCGTCAACGGTGCCAGTGGTCTTGAAGTCCATATCACCCAGGTGGTCCTCGTCGCCGAGGATGTCGCTGAGCACGGCATATTTATCTTCTCCGGGGTTCTTGATCAGACCCATGGCGATGCCGCTCACAGGCTTCTTCATCGGGACACCTGCATCCATCAAAGCCAGTGTGCCGGCGCAGACGGTGGCCATCGACGATGAACCGTTGCTCTCAAGAATCTCACTCACCAGACGTACGGTATAGGGGAAGTCTTCTGGAATCATCTCCTTCAGGGCGCGCCATGCCAGGTGACCGTGACCGATCTCGCGGCGGCCCACAGAGCGCTGTGCCTTTGCCTCGCCGGTGCAGAATGGCGGGAAGTTGTAGTGGAGCAGGAAGCGCATGTAACTGCGGTCAAGCACGTCGTCCACCAGTTTCTCATCAAGTTTGGTGCCCAGGGTGCAGGTGGTCAGAGACTGTGTCTCGCCACGGGTGAAGATAGAACTTCCGTGAGGCATGGGCAGCGGAGACACCTCGCACCAGATGGGGCGGATCTCATCGGTCTTGCGGCCATCGAGACGGATGCCCTCGTCGAGGATGCAGCGGCGCATGGCATCGCGCATCACATCGTGGTAGTAGCGGTCCATCATGTCGTTCTTCTCTGCCAGTTCGTCCTCGGTGAGGTCGCTGTGGGCAGCGGCGTATGCCTCCTTGAAGTCGGCGAGGATCTTGTCGAAAGCCTCGGCACGGGCATGCTTCTCAAGGGCTTGCTTCGTCACGTCGTAGGCGGGCTGGTACAGTTCCTTGTTCATCTGCTCGCGCAGTTCCTCGTCATTCACTTCATGGTCGTACTCACGCTTCACGTCCTTGCCCAGTTCCTTGGACAGTTCGGTTTGCAACTCGCACATCGGACGGATGGCGTCCATAGCCACTTTCAGGGCGGCAAGCAGGTCTTGCTCGCTCACTTCCTTCATCTCGCCCTCCACCATCATGATGTTCTCTGCGGAGGCTCCGACCATGATGTCCATGTCGGCTTCCTTCATTTGGGCAAAGGTGGGGTTCACTACATACTCGCCGTTGATGCGGGCAACGCGTACCTCGGAAATCGGGCACTCAAAGGGGATATCTGAGCAGGCCAGAGCGGCAGATGCTGCAAAACCGGCCAATGCGTCAGGCTGGTCGACTCCGTCAGCGGAGAAAAGAAGCACGTTCACATAAACCTCGGCATGGTAGTTGGAGGGGAACAGCGGGCGGAGCACACGGTCCACCAGGCGTGACGTGAGAATCTCGTTGTCGCCCGGCTTGCCCTCGCGACGGGTGAAACCGCCGGGGAAACGTCCGGCTGAGGCATACAACTCTCGGTAGTCGACCTGTAAAGGCATGAAATCGGTTCCGGGAACTGCATCTTTTGCGGCACAAACAGTGGCGAGCAACACCGTATTGCCCATGCGGAGCATGACGCTGCCGTCTGCCTGCTTTGCCACTTTCCCGGTCTCAATGCTGATGGTTCTTCCATCTGGCAATGATACTGTTTTCGTAATTACGTTCATCAAAAAATCTTGTGGTTTTTGTACATCAAAAAAATAAATCGGGCAAAGTTACTTAATATTATGCGAATAAACGAATAAATCGGGGATATTTTGCGTTTTTTAGGAATACTCTCGAAAAATGTACTTTTTAACATTTTTATAATTATAATATTCAAATTTTTACCTAATTTTGCATCCATATTTGAGATCGGACATTGAAAATGTCTTGTTTTTTAATTAATTTTTACTAAACTATGCAGAAAAGATTTTTCTTGCTGATGTCCATTGTGCTGATGTCTGTCACCAGTATGATGGCTCAGGTCACGACTTCCTCTCTGAGTGGACGAGTGACATTGAAAGGTACTGACGAAACGGTGATTGGCGCCACTGTGCAAGCCGTGCATGAGCCTTCGGGCACACGCTACGCTGCCGTGACCAACATCGACGGACTCTACAACATCCAGGGTATGCGTACTGGTGGTCCGTACTCAGTGACTGTTTCCTACATCGGTTATCAGACCATGACCGTAAGGGGCGTTACCCTTCAACTCGCAGAGACTTCAAAAGTCGATGTGGAACTCTCAGAGGATGCCAATGAACTGTCGGAAGTGGTTGTCTCCGGAAGGGCTTCCAAGTTTTCCGTTGAGAAGACAGGTGCTGCTACCAACATTACCAATGCGCAGATTACCAACCTGCCTACTGTCAGCCGCAGCATCACTGATGTCACACGCCTCTCCCCCTATGGTGGCAACGGCATGAGTTTTGTCGGTGCTGATGGTCGTACGGCCAACTTCACCATTGACGGTGCCAACTTCAACAATAACTTCGGTCTTTCAGACAAACTGCCTGGCGGTGGCAACCCCGTTTCTCTCGATGCTATTGAGGAACTGCAGGTGGTGATTTCTCCTTATGACGTGCGCCAGACCAACTTCATCGGTGGTGGTGTCAACGCCATTACGAAGTCGGGTACCAACACCTTCAAGGGTTCTGCCTATATCTATCACCGCAACGAGAACCTGCGTGGTGATGTGGTTGATAAGGTGGCTTTGCCCACAGCACGTGAGAAGGACCGCCAGACAACTTACGGTTTGTCGCTTGGCGGACCCATCATCAAGAACAAACTCTTCTTCTTCGTCAATGGTGAGATGATCAAGACTCCGACCATCTCCTCTCCTTGGCGTGGTTCAAAGAACGGTGTGGCAGATGTGGCACAGAACATCTCGCGTACCACCCTCTCTGACTTGGAGACCATCTCCAACTTTGTCAAGAACAAGTATGGTTACAACACAGGCAGTTGGACCAGTTTCCCCGCTGATGAGAGCAATTACAAGTTGCTGGCCCGCTTGGATTGGAACATCACCGACAAGCATCACCTGGCCCTGCGTTACAACTACACCAAGAATACCATCTGGAATGCTCCCAACGCTACCTCCATGGACGGTGGCACACGTATGAGCGGTGCCCGTATGTCGCAGTATTCGATGGCATTTGCCAATTCGATGTATTCGATGGACAACCTCGTTCACTCTTTCTCCGTCGACTTGAACAGCCGTCTGACAGACAAACTCTCCAACCAGTTCCTGGCCACATACTCCAAACTCGACGATATCCGCGGCACCAACTCCTCAGAGTTCCCGTTCATCGACATCCTCGACGGTGGTGACAACAACTACATGGCATTGGGTTATGAGTTGTTCACATGGAACAATGCCGTGCACAACACCATCTGGAACATCAAGGACGACGTGACCTATTACATGGGCAAGCACAAAATCATGGCTGGTGTCACCTTCGAGCACCAGATGGCCGACAACCAGTATATGCGTAATGGTACAGGTTATTATCGTTACACCAGCATGGATGATTTCATGAATGGTGCCGCTCCTGAGATTGTCTGTCTGACCTACGGCTACGACGGAGAGACGAAGCCTGCCGCCCGTGTGCAGTTCAACCGTGCTGGCATCTATGGCCAGGACGACTGGAACGTGACCGACAAATTCAAACTGACCTACGGACTCCGTATCGACGGCTTGTTCTTCAACAACAGCGACCTGATGACCAACAAGGCCATCTACGACCTTGATTACAGTGGCCGTCATATTGATACAGGCAAATGGCCTGATACCAGCATCACTTTCTCCCCGCGTTTGGGCTTCACCTACGATGTATTCGGCAACAAGAGCCTCAAAATCCGTGGCGGTTCAGGCTTTTTCTCTGGCCGTCTGCCTCTCGTGTTCTTCACCAATATGCCTACCAACGGCGGTCTGGTGCAGTATCAGGCACAACTCAATGCCAAAACCAAGGTTTGGGATGGCAAGACCAATGCTGCTGCCAAGGGCTTTGAGAATTACTCTGGCGCTTACACGACAGATGCCAACGGCAACCGTTATATCGACATGAGCCAGTTTGCCGGTGGCTTGGTGACCGAAAATGGACATGCCTCGGTGGCTGCCCTGCAGAATAAACTGTTCTCCATGGGCTATCCCTCGTATGTGACACCTGAGATGGGTACCGTTCCTTCTTCTATCTCCGCTGTCGACCCCAACTTCAAGATGCCGCAGGTGTGGAAGACCTCTCTGGCCATCGATTACCAGATTCCTGTCAACTTCCCCTTCACTGCAACGATTGAGGGTATCTTCAACAAGAAGATTCACGACAACTGCATCTCTGACTGGGCTATTCCCACCGTTGGCGGCTTCGCTCGCTTCAATGGTGTCGACAACCGTCCCATCTTCCCCGCTGGATTCCGCACAGGCACCAAGGCCTTCATGCTTGAGAACACCAGCAAGGGCTACGGATGGACAGCCAACGTCACCCTGACCGCACAACCGTTTGAGTGGTTGAACCTCATGGCTGCCTATACCCACACCGTATCAAAAGAGGTGACGGGTATGCCGGGTTCCGCTGCTGAGTCGGCCTTCACCTATGTTCCCACTGTGGAAGGTCCCAACAACATCAAACTGCACAACTCGCAGTATGTGACCCCCAACCGTTTCGTAGCCAACGCTACTATCCACGACAAGAGCGGCAACCACTATAGTTTCATCTATGAGACCTGGCAGGGTGGTTACAACTACTCCTACATGATGGTGAACGATATGAACAGCGACGGTTACAACTACGACGCTATTTATATTCCTACCGACGGGCAGGTGGCCAACAAGGAGTTCCGCTTCGTCTCACAGGATGATGCCGATCGGTTCATGGGCTTCGTTCACAACGACAGTTATCTGAAGAAGCATCAGGGTGAGTATGCTGAGCCTTACAGCGTCTATTCTCCTTGGGTGCATCGTATCGACTTCGCCTACAAGCACGACTTCAAGGTGAATGCCGGCAATACCACGCATAGACTGCAACTCTCTTTGGACATCAAGAACGTGCTCAACCTCTTCAACTCCAGTTGGGGTGTCAGCAAGTTCCTCAACTCGTCTATCGGTACGGAGGCCCGTATCCTGAAGTATGAGGGTGTGGATGCTGACGGTTATGCTACCTTCTCTACACCTGCTGCCATCAGTGCCAAGACCAAGACCTGGTCTCCCAACCATGCTGTCGGTCAGTGCTGGTATGCCTCTATCGGTATTAGATACATCTTTAATTAAGAGTAAAGAACAAAGAATCAATCTATTATGAAACTCAAATATTTCTTTCCGTTCTTCGTAGCAGTCATCGCAGCCATCTTTACTGGTTGCTCCGATGACAATGACCCGACGTATCTCGACGAGATCCGTGTGTCACAATCGTACGTGAGCCTCAATACCAATGGCGGCTCCACATCCATCGATATCGTGGCCAATGGCAACTGGACTGTCTCTGACATTCCTGCTTGGCTGACCGTGTCACCTGCTTCTGGTTCTGGCAATGGGACCATCACTTTCTCTGCTGAAGCAGGTGAGGGCCGCACAGCCGAGGTGCTCATCACTTGCGAGGGCAAGACCCAGCGCATCAACATCATCCAAGGCATCGCTACCGTTTCCAACGCTACTTGTGCCGAGGTGTTGGCTGGTCCTGACTCCAAAACCTACCGCGTGACGGGTGTTGTCACCAAGATTGCGAACACCACGTATGGCAACTGGTATCTGGACGATGGTACTGGAGAGGTGTATATCTATGGTACGCTTGATGCCAAAGGCGCCGAAAAGAACTTCCTCAGTCTGGGAATCGAGGTGGGTGATCAGGTCACCGTTGAGGGTCCGAAGACCACCTATAATGGTACCGTGGAACTGGTCAACGTGACAGTCGTCAAGATAGAGAAGTCACTTATCAAGTGCGACTCACTCACTGTCGGTGGTGTGAAGGCCGATGTGTTGCCGCTTGAGGGTGGTGATATTGTTGCCCACCTGACCTGCAAGGGTGCCGGTGTGGCCGTGGAGATTCCCGAAGAGGCAAAGAGTTGGCTCGGTGTTGTTGCCTCAACAGTGGGTGGAAATCCCACCATCACTTTCCGTGCTGCTCCCAATGCCGGCGGCGACCGCAACACTACAGTGACCTTCAAAACCACTGATGGCAAGAAGGAATACACCTCACAGGCCACCATCAACCAGTTGGGTGCCATCCTCGAGGTGCCGGTGGCTGACTTCCTCGCCGCTGAGGTGGGCGATACACAGTTCCGCATCACGGGTGTGATCACAGAACTCTATGCCAGTGACAAGCAGGGCAAGAGTTTCTATATCCAGGACTACTCGGGCAAGACACTCGTCTACCGTATGGAAGGCTTCATAGAAGCCGGTGCCAAGGTGGGTGACATCGTCACCGTAGTGGGCAAACGTGGCGCTTACAAGGACAGTCCGCAAATGGTTGAGGGCAAATTTGAAGAACTGAAGTATGCTGTCACAGAGGTGAGCATTGAGGAGTTCCTCGCCAAGGAGGATTCCAAGGAGGTTTACTACATGGTGACTGGCACAGTGAAGGATTTGCTCAGCAGCGCTGGAGCAGAAAACGACTATGGCAACCTCCATATCACAGACGGAACCAATGAACTCTATGTCTATGGTTGCTATTCAGGCTACGGTGCCACAGGCGATGCTCGTAAGGGCTTCATCAAGGCTGCCAATATCGAGGTGGGTGACAAACTGACCATGATTGGCTACAAAGACACCTACAAGGGTTTGGTGGAACTCTGCGGAGGCATCTATTTCTCGCACGAGAAGGCTGAATGAATCAAGTAGTTAAAAAAAAGTCGGACATCTCTTGGATGCCCGACTTTTTTTGTGCCCAAAAATTTTGATATTCCTGCTACTTTCGCTATTTTTGCGCAAAAATAACAACCAACAGAAATGAAGATGAAAATGAAAATGGGCGTTTTGCCTGCAGCCGCTGTGGTGGCTGCACTCTGCCTCTCCGCATGCAGCAATGGTAAGTTCAAGATAGAAGGTACTATAACCGAGGCCGCCGACTCCATGCTTTATCTCGAGAACATGGCACTCGACGGACCGCAGAAGATTGACTCCGTGAAACTTACAGCCGACGGTGCATTCTCCTTCTCCAAGGAAGTACCTTCCGATGCACCGGATTTCTACCGCCTGCGCATCGCACAGCAGATCATCAATTTCGCCGTCGACTCCACAGAGACCATCTCGGTGAAGGCTGCTTATCCCACCATGGCATCAGACTATACCATTGAGGGAGGAAAGAGCAATGCGACCATCCGGGAACTTGCACTCAAGCAGATTCAGTTGCAGGCACTCGCGAGGAAAATACTTGATGCCCCCGACCTCAACGCTACAGCAGTGGGTGATAGCATACTCGCAGTAGTGGGTGCCTATAAGAAGGATGTGATGAACCACTATATATACAAGGCTCCGGGAGACGCCTCGTCCTATTTCGCCCTCTTCCAGGGTATCGTAGTAGGCAAGTCATACATGATGGTGTTCGACCCACGCCGCGACATCGACGACGTCAAGCCTTTCTCGGCGGTGGCCACCAGTTGGGATACCTACCATCCCCAATCGCTCAGGGGTGAGAATCTGCATAACATCGCTCTTGAGGCAATGAAAACCAAGCGCATCGTCCAGGCTGAGAAGGACGGCCTCACTATTGATGCCGACAAGATCACAGTGGCTGAAATCATCGACATCGTACTGCCCGACAACAAGGGCGTAACTCGTCGCCTCACCGACCTCAAAGGAAAGGTGGTCTTGCTCGACTTCCATCTCTTCGGGGCAGAGGGGTCGATGCAGCGCATCATCGCCCTGCGTGAATTGTACACCAAATACCACGACCGGGGACTGGAGATTTACCAAGTGTCGCTTGATGATGATGAGCATTTCTGGAAGACGCAGACAGCCGCGCTGCCGTGGATTTCGGTACGGGATGACGGCTCGCATACACAGTCCTATCTCTTCCAGGCTCAGAACTTGCCTGTTGACTATATCATCAGCCGTGACAATAGGGTTGAACTCGGTCCGCAGCAGATCAAGAATCTTGAGACAGACATTGTCAAATACCTGTAGATATTCAGGCTACTCTTTGGTGGAACGACCATGCGCTACCTGAACATGATATCCGTGATGTGTCTGTGGGCTGTCATGACGATGGCCCAGCAGTTCACCATAGAGACGGTCAGCGACTCTCTTTCCTACTTGGTGCTCACCACGGATTCCACCACCGACCGCCACCGTTTGCCCTTCGAGGTCTATCAGTTTTGCACAGGTGACGTGGATGGCGACGGGTCGGAAGATGCTCTCGTTGGTGTGGTGAAGACCACCCGCTTCGATCCCGTCATGGCACGGAGACTCTTCATCTTCAAAAACCATCATGGGCGTATCCGCGCATTGTGGATGGGGTCGCGGTTGGGAGGTATCCTGCACGACTTCTGCTTTACAGACGGACGGGTGCGCACATTGCAGGCGACCACTGACGGACACTATGCCGTCCTCGAGCACGAATGGCGGAAGTTCGGACTTGGGGCATTGCGGTTCTTGGCTGCCAATGTCTCACTTGAGGAGGCCCTCTCTGTTTTCTGTACTTTAACATCGGAATGATAACACCAAATCTTTTATGACTATGAGAAAATATCTTGTATTGCTCACAGCGTTCATGGCAACGCTCACCCTTTCCGCACAGGAGACAAAACCCATCGTCCTTCCTGGAAAGGGAAAAATCAATGTGGAGAAACTCCGCAAAGTAGACCTTAACATGGATATCTCGCAACTCAATATCTGTGAACTGCGTGCCCTGCGCAACTCATTTGCGGCCAAGCAAGGCTATCTCTTCAACAGCAGCGAACTGCGCTTGCTCTTCAACACCACGTCGTGGTATGACAGTCTGGCGTGGAAACGTGCCGAGGAGGAAATGGGACCGGTGAAGTACACTGCCAAGGAGACGGCGTTCATCAACAAACTCAAGGCCCGAGAGGACGAACTGCGCAAACGCAACTTTACTACTTCAGCAGGCATCGTCAACCTCGACAACCTTGTCAATCCATTCCAGTTGGAAGATTTCCCTGCTGAGATGAAGGCTCACCTCTCCAAATATGGGTTCGGTATCGCTGAGGCCGACCATGAGCAGATATTTCAGGTGTATGAGAAAAACGACTACTGCATGTTCCCCAACTTCGTTACCACCGACCTCTACCTGCAACTCTTTCACCTCTATTTCGACACGATGATGCGGAAGGTGGAGGAAGGCAAACTCAGCGGTGTGATACAGGACTTGTGCCAAAAATTACACAAGAATATGAACAGTCTGGCTTCCGGTACATCGGATGCTGCCATTCGGCAGTGCGCCGAGTGGAACACCGCCTATTTTGCTGTCGCCCACCAACTTATCAGCGGCAAGTCTTTGACGGTGCCTGCCACCTATACAGCAATGGCGAAGGAAGAGTATGAGAAGAGCATGAACGCAAGCGACGGCTATTCGGAGTTCTTGGGATATACCCGCGTGAAGTTTGGCTACGGCCTGTTCAAGCCTCGTGGACACTACACCCGTTCGGAGCAGTGCAAGAAGTATTTCCGTGCGATGATGTGGCTGCAGTCAGTTCCTTTTGGCACCGACGATGATTTCAGACTCAGGTGTGCCGCGCTCATCGCCGACGCAGTACGATCCGATGCTGCAGTGAAAAAAGCCTACGACAGTGTGTTTGAGCCCATCACTTTCCTCATGGGTGCTCCCGACAACATCACCATCACCCAAGTGGGCGATGTGATGAAGGAGCAGGGTGTCACCATGGCACAGTTGATGAAGAAGGGCAAGGCTTTGGACAATTTCCGCAAGCGCATCGATGAGATTGCGGAGAAGCAGACCCGCATACGGCCTAAGTTTGAGCGTACCTCGCACAACAAGATCAATTTCATGCCTCAGCGCTACCAGCCAGATGCCGAGGTGCTGCAGGAGATGGTTGACTGCGACAACGAACAGACCAAGCGCGATGTACCGATGGGCCTCGACGTGATGGCAGCCATGGGCAGTTTTGCCGCCGAGCGCATCCTCATCGATGAACTGAAGCAGGACAAGCAGTGGGAGGGTTTCACACCTAATCTCAACAAAGTGAAGAAGGTGATGAAGGCTACCGACTGGAACGTGTGCATCGCCAACCAATGGCTGTCCACACTCAATGCGCTCAATGTGTTTGATGACCCACGCCTGCCGTATTTCATGAAGACCCCGCAGTGGAACAAGAAAAACCTCAACGCAACGCTTGCTTCATGGGCAGAACTCAAGCACGACGCCATCCTCTATGCCAAACAGCCTATGGCTGCTGAGTGTGGTGACGGCAGTCTGCCAGCACCGACAGTGACGGGATATGTGGAACCCAACAAGGGCTTCTGGAGCAAGGCCATCACGCTCATCGACCAGACTCGTGCGGTATTCTCCAAGTACAACCTGCTGACAGATGATATCATCAGCATCACGGAAGACATCAAGGACGAGGCAGAGTTCTGCCTAAATGCCACCAATAAGGAACTGGAAGGCAAGCGGCTCACCAACGAGGAGTATGACCATATCCGCTATATCGGTGCCGCCTTTGAGAACCTGTCCCTCGAACTCATCAAGGAGCCCGACCAAACTCTGATGGGGTGGTTTGACGTGCAGGGTGCCGACAAGTCTATTGCTGTCGTGGCGGATGTCTATACTTCCAACGGCGACAATAACCCTGAGAAGTCCATCCTCTTTGAGGCTGTAGGTCCTGCCAGCGAGATATATACCGTAGTGGAAGTCGATGGTTATCTCTACTTGATGCGAGGTGGTGTGTTCTCCTACCGTGAGTTCAAACAGCCCATGGACCAGCCGAGACTCACTGACGAAGAGTGGCAGGAGAAACTCAAGACCTATCCCAACACAGGCAAGCCCTCTTGGATGAAGGAAATCATCATACCACTCAAGACCAAGCCTGCCCCCAACGAGACGGTCTTCTACGGGACGGGATGCTGATGCGCTTACATCTTCTTACCATATTCCTATTTCTCATCGGAATGCCGTCATTGGCCTTCTCCCTCCCCTTTGGCGAGGTTAGGGAGGGGTGTCAAGGGGGTGGGGTGACCATCACCTTTGTTGGTGATCTCCTTCTCGACCGGGGTGTGCGTGAGCGGATAGACACGGCAGGAGTGGAATTGCTGTTCTCACCTTCTGTAGACTCCCTTTTTGCTGCCTCAGACTTCGTCATCGCCAACTTGGAGTGTCCAGCCACGCATATTGTCGCACCGATGCAGAAGAAATACATCTTTAGGGCAGATCCTGAGCATCTTCCGGTGTTGCGGCAACATGGCATCACACACCTCAACCTGGCCAATAACCACAGTATAGACCAGGGAAGACGCGGACTTATCTCCACTCGTGACAATATCCGTGAGGCTGGGATGGTGCCGGTAGGGGCGGGCGAAAACATGCGCGAGGCAGTACAACCGGTACTTCTTGCCGAAACACCACGACGTGTATGGCTGTTGCCATCACTCCGCCTCGCATTGGAAAACTATGCCTATCTGCCCGAAAAACCCTGTGTGAGTCAGGAACCCATGGACAGTTTGGTAGCGCGTGTGGCTTCTCTGCGCCGCTCATCACCCTCAGACTATATCATCGTCACCCTCCATTGGGGAGGAGAGAACACCATGCGCCCCATCCTCCAGCAGGTGGTCGATGCACACCGCCTCGTTGATGCAGGTGCCAATCTGATTGTGGGACATCACTCCCATACGCTCCAACCCTCTGAGCAATACCATGGCGCTACCATTTTTTACAGCATCGGCAACTTCATCTTCGATGCCTTGCGCCCCATCCACAAAAGTGGCTGTGCCGTCACCGTGACACTCTCTGCCGATAGTGCGGAAGTCACTTCCCGCCAGGTGACCATCAAGGAATGCACGCCATATTTGATTGGTCGTTTGGGGGATTGGTCGATGAACGGTCCAACTATGAACTATGAATTTATAGCACTTTCACCCTTATTCCCGCCATCACCGTTCGCCCTCTCAGCTGATATTCGCGGCTGAAACGTGTTACCCCGTTATCTGACACCGTCCTGAATACTTTGCTGTTGAAGGCGTTGATGCATTCCAGGCTCACAACCGCTCTTCCGAGGTGATATTCGATGCATTCGTTGACATATAAGCGGCTCCGTATGTCTGAGACGTAATTGCAGTAGTGGAATCTCGCTTGGGTGTTGAAGGAAATCCTTTTGCCCGCCCATAAGATGACGGAAGATGAGCCGGTGAGTGTCCTGTATGTCTTGTCGCCCTTTCTCCCGTCTGTATACGGCTGCGATACGGTGTATGCGGCGGTTAACGACAATGCCAGCCACTTGCCTGGAGAGGCACTGTATCCCAAAGAGGCCCTGAGGACGTTTGTGACCCCCTTGTGGCTCTCGCCTTCTATGACGTATCTGCTCCCGTTTCGTGCAAACGTCAGGCCCTGCTGGAATTTGGAGTTGAACCTATAAAAGCCCTTGGACAGGGTTTGCTCGACGTAGAAAGCCGTGCTTTCGCTGCTGGCGGGGTGAAGGTAGTGGCCTGTTTCGATGCCGATGAAGCGATATGCTTCGGTGTATGGAGATTTCATGGCGGCATAGGTGACGGCCATGCTTGCAAATGTCATTTTTACAACATCCTTGTAGGAGACGGCTGCTTTTGCCTTGAAGGTGTTCTTCAAACCGGCCTTTACTTGTTCACTGTTGGCGAACGTTGTCCGATAGTTTTGGATGTATCTTCCCGTCAGTAGCTCCATGGCTTCCGGCAGTGACTGCTCATAGGTGACGGTCAGGTCATACTGCATGCGGTGCTGTGAGTCATAGCTGAAAAATGCTTTCGGCGACACGGTGAAGAACAGCTTGCCGTATTTTCCCATGTTCATGTCGCTGACATGGAAGAACCTGATGCCGACGGGAACAAACAGGTTGAGTTGCAGGCTGTTGCCATGGTGCAGCGTGATTCTCGGCATGAGGCTGACGGCGGGTTCTGCCGTCTCCATGCGGTTGTCGCGCCGGGTGGTGCCTGTCGTGACCCTTTCGTACTTCATCTCTGCGGACAAGTTGGCACCGTACATCACGAAGGGCACCTGTCCTGAGAACAGCGACATGGAGCCAGTCGTGTGCACCAGGCTTCGGTGGATGTCCTGGCTGCCCGCCGGCAGCTCCAGTTTCCCGTCCTTGTCCGCCATCCTGAGTGTTGAGGAATATTCCGCCACGCCCCCGTTGTCCCTTTTCTTCTTTGCCGTGATTCTGTTGGTGACCTCTAAGGAGTGGTTGTCCAGGTGCTGCGTTACGCCCGTGTTGATGATTCCGTGCCCGCAGTTGAATGCGGCGGAAACGGACAGGGCTTCCTTGAGATAGAGCCGGCTGCTGTTGACCTTGTAGTTGACATTGCCGTTCAGGAAGTTCATCTTGTTGTCTGACGCGTTGTCTTCGCTGATGCTCAGGGTGCTGTCTGCCGACACGAGGAAGTCTGATCGTTCAGCGGAGCTGCGCCTCTCCCGGTCATGGAGATAGTTGATGTTGAAGGCCAGTTGCCTTTCCTTGTCAATCACCTGCAATTGGTTGGTGGAAATGCTGTGGGAATCGTTCAGGTAAGAGAAAGCGTCGTCTATGCCAGGCTTGGATGGCAGGACCATCCCAGTCCCGGCATCTCCGTTCATGTCAGCGGGAGCCTTTATTTCCCGTCTGATGTCCTTGCCGGTGTTGTTGGTCTTCCCGAAGGAGATGTTTTGGCTCTTGGGCTTGAAGTTCATCAGGTTGACGGTGATGTCCCTGGCGAGTGTGGGAACTCCAGCCTTCGCATCAAGATTGGATGCCCACACCCCCATGGCCCTGTTTTTCAGCTTGATGTTGACGGCGGGACTGTCACCCCATTCCTTTCCTTGGAGCAGCTTTGCCTCCTGGTGGTTCTCCATCACCTGCACAGAGGCGATGTCATCGGCGTTGATGTTGCGGGTGGCGATGGTGTACCTTCCCCCAAGCAAGTCTGCCCCCTCTATGTAGAAGTCGCTGATCCATTTGCCGTTGTATGATACCTGACCGTCTGGGGAGACGGAGATTCCCGGCATTTTCCTGAGCAGGTCTTCAAGCACTTTGTCATCCTTGCTGATGTAGGAGGATGCGTTGTAGGTTAAGGTGTCGCCAGAATGTCGGATTTTCTTGGCTTTCACCTCCACTTCCTGCAGGTTGAGCGTCTTGAATACCGAGTCAAGGTTGAGGCTGTCCGTCTGCGCATGGGAAGCGGACAGCACAAGCAGGACAAAGGCAAGGCACAGGATGGCTCTTTTTATGGTGAACTCCCTCAGCATCTATTTCTCCAAGGGGTTGTAGTATTCCTGCCATGACTCGCTGACGGGCTGCAGTCCCCTCTCACCTCCTGCCTTGGGGACAAACAGCCTGATGTTGTTGTTCTTGATAAATTGCCCCGCGTTGCTGTACATGTAGGCCTCAAACTTCATCCATTCATCCTTGGACATTTTCTTGTATTTCCAGTCAAACTGCTTGACGGGAAGTCTTTTCTGGGCAAGCCCCTCCACTTCAAACATGAAATTCCGTTCGCTGTCAACGGCTTTTAGGATGAGTCCTTTCAGCCCTCCCAACTTCCAAGGACCCAGCGGGACGGGGATGAGGTCGGTGTACCACACCTTCCACTTCCTTCCGCCGAATTCCCCCTCTGCAGCCTGGCAGCGGTACCCCATGATTGTGTCCCTGTCCTCAGGCAGCAGGGTCCACTGGATGTCGGGGACGGACTCGGTGTATTGGCAGACATCCTTCGTGAACGGCACGCGGTGGCTCACGGTGAGCGTCTTCTCCTTCAAGTCGCGCATGATGTCATAGCCTTGCCAGGTGACCTGAGGAGCGTCCATATTCAGGGTTGTCTTCATCGACTCGGTGTTCTTGTCATCGAGGTTTCTCAGGTTGATGCTGAAAAACGACACATACCTCTTTCCAATGAGCAGCCACATGTCATCATCTGCACTCAGCGAGTCGTCGTCCGCCGTCATCCTGAACCTGTATTTATAGGCAATCTCTGCAAGGCTGCTGTCAACGACATTAAACTTGTCCGTATCCATGTGCGTGATGAGGAAGGCCGGACGGTCTATTGCGTAGGTCATCTGTACCTGAGCCTCAGTCCTGACACCGACATTAATGAATGCCATTAGGCATAGTAAAAATCGAAATAGTGATTTCATTGTTGTTGATAATTATTTGAAAAAGAGAGGGGGAAGTATGCCTGTGAATACCTTTTTTACACCTTTTGAAAGAAAAAATACATGAATCATAGAGAGGACGGGGAATTTGATACATTTCCCATCCTCATTCTATTTAACGTATTTCCTGCCGTTCTGGATATAGACACCCTTCTGCGGCACACCGATCATCCTCCGGCCCTGGAGGTCGTGGACGGCACCAGGGGAGAAGGGCCTCTGCCGAAGGAGCAGGATGTCATCCAGGAATGCATCGCCGTTTTCATAGATGGTGTCAACGCCCCCGTCCTTGTTCACATAGCCGAATGAGGCAAGCGTGCCTTTCGCATCAAGGGCCTGCCCCTCTTCCGTGTTCTGGTAGGCTATCAGTCCAAACGGCGAGTTGATGCAGCCGATGCCCTCCACGATGACAAGGCCGTTGGTCAGCAACAGCGTCCTGCGGCTGATGCCGTCGCGGGTGGTCAGGGTGCCCGTATCCCTGACATACACCTCGCCCACGCAGGGATACCTTTCGCCCACGCCGAGGGTGAAGTCATAGAGCAGGAGGTGATAATACGTGACTCTCCCCTCCCTTGTCTTGTAGGGACTGCCGATTTTCGGATGGGTGTCACTTAAATATCGGTCAAAGTTGTCTTCTGCGATAAATACCCTTCCTCCTTCCTCATACAAGGGAAGCTCATGGCTGGATTCCTCCGTTTCATTGCCTGCAACTGTCCTGACATTCAGTATGACATGAGGTATATACCCGCGTATACCCATACCCCCATTGGAAAGCATCTTGACCTCCTTGCGGATGATGGTCTCAGAGCGAGGTGAGGAGATGCCCTTACCTCCCATTATAGAAAAAGACCAGACGGGATTGTAGGAAAGCATCCGAAGACTATACCGTCCAGCCTCTTCAGAGAACAGCCTTGAATCACAGATGACGTCCTCACCTTCCCGGCAGTCCTTTAAGCGCAAGAAATAAGAATCAGACTCGTAAGGACGGCTATCCACCCCATCCTTGCCACCGATGCCCTCTATCCATTGGCCGACATACCCGTCATGCGTTTCATAAGAGTAAGGATCTTTTTCCTTTGATACATTCAAAAAGGTCACGCGGCGCAGATAAGTATCCCTCAGGCATACTGAGTCCACCGCAGTCACCACTAAGGTGTCGCATGGCTCGCGCCCCCACCTGACGGTGTCGCCCACATCCGCCCCAAAGTCATAAAGCAGATAGAAATGACCGTTTTGTGAATCATACGAATAAACGCGTTTGCCCTCCTGGTACACACATCTATAGACATACGTTTTCCCTTCCATTATGACATTATCCTTCCAATGCTGCCACAGGATCTTGCATGATTTGCCGCTCACAACGGTATCGCCATCTATGCACATGTAGCCATAATAATCTGCTTTGCCAACATTGTAAAGGTTCCAAATCCTGCTGTTTGCCAAGAGATCAGTCGTCTGGCTCTTGACATGCAGAGAAAAGCATGACAACATGAATATAAGATAGTAAGCTTTTTTCATCTTCAGTATTGTATGATTCCGTTTGTTATTTCCATGTTGGCTCCGATAGGAACTGTGAAGCACTCGTTTGCAGGAGGTATGATTGTTCCTTCATTTATTACATTAAGGTTGCTCCAAGAATCCTGGTCGATTCTTGCAGAGATAATACGGCCTCCGTCAACAATGACGGTGGCTCCGGTCATTATATGCAGATGTGCTCCATAATGGAACAATAAGTCACTTTTAACTGTCCATGTTACATTTGGAAGGACAACGACATCGTAATTATAGACATGGTCAACTGTAATGGTTTGGTTTGAGTTTATCACAACCACTCCATTCCCATTGTGGTCAATAATTGTGGGATTGCCGAATTCATCCAGTGGGCCAACACTTGCATCTGAATCATCGCCGTCAGCTTCATCAGGTGCCCATTGCGGGCATGATGATGGTTTGGTGATGGAGCTAATTCCCCAATAAAAGAAACCGTCCCCATCAGCATCCTCAAAAACGATATCACTGGTACTCAAGGTGGTGCAGTTGATGTTGGCTACAGGAGAATAAAGCATGAAAATGTCTGCAATATCAGTGTAAATATAACCATACCCATTATCTCCCCACGTTTCTCCCCAACTGTTTTTTACGAGCCAAACATTTTCTCCTAAATAATCTTCATACAATATACTGTCAGCTGTTACACCTTGATGATAAGGATCATTCCCAGTGGTGGGCAGGTCGCCAAAAATGGTATCACCAACTTCAAGCACTTTATACCCAACCAATACCATGACATGAGGAGATGAGAATGAATACAAACCAAAAGTGATGGGGTTTTTAAGCAGATGTTGTTTGATGGCACTTTCTCCTGAATTAGCAATGTAATTGTACGAAGTGATATGCATAATAGAGTCTGGTGAATCGCATTTATTTGAACAGTTGACAATATTGCTGGCACTATATGGGAAACACCCCTCAGGCACGAGACCGTTGGTCTTTACATATTCAAAGACAGCTCCAGGGTCGCCATAATTGATACCATAAACTCCGTTGCATGAGATAACCTCCTGTTCAGACCAGTCGTTGTAATCAAAAGTTCTATTATAGTAGAGATTCATATATGATTCCAATACACCAACTCCAGCAAAAGCCCAGCATGTTCCACCTCCATTGTATTGATATTGGTTCTTTACAGGCGTCATCCAATTCTTACCATGCCTGTTCCTCCAGTCCCATTGGTTTACATATCCATCAGGGCTATAGCTTGAGGTTCTTCTTCTCAAGTCATCAAGTCCGCTGGGTGTAACAAAAACCCCTCCAACATAGTATTCGAAGCCGTAGAGCTCTGGAACAACGTTGCCGAATAAGCCTTTCTTTTCCTCATACGTCATTTCTGAGACAATTGTTTTCCCCGCTCGCCATGGGATGTGGTTTCTGTACAGGTTCTCATTAATAACCCTTATAAGATATTCATTCTGCTCACTTTTTATTTTTTCATTGCTCTTTTGTGGGTTGTTGGTTTTCGTATAGGAAACCCCATTCAAATGAAGTGAAGCATTGCAGACTTCAATTCTCATTGATTTCGGAACAATTTTTTCATCCAGTAGCTTGGTTTCCAATGCTACCTGACGAAAAGATTTTTCATTGGAATCTTCCAAAAGATAATTGTTCTCAAAGACGAGATGTTCATAATTGTATTCATCTTTCAACACAATCCTTACATAGCTCTTCTTGTCATTCAATTCTGATGAGCCTGTCACGAAAAAACCATCAACAGGCCCAATGTCATCCAAGGCAATTGTGGTATCTTTCTGAATGCTCAGTCTCATTGGAATGTCGGTTCCCTTCTCATCCATTGAGAAGCAATCAGCCTTGTATTGTGCCAGAATCATCTGAGGCAAACAAAGCAGCAATATCAAAATCTTTCTCATTATTATTATGATTTGGAAGCCGTTATTTTGACAGAATCATTTTCTTTGTGTCAATCTCTTTTCCATTGACAATCAATGAGTAGAGATACATGCCAGGCTTAAGGTCTCCTCCCTGCAGCATGATCTGGTTGGCTTTCGTGTCAAGCTGCATTTGCTTGAGCATCGTTCCCTGCATGTCAAAAACATAGAGCCATGCATTGCTGGCATCCGAGGGTACGGAGTATTTGATGACAGTATTCTCTGCAAATGGGTTAGGATTATTCTGATAAAGATGGCATTCGCTGGCAAACCCCACTGAGATATCTGTCGAATTTCCGAAATCATCATCTTGGGCAGCATTTTTTCTGTCATCCAAACCTCGCAAATCGTCGAGCTCACGCTGTAGCTGTTGGACGGAGCAAATAAGCATCGGGACAAGCTCCTGATAGTTAACGGCCAAATAGCCGTCCTGCCCTTCTGTCACTAACTCCGGGAAAAGATCGAGAAGCTGTTGAGCTGAGACACCGAAGTGGATGCGCCGGTCTGGCTCCTCATGTTTTGCCACCTCTTCAACATCTTCTTCTTTGACAAAGAAATATGGCTTGTATCTATAGGAGATGACATCTACATCCATCATACGGGAATGGATATCCGAACGGTCATCAGACAAGCAGATGATATCTTCTTTCAGCCTCTCGTCTGATGGCTGTACGAGATTAGTGATAGTGGCTGTTCCTGTAGTATAGGTATCTCCATGGAAGTAACCCGCATAATGTCCATTCACATCAGTTCCGTTAATACCGAATGTCTCACCATAAACAGCAGCCCCTTTTCCGAATTGACATCCAAAGACACCATAGTTGCAACTTGATGAATTTGCAGAACTAGCAAAACCGTAGATTCCATAATTCCTTAAATTATTCAAAGTGCCATTTGTTTGAAAACATGTTCCAAATACCCCATAATTGTAATTTGATATCGCGCCGGCAAAAGAGGCCAAACCTGCCTTGACGTTGCTGTTCACATTATATGGGAAAGAAGAAGCGGAATTGTCTGAAATAGTTAAATGGCTGGTTGGATTCTGGGTGCTGCCCCCAATATTTACATCACCTGAAGGGTATATTTTTAACTGAGCTTGGCAAGTAAGGACATAGACTGTCGCAAATAAACATACAACTAATTTTTTCATGACTATTGAATTATTAATTTGATAAAAAAGAATTATAAGGTGATTTCACCCACGAAGCAGTAGATGCCGGTGTACAGACGCAGTTCATACGTACCAGAGAGAGAAGATGGGAGCACGACTTGCGTGTCCGTATCATAGACAGTGGTAGTGAATACCACATTTTCATCCTCATCGGTCAGCGTGAGGAAGAATTCAGCATGGGTTTCTGGGAAATACAGCACATGTCCGCCGATGATTACCTGGGGAGGGGTGATGGGACTCTTGGGCTTGGATGGTAATTGGGAACTATGATCCACATACTCTGTCGTGAAAGTGATGGAGGTTCCGTCTCCTGTAGTCTGTGCTGTCATCGTAAGAGAAAAGAAACACAATAAAAAAGCCGTGAAAATTGTTTTGTTCATAATAGTATGATTTTCTATGTAACATATTGCAAAAATAAGTTGAAACAGGACTTCACACAAATTATTGTGCAATAAAAAATAGACAAAAAATAGACAGACTGCAATATGCTCATAATCAACCATTTTCAAACCTCGTCCCAGGAGGGGAAAAGGAGAAGACAAAAATAGACGGCCTTGTTTTCAGGCAAGCAAGCTCAGGTCCGAGGGATATAATGGAGGTATTTGTCAAACTGCCTTGGATTCCCATCCTTACCCAGTACCTTTGCGCAAAGACGTCTCCTTACGGTTGTGGCATAGGATTTCTCAAAGCCTAATAATGATGATATTAAACTGGGAGGGATATTGATGCGGACGAGCTGGCACACCCGGTATTCCATGCCGTTTAGCCTGTGCTTTGTACAAAGAGTAAAACGGAAGTTCGGGTATTCACGATTGAACAGGATGTCCAGCTTGCGCCAGTCTTCACCTGTCGGCTGGATATTCGGATGATTCACGGCATCCATGAATGTTTTCACGATGGCGGATTCTGACAGGATTTTGTCCAGGTCGTCTTTTATCTCCTTTGCATTGGAAGCCTGAAGCGTCTCTATCTGGGAAGTCAATTCTGCTATCTCCCTGTCTTTTTCAGCAATGTCGGTTTCATCATCCTCTTTCAGCTGCGAAAGCCGGTAGAGCTTGTTCTTGTAATCCAACAGCCTCGTCTTATGCCGCATTCTTATATAGGCATGGATGATGACGGATGTTAGGGTTAAGAGCAAAAGAAGCAGTGACAGTATTGCTGTCTCGTTTTTCCTTTTGTCCGATAAGGACTTGTACTTGTGTATCAACTCAAGATACCTAGTGTACTCATATAGCTTTTCATTCTTTTGCAGGTCCGCCCTATAGTTTGACAAATAGAGAGAGTCATCGTATTGCTCGCTCAGGACGGCATATTTTGCCAGTGAGTCTGCCAGTCCTGAGAGTTGATATCTGCAACTCAGCCCTGAGTATGCAGCATGGATGTCATTGGTATTCTTGGCAAGGGACAGCAGCTTTCTGAACATCAGCTCTGCGGAATCCGGTTTCTGCGATTCCAGATAATACATCCCCTTGGTATGATAATAGATCTCCCTTCCTTCCTGAATGTTGCCATTGCTGTCAAAATAGCCGGAATACTTCTCATAAAGTGAGATGTATTCTGCGGCTCTTGCAATGTCACCTTTACGGACCAAGGGAGGTATGGCTACAGAGAGGTACTGGCACGACAGTGCCTTTGGGCCATGGTGGAGGAACAGTCTGGAGGCCTCCCCGGCATAATGGATGATGGAGTCCGCATTGTCCAGCAACTCGTATGCCGTTGCCCTCTCTCCGATAGCCATTATGTATGAAATGGTATCGCCCGCTTTCTCCGCATTTGTTTGAGCAAGAGCCAATGACTTGAGCATTTCCTCTGGCAGCATGCTCTGGTGCTGTATGTCGGAAAGCTGGAAATACACCCTGCACAGGTTCCAGTAGTCGCAGTCGGCAGATGAAGTGTCCGCTCTCTCTGCTGCATCCCAAAAAGCTTTTTGGGCCAAGGGGGCCTCCCCCATGTCATGGTATGCCCTTCCGAGCAGGTAGTGCGCCCACATCTGCTCGTTTGGCGTTCCGTGGCGGTCGTAGTAGCCGGTGAGGACGCGCTGGAGGCTGTCGGAGCGGAAGACGGTGTCGCACTTGTTCTGCGCCATGAGTCGGAGGAGCTGCCAGCGGCGGAGGGTGGGGCGTGGGAATTCGTTGGATGACGGCTCCAGGGAGTCGAGGATGGCGAGGGCGGAGTCGGGGCGGTGGTTGATGACGGACTGCGCCGCGTCGAGGGCGGCACGCTCACGACCGCCACCGGCGCAGGCGGCGAGGATGAGGATGATGGCGATGATGTAAATCAGTCTGTTCATATTGTTGTTCGGCAATCAGTACTCATACAGTTTCACATGCAGGATTTTGTAGTCGCCTACGGAGATGCGGGCATGGCGTCCCTGGTGGTCCTGGTCGCCATTGTGGCGGCGAAGATAATGCAAACTGCCCTTTTCATCCACCTCCACCTCGTCGACATGGACAATACCTGTTCGCTTGCCCTTGAAATGGGATGCCGGTGGCTGATTCCCGCTGTTGCCCGCTCCGCTGTCGGCAAAGCCATCTTCCCCTAATGTCTTAGCCTCGCTCTGCTGCTTCTCTGTGGTTGTCTGGAAGGTCACGACCACTCCGTTGCCGGCAATGAGGTATTCGTCTTTCGCAAGGCGGAGGATGACAGCGCCGCCCTCGGGCCAGGGTGTGCCGTCGGTGGCACGCGGATCCCAGGGCAGGGTGAAGTAATGGCGGCAGGTGAGGGTGAGATCGCCGTCGGTGATAATGCGCTCGCGGTCCTCCTGGTCGAAGAGCACACCCCATTGGGCTTGCTTGCCGGTGAGACGGTCGACAAGGGGTGACAGTTGGCGCAGCAGACTGTAGGCTTGCGTCACATGCTGTGTCTCTTCGGCTGGCGCCTGGTCGATGGCAAACGGGCTGAATCCCATCGCGTCATGCTCTCCTATGGCATAGAGGGCTCGCACGCCGCTGTTCACGCAACAACGTGACTCAGGAATGAACAGCGGATTATCGGGTAGGGCATATTGTGCCGCCCAACCCTTGAATCCAGTGTCATAGATGTCGGGGGCAAGGATGTCGATAAGGGGAGCACCGCAATGCCAGATGTCTTTCAGATGGGCGAGAGGACCGGCCGAGGGATACTCGCCTGGCTGGCGGCCGCGGCTGTTCATGGCGGCATTCACATAGAGGGGAATGTCGTAGGTCTGGCGTGCGGCGGCGGCCAGCTGGTTGACGTAGCATGCATAGTGGTAGGCCATGAAAATCTCGTCGGTGAACAGTCCGGGGCCGAAGACCTCGGTCCAGGTGCCGTCCTTGCCGGTAAAACGGGTTCTGAGGTGCTCATGGAGCACAGACTTGTTGGCCCGAAGGTAACGGGTCAGTTCGATGGGAACACGGCCTTCAAAGAGCTTGTTGGCTGCCGAGGAGTGGTCACGGGCATCCTCCAGCATCCCGATCTCGTTCTCCACCTGCACCATCACCACGGTGTGGTGGCTGCCGTCGGTGTCGGCAATATGCTGCATGAGATGGCAGAACGCCCGCTTGTCGGCCTCCAATACCTGGTCGGAGAACACGCTGGCAATCTCCAGGGGCTTGCCGCTGGCGGTTATGGAGCGTGGAAAGCGCTTCGTGTCGGTCTTCACCCATGCCGGGGCATAGCAGCTCATGGAGTTCTTCCATGCGCCAAACCACAGGAAAATGACTTTCAGTCCTGTCTCACGGGCTTTTATGATGGTGCGGTCGATGAGCGTGTAGTCGTATTGCCCCTCTGTGGGTTCCAGCAAGTCCCATTGGGCGGGAACAAGCACTGTGTTCAGACCAAGGGCGGCCATGCGCGGCAGCACCTCGTCGATGTCGGCAGTACATGTGGCAGCAGAATTGCTGAGTTCGCCACCGAGCACCAACATCGGACGACCATCTACCACCAATCTCACCGACTCTCCATGTCTCACCAAATGGGGACGGCCATCATCTGCCCATGAGTCCGTGAAGATGAGGAGCAAGATGAACAGCGTGAAAAAATAGTTTCTCATTTCGTTTTCCTTTTTTTGCAAAAGTAGCAAAAAGTCGGGAGGAGAGCAAAGTTTCGCCCGAAGTTTTTGATGTGGTCGGGATGTCATTTCATGATTTTTGGGGGATACATTTCATACTTCTCCGAAAAATGAAACAAACTAAAAAATAATCTATACAAATGCATGGAGTTTTATAACAAAAAAAGATTACTTTTGCAAAGATAATTATCCAGCAACTATGAAACTGAAATCTATTGCATTTTTTCTCGCGCTTTTTTGCGCAACCGCCGTTACTGCACAGCAGAAGGAATGGGTGGGGACATGGGCTGCCGCCCCTGAGTTCACCGGACCAAGTGACAATCCCCCAGAGCCGCTGGCTTTTCATTCCCTGAGGCAGATTGTGCAGGTGTCTGTAGGAGGCGACTGCCTGAGACTCAAACTTTCGAATGAGTTCTCCAAGCAAGGGGCTTTGGTGAAGTCTGTCTTCATCGCAGATGCCCTTGACTCCTGCAATATCGATGCCAAAACAGCCAAGTATCTCACTTTTGGAGGAAAACGTGAGGTGATACTGGTCTCCGGACACTGCATCATCAGCGATATATGCAAATACAAACTGCGCCCCTTGCAGCGGCTGGCAATCACCATCAACTTTGACCAGTCGGGTGATCAAGTTACCTCACACAGGGGGTCAAGGACCACCTCATATCTCATCAACGGGGAGGCGAAACCAAAAACATCCTTTGCTGGTTCGAAAAAAACCGATCACTGGTTCTATATCTCTGCCATTGATGTGCCACAGAAAGACCAGGAGTGTATCGCCATCATTGGCAACTCCATCACTGACGGAAGAGGTTCGACGACCAACATGCAAAACCGCTGGCCCGATATGATGTCGAGGGTTCTCAACACCCAGGGCAAGAAGGAATATGCCGTGCTCAACCTCGGTATCGGCGGCAACTGCGTCGTGCGCGGCGGACTGAGTGAGCCTGCCGTGGAGCGTTTCGACCGTGACATCCTTAATCAGTCGGGCTGTACGAAGGTCGTTGTCTTTGAGGGCATCAACGACCTCGGAGGTAGTGACGGGCACTGTGAAAGAACAGCCAAAGAGTTGATAGAAGCCTATCAGCAATTTATCAAAAAGGCCCATGGGGAAGGACTTAAGATTTATCTTGCCACCATCACACCATTTGGCAAGAGTTTCTATGATAAGGGCAACCTGTTCAAGGAAACGGCCAGGCAGGTGGTCAATCAATGGATACGCACCAATAAAGAGGCTGACGGCTTCATAGACTTTGATGAGGCGATGCGCGACAAGAACCATCCCTCCCAACTGAATGAGGAGTGGCAGGAAGACTGGCTCCACCTCAATGCCAAGGGTTATGAGGCAATGGGTGAGTATGCCGCGAAATATTTCCTCGGCCTCTGAAGACTTTTTCCCAGATCAAGACATTCAATAATTAAAAACCATCAATAATCATGAATCTTAACGAACAAAAAGGCTTTTACAAACTTTCATGGCTGCAGCGCATCGGCTTCGGCTCGGGCGACCTGGCACAGAATCTTATCTTTCAGGTGATTTGCACTTACCTGCTGTTCTTTTACACCGATATCTACGGACTTACACCGTCGGCAGTGGCCGTCATGTTCCTCGTGGGTAATGTGGCTAACGTGATTTGGGATCCCATCGTGGGTGCGCTGATCGACAAGAGCAACCCGCGTTATGGAAAATATCGTTCATATCTGCTTTATGTGGGTATCCCTCTTTCGGGCTTCGCTATCCTGTGTTTCTACAATGGCTTTGCCCCATCTATCATTTATGCATATGTTACCTATGTATCGATGCAGTTGCTCTATACGTTCATCAATGTACCGTATGGAGCGCTGAACTCATCGCTGACACGTGATACCAATGAAATCACCATCCTCACCTCGGTGCGTATGTTTATGGCCAACCTCGGAGGTCTGGCTGTCAACTCTGGTCTGCCGCTGTTCATCGCACTGATTGCAGGAGCACCCTCCGACAGCCTTCCGAAAGATCCATCGGCTTGGTTCACCACGATGACCATTTATGCCATTGTCGGCTTCTGTCTGCTTTTGTTCTGCTTCTCGCAGTGCAAGGAGCGCGTGGTGATGGATCAGAAGGCTACAGAAACCGTGAAGGTGAGCGACCTTTGGATGGAGTTCCTCCGCAACCGGCCATTGAGAGTCCTCGCTTTCTTCTTCATTACCGCCTTTGCGATGATGTCGGTAGGTAATGCTGCCGGAGCATATTTCATCAACAGCAACCTGCACGGCTCGGCTCAGGAACTGTCGATCTTTATGGCTCTCGGTTCAATTCCGGCATTCATATTCATGCCGCTTGTCCCTTGGTTCAAGCGTATGGTGGGAAAGAAAAACATGTTCTACTTGTTCCTTGGAGCAGCCATCATAGGCATGGCCATGCTCTATTTCATCTCAAAGATGGAGAATGTGAACATGATTTGGATTTATGTGGCTCAGTTCATCAAGAGTACGGGTGTGATTGTGGCTACCGGTTATATGTGGGCATTGGTTCCTGAGGTAATCTCCTATGGTGAATACACCACAGGGCGCCGTATCTCTGGCATCGTCAATGCTCTGACAGGACTGTTCTTCAAGGCTGGTATGACCTTCGGAAGCATTGTTGGTCCGGCAGTGTTGGCCTATGTCGGCTACAACAGCGATGTGATTGACCAGACTCCGTTTGCTGAGGAGGGTATCCTCTGGCTGGTATGTGTCATTCCTGCCATCCTGTTGGGTCTCGCTATGTGGATCATCTCAAAATATGAACTGACCGATGATGTGATCGACGATATCAACAAGAAGATTGAGGAGCGCGCCGCCGCTGAAAAATAATCTGAGATGATCATGTCAAGAAATATCATCATTGCGGCTATTCTGTCACTGTCAGTCTTTTCCGCTGAGGCGCAGGGCCTGAAGGACGCAGTGGGCAAGTACTGCCTCATCGGCTCTGCCATCAACCAATGGCAGAGCGATGGGCAGGTGCCCGAGGCGGATGCCGTCGTCGACCGGCATTTCAACTGTGCCGTGGCGGAGAACTGCATGAAGAGCGAAGTGCTGGCACCCGCAGAAGGCATCTTCGACTTCCGGGTGGCCGACAAGTTCGTCAACTACTGCCAGCAACATCATCTGAAGGTCATCGGACATTGCCTGGTATGGCATTCACAGGCACCCGACTGGATGTTTACCAATGGCTATGCTGCCTCGCCTGCCTCCAAGGAGGTGCTGCGAGAGCGCATGATCAAGCACATCAAGACTGTCGTAGGTCATTACAAGGGACAGGTGCATGGTTGGGATGTCGTCAATGAGGCCATCGAGGATGACGGCTCTTTCCGCAAGTCACCTTTCTTCAACCTCTTGGGAGAGGAATTTATCGAGATCGCTTTCCGCGCTGCTCATGAGGCTGATCCCGACGCAGAACTTTACTACAACGACTACTCCATGGCCGGACAGGCTAAGCGTGATGCCGTTTGCCGGTTGGTGAGGAAGTTGAAGGAGAAGGGTCTGCGCATCGATGGCGTCGGCATGCAGAGCCACAACGGACTGGACTATCCCAATCTGGAGGAGTATGAGAAGTCAATCGATGCCTTCGCCGCGTGTGGCGTGAAGGTGATGATCACCGAACTGGATATCAACGTGCTGCCCAACCCGCAGGGGTTTGGTGGTGCCGGTGTGGAGCAGAACTTCGAGTTCCAGCAGAAGTATAATCCTTATGTGAACGGACTGCCTGCTGACAAGGCTAAGGAATTGGAGAAACGGTGGATGGACCTGTTCAAGATTTACTACAAGCACCGTAACCAGATCGGCCGCATCAACCTGTGGGGAATCAGTGATGGCGGCTCATGGCTCAACGGATGGCCCATCAAGGGACGTACCAATTACCCACTTCTCTTCGACCGCCAGTATCAGGCAAAACCTGTAGTCAACGAAATCATCAAACTCTATAAATAATCAAAATTATGGCAAAATCAAGGTATCTTTTCCCAAAAGATTATATGGCTGACCCCTCAGCCAATGTGTTCAACGGCAAACTGTATGTCTATCCCTCGCATGACTGGGACAGTGGCGAATGTTTCGACGACGATGGTGGTCACTTCCAGATGCGTGACTATCATGTGCTCTCCATGGAGGATATCATGGAAGGTGAGGTGACCGACCATGGCGTGATTCTCGATGTCGACCAGGTGCCCTGGGCAGAGAAGCAGATGTGGGACAATGACGTGGTGGAGAAGGATGGCAAGTACTATCTTATCTTCTCGGCCAAGGATTACACTGGTGTGTTCCATCTCGGTGTCGCCGTGGCTGACAAACCCGAAGGACCGTTTATCCCGCAGCCGGCACCCATCATTGGCTCTTATAGCATCGATCCCTGCGTGTTCAAGGATGACGACGGACAGATCTATTGCTATTTTGGTGGTATCTGGGGCGGACAGTTACAGTGGTACCGTGACAACAAACTGAAGCCGGCCGCTTCTGTGGGCGAGGAGAATTTCCGTCCCACCATGCTGCCTGAGGGTGATGAGGATCCGATTCCCTCACGCGTGGCACGCATGAGCGACGATGTGCTGCAGTTTGCTGAGGCCCCGAAGCCTGTCATCATTGTGGATGCAGAAGGTAAGCCGCTGCGTGCCGATGATCCGCACCGCTTCTTTGAGGCTTCCTGGATGCATAAGATGAACGGCAAATACTATTTCTCCTACAGCACAGGCGACAGCCACTATCTGTGCTATGCCGTGGGTGACAATCCTTATGGACCGTTCACCTATCAGGGTGTCATCCTCGAGCCGGTGGTGGGATGGACCACACACCACAGCATTGTGCAGTACAAGGGCAAGTGGTATCTCTTCCATCATGACTGCGTGCCGTCAAACGACACAACATGGCTTCGCAGCCTGAAGGTCATTCCTCTCGATGTCGATGAGGACGGACGCATCCACACCATGAAGAGTGAGTAACCTCTCCCCAACCCTCCCCAAAGGGGAGGGGGATTCTGAAACACCAAAAAGGGAAGTCTTTCGGCTTCCCTTTTTGGTCCTGGCATCTCATAAGTCCAGACATTTTCAAACTGGTGGGGCCGTTATCATCCTGCCCGGCCCAAAGGTGCTCATTGCAAGTTTGCTTATAGCCATTGTGGGAGGAGCATTATTACCAAAAAAGAAACGGTAAATATCAATTTAGCAAAGAACATGAATTTAGAATCCATCGATACAGCAAACATGTGCTCTCACCTTCAGAAGAAACTCTTCGAAGAGGATGGGATCTATCATCATCTATGGATAGCCATGCGGGATAATCCAGAACTGACAGCAGTTGTCCGCTCACGCCAACTTCACATCTACCGCAATGGGAAGAAGGTGCTGGTCCTGGCTGGGAAGGCTGCCCCGAAAGTCATCAGAGAAGACAAACTGTGTGAGATTCTTCCAAAGATAAACAAGTGATCAGATTCAATATCGCATAATGAAACTGAAGAAACGAAAAATCAAATATTAAAAGAATAACTGCACGAAACTGAACATAAACGAACAGAGGAATTTATGATAGCAGTAAATAAGATCATAGGATTAATAGTCTTGTTTTATCAGCATGGTTATGTATTTGGACAAAATTGTCCGAACACTACAGTGGTAAAACAAGATACCGCAGTGGTAATGCCCGACTCAATATGTTGCAAGAGTGATATATGCGAGAGTGATACGGCACGTCATAAAAGATATCTGCGGTTACCGGGGATATCTGCCATTAGCCAAGGGCAAACAACAACACAAGATATAGACCCCAACGCTTTGAAAATGCCCAAATTCGACCCAGACAAAAAGAAGTTTACCGATATGCAACTTATCAACATGATAGGTCCTCACATAAAGAGGTAAGACAAATCCCAATATTTACCTCTACTAATTGCAAATGAAAAGATGCTGATTTCACAAGATTCATAACGGACAATCAGGTACAGGATATGAACGAACAACGGAGGGAAGCCATAGGGCTTCCCTCCGTTGGATATTTTCCATAAAGGACTTGTTGCCAATTACTCTGTTGTTGTCTCTTCTTGTGGCTGGTCGAGACCCAGGGCCTTGCGAGCGGTGGAGTCATCGGGCTTCAACTCATAGAGTTTCTTGTAGTAAGGAGTAGCGCTCTCCAGGTCGTTCTTATCACCCCAATAGATGTAACCTACCTCGCTGAGGGCATTGATCAGATAACTCTTCTCGTCATCGCTGATGTCTGACTTAGACTCCAACTCAGAGATGAGGGGGAGAAGGTAACTCAAAGCCACGTCGTCGTTCTCACAGCGGTAAGCCTGATGACCTTTCTGGAACTTGGCGTAGATGGCGGTGTGGGGATATTTCTTCACCAGGTTGTCATACACGTCCATAGCCTTCTGCCAGTTGGCATCCTTATCCTCGCCAGCCTTCACCTTCTCTACATAGATCAGGGCGAGTTTGCTGAACTCAGATGGTTTGGCATCGGGGTTCTTGTCCAGATACTGAATGCTGTACTCCAGAGCCTTGTCGGTGTTGCCAAGGGCACTGTAAGCCTCAGAGATGGCCTGAAGGTTCTTGTATGCCTCGCCGTCCATGGAGAAGGCCTTGTTGTACTGCTCGATGGCTTTCTCGTGCTGTTCGGCACCGGCAAGAGCCTGACCGTAGTAGTTGTAGTCGCCGGCATTCTTCTCTGCGCTGCTGGCCATGAGTTTCTCGGCATACAGCACGGCATCGTTGTATTGCTGAGCAAACACACCGTTCATCATGGCAAGACGGAGGAATGCGTGGTTCTCAGGGAAGCGCTGCACGGCAGTCTTTGAGACGCTGAGACCTTTTGCATAATCACCAGCCTGAAGGGCGGCAAGGGCATATTCGCCAATGCGGCTCTCCTCCAGTTTGCTGACATTTGACTTGTTGAAATACTCCAGAGCCTTTTCGTAGTTGCCGGAGGTGTAGAAGATGTGACCTGTCTCTGCCTCGATGGGGAAGTCAGGCACGTTCTGACGGAGTTGGTTGAGAGCGTTCTCTGCCTCCTGCGGACTGCGCTTGCGGTAGACATTGGCATAACTCATGTAGCCGTTGGGGTTCTTCGGGTCCAAGTTCATAGCCTGCTGATACCACATGGCAGCCTGGCCACCGTCGTCCTTCAGAGCCTCGACATCACCTTTGAGAATATAAGCGTCACCATAATTCTTGTTCTTCTTCAGAGCAAGGTCGGCGCACTCGACAGCCTTGGTGTAGTTTTTGCCGGTCAAATAAGCATTGCCTAAGGCCACCATAGCCTCGGGGTCTTTCTTGTAGGATTTCATGAAGTCCTTCACCAATTGCTTGGCGGCACCCGTTGCCTGCGGGTCTTCCTTTAATGCCTTTGACACTTCGCCGATGACAGACTGATAGTCCTGAGCCATGGCGGGAGCAGACAATCCAAAGACGAATGCTCCCATGATGAGGAATTTCACTGCTTTTTTCATAATCGTAATCTTTTTTTTCCTAAATTGATTGTTGACGTAATCGATTTTATGACACTCTATGCATGCAAAAGGTTTAAGGACATGCATGCAAAATGAGATAGTATTTAATTCTTTTTAATATTCACTTTCTTGATGGTGATGTCGCCACGGTAGGGGAGCAGGCCTGAACGCTTGACGATCAACTGACCTGTGGGACTGGTGGTGTAATTGGCAAAACTCCATGGCAATTTGCGCTGCGGGTCAACGCAGATGGCGTAGACGGTGCGGGCAAACGGGTAGCGGCCGTCGAGAAGATAGACCTGATAGGGCTTCCAACTGTTGGAGGCTGTAGCCTCATCGATAACTGAAACCTTCATGACACGGATCTTGTTGATGAAGGTCAGGTTGGTGCTGTCACCCTTGTCGTTCAGCCAATTGGAACCGATAATACCGATGGCGTTGGGAGTGTTGTGCACGTATTCTATCACTTCAGCACTGGTGTTGACAGCGGTGATGTTCGGGTTGTCGATGGGCTTGCCATCGAGGATGGAATCGACCACATAGTGGAGTGTGGCAGACTCCTTGTTGTCGAATACTACGTCAAACTTCCCTAACTTTGAGCCTTTGTAGATCTCGTTCCACTGGGTGATCTCTCCTTGAAGTATCTGCTTGATGTTTTTCACGGAGATGCAAGAGTCATTGTTCTGGGGATGGATGATGAGTGACAGACCATCGTAGCCGATGGGGAAGACAGACGGTATCTGCTTCTTTGTCTTCAGATAGGCCTCCTCACTGTCCTTGAGGGGACGAGTGGTGAACAAAAGGCAGGTCTGCATGTCGCGGATCATCTCAAAACCCCGGTTTTCCGTCGTGTCCTTGAGGTTGATCTTGGCTTTGGGCCATTTAAACTCAAATTGGTCAATCAACTCCTGGATGACGGGCTTGAGACTTTCATCCGCCACGATGGTTACCTCACCAGATGTTTCTGTATCGGTGCGGCCGCCCCGCTTGTCACTGTTGTCGCAGGAGACGAGCATGCTGCCCACCACCATGAGACCGAATACGGTATAGATGAATGTCCTTTTCATGTTTGATGATTTTGAAAGTTGGTGATTCCTTGAAAAACTATCGTCAGGGGCAACCGAAATTGCCCCTGACGCAGTCGGTAGTTCTACGAGTGAAATACGTAGAAGGATTGGCGCATTTTACTGAAGCTTAAAGGTCACAGGCAGATTGTACTTCACACGCACAGCCTGACCATTTTGCTTACCTGGCTGCCACTTCGGCATGGCCTTGGTCACACGTACGGCCTCTTTGTCAAGTGAGGGGTCGACACCACGCACCACCTGTACATTGGTGATACTACCGTCGGGCTCCACAACGAATGACACGACCACACGGCCCTGGATGCCGTTCTCCTCAGCCACTGGAGGATAGTGGATGTTCTGCTGAAGCCATGACAACAAGGCTCCCTGGCCACCGGGGAATGAGGGCTGCTGCTCCACCACGTCGAAAATCTTCTGCGTGACTTCCTGCTTCACCTCTTGTTTCGGTTCCTCGACCACTTTCTCGACCACTGCCTCGCGGGCGGCCTCGATAGTACGGTCCTTGGTACCTTCCTGATCCTTGGTACCCACAGCGGTGTTGGCATCCAACTGATCCATCTGCTTCATCTGGTTGTCCTCTTTCACGAGTTCATCCTTCTTGATCACAGGGGCGGTAAACTTCTGGGTCTCACGCACCTGAGGAAGCTCTTTCTTTGGCTCAATCTTCGGCTTCTCAATCTTCTTCTCTTCTTTCTTCTTCTCCTCCTTTGCTTTTTGTTGGAGTTTGGAAAGTTCGAGTTGCTCCATATAGGCCAGACGTTCTGCCTCGCGCTTGTCAGCCTCAATCTTGTAAACAAGGTATCCGCCGATCAAAAGGGCTGCGGCAACCAGTATGGCAAGGGCAAGAATGTTACGCTTGGATGTCTCGCGGCGCAACTGATATGCTCCGTACTCTTTGTTCTTGTTTTGGAACACAAGGTCGATCCATTTGGGATCGAAAAGATCAATATTTGACATAATTATTGCTCGTTTTTAGTTCATCAATTACATCTTCACACCCTTCTTCTCGAGAAGTTTCTCGTCGTCGGGAGAGATCTTGTCGATGACGTATGTTCCAATACTCAGAATCTGCATCTCATCCAAAGCATCGACCATGTTCTTGTAAGAAGCATTGTCGGTAGGCTTGATGACTATCGTAAGAGTAGGGATCTTGCCGTCCTTCAACTCACCGCCCTTGATTTTGCTCAAGGCCTTCTGATAAGTGCTGTCGGTGTAGTTTTTCGGATTGTTTGCTCGATCCATGGCGAGGTTCTTCACCTCCAGTTCAATCAACTTCACGGGCTTGGTGCCGTCTTCAATGGCGTGCTCGCGGAGCACGTCGCGGATGCCGCCCTTGCCGTTGCCCCAACTGGTCTCTTTCACCCAATCAGGGTTGTTGTACTCGGGCTCTCCCTCTGCATAATACAGTTTGTCATCGGCTGCCACATAAAGCGTGACCGTCTGTGAGGCCTTCGACTCGTTCTTGTTCGTGTCGTCCTGGTTCTCATCATTACTCGGCATCGTCAACTCCATGGTCTGGGGCTTGCTCAGCGTTGTACAAAGCATGAAGAAGGTGATGAGAAGCATAAGCATATCCACCATAGGCGTAAAGTCTACGCGGACATTGATTTTTTTCTGCTTACTTTCTTTTTTCTTTCCCATTATTGATCCTCCGATGCTTTAAGGTTGGTGATCATGTAGTAGTGGCTCTCGTCCATGTCCTGAAGTTCGCTCATGACTTTCTTGACGGTCTTGTAGGGGGTCGTTGCGTCGGCCTTCAAGGCAATCTTGATGTTCTCATTGACGGTACGCGCTGCGTCTACCCATCTCTGGAACTCACTCATGCCGCCATCGATACTGTCGAGGGGGATACCCTTGGTGGGCAGCACCTTGTGACGTTGGTCGGTCGACATCGACAAATAGGTCTTCATCTCTTCAAGGGGTACACCGAAAGTACCCTCACGGGTGAACACGTCGAGTTCCAGCGCGTTTGCGTCTGGCATTACCTCTGACAGTGTCTTGCCCAGTTGCTCTGTGTTGTCTATGCTCATGAACACCTGGCCTTCTCCTGTAGGCTCGCCTGTGGCGGCGTCCTTCTCAGGATTGACGAGGATGGTGAGGACACCATTCTCAGGCACCTTGATCTCGGAGACTGAACCTGGCACGTTGACCTTCACTGGCTCGTTCTTGACGAACGTTGATGTCAGCATGAAGAAGGTCAGAAGCAGGGTCATCACGTCCGACATCGGCGTCATGTCGATCCAGACATCACTTTTCTTAACTTTTACTTTACCCATAGCGATAAATATTTATAAGGGTTAGCAAAAATTAAGCTTCTTCTGCGTGGGTTGCTTCGTAAGTCTGAGCAATTGAATAACCTACCTCGTCGAGTGCGAATGTCAGTTTGTCAACCTTGTTGGTGAAGTAGTTGTAGGACACAACAGCAAACCATGATGTAGCAATACCGAAGGCAGTATTGATAAGAGCCTCAGAAATACCTGCGGAAAGTTTTGCGGAGTCAGCGCCACCACCTGCGGACAGAGCGGAGAACGACTTGATCATACCGACCACAGTACCGAGAAGTCCGGTAAGTGTACCGAGGGTAACCAAAGTAGCAACAATCGGGAGGTTCATGGTCAGAGTAGGCATCTCAAGTTGTGAGGCTTCCTCGTGAGCCTGCTGAATCTTAGCCACTTTCTGAGCCTTCTTGATACCGGAGGTACCTTCCATCTCTTTGTAAGCGCGCAGTGAAGCGGAAACCACGTTGGCTACAGAACCCTTCTGCTGGTCGCAGAGTTGCTGTGCTTTTGCGAAGTCATTGGCGTTGAGAGCGGCCTTGATGTTGGAAACGAACTTGGGAAGGGAGCCCTTGCCAAATGCGGTCTTAAGAGCCAACCAGCGCTCGATAGACATGGCGAGCACGGTGAGCAACAGAGAGTGAATCACAGGCACGATGATACCGCCCTTGAAGATGGTTCCCCATACGTCAATAGGTGTTTCCTTAGTCTCATCAGAGAAGTGTGATGGGCTAGCGAACCAAGTGAAGAACAGGGTGAAAGCGATGATGGCGCAAACGACGATGATCCAGAATGCACCTCTAACTCCTGTGAAGCCCGTCGATTTCTTCGGGGCTGCTGCTTTTGTTGAATTTGCCATAATTTTTTTTAATTTGTTGATTTAAGTTATTGATAAGTTTAAGTTATACAATTCTTTATTGTAGTGATAATTGTTGTGTCTTTAGGCAAGTTATTTCCCAGGCATGGCAACAGCCTGGCGAATAACATCGCAAAGATAATAATTTACGTGAAAAACTAAGGGTGATTAAAGTTTTTTAACAAATTATTTTTTCTATTTCTTGTTTAGTGGACTGTTATTGGAGTTGTTCGAGAGCCTTGCTGATTCTTCTGATGGCCTCGCGGATGTTGTCATCGCTGGTGGCGTAACTCATGCGGAAACATTCAGGGTCGCCGAAGGCATCACCTCCCACTGTGGCGACATGAGCCTCCTCAAGTAGGTAGAGGGCCAGGTCGGTGGAGGAGTTGATTACACGTCCGTTGAAAGACTTGCCATAGAAATGGCTGCATTTGGGGAAGAGGTAGAAAGCCCCCTGGGGTTCATTCACCTCAAGTCCTGGAATGGCGCGGGTAAGTTCCACAATGAGGTTGCGACGGCGCTCAAACGCCTGTCGCATCTCTTCGACGCAGGCTTGTGACTGAGTGTAGGCGGCTTCTGCGGCTTTCTGGCTTACGGAGCATGCTCCGCTCGTATATTGTCCCTGTAGTTTGTTGCAGCCTTTCACGATCCATTCGGGGCCAGCCATGTATCCGATGCGCCATCCTGTCATGGCGTAGGCTTTCGACACACCGTTGATGATGATGGTGCGCTCCTTCATACCCTCAAACTGTGCGATGCTCTCATGATGGCCGGTGTAGTTGATGTGCTCATAAATTTCGTCGGCGATGACAAAGAGATCATCGTGGGCGAGCACCACATCGGCGAGCGCACGGAGTTCCTCCTTGTTGTATACACTGCCTGTAGGATTGCTTGGTGAGCAAAGGATGAGCATCTTCGTCTTCGGAGTGATGGCTGCCTCCAGTTGGGCGGCGGTCATCTTGAAGTCTTGTCCGAAACCGGTGGGAACGATGACGGGTATGCCGCCTGCCAGTTTTACCATTTGGGGGTAACTCACCCAGTAAGGGGCGGGGATGGTGACCTCGTCGCCGTCGTTGATGAGCGCCAGCACCGTGTTGCACACCGACTGCTTCGCTCCATTGGATACCAGAATCTCGCTGGCGGTGTAACTAAGCCCGTTTTCCCGTTTGAGTTTTTCCACGATGGCCTTGCGCAGACCTGGATAGCCTGGCACGGGGGAGTATCGGGAGTAGTTGTCGTCGATGGCTTGTTTTGCGCTTTCTTTGATGCAGTCGGGAGTGTTGAAGTCTGGCTCACCCACGCTGAGATTAATCACGTCGATGCCCTGAGATTTCATCTCGCTGCTCTTTTGCGACATTACAAGGGTTGCGGAAGGAGCCAGCCGATTAAGACGGTCTGATAGTTTTGCCATGTTTTTTGCTTGGTTTTGCTGTTGCTTGCAAAGGTATATAATTTTGTGGTCTTAACGAGCAAAATGGCATTTTATTTTGTCTTTTGCTTGCTTTTTTCTTTATTTGGATGTCTTCTTATAGGTGCAGTGTGTGCCCCATACGGTCCTGTTTCGTTTTCAGATAGCGCCAGTTGTATTCGTTGGGTGTGGTCTCAATGGGCACATTCTCCACGATTTCAAGACCATATGCTTCCAGACCGACACGCTTGACAGGATTGTTGGTCATGAGCCGCATTTTTTGCACACCGAGTTGGCGCAGAATCTGTGCCCCGCAGCCGTAGTCGCGCTCGTCAGCCTTGAATCCCAGGTGGACGTTGGCGTCGACGGTGTCGTAGCCTTCTTCCTGAAGTTTGTAGGCTGCAATCTTGTTCATCAGACCGATGCCGCGGCCTTCCTGCATGATGTAGACCACCACGCCTTTCCCTTCCTGCTCAATCATCTGCATGGCCTTGTGCAGTTGTTCCCCACAGTCACAGCGCTTGGAACCTAAGATGTCTCCTGTGGCACAGGAGGAATGAACGCGTACCAGCACAGGTTCGCCTTCCTTCCATTCACCTTTGATGAGTGCCATGTGTTCCAGCCCGTTGCTCTTCTGCCGGAAGGGAATCAGCCGGAAATGACCGTAGTCTGTGGGCATGTCCACCTCCTCACCTTTCTCTACCAGACTCTCTTTCTGGAGGCGGTAGGCAATCATGTCTTTGATGGTGATGATTTTCATATCCCATTCTCGGGCGAATTCTTGGAGTTGGGGCATGCGTGCCATGGTACCGTCTTCGTTCATAATCTCCATCAGCGCCCCGGCGGGGTAAAGTCCTGCCATCAGACAGAGGTCGATGGTGGCCTCGGTGTGTCCGCTACGGCGGAGCACACCATGATCCTGGGCGTAGAGCGGACTCACGTGACCGGGACGTCCGAAGGTGGATGGTGTCGATGAGGGGTCGGCCAGCGCCTTGATGGTGGCTGCTCTGTCGAAAGCGCTCACACCGGTGGCACATCCCTCGAGTTTGTCGATGGTGACGGTAAACGGTGTCCCAAGCATGGAGGTGTTCTCCGAAACCTGCCGGGGTAGGTCGAGTTCTTTGCATCGGGAGATGGTGATGGGTGCGCAGAGCAGTCCGCGGGCATGCTTGAGCATGAAGTTCACCTTTTCTGGGGTGATTTTCTCCGCGGCGATGATGAGGTCTCCCTCATTTTCACGGTCTTCGTCATCGACCACGATGACAAATTTGCCTTCACGGAAATCGCTTACCGCACTCTCTATTTTTTCGATGAGTTGTCTGTCCATATTATATTATAAGGTATTGTCATCTGCAGAGGATTGGTCATATCCTTTCTCTGTGATTTGGTTGACAATTTGGTTGTTGATTTGTTTGATGTTGCGCAGGTCCACTAAAAGACGTAGACGGAAACGCCACATACGGAAGTAGAGGAAGGCACCCAGTGGGACAAGGATGAAGGAAAGGATGTTGAGCCACCGGCGCTCAAAGGGACGGGTGTGTGCCTTTTCCGACAAGATGGGATAGTGTCCCAGCAGGGTGATGATGACACTGTCGCGGGTGTTGGAGAGGTCTTCTATCACCGATTCCAGTTCCTCGCTGATACGCTCAATCTCATGGTCGGGCTGATATTTGAAGAAGACATTGATGATGTTGGGAGGCGATTTGAGTTTGTGCTCGTGAGAGTAGGCTGTCACCTCCTCGCTCAGGCGGTTGAGTTCGTCTTTGTCTTTCTTGTAGTCGGGGTCTTGTATAATCACCTCCTTGCCGGTCACGCTGCGTTTGCGCCGCATACCGAGCAGCCGCATGGCAAGGTTGATGTAACTGTCAAGGTTGAATACCGCTGAGTCGTTGTTGGCCTTGTAGGTGATAAAGGCAGCGGTGGGCGCCAGCACTGCCGTGGCGAGTCCCTTTCCGAACCAGATGGACCAACTGCCTTGGCGGGCCATGCGGTATCCGGTATTGTCAAAGATATAGAATATGATGAATACGATGACCGACACGATGATGGGCACGCCGAGACCGCCTTTGCGGATGATGGCCCCCAACGGAGCGCCGATGAAGAAGAAAATGATGCAGGAGAGGGCGAGAACGAACTTGTTGATAGCCTCGATCTTGTGTTGGCGCAGGTCGTAGTCACCATCGCTTGTCACCATACTCTTGAAATCGAGGTCGCTCATCTGCTGGTTGACCTTTGACAGGGCGTTGTTGACGGCTGCCCTTTGCTTGTCGGGGTTCAGTTTGGCATATACGCTGTCATAGACATACACCTTCTTGCGGGCATCCTGGACGGAGCGTAGTGAGTCGGCCTTGCTCAGGCCTTGGATGGCATAACTGTACTGTTTGGCATCTTGGAAGAACCTCCTGCCGATGCTGTCAAAGGTATGGTTGAGTGAGTCGATGTCGACACGGATTTGGTTGAGGCTTTTGGCTTGAGCGTTCTGCCCGAAAACACCGGCATCTGCAAGGCTGAAGTCTCCGTCGAAGTCCAGCACGATGCGCTTTTTCCAGAAAGTCTCACGTCGGTAGGGTATATAGGCGCTGCCACCCATGTCCGATGAGTGCATGTTCTCAAACCATTCACCGCTGTAGAGGTTGAGCAGCAGGTGTTTCTTCTCTGCTGTCGACTGAAGCATGCCTGAGTCTGCAAGGATGATGGCGGCGTCCTCATAACTGTCTGTCATCTTGTAGATCATGATGCCATAGAGCATGCCTGTCTCCATGTCCTTGCGCTGCACATAAATGTTGCATTGTGGGATGCCGTCGTAGAAGATACCCTCGGGAATCTCCAGTTCGGGACTTTTCTGCTTCATGGAGATAAGCAACTGTCCGATCTTGCTCTTGGCGTGTGGACCGACGTTGTTCTGAAAATAGAAAGAGGCACAGGCGATCAGCACCGACACGATGATCAGTGGGCGGAGTGTCTGCATCAGGGAAATGCCCGAGGCCTTGATGGCGGTGAGTTCGGAATTCTCACCCAGGTTGCCGAAGGTGATGAGCGAGGAGAGAAGAATGGCCAAAGGCAGCGCCTGTGGCACCATCATCAGGGCCATGTACCAGAAAAACTGTCCCATGATGTCAAGCGTAAGACCCTTTCCGATCAGGGTGTCCACATATTGCCACACAAACTGCATCATCAGCACAAAAAGGCTGATGAAAAATGTGCCGACGAAAAGCAGTGCGAACTGCTTGACGATCATGATATGCAATTTCTTGATGCGCAGCATAGCGGAAAACGACAGCCCTGCCGCTGTCAGTCTGCAAAGGTAGTGCAAACCAAACGCAAAACAAAATAAAAACCGTTTTATTTTGATTCGCTATGAATTGTAATGGTGTTTCCGCCTGTCAATAACCCTCCAAAAGTGCATGCTGAAAGGGTCTTCTGAAACACATGGAAGCCGTTTGGAAAAAATGATAAATCTTAGGCATTTTTGTCGTTTTTTCGGATAATTTCCCTATCTTTGCAGCAAAAATCCGAAAAAATGAATAATATTGACTTCGACTTTGATATCCCACGTGCCAAGCAGTTGATACCCAATGGGTCCTGCATCGATGACGATTTGGTGTTGTTTGATGCTTTCGAGGATGTGCCGCTGGTCACCGAGCCGAGGAAGGTGCACTGTTTCTTTGTCGCCATTTGTTTGGAAGGAAGTGCCCAATATACGGTTGACACCAAGGAGTACATGGTGCGGAAGAATGACGTGGTGGTGTTCAACGACGGGCAAGTGATAGGCAACTATATGCTCAGCCGTGACTGCAAGGGTGTCGCCATCATGGGCTCGAATGATTTCTTTTCGGAGATTATCAAGGAGGTGCGTGAGATCTCAAAACTTTTTCTCATCGCCTACTCTCATCCTGTATTCAGCCTGAAGCAGGAGAAGGTACGTACGTTCATGGGGTATTTCAACATGATCAAACTGAGAGTGGATGACCACTCCCACCATTTCCGCCGTGACCTGACCATGTCGCTTCTCAAGGCGATGATTTATGACATCGGCAACGAGATCTGGCAGAGTCAGCGCACGGAGCCCAAGCGCACCCGCGCCGAGATCATCTTCAACCAATTTATCATGCTGGTGAAGGACAATTTCCGAAATGAGCGCAGGGTGGGTTGGTATGGCCAGCAGATGGGCATCACGCCCAAATACCTTTCAGAGACAGTGAAGCAGGTGAGTCACCGCACGCCCAGTGATTGGATTGAGCATTATGTCACGTTGGAAATCAGACTGTTGCTCAAGAACTCGACGATGAACATCAAGGAGATTTCCAAGGAACTGCATTTCCCCAACCAGTCTTTCCTGGGGAAATTTTTCAAGGAACATGTGGGGATGTCACCATCTAAGTACCGTAGGTCGTGATGGCTTTACTTTCACGCTTTTCGTGATGCCGTTGCAGGTTACCTTTATGCGGCGTTTGTCTTTCGACATGACAGTGGCAGTCACTTGATGGCCGTTGTCTTGCCATTCTAAGTTGAGTGTCAGTCCGCCGCGGGCGCAGATGCCTGTCACCTTTCCTTTTTCCCATACTGCAGGAAGGGCGGGCAACAATTCTATTTCTTTTTCATCACTCTGAAGCAGCATCTCACACACCCCTGCAGTGCCTCCGAAGTTGCCGTCGATCTGGAAAGGAGGATGTGCGTCGAAGAGGTTGGGGTAGGTGCCTCCAGAGCGACGGCGGTCGGGGCCTTTGTATTCGTCGGGCGAGACATAGGTGAGCAACTTGCGGTAGAGATGGTAGGCTTGCTCACCGTCGTGGAGCCTCGCCCATAGGTTGATGCGCCATCCGGTGCTCCATCCGGTGGTCTTGTCGCCTTTGATCTCAAGCGATCTCCTGGCTGCTTGTGCCAGGTCGGGCGTGCTGCCGAGGGTGATGTGGTGACCGGGGTAGAGGCCGATGAGGTGTGACTGATGACGGTGTTGCGGGTCCCAGTCGTCCCAGTCGAAATACCATTCGTTGATGTCGCCATTATGTCCGACGGTATAGGGATGAAGACGGCGGAGACTGTCTTCTACTTTTTGAAGGAAGGTCTTGTCCTCTCCGACAATGCGTCCTGCCGAGAGGGTGTTGATGAACAGTTCGCGGATGATGGCAAGGTCGGCAGCACCGCCATAGCAGGTGGTGCCGTGGTAGCCCTCAGGGGTGCGGTATTCGTTTTCTGGAGAGGTGCTGGGAGCGGTGAACAGTTCGCCAGGCACTCTGGGGTTCTCTATGAGCCAGTCGAGGCAAAACTCCGTGGCACCGCGCATCAGGGGATAGGCGGTGTCGGTGAGAAACTGCTTGTCGAGAGTATAACGATAATGTTCCCACAGCGACATGGTGAGCCATGCCCCACCGAGGTTCCAGTTGCTCCATTCCGGACTTTCTCGTTTCTCGCCCACAGGATTGGCCATCGCCCAGATGTCACTGTTGTGACTTGAGCACCAGCCTCGGTTGATGCCGTAGTAGTTGCGTGCCACGTGGCTTCCGTTTTTTGCAAGCGACTTCATGAAGTCCCAAAGTGGTGTGGTCATCTCACTGAGGTTGGCCACCTCGGCGGGCCAGTAGTTCTCTTCCAGGTTGATATTCACTGTGTAGTTGCCCCGCCAAGGAGAGTAGAGATGGGGTGTCCACAGGCCCTGAAGATTGGCGGGGGCATGGGGAGTGCGTGAGCAGGTGATGAGCAGGTAGCGGCCATATTGGAAGTAGAGCGTCTCCAAGAAGCGGTTGTTGCCCCCTTGGTCGGTGTAGTCTTTCAGCAGTTTGTCGGTGGGCTTGCTCAGGTAGTCGGCTCGCTGACGGGCGTCGCCGCCAAGGTCGAGTTGCATCCTTGAGAAATATTGCTGGTAGTCCGCTGTATGGTTTCGTCTCATTTGCTCATAAGTGAGGTTGGAGAGATGCCAGATTTGGTCGGTGGCTTCACTGAGATAGGAGGTGCCCTCATTCACAGGATGGTGTGTCGCGTCGCGGAAACTGGTGCTGTTGACGATGAAAAGTGTCAGTTGTGTGGCTGACCTCACTGTCAGCACGGAGTCGCTGGCGCTGACCTCACCGTCGCTGGCATCGGCTCTCAGCATGCAGCAGAAATGGGTGCTCTCCTGTTCGTCGCCCACGGCATGTCCGGTCATCGTCAGTTGTCCGTTGTGGTTGGCAAGGCCGTTGCTCGCCTGTGATGCTTTGGGAGAGGCCTTTACGCCATGGGGCACCTGGGCGGTAAGCATCACCCGGCAGTTGATATGTGGTCCGTCGCTGCTGATGCGGATGGCTATCATCTTGTCAGGGTGGGAGGCAAAATACTCACGGCTGAAATGATGCCCGTCTTGGTCGTAACTGTCTGTGCAGATGGCTTGAGAGAGATCGAGTTGTCTCTGATAGTTGGCAAACCGGCCTCCGTTGTCATCAAGGATATGGAGGGTGCCGAGCGGTTGGTAGAATTGGGAATTGGGACCTTGCACCCGCAGTTGCAGACTGTCGGCAAGGGCATAGTCTTCCGCAAATAGTGCCTCACGGATGCGGGGTATCCACTGACTTGCACCCGCATCGAGGTTAGGGTCAACGGGCTTGCCTGTCCAGAATGTGATGTCGTTGAGGTATAGTACGTTGTCTTCAATGCCGCCATAGACGATAGCGCCCAGTCTTCCGTTGCCAATGGGCAATGACTCCTCGAAATAGGTGGCAGGCCGGTCGTACCAAAGTCGCAGGGGCAGCGTCTCTGAGTCATGTCCTGCGCTTCCCTGTGCGGTCGCATTTGTTATAAAGAAGATACCGGACAGAAGTGCTGCCAGCAGGAAAATGTGTTTTCTCATAGTGGTGTTGTTAGTGATGTTTGAGAAAAATCCCCCTCGCCGACAGGGCGAGGGGGAAAATAGTCTTATGCGTCGATATTGGCGTAAGTGGCATTGCGCTCGATGAACTCGCGGCGTGGTTCAACGTCATCACCCATGAGCATAGAGAAAATCTCATCGGCCTGAGCGGCATTCTCTATGGTCACCTGCTTGAGAAGGCGGGTCTGGGGATTCATCGTGGTTTCCCAAAGTTGTTCGGGGTTCATCTCTCCAAGACCTTTGTAGCGTTGGGTGTGGAGGGCACTGCTGTTCTCGTCGCCCGACACATATTTGTCGATGAAGGCTTGGCGCTGCTGTTCGGTGTAGCAGTATTCGGAGACTTTCTTATAGGTGCATTTGTAGAGTGGGGGAGTGGCTATGTATAGATGCCCTTCCTCGATGACACGCGGCATGAAGCGGTAGAACAGGGTCATGATGAGGGTATCGATGTGAGAGCCATCGACGTCGGCATCGGTCATGATGATAATCTTGTCATAGCGCAACTTGTCGATGTTGGCTTCCCGATCGGCCTCTCCTTCGACTCCGAATCTCACTCCCACACTTTGAATGATGTTCATCACCGACTCTGCTTCGAAGACGCGGTGCCACTGCACTTTCTCCACATTCAGGATTTTGCCTCGGAGCGGCAGGATGGCCTGGGTGTATCGGTCGCGTCCCTGCTTGGCGGAACCGCCTGCGGAGTCACCCTCCACGAGGAAAATCTCACATTCCTTGGGGTCCTTGTTGGAGCAGTCGGCCAGTTTGCCGGGCAGACCACCGCCCGACATCACGTTCTTGCGCTGTACACTTTCACGTGCCTTGCGGGCCGCGATGCGTGCCGTGGCGGCCAACACCACTTTCTCGCAGATGAGTTTGGCTTCCTTGGGGTGTTCCTCCAGATAGGTGGCGAGGGCTTCGCCGACAGCCTGCTGTACGGCACCTGCCACCTCGCTGTTGCCCAGTTTCGTCTTCGTCTGACCTTCAAACTGTGGCTCTGCCACCTTGATGGAGATAACGGCGGTAAGGCCTTCGCGGAAGTCCTCGCCGGCGATTTCTATCTTGTTCTTCTCTATCTGCTTGGAGATGGAGGGGTCGTTGTCGGCATATTTCTTCAGCGTGCGGGTGAGGGCCATACGGAAACCTTGAAGATGAGTACCGCCCTCTATGGTGTTGATGTTGTTGACGTAGGAGTGGATGTTCTCCGTGTAGTCGGTGTTGTACATCACGGCCACTTCGATGGGGACACCCTGTTTCTCGGTCTTCAGATAGATGACGTCATCGAAAAGATGGGTGCGGTGACGGTCGACAAACCTCACAAATTCCTTGAGGCCTTCCTTGGCATGGTAGACTTCCTGGCGGGTGTTGCCGTTCTCGTCGGGCCGCAAGTCGGTCAGCGTGATGGTGATACCTGCATTCAGGTAGGCTAACTCGCGCATCCTGCGCTGTATGGTGTCGAATTGGTAGACGGTGGTGGTGAAAATGGTGGGGTCGGGCCAGAACTGTTGGCGTGTGCCCTGTTTGTCTGTCTCACCTACTATTTTGACGGGATAGCAGGGTTTGCCTTTTTCGTATTCCTGCTGATAGATCTTGCCGTCACGGAATACCTGTGATTTCATGTGTGAGGAAAGGGCGTTGACGCAACTCACACCGACACCGTGCAGACCGCCGCTCACCTTGTAGGAGCCTTTGTCGAACTTTCCGCCGGCATGGAGCACTGTCATCACCACCTCAAGAGCGGATTTGTGGAGTTTCTTGTGCTCATCCACGGGGATGCCGCGGCCATTGTCCTGAACGGTGATGGAGTTGTCTGGGTTGATGGTCACTTCAATGTGGGTGCAGAAACCTGCCATCGCCTCGTCGATGGAGTTGTCCACAGTCTCGTTCACCAAGTGGTGAAGTCCCTTTTCGCTGATGTCGCCAATATACATGGCAGGGCGCTTTCTGACAGCCTCAAGGCCTTCCAGCACCTGAATGTTTTTTGCAGAATAATTGCTTTCCGGATTTTGTATCTCTGACATTTTTGTCGTTCTTGTTTGTAGTGTGCAAAATTACAAAAAAACGCGCAAAAACGGAAATATTTCAGTCTAAAAAAAGACTAAAGTTGGTGCGAAAAACATAATAAAAACCATATAAAAACACAAAGGCCGCAATCGTTTGATTGCAGCCTTCCAGTTTATCTCTTTTCCGGGACTTTTTATGCCATCTTGTTAATCTGACGCGACAGGCTTGACTTCAGGTTGGCAGCCTTGTTGCGGTGGATAATGTTGGTCTTTGCCAATTTGTCGAGCATTTTCTGCACACTGGGATAAAGCTTCGCAGCCTCCTCCTTATTGGTCATTGCACGCAGTTTGCGTACTGCATTGCGCATGGTCTTTGCGTAATACTTGTTGTGAAGCTGACGCTTCTTGTCCTGGCGGATTCTCTTGAGTGATGATTTGTGGTTTGCCATCTTTATTGTTTCCTTATTTACTGTTTCTTGCAGTCCATAGCAGAGTCGAACTGCTCTTTAGAGAATGAAAATCTCTCGTCCTAACCGATAGACGAATGGACCGTCGACTTAAATTGCGGATGCAAAGGTACTGCTTTTCCGACAATCGTGCAAATTTTCTTGGGATTTTTTTTATTTTTCCTTGGTTTTTGTATATTTTCTTCGCCTTGCTCTTGCTTTTTTTGCTGATTTGCACTAACTTTACCCCCATGTTGACGACGAAGACGAAGGCAATCGTGCTGCGCACAGTGAAGTATGGAGAGGGTGGACTTGTGGTTGACATGCTCACCGAAAAGATGGGGAGGGTGTCGTTTATGGTCAAGTTGCCGCGTTCTCGGAAAAAGGGAATTCACAAGCAGTTGTTCATGCCGCTCTCGTTGGTGGAGGTGGATTTTGATTTCCGGGCCAAGGCTTCGCTTCAGAGACTCCGTGATATCCGCATGGCTGTTCCCCTGACAGGCATAGCCTTGCATCCCCACAAATTGGCACTTGCCATGTTCTTGGCGGAGTTTCTCTTGCATGCCACCCGGGACGAGAACGACAATGAGCCTTTGTTCGGGTTCGTCTCCATCAGTTTGGAGTGGCTTGAAGGTGTGGAGTCGGGGTTTGCCAATTTCCACCTTATATTTATGATACGGCTGTCACGCTTCATCGGGTTCTTCCCCAACACAGATGGAGCCAGTGAGGGCAAGTATTTTGACCTGCTGGGTGCATGTTTCACTTCTGCACCGCCACTTCACGGGTATTTCCTTGCTCCTGAAGAGGCTGCCAAAATCTCTCTTCTCATGCGTCTGAATTATAAAACAATGCACCTCTGTGCCATGACGCGTGCTGAACGCAACAGATGCACAGAGGTGATATTGGAGTATTACAGATTGCATGTGCCGGGATTTCCGGCGCTGCGCTCATTGGAAGTGCTCAGGCAACTCTTCGCCTGAATCAGGCAAGCAGGCGCTTGACAATGGCAGAGATGGCGCGGCCATCTGCCCTTCCAGCCAGATGCTTGCTGGCCATGCCCATCACCTTGCCCATGTCCTTCATGCCGGTGGCACCGGTCTGGGCGATGATTTCCCTGACAGCAATCTCTATCTCTGCCTCACTGAGTTGAGGAGGAAGATAACCTTCTATCACTGCCACCTGAGCCATTTCGCCTTCGGCGAGGTCCTCACGGCCTTTTTGGGAGAAGATGGCTGCTGCCTCTCGCCCTTGTTTTGCCAGTTTCTGGATGATCTTGATGGCGTCGGCATCAGCCAGCGTGTCATTGGCTCCTGGGGCAGTCTTGGCCTCAATGAACACTTTCTTGATGTTGCGGAGCGTTTCCAGACGCACTTTGTCGCGTGCCTTCATCGCGGCTTTGATGTCCTCGCTGATTTGGTCGTATAGTGTCATAACCCGTTTGCTTTAGAACACGATTTTGTTGCTGTTGCCGTTGTTTTCTGCCTCGGAAGCAGGTGTGCTGTCTGCCTCATCGCCGATGGAAATGTGGCAGATGTGGTCGAGGGATTTGCGTGAGCGGTGTGCGGTCGGAGTGCTCTCCACTGCCAGGATGATGTCCTCATTGTCGAGGTCTTCCTGCTTGAATATGAAAATGTTCGGACGGCGCTTGTGCGGAGTCGAGGTGGTCTGTCCGTAGTATTGCTCGCGGCGCTTCTCCAGGTTCTGGCGGCGCTCTTCCTCTTCGGCCATGCGGGCTGAGTCGGCCTGGGTGTGCTTGTTCAGGTGTACGTTCATGCCGTCAACATGCTCAATGCCGAAGCCGGTGGCAAGGATGGTTACCTTCACTTTCTTGCCCATCTCAGGATCAACGGCGAGACCCCATTTGATCTCGAAGTCATTGCCGAACTTAGCCATGAAGTCGTTGACATCGTTCATTTCCTCCATCATCAGACCACCGATTTCCTTGTCCTCAGAGAAGGAGATGCTCAGCAGGATTTTCTTGGAGTTGAACACATCGTTGTCATTGAGCAGCGGAGAGTTGAGCGCGTCGTGGATGGCGTTCTTCACACGTCCCTCACCTTCGCCGTATCCGGTACTCATGATGGCGACGCCTCCGTCTTTGAGTACGGTGCGCACATCATTGAAGTCGAGGTTGATGAGACCATGCACGGTGATGATCTCTGCGATGCTGCGGGCTGCCACACTCAGGGTGTCGTCGGCCTTGGCAAAGGCGTTGAGCACAGAGTAGTCAGGATAGATTTGGCGTAGGCGCTCATTGTTGATGACGAGCAGTGCGTCCACATGCTTGGCCATCTCCTCGACACCGTCGAGAGCCTGGTCGATTTTGTTGGGACCCTCAAACTGGAAGGGGATGGTGACGATGCCCACTGTGAGGATACCGAGTTCTTTCGACACGCGTGCGATCACGGGAGCGGCGCCGGTTCCTGTGCCGCCGCCCATGCCGGCGGTGATGAACGACATCTTCGTGCCGTCGTTGAGCATGCGGCGGATGTCATCCTCGCTCTCTTCGGCTGCCTTGCGTGCACGTTCTGGTTTGTTGCCGGCTCCGAGTCCCTCCTTGCCCAACTGGATGTGCACGGGAACGGGAGAGTCGTTGAGAGCCTGGCGGTCGGTGTTGCAGAGCACGAATGTCACATCGTGGATGCCCTCACGGTACATGTGGTTGACAGCGTTGCCGCCGCCGCCGCCCACACCGATGACCTTGATGATGCAATTCTCTTTTGGGAGGTCTTCGAAATCAAGACCTTCATGCTTGTTGGTATATCTGTCGTTTGGCATATCTGTTGTTGTTTGATGGTGTGTGAATGGGGTAAGGATTAGCGGTTGTTGTCATCCTCGTTCTCCTCAGAGATGAGTTTTCTGCCAAAATCCTGCAACTTGCTGAGACTGCGGGATAGCCAGCCCCCCTTGGGGGTATCGTCTTGATCGTATTGTGCTGCTTCTTCCTCGCGGCGGCGGCGCTCCTCTTCCTCGCGGCGGCGGCGCTCCTCTTCGCGGCGCTGTTTCTCAGCGGGTGTCTCCACATAGCCAGTCTCGCCAGGTTTGCGGATTCTTGCCGTTTGAATGTCAGCCGAAGTGCTGCTGGTGCGGCCGTCAGTGTCAAAGAGGTCGGTGCTTGGGTTGATGGTCGAACCGGCGCAGTTCATATCGCCTTTGGCGAGCAGTCCCAGCGCGGTGTTCATCATGCCGTCGTGGGCATTGATGTCCTTGTCGGTGGAGGACACCTTTTGGCTCACTGTGCCAGCGATGCGAATCTTCTGGATGCCGGTGATGGCGGTGAATGCTTTCTTAATATCCTTCATCTTTGAACCGCCTCCGGTAAGGATGATGCCGCCCAGCAGTTTGTCGTTGTACTCTGGCGGTACCTGGCCAAACCATACGTTCTGGATGATCTCGTTGACACGGGCTTCCACCAGTTCGTTGAATGCCTGTGCTGACACGGAGCGCTCTGCGTCGATGGGCAGCGTCTTCTCGGTGTCAATTTCGGTCGTCTCGGTGTATGCTGTGGCATATTTGATTTTCATCTCCTCAGCCTCGTTCTCCTCCATCTGCAGGGAGGCGATGTCCTTGGTGATGTTGTTGCCGCCCAGAGGAATCACAGCCAGGTGGCGGAGGATATTCTTGAAGTAGACGGATACGGTGGTGGTGTCTGCACCCAGGTCAACGAGGAGACAGCCGCCGCGCTTCTCTGCCTCAGTGAGCACGCTGTGTGCCAAGGCAATGGGGGCAAGATACATCTCTGCGATAGAGATGTTGGCTTTCTCAAAGCACTTGTTTAGGTTGCGGTAGAAGGCCTTGCGGCATACGATGTTGAGGAAGTTGCCTTCAATTTTGTCGCTCTGGATGCCCACCGGGTCAACCTGATACTGTGTTCCTACCTTATATTCCTGTGTGGCTGCATCAAGAATCTCGAGGTCGGGATACATGGTGCTGCGGTTGTTGTCCATCAGTTCGTTGATCATATCCTGCGAGATGATGGTGTCCTCAGGGAGTGTCTTCACGCTGCTGTTGCGGATACTGCGGATGGATTGTCCGCCGACGCCCACATACACCTGTGAGATTTCCGATTTGAGAAGTGTCTTCAGTTTCTTGATGATGCTGGTCAGACAAGCGCTGGTCTTGTCGATGTTGTAAACCACGCCTTTGCGGATGCAGGGTGTGGCGTCCTCCCTCACGACGGCGAGCACCTGAATGCTCCCGTCCATGCTCTTCTTTCCGGCGATGCCGGTGATCTTGGAAGAGCCGAGTTCAATTGCTACTATGAATTCCTTTGCTGCCATATTGGTTGTGCGTTGTATTATATCTGTTTGGTATTGTCATTGTTGGGGTGAGGCGGCCTTCGCCGTCAGGTTGGGAGTGGTGGCTGGTGCCGGGTTTTCCGTCGGTTGGTCGGGACGGCCGTGGTGTTTGCTTTTCCGGCAGATGACCTGGTTGTCAAATTCCAGGTCGATATAACTGTATTTATTCCAACCCACCTCATTGAGTCCGTAACGGTAGAATTTGTCGAGGCGGCCGAGTTTTGCCTGCATGAACTTGTTGATGTTCTTGTTGCGCTGAACCTTGTCCGAACTCTCCGGAATCCGTCCCAGGCATACGATGTGGTTGCCGATGCGGGGAATGATTTCCATGTTTTTGTCGGGGAGGATGTTGATTTGCTCCACCTGGCTGTCCCACAGTTCATTTTCCGTAAGCCATCTGACGGCAGGCACCACATATTGCTGGGCATACCAATTGCCTATGTTGCCTGTGACAACGATCAGGTCTGAGGTATAGTGGTTGTTCTTGATGACGTTGCCGTCGACGTCGAGGTAGTAATCATCGCCGCTGTCGCTCTTGACACGGAGCAGGGGAAGCCTCTGTGTGACGATGATGCCCACATTGCCATCTTCTGTCTTGTAGCATTCTGCTGTGTTGATGAAAGGATTCTTCATCAATGTTGACTCGATGGCACGCAGGTCGACCATTGACAGTTTCTTGCCCTTGGGGTAGAGCCGTTGGTCGGTGAGTTGCTTTTTGATATCGAGGGCACTCAGAAATCCGCTGGAGTCTTTGTCGGCTATGGTGATCCTGACCTTCTCGCAGACAGACTGTGAGCGGTCGGGACGATTGAACGAGGTGGCTGCCAATATAATATAGGCTGCCAGCACGACATCGAGCGTCACCATGATGGTCTTCTTCCAGTTGATATACATTTATTTGTTTCTGATAATGTCAGCGATAGTGTCGGTATAGTTGTCAAGATCACCTGCTCCGAGGATGATGAGCACGTCGAAGTCGCGGCTGCGCACAAAGTCAAGCACCTCATCCTTATGTATGAGTTGGCGTGTCACACCTGGTGCGAGATGGTCGTAGATCAGTTGCGATGTCACTCCGGGTATAGGTTCCTCACGGGCGGGATAGATATCGCACAGCACCACTTCGTCGAGGATACTTAGGCTGTTGGCGAAATCCATGTAGAAATCGCGGGTGCGGGTATACAGGTGAGGCTGAAAGAGTGCTGTGATGTGGCGGTCGCGGTAAAGTTCGCGGATGCTCCTGGCGCTTTGCAGGATCTCCATGGGGTGGTGGGCATAGTCGCTGAGCACCACATGGCGGTCGTCCTTCACTTTGAAGTCGAAACGGCGGTCAACACCTCCGAAGGTACTCATGGCCTCACGCAGTTCGTCGGCGGTGCATCCGCACAACTGTGCCATGGCCATTGCAGCCACAGCGTTGTCGATATTGATGGGAATCGGCTGTCCCAGCGAAATGCCGGTCACCTTCTCCACCGGTGACACCAGGTCGAAAGTGATTTCACCGTTGTTGATGATGATGTTCTCGGCATGGAAGTCGCCCTCGTCACGGCTGTAGGTGTAGACGGACACCCCTTCCTTCACATCAGGTGTCATTTCGAGTCCTGTGTGTATGATCAGCGCGCCTCCAGGTTGGATCAGCGTGGTGTAATGGCGGAAACTCTCAAGATAGGCTTCCTTGGTGCCGTAGATATCCAGATGGTCGGGGTCTGTTGCCGTGATGACGGAGATCCAGGGCCTGAGCCAATGGAAGGAACGGTCGTATTCGTCGGCCTCGATGACCACATATTCGCTGTCTGAGAAAATGTAGTTGGTGCCGTAGTTTTTGGTGATGCCGCCGAGGAATGCATTGCAGTCAGGGTGACTTTGATGCATGATATGGGCGCACATCGACGAGGTGGTCGTCTTGCCGTGGGTGCCTGCCACACAGAGTCCTTTCAACTCCTCGGTCAGGGTGCCGAGCACCTGTGCCCGCTTCTGTATTTCAAATCCGTTTTGGCGGAAATAGGTCAGTTCGCTGTGGCTCTCAGGGATGGCAGGGGTATAGACCACAAGCGTTGTCTCCAGGTGGCGGAATGCTTCGGGGATGGCCTCGACGTCGTCGTTGAAATGAATCTGCATGCCTTCTTCTTCCAGACGGGCTGTGAGGGTTGACGGTGTCTTGTCATACCCTGCCACAGAGAATCCCTTGTGGAGGAAATAACGGGCGATGGCGCTCATTCCGATGCCGCCTGCGCCCACGAAGTATACAGATTGTATGTCTTTTGATAATTTCATTTCTTACGGTTGAATATGATTCCGTGCCATTTCTATCACGCGGTCGGCAATTTCCTCTGCAGAATTGTATTTTGCCAGTTTCTTCACATTGGTGGCCAGCGTTTGCAGCAACTCCTGGTCATTGACTGTGGCGATGGCCTTGGCGATGAGGGTCTTCGGTGCGTCGTCATCAGAGATGTAGATGGCTGCATCGCGCTTGACAAGGGCCATGGCGTTATGGTATTGGTGGTTCTCTGCCACATTGGGAGACGGAACGAGTATCACGGGTATTCCCAGAAGGCAAAACTCGGAGATGCTGCTCGCTCCCGCACGGCTCACCACAAGGTCGGCGGCGCGGTAGGCTGCTCCCATGTCACTGATGAAGTCGGTCACCTTCAGATGGTCAGGCTTGCGGCCCTCCAGTTGCTGCAGGATGTCGTTATGGTAGTATTTGCCTGTCTGCCAGAGAATCTCCGTGCCCGACTGGGCTATCTCAGTGAGATGCTGGAGCACGCTCTCGTTCAATGTGCGGGCACCCAGACTGCCGCCAACGATGAGCACGATGCGGCAGGAGGGGTCGAGACCGAGTTGGCGCGCAGCTTCCTCACGGCTCAGCGGGCATTCCAGCAGCGACTGGCGCACAGGGTTGCCGAGGTTCTCTATCTTCTCTGCCGGGAAGAACCGTTCCATACCGTCGTATGCCACGCAGATTTTCTTCGCTTTTTTGGACAACAACTTGTTGGTCACTCCTGCATAGGAGTTTTGCTCCTGGATGAGGCAGGGGATTCCCATGTCGGCACACATGTTGATGGTGGGACCGCTGGCATAGCCGCCCACACCTACGGCTGCGGAAGGACCGAATTCGCGGATGATGCGTTTGGCCATCCGCTGACTTTTCCACAGTTTCCAGAGCACGCTGAAGTTGCGCCATAGACGCTTGCGGTCAAAGCCACAAACAGGCAATCCCTTGATGGGATAGCCTGCGGCGGGTACGCGCTGCATCTCCATCCTGCCCTCTGCGCCCACAAACAGGATATCGCTGTCGGGCTGCTTGGCCTTGATGGCATTGGCTATGGAGATGGCAGGGAAAATATGGCCTCCCGTACCACCGCCGCTGATGATGAATTTCAGTTGTTTGCTCATAAGTCTGTTCTAAACTGCAAAAGTAACGCTTTTTTTTCTCTTAATGCAATTTTTAGCATTTTTTTTGGTAGGTGTGACCTTTCTTCGGCTACGCTTCCACAGAAGCGCGGTTTTTCTTCTTCGCAGAAATGCTCACACTGAGGATGGCTCCGATATAGACACAATTGATGATGCTTGATGTGCCTCCCTTGCTGATGAGCGGCAGCGGTTGCCCGGTTACGGGAGCCAGTCCCACGGCCACCATCATGTTGAACATGGCCTGAACGACCAGCAGCAGGGCAAGTCCCATCACGAGGAACGAGGGGAAATAGTTTTCGCAGCGGTCGGCGATGCGGCCTGCCCTCCACAGCAGGAAGATGTAGAGAAACATCACGAAGATGCCTCCAGCAAGTCCCAGTTCCTCAATGATGATGGCATAGATAAAGTCGGAGAAGGCCTGGGGCAGCATGTCGCGTGTCTCAGAGTTTCCCGGACCCTTGCCCACAATTTCCGAAGAGGCAATGGCAATATTGGCGTATCCCACCTGTGAGTCCTTGTCGAGGTCAAAGTCTTTGGGGGCCACTTCCTCGTTGTTGACAAACTTGAGGATACGTCCCCTCCATGTTCCGGCGCGGTGGAAGATTTTGTCGAGTGTTCCAGCCTGTCGCTTCTCTGTCTGTTCGGTGAGGCTGGTCTTGCTGTCTGCAGGTTCGGCTTCATCCTTTCCCACCAGCAGCACGAATAGGATGCCAACGAGTCCGATAAGGGCTACCACCCCGATAAGTTTGCCGATCTTCCTAAGCGACACACGGCCATAGAACATCATGCCTACCACGACGATACCAATGAGCAGGGCTGTCGAGAAGTTCTCAAAGAAAATCAGGAGCATCAGTGGCAGGGCGATGGTGAGCACATATCCGAAGGTTTTCTCCTCCGTGCCCTCTTCTGTCTGCATGGCGCTCATGATCTGTGCCACAGCGAGAACGATGGCACCCTTGGCAATTTCCGAGGGTTGGAATTGTATGCCCAGAAATGATACCCATCGCTGCGCTCCGTTGGTGGTCTGTCCGGCTACCAACACCCATAGAAGGGTAACGAAAGATAGGATGAGCAGAAAGATGGTGGCTATCTTGAAGTACTTGCAGTCAATGTTCTGCACAATCACCATGAGCACGAGGCCTGCACCGAGGATGAGGCTGTGCTTGATGATGGGTCCCCAGTAACTTGCCTTGTTGTAGGTAAGCGAACTGCTGGAACTGAACACTTCAATGAGGCTGATGACACACAAGAAGAGGAAGATCATCCATACCACCTTGTCGCCCTTGAATATGTTGCCGATGGATAATTTCATAAAGTTCAGAGATTTCTAACGAGTGTCTTGAATTGCTCACCGCGGTCTTCCATGTTCTTGAACAAGTCGAAACTGGCACAGCAAGGACTGAGCAACACGGTGTCACCAGGTTGTGCCAGTTCGTAACAGGCGGCCACGCAGTCGGGCATGCTGTGGGTGTCGCGGACGGGAATACCCAGTCCGTCGAAGAAGTTGTGCAGTTTGGTGTTGTCTGCTCCCAGATACACCAGAGCACGGCATTTTTGTTTCACCAGATCCTTTATGGCGTTGTAGTCATTTCCTTTGTCCTTGCCTCCGATGATGAGCACTGTGGGGGAGGTCATGCTCTCCAGGGCATACCAACAGGCATCCACATTGGTGGCCTTCGAGTCGTTGACATAACGTACGCCGCCTACCGTGGCCACACGCTCCAGCCGATGTTCCACACCTGGGAAGTCGCTCAGGCTCTGGCGGATATACTCCTTGCTTACCCCTGCGATGTTCGAGGCAAGGCCGGCAGCCAGAGAGTTGTAGATGTTGTGACGCCCTGTCAGGCTGAGTGCTTCTTGCTCCATGTTGAAGGGTGTGGGCTTCTCCAGATGGTACATGCCCTCCTCGATATAGCCTATGGAACCCTTCTCCTTGAGTTCTGAGAAAGGATATTGTATGGCCTTGATGTCATATTTCTTCAGTTCCCGCTTGATGATGGGGTCTTCGTTCCAGTAGATGAAACTGTCTTCCGGAGTCTGGTTGCGGATGATGCGCATCTTGGAGTCGACATAGTTCTGCATGCAGTTGTCGTAGCGGTCGAGGTGGTCGGGGGTGATGTTGAGCAGGATGGCGATGTTGGCCCTGAAGTCATACATGTTGTCGAGTTGGAACGAACTCAGTTCGATGATGTAGTAGGCATGAGGATCCTCTGCCACCTGCAGTGCCAGACTTCTTCCGATGTTGCCGGCGAGTCCGGCGTCATATCCTGCGCTCTTGAAGATGTGGTAGATGAGCGAGGTTGTCGTCGTCTTGCCGTTGCTTCCGGTGATGCAGATCATTTTTGAGTCGGTATAGCGTCCGGCGAACTCTATCTCGCTGATGATATGGATGCCCTTGGCGATGGCTTTGCTCACGATGGGGGCATTGTCGGGGATGCCCGGGCTCTTGATGATTTCATCGGCTGAGAGGATACGCTCTTCGCTGTGATGCAGTTCTTCCCATGCGATGCCCCTGCTGTCAAGCATGGCCTTGTATTTGTCCTTGATGGCCGACATGTCGGAGACGAACACGTCGAAACCTTCCTTCTTTGCTAATACGGCGGCACCTGCTCCACTCTCTCCGGCGCCTAAAATCACAATTCTTTTCATTTCCTTTTCCAATTTCCAATCAATTATTCTTTGAGTTTGTGAGGCTCTCGCCTTCATATCTTCAGGCATAGGCTGCATAACCTACAAGCCTTTCGTGTTTTTTATCTGATCTTCAGTGTGATGATGGTCATAGCGGCCAATATGATGGACACAATCCAGAAACGGATGGTGATCTTTGACTCATGGAACTGCCGTTTGGGCCATCCCTTGAGGATGTAGCGGCTGGTCTCATCGAGGTCCTTGTCCAATTTGCGGAAGTTGTCATGGATGGGAGCCGATCTGAATACCCTCACACGTTCTCCCTTGCGTTTCCTGTATTTGAAATACCCCGTCTGGATGATCACGCTCAGGCTCTCCACGAAGAAGATGCCGCAGAGGATGGGCAGCAACAGTTCCTTGTGCACGATGATGGCACCCACTCCGATGATGCCTCCTATCATCAGCGAACCGGTATCGCCCATGAAGATCTGGGCAGGGTAGGCATTGTACCAGAGAAAACCGATCATCGCACCGATGAAGGCAAAGAAGAAGACCACCATTTCCTGAGAGCCGGGTATATACATGATGTTGAGGTAGGATGCGAACTCGACGTGACTGCTTAGGTAGGCCAGTATGCCCAGTGCCACTCCTATGATGGCAGAGTTGCCCGCAAGCATGCCGTCCATTCCGTCGTTGAGGTTGGCTCCGTTGCTCACGGCTGTCACCACCAGGATGGTGATGATGACGAAGAGCACCCATCCTGCGGCGCGCTTGTACTTGCCCATGAAGCCGCATACCCTGGAGTAGTCGAGGTTGTGGGTCTTCACAAACGGGATGGTCGTGATGGTCGATTTCTCCGGGGCCGATTTATGGGTGACGATGTTCTTGCCGTCGTTTTGCTCGATGACGACACTCTCGTTGATGGTGGCGTCGGGACTCGCCCATAGGGTCAGACCGACAATCAGTCCCAGAACAATCTGCCCGACTAGTTTCAGGCGCGGTGGCAGGCCGTCTTTCCTTTTCTTGAATATTTTGATGTAGTCATCGGCAAAGCCGAGCAGGCCCAGCCATAATGTGGTGACAATCATCAGGATCAGGTAGATGTTGCGCATACGCCCAAACAGGAGGATGGGCACCATAATGGATACGAAGATGATGATGCCTCCCATGGAGGGAACGCCTTTTTTGTTGACTCCGAATGGGTCTATCTTGATATCCCGCTGTGTCTCAGTGATATTTTTCTTCTTCATCCATACGATGAATTTCTCGCCAAACCATGCCGAGATGATCAGCGAGAGAATCAGTGCTGCCAGCGAGCGGAACGATATATAGTGCCACATGTGTGCACCAGGGATATTGAATTGTTCCAGAAATCTGAAAATGTAGTAAAGCATATTTGTTTGGTTTTGGTTGTTGACAGGGAATCAGCCATCGCTGATTTCCCCATGGTTACTGAACTGCAAAGATGTTTTCCAGTTCTTCGCGGTCGTCGAAATGGTGTTTCACGCCGCAGATTTCCTGATAGTTCTCATGTCCTTTGCCTGCCACGAGGATCACATCGCCGCGCTGGGCCATCATGCAGGCCGTGCGGATGGCTTCACGGCGGTCGGTGATGGCTACCACTTTGCGCCTCTGCTGTGGGGTGAGCCCTTCCAGCATGTCGTTGATGATGTCCTCTGGTTTCTCAAAGCGTGGGTTGTCGCTCGTGATGATGACACGGTCGCTTTGCCTCACCGCCTCACGGGCCATCAGGGGGCGTTTCCCTTTGTCGCGGTTGCCGCCGGCACCGCAGACGGTGATGACTTTGCCTTTCCCTGCCAGCACTTCGTGGATGGCGCGCAGTACGTTGTCAAGGGCATCGGGTGTGTGGGCGTAATCGACGATGGCGGTATATCCCTCAGGCGACCTGACGGGCTGCAGGCGTCCGCTCACGCTGTGGAGGGTGCTCATCACCACCAGGATGTCATTGGCCGACTTGCCCAGCATGCGTGCTGTGCCATAGACCGCCAGCAAGTTGCTGACGTTGAACTTGCCGATGAACTGTACGCCGACTTCCTGACCGTCGATCTCCAGATACATGCCTTCGAAATGGCATTCCAGCAGACGGGCGCGGTAGTCTGCCATTCCCTGTGTGGAGTAGGTCTTCACTTGTGCCTTGGTGTTCTGTACCATGAACATACCGTTTTTGTCATCAGCGTTGATAATGGCAAAAGACCCTTTCGGCAGACTGTCAAAGAAGGCTTTCTTCGCGTCGCGGTAGTTCTCAAAGGTTCCGTGGTAGTCGAGGTGGTCACGTGTGAGGTTGGTGAAGATACCACCTTCGAAGTGCAGTCCGCCGATGCGGTGCTGGTGTATGGCATGGCTGCTGCATTCCATGAATACATATTCACATCCAGCGTCGGCCATTTGCGCCAGCAGACGGTTGAGTTGGATGGCGTCGGGAGTCGTATGGGTGGCAGGCACCGCTTCCCCGTCGATGTAGTTGCACACCGTGGAGAGCAGTCCGCATTTGTGGCCCATCTTGCACATCATATTATATAATAAGGTTGCAATGGTGGTTTTCCCATTGGTGCCGGTCACGCCCACCAGCCTCATGCGCCGTGATGGGTCGCCGTAAAAGGTGGTCGCCACAGGACCCACGCATTGTTCTGTTGACTCTACTGTGATGTAGGTCACATCTTCTTCAGGATCTGCTGGCATTGCCTCGCACAAGATGGCTGTGGCACCCTGTGCTGTCGCTTTTGGGATAAACTGGTGACCGTCGACCTGTGTGCCGCGTATGGCGATGAATAGGAATCCCTCGCCCACTTTCCGTGAGTCGATGTCGATGCCTGTGATGTCGATGCCGGTATCTCCCTTGATGCCGGTCGGCTTGATGTTTTTCAGAAGTTCACTCAGTTTCATGTCTGTATGTGTTTTGTTTGTTTGTCAGATATATTGCATGGTGAGTATGCAGGTAGCGCCATTGGTGACTTTCACGCCAGGATGGATGCTTTGCATCACCACTTTCCCACGTCCTTTGAGTATGGTTTTCACTCCGTATTTCTCCATCAGGTAGACAGCGTCGCGGGCACCCATTCCCACCACATTGGGCACTGTCCCATCCTCACCTTGCTCGGCCTGGTTGAGCAGGTATTTGTTGTTGCTCATGCCGATGTCGCCCCAGAATGGGAAACCTCCTTTTGCGTTTGACCAGTTGTGGTGTGTCGGATAGCCCAGATGGTCGAGTACGATGCTTGCCGACTCAAGGTTGCCGTTGAGTACATGGGGAGAGCGGTCGCCTGCTGTGTCGCGGGCATGGGTGATGTCCATGTTCAGACTGTGTGCCATGATGCCTTCAGAGATGTTGTGGAACACCCATCCGCTCATTGTTCCACCCGAGGCGGGAAGTCCTGCTTTCTGCAGGCAGACGATGCAACTGTAGCGTGGTTCGTCGGCAGGGAAATAGCCCACGAAACTCACCAGATAGTGCATGGTGCCCACCTTGTAGCCGCCGTGTCCTTTGGAGATTTGCGCCGTCCCGGTCTTTCCGGCTACGGCAAACGACTCAGAGCGGGCTTTCTTACCGGTACCCTGCGTGACGACCTTTTTCAGCAGGTCCTGTATCTTTGACAGGGTGGTGGGTTTGCAAATCTGCTGCCTGAGCACTTTGGGCGCATATTCTGCTATTGTCTCTCCCTCGCACAGCACACGGGTGACAAAACGGGGCTGCATCATCTTGCCGTTGTTGGCAATGGCATTGTAGAAAGTGAGGGTGGAGATAGGCGGCACCTGTGTCTCATAGCCGATGCTCATCCACGGCAGTGTGGTACTTGACCAATAGATACCCTTTTCCTTGGGATGACGGATGCGTGGCGGTGTGGCGCCGGTGATAGGCACTTTCAGGTCTTCGGCGATGCCGATACGGCGGAGTCCGTCGACAAATGCTCCCGGATCCTTGCCATAGGCATCATCAATCACCTTGCTGATGCCGATGTTGGAACTCACCTGAAGTGCTCTGCCCAAAGTGATGGTGCCATAGCCGCCTGAGGCTCGGTTGTGGTCGTTCATCTGTGCGTTGTGCATCATGATCTGTCCGTTGCCGGTGTGCACGATCTTTCCCGTGTCGGCTCTTCCGTCGTCGAGTGCCACCATCACCGAGGCAGTCTTGAACACAGAACCTGGCTCAAGCAAGTCTGCCACAGCGTGGTTGCGCCGCTCTCGGTAAACCCCGTCGCCGCATTTCTCCAAATTGACGATGGCTTTCACATCACCGGTCTTCACTTCCATGACAATGGCGACACCCACATCGCCGTTGATGAGTTTCAACTCTTCCTCCACCGCTTTCTCTGCGATATCCTGCATCTGCACATTGATGGTGGTCTGGATGTCGAAACCGTCGGTGGGGGCCACGTCGATGAAACTGAGGTATTGGTCCATCACCTTGCGCTTGTGGGTCACACCTTTCTTGCCTCGGAGAATACTGTCGAAGGCCAGTTCCAACCCGAAGCGTGCACTGTCCTTCGCACCATACATGTCGCCTACGGTTCGGTAGGCGAGTGTGCCAAACGGACGGCGGCGGGCATTGTTCTCCTCATAGTGGAAACCGCCACGCAGTTTGGGCATGTTGAAGATAGGCAAGCGCTTGACGCGCTGGAAGGTGTTGTAGTCCACACGCTTGGGCCATATTGCCCAGTTTTGGCTCATCTTCTGATGTCCCTCTTCCAGGTCTCTCTTGAACTCCTCTGCCGTTTTCTCTGGGAATATCTCATGTAGTCCCATGCAGATGCTGTCCACTTTCTCACGCCACAGCGAGTCTTTCGTCTCGCCACCGACCTTGAAGTCCATGAACATCTTATACTCAGGCAGCGAACTCGCCATGAGTTCGCCTTCGTCGCTGAGGATGTTGCCGCGGTTGGGGGCCACCTCGAGCGAGTCAAACCGCCGTTGGTTGGCTACCTCCATCCAGTAGTCGTGCTTGACCGTCATGATGTAGAATGCCTTTGCCACCACGGCGATGCCCACCAGGGTCATGATGCCGGCTATGAAACTATAGCGGCTGATGGATTGTCCGTTGTCTTTCTTGCTCATGGTCGTCAGGTCAGTTGGGTATCATGATGATGTATGGAGGTTGGTCGGCAGTGCGGATGATGCTGTCCTTGTTGGCGCGCAGCATCTCCACCACATGGCTCTCCCTGCAGCGCTCGGTGAGCACGCTGGAGAGCGACAGGGTCTTGTATTTCGATTTTTTCAGTTCGGTGTTGAGTTTGTCGATTTTGATTTGCTGCTTTTGGCAACTGTAACGGTTGGACACATAGAGAATGGAGAAGAAGGTGATGAGCAATATCAGCCATACCTGTCTCCGGATGGCTTGCGTATTGAGGATGTCACCTCCGAGAATGGTCTTCAGGGCCAGTGTGGATGAGAAAGGTTTCTCGTCCTCACGTGCGTTTTCCTCGATGATTTCCTTCAGTGAGGGGCGTGTCGCTGTCTGCTCACCTCCGTCTTCCTCCTCATCTCCTTCCCCACCGACGATGATATCATCCTCGGTGAGGTCGTCTGTGTCTTCCCCGCTGGGAAAATCGTTGGCCGTCTTGTCTATGGCGACCTTTTCCTCTTGTCTGATGTCTTCTTCTTTGTTCATTTCCTAATCGGCTTCATTGTTCATTTCTTCGGAACTACGGTCTTCGCTTGTCCTTTTGTCCCACGCAGACACACATGCCTGCGGATATGGTTCTTTTCCAATCAATCTATTTGTTCTGTCTGTCAGTTCTTTACAGCCACTCGCAGTTTGGCACTGCGGCTGCGGGGGTTGGCCTGCAATTCATTTTCGTCAGGAGTGGTGACTTTGTTGCTCAGTGGCCGCAGTGGTGACTGTGTCCGACCGAAAAAGTCTTGGGTCACATTTCCTTTCACATTGCCCGCTTTCATCAAATTCTTCACGATGCGGTCTTCAAGGCTGTGGTAGGTGATGACCGACAGCCGGCCGCCGGGTGCCAGCAGTTGAATGGCGGCGGACAGCATTTCGCTCAGGGCTTCCATCTCATGATTGACTTCGATGCGGAGTGCCTGAAACACCTTGGTCACTTCTTTGCGCTCACGCTCCCGGGGCAACAGTGGGGTCACCGTCTCCACCAGTTGGGCGGTGGTGAGTATGGGATGGATGGCACGTGCCTTCACGATGGCTGCTGCCAGACGGCGTGACTGCCGCAGTTCTCCGTAGAGAAAGAGCAGGTCGGCCAGTTGCTGCTCGCTGTATCCGTTCACCACGTCGGCGGCTGTGGTGGCCGCATTTTTGTTCATCCTCATGTCGAGTGGCGCGTCAAACCTGAATGAGAACCCCCGGCTCTCGTCGTCGAAGTGGTGGCTCGACACGCCGAGGTCGGCAAGTATCCCGTCCACCGTTTCCACCTCATAATAGCGCATCCAGTTGTATAGGTAGCGGAAGTTGCTCCTCACGAAGGTGAATCGGTTGTCGCCCTTAGGGATGTTGCTTTCACTGTCGCTGTCCTGGTCGAAACCAAACAGGCGCCCGTCGCTGCCCAGGCGGCGCAGGATCTCGCGGCTGTGGCCTCCTCCGCCAAAAGTGACATCTATATATGTCCCGGATGGCCGGATGGCAAGGCCGTCGACACTCTCGCGGAGAAGCACAGGCAAGTGATAGACACCAGCGTGGTCACTCATCACTGCCCTCCTTCCTGGGTGGCTGTTGTGGACTGCAGTCCATGAGTGCTGCCAGTTCACGCCTGAAATCTTCAGTATTGATGAATGGCTCCTCTGTCTTCTCGCCACTCCAGATCTCTATGTAGTCACCCATGCCGATGAAGCGCAGCGTCTGGCCGATGCCGGTGGCGTCAAGCAGGCGCCGAGGGATGAGGATGCGCCCGCTGCTGTCCACACTCACCATCTCCACATCGCAGAGAAACTGGCGGTAGACCTGTTGATGGTGGGGATTCCACCGGTTGATTCGCAGTCTCAGGGCCGACATCAATTCATTCCAAGACGACTCGGGATAAAGCGTCAGGCAGGGCTGCCATACATCCTTGCGCAGCACAAGTCCGCCGCTGCCGCTTGTCTGCAGTTCCTTTCGGAACGCAGCCGGCAGAAACACCCTTCCCTTAGAGTCGGTTCTGGCTTCTATGTTGCCCAATAACTGCATGCTTTTCCCGTTTTTTCAAATTCGGCTTCAAAATTACACATTTTCCCCCACTTTCCACCATTTTCCCCCACTTTTTTTGCAAAAAAAATAAGGTGTCTGAAAAGAGGCCAAAAGGGCACTTTCTAACCTATAAGAAACGGAGCGTCTTTTTAGCAAATTTCTATCTTTTTCGCCCATTTTTTTTGAAAATATTCCGTATCGGACACTTTTTTTTAGAAAAATGCCACTTATTTCAAAAAGATGGGTTATTTTTGCAATTTGTAAGGAAACCGTATATCATGACCGAGATAACAGAGAAAACCATAGACATCGACCGTATTCTTGCCGACAAGATGGGTGGCAAGGCCAAGTACGTTCCTGGTTTTGTCCGCAGTTGGCTCCGCCACGTCCTTCATCAGGATGAGGTGAATGCATTCCTTTGGAAATCACGCGACAAGAAAGGTGTGGAATGGCTGGAGGAATGTGTGAGATACTTGGATATGACTCTTGTGGTGGAAGGCAAGGAAAACCTTCCGGCACCTGATGACGGGCGCTTCTACACCTTTGTGAGCAATCATCCCCTTGGTGGTGAGGACGGTGTGGCACTCGGGGCTGTGATAGGCAGGTTTTACAACGGCAAGTTCAAATATCTGGTCAACGACCTGCTCATGAATCTCCCTGGTCTGGCTCCACTGTGTATCCCTATCAATAAGACGGGAAGCCAGAGCCGCAATTTCCCCGCGATGGTGAAGGCTGGATTCGAGAGCGACAACCACATGCTCATGTTCCCGGCAGGTCTCTGTTCGCGGAAGACCAACGGTGTCATCAGGGACTTGCCTTGGACGAAGACATTCATTTCCAAGAGTGTCGAGACCCACAGGGATGTGGTGCCGATTCATTTCAGCGGGCGCAATTCCGACCGCTTCTACCGCATCGCCAATATTTGCAAGACACTTGGCCTCAAAGTGAACATCGCCATGCTCTATCTGGTTGACGAGATGTACCGCAATGTCCACCAGACTTTTCACGTGACCATCGGAAAGCCCATCCCCTGGCAGACTTTCGACAAGTCAAGAAAACCCGCACAATGGGCCTTGTATGTGCAGGACAAGGTTTACGAACTTCAAGCACCTTCAAAATAAATCCATGGAACAGATTATCCCCCCCGTTGACAAAGAACTGCTTAAGGCGGAACTGACGCCCGACAAGCGTCTGCGCATGACCAACAAGAGTCACAACCAAATCTATGTTGTTGACATCCATGATTCTCCCAATGTGGTAAGGGAAATCGGAAGACAGCGTGAGGAAGTGTTCCGTGAAGCAGGAGGCGGTACAGGAAAAGCGCTCGATCTCGATGAGTTTGACCTGATGGACAATTGCTACAAGCAGTTGCTCGTATGGAATCCCGACGAGGAGGAGATTATCGGCGGTTACCGGTATAAACTGGGCAATGAGGTGGACTTCGACGAGAAAGGACAACCCATCCTTGCAACCAGCCACATGTTCCACTTCTCAGACAAGTTCATCAAGGACTATCTCCCACAGACCATAGAGTTGGCACGCTCCTATGTGACTGTTCCTTATCAGAGCAGCAGGAAGGGTTCGAAAAGCCTCTTCGCACTTGACAACCTGTGGGACGGACTGGGCGCACTCACAGTCATCATGCCAAAGGTCAAGTATTTCTTTGGGAAGATGACCATGTATCCTTCGTATGTCAGATTGGGCCGTGACATGATTCTTTATTTCCTCAACAAGCATTTCGGAGATAAGGAAGGACTGATCATGCCTATGAACCCACTTCAGATGGACACCGACCCTGAGGTGCTTGCATCCATTCTCTGCAAGGACGACCTGAGGGAGGATTACCGCATCCTCAACCTTGAGATCCGCAAACTCGGCATCAACATTCCGCCACTTGTCAATGCCTATATGGGACTCAGTCCCACCATGCGCATGTTCGGCACTGCCATCAACGACGGATTCGGTGATGTTGAGGAGACGGGCATCCTCATCGCCGTTGATGAGATTCTCGAGGAGAAGCGAATCCGCCACATCGACTCCTATATCCGCGAGCATCCCGAGGCACTGAATATGTCAACAGGCGATGTGGGAAAACTGCTCTCCAAGGAACTCAACAAGGGCTCCAATATTTAGGAAATGCAGATAGGGCTCAGACAGTGGTGCACCATGTGCCTTCTTTGGTGGACTGCCGTTGCCATGGGAGGCGATGGGGTGCTCAACCATCCTCTTGACTCTGTCCATCCTGTACGCCTTGTACGTTCCAACCAATTCACTTACGGACAACAGACATACTCACTCGACAGTCATCATTTCCTGGTGGATGCGACGGCCGACGAGGAGATAGTCAGGACGTGTCCATTTCTTTTTGGCAGTTTCCGCGATGCCATGGAGCATCTCAGCGATGGCACTCCCGACGACCCTATGGTGGTATACATCGCTCCGTATGTCTATTGGGTGGACGACCCCGACGACCCGGCCATACGAGTAGGGGAGAAAGGCCATGAGCCTATCGGCCTTACTGTCAGGTGTCAGAATCTTCATCTCATCGGCCTTACAGAGGATGCCCGTCATGTGGTGCTGGCCTCGCAGCGAGGACAGACGCAAGGAGCCGTGGGCAATTTCACCATGTTCGACTTCTACGGCGATGGCTTGCAGGTGAGCAACCTCACCATGGGCAACTTCTGCAATGTCGACCTCGAATATCCGCTGCTTCCGAAACTGGGGCGAAACAAGCGAAGCGACGCCATCACTCAGGCACATGTGGCTTATTGTCATGGCGACCGTGTGGTGGCACGCCATGTCAGGTTCATCAGCAGGCTCAACATGAATCCTCTCAACGGAGCCAAGCGCATCCTCTTCGACCATTGCCACATGGAGTGTACCGACGATGCCCTTACGGGCAATGGAGTTTACCTTCACTGCGATTTTGATTTTTTCGGACAAAAGCCATTCTATACCACCAGGCGGACTGGGGCGGTGATGCTCGACTGCGACTTCCATCTGAGGAGTGAAAACAGCCGCTCTTATTTCTGCAAGGCTTCAGGACCGCTTACCCTTGTCGATTGCCGCTTCCATGCAGATGCTCCCACTTATGTGGGTTGGACCGCTTATCCTGCTCAGTGGCTGCGCTGCTATTACAGCAATGTGACACTCAACGGACAACCTTATCTGGTGGAGGCAGAACACCCTGAAACATCTGTCTGCATGGATGGTCTCCCATTGCTCAGAGCCTATAAAACTGCAGGGGAATACAATGTCGCCGGTCTGCTTGCCGGTGATGATGGCTGGAATCCGCTTCGGCAAACGGGGAATGTGGTTGCCATCCCCACATCTCTGACCGTGGCACCTCATGAGATCAACCTCCATGGCGGTGAAAAAGAGAAGGTCCTGACGGCTTCTGTCCAACGACATGATGGCTATCAGGCAGAGCGGCAAATTCTTACCTGGAAAGTGGATGAGAAGTTTGAAAAATTTATACAAATCAAACAAAGTGAGGATGGTCTGCTCCACATTTCCTCTGACTATGATGAAGACGAACCATTACATATCCCCATAATGGTTTCCTCGCCAGATGGTTTGGAGGGAGCGGCCATGGTCCATTTGGAGGGGCGGCCGCTTCCCGCGCCAACCCTCAGGGGAAAACCAAAGATACGCATCAGCAACCAGACTGCTCACTTGGAATACCGTCTGTCGACGGACAGCCACGGCGATTCCTCTGAAATCACCTGGTATGTGGCTGACACTCAGGACTTCTCTCAGGCAGTGCCGGTAGCAGCCAGTCATGAAGCGCCCAAGCGCGATCTCATCCTCCGTGAAGGTGAGGAGGGGAAATATATCATAGCAGTCATCCGTCCACGCCATGCCCGCAGTTCTTTTGGCGACACTGTCAAAGTGGTTGGAAAACAGAGAGTCAGGTGTCGAGACGTGGCCCCTGGCGGTGTCTATGAGACAGATTTCCATGATTTTTATTGTGGATGGCAACCGTTGATAAAAGAGGGGTGCTGGACCGTGGATGGCTACAAACCATCCGACACGGCTGAGTATCCGTGGTCGTTTGATTCCTCAAAACCCATGTGGGAGTATGGCGAAGGCTTCAATGGTGCTGTAGGCAAGGGACTTCTTCAGGCTCAGCGAGGTGCACGCATGATGTTCACCCCGGCAAAAGGCACCTATGAAGATATGGAGGTGCTGCTGGATGTCGACCCCACTAAGACGGCGGGGCAGGGGTTTGGCAGTGCCACAGGACAATACATGGATGTGGGGATCAAGTTCAACACACGTACGCTCACCGGTTATGCCCTTCGCATCATCCGCACCACCAAGTATGCCAAAGCAGTCGATTTCCTTTTGGTGCGCTATGACCATGGTGCCGTCACCCCAATCACAGACCCCGTAAGCGCAGTATGCTACCGCACCGGCTGTCATATACTGTTGAGGTATGCCGACGGCCAGGTTTCAGCCCATGTCACTACTGACACACCATTGTCTGTGCCCGACGATCCTGTCTTGCAAACCGAGGTAAGCCTCAGTGCCGCGATTGAGCCCGATGCTGACGGGGGCTTTATCATCCAGCACACGGGCTCTTGTGGCGAGAGTACCACGATGCTGCATCATCTTCGCATCAAATGGCAGTGAACTATGGGGCGCACATGGATGACAATTTTGCTTCTTGCAGCAGCGGCAACCGGGTTGGCTGCCGCCCCCCAGCCCTTTGATGTGACTGCAGGCAATCCGGGGGTTGTCCATGTGGACAAAACTCCCGAGAACATCACGGTGGATGATGTGCGGGGCGCGCTGAGACTTCCTTATCTGGATGCCAAGGTCAAGGCCAACGACAATAGTGACGAACCAAGCCTATGGACCGCAGCAGCGGTCGGTTTGCGGGAGGGGACAAGTGCCGAGGTAGGACTGGCCAATGCCGCTGCCTTGCGGGCAGCGGTGCGCGACAGCCACTGCGTCGGTCTGAAACTTGACAAGATATATTATGTGAAACTCCCCTTTGCCGCGGGCTATTCACACCCGCGCTACTACAATGGCAGTGATGGCAAAGAGAAAGCCATTGTCCTCCCACGTGATTTTGTCATCGATGGTGAGGTGGATGGCAAGGCGGCAGGTGGTTTCTTGACCCGCGACATCCTGTTTTACACAGAACACTCGCTGAATCTCCGCAAGGTACGGACCGTGACGACCAACGGCTGTCAGTATTTCTCTTATTTTATCAACTGCGGCCCAAAGGGAGTTGAACAGTTCCAGGCCGTGGGCTGTGTCTTTGAGAATACCGTTGCTGATAAGGGCGGAAGGTATGTCTCATTTTTCTGTGAGGACATCAACCCATTTGCCTCTCGGTGGATACCTGTCGACCGCAATTTCATCCGACATATCTACGTGGACAACTGTTCGTTTCACGGACATTCTGCCCTCCAAAGCGACTGTCTGCGTGTGACGGAGAGTTGCCGCATCCTCGGCAGCACTTTCGACCAACTCAGGGCCAGCGGCGTGGAGATGAGCACCAACAACAACAAGGCTTATGCCAACTTGATGGCCTACATGTCGTGCCCGTTTTATATTGTCGGCAACCAGTTCCGTGGCGTGGAAAGGGTTTTCCGAAAGAGGGTGACTTGGGTGACCTATTATTGCGGAGCCTTGGTGGAGAACAGCGTGCTCTATATGCTCCGCAACAAGATTACCGGCATAGTGGCAGGGGAGTCGTTGTTTACGGACAAGAAAGGTCAGAAGATCAATGCCCGTCCTGCTCTGTATGATATCTATTTCAATGGACAGCAACTCTACTATGCCAATAACTTGGTGGAGAACGTGGTTCGCCTGACCAAAGACAGGGATGCCACTGGCATCGTCAAGTCAAAAGGACATGGCATCCCGACAAAGCGCTTGTTTGGCGGTGATGCTCCAAGTGCCAAGAAGCACCGGAGGATGGTGAGATATTACAGGAAGAATGTGTTCAGAATAGACCGGGCAGCCATAGCGAAACTATGGAAAGAGCGCACCTATCCGGAGGATGGCGGTGATTACAGGGCTGAGATCGATTATGACCGCAGCCTTGACCTCGATGATGTGCTCACCATCAATATCCAGGACTATACGGGCTACAACATCCCCGTGGCAGACTTCACTTTCTCTGAGAATGTCGTCGATGCCGGAACAGGGAATATCAGCGGCAGCCTCGACTCCAACCAATGGCTGGTCACCCATTTCTCTTGCGACAACAATGTCTTCAAGGCAGCCCGCTTCTCCTCGGACGAGTGGTGGAGCCGTGAGAAATACCCCAAACGGGAATGGCTGTTCCCCGTAAGACTGAGCGATTACTGGGGAAAAACGTCTTTCCATGTGACGGGAAACGTGTTCCAGGCCATGAAAAAAGGGAACATTCGCTTGCTGCTCTCAAAATACAACAAAGAACAAGGTGACGGACATGCGGCAACGATGGCTTTTCGTGGCAACAAATGCTCTCAAGGCTCTGTGATACGCATCTGCCGCCTGTGCACCCATCCGTGGGGACGCTACCATCCCTTATTGTAGCCTTCCTCCTTTTCCGCCTTTCAGACATTTCTTTGATAGGATAATGCATTTTTGTCTGCTTTTCCCTCGCTTAATCAAAAAAAAACAATATCTTTGCAGCAACAAAAGAAAGAAAGGATTATGCAGACAAATTGTCACTTTTCGATGCTTATCCATGAGCAGGCAAAGATCTTCGGCGAGAAAGAGGCGCTGACATACCGTGATTTCGGAAGCAAGGAATGGAAATCCGTTTCATGGAACCAGTTCTCCCACTATGTCAGACAAGTTTCCAACGCCATGCTCAATCTTGGCGTGCAGGTGCAGGAAAATATCGGCGTGTTCTCGCAAAATGCCGTGCAATACCTTTATGTCGACTTTGGTGCGTTTGGCATAAGAGCCGTTACCGTGCCTTTCTATGCCACCAGCAGCGAGGAGCAGATAAGGTTTATGATTTCCGACGCCGAGGTGCGCATGCTCTTCGTCGGTGAGCAGGAGCAGTATGACAAGGCACACCGTGTGTTCCCCCAATGCCCCTCTTTGGAACGCATCATCATCTTCGACAAGAGTGTCACCATCCATCCCAATGATGCCAACGCCATCTATTTCGACGACTTCCTCAAACTTGGGGAAAATTACCCGAGACAGACGGAGGTGGACCAGCGTTGTGCCGAGGCATCCTACGATGACATCGCCAATATCCTCTACACCAGCGGCACCACTGGCGACAGCAAGGGCGTTATCCTTACCCACGGACAGTACCATGCTGCCATGGAGGGCAACCACGAGCATGTGCCGGTGAATGAGAATGATGTGGTGATGAACTTTTTGCCCTATACCCATGTCTTTGAGCGCGGATGGGCCATCCTCTGCCTCACAGTGGGGGCAAGGCTTGCCATCAACACTTATCCCAAGGAGATACAGGAGACCATGCGCGAGATCCATCCCAGTTGCATGTGCTCCGTTCCTCGCTTCTGGGAGAAAGTGCTCGTGGGCGTAAGGGCTAAGATCGACACCGCGGGCAGAGCCAAGAAGGCTCTCTTCAAGAAGGCTCTCAGTGTGGGCCGCCGCCACAATATTGAATACCTCAGCAACGGACGGACCCCGCCACCCCATCTCAAGATGGAATATGCTTTCTTCAACAAGGTCGTCTTCAGTCTGATACGGAAACAACTCGGATTGGAGCGTGCCCACTTCTTCCCCACAGCGGGTGCCACGGTATCACCGGAGGTGGAGGAGTTCGTTCACTCCATCGGTATCAACATGATGGTGGGCTACGGACTGACGGAGAGTCTCGCCACCGTATCACACGATCACCTCAACACGCCCTACACCGTTGGTTCGGTGGGAAGACCCATCTCCAGCATTCAGGTGAAAATCGGGGAGAATGATGAGATATTGCTCAAGGGCCCAACCATCACCAAAGGGTATTACAAACGTGAGCAACTCACTGCAGCCTCTTTCGATGAGGATGGATTTTTCCACACCGGCGACGCAGGGTATTTGCGCAATGGGGAACTCTTCCTCAAGGAGCGCATCAAGGACCTCTTCAAGACCTCCAACGGAAAGTATATCGCACCGCAACTCATCGAGTCGAAACTGCTTGTCGACAAGTTTGTCGACCAGATCGCAGTCATCGCCGACCAACGTAAGTTTGTGTCTGCTCTCATTGTGCCCGACTTCACCATGCTTGAGGAGTATGCCGCTCAGCAGGGCATCAAGGCGGCGTCGCGTGAGGCATTGTGTGTGAATCCCACAATCATGGAGATGATGCAGGAGCGGATGGACACCCTCCAGCAAGGACTCGCTAGTTATGAGCGCATCAAGCGTTTCACCCTCCTCCCCAAACCGTTCAGCATGGAGAAGGGAGAACTTACCAACACACTGAAGATCAGGCGCAACGTGCTTTTGCGCAACTATGCTGAGGAGATTGAGGAGATGTACAAGGAATAAGGAAATACCGAATCCCGAAACAAGACAATGATAACCAGCGATCAATTGAAAAATGTGCTTGAGCGTGTGGAGGCTCTGCACAGATACCTTGATATAGATAAGAAAAAGATAGAGTTCGAGGAGGAAGACCTGCGCACCCAGGCTCCTGATTTCTGGGATGACCCCAAGAGAGCACAGGAGCAGATGAAGAAGGTGAAAGGCATTCAGAAATGGCTCGATGGCTACAAGGACGTGCGCGACAAGGCTGATGAACTCCAACTGGCTTTTGATTTCTATCACGATGACATGGTGACAGAGGCAGAGGTCGATGAGGACTACGACAAAGCCATCAAGGCCATCGAGGCGCTCGAACTCAAGAATATGCTCCGCCAGAAAGAGGATCCCATGGACTGTGTGCTCAAAATCAACAGCGGTGCTGGTGGCACGGAGAGTCAGGACTGGGCACAGATGCTCATGCGCATGTACATGCGGTGGGCGGAGGCCCACGGCCATAAGGTGACTGTGAGCAACCTGCAGGACGGCGACGAGGCAGGCATCAAGAGCGTCACCATGGAAATCGAGGGTGGCGACTGTGCCTACGGGTATCTCAAAAGTGAGAGCGGAGTGCATCGGCTCGTTCGTGTGTCGCCTTTCAATGCGCAAGGCAAGCGCATGACCAGTTTTGCCAGCGTTTTTGTCTCCCCGCTTGTCGATGACACCATCGAGGTGTACGTCGACCCTTCAAAGGTGTCGTGGGACCTCTTCAGGTCGGGCGGTGCCGGAGGACAGAATGTGAATAAGGTGGAGACGGGTGTGCGACTCCGTTACCAATATGTTGACCCTGACACGGGCGAGGAGGAGGAAATCCTCATTGAGAATACCGAGAGCCGCAAGCAGTTGGAAAACCGCAACAATGCCATGCGCCTGTTGAAGTCACAACTCTACGACAGGGCGATGAAGAAACGCCTTGAGGCAAAGGCCAAGATAGAGGCGGGGAAGAAAAAGATAGAGTGGGGAAGCCAGATCAGAAGTTATGTCTTTGATGACAGACGTGTGAAAGACCACCGCACCAACTATCAGACGACAGACGTGGATGGCGTGATGGACGGAAAGATTGACGAATTCATCAAGGCTTATCTCATGGAGTTCCCGGTTGTCGATGAGCAATAACTCACGGCGGGAGCAGACAAATACTCAGAAAACTATAAAACCATCAAATCATACGACTATGAGCAAGAAAGTGAACAAGAAGCGTCAGGCTTACGCAGAGAAACAGCAGAAACAGGGACAGAATGTGGTGAAATGGATCTTCGTCGCACTGCTGCTCCTTGCCATTGTCTACGTGGCATTCACCATGACCACCATGAATTGAACACGCCATGAGCGGTTTTGAGATTGAAAGGAAATTCCTCGTCCACAAGGATAAGGATTATAAGAGTCGTGCCTATGCCTACAGTTACATCAAGCAAGGTTATATCGCTGCAAAGCGTGCGACGGTGAGGGTGAGGGTGCGCGATGACCGTGCCTATCTCACCATCAAGGGACCTTCCACCGATGGTGGCCTCAAGCGCTATGAGTTTGAGAAGGAAATCTCACTTGATGAGGCCAGGCACCTGTTTGAACTGTGCGAGCCGGGTGTGGTGGAGAAAACACGCTATCTGGTGCGCAGCGGCGACCACATCGTCGAGGTCGATGAGTTTGCTGGCGACAATGAGGGACTGGTGCTGGCAGAAATCGAACTGGGAGCAGAGGATGAGGCCTTTGAACTGCCCGACTTTATCGGCATGGAGGTCACTGGCGACGTGAGGTTCTACAACAAGCAACTTCGGCGATTCCCCTACGTCATCTGGCGCGGTACCTTGCCACCAGAATACCAATGACAAAGGCCAGCGTGGAACCGACGCTGTTGGCGGCAAAGTCAAGCCATTCTCCGCTTCTTCTGCCTCCTGTGCAGTTGGCTTGCAGAATCTCGAGCAGACCGCCCATGGCGATGGGTGCCAACCAAATGAGATAGGTCACACGTCGCCAGTTGGTCGCTTTGTGCTGACGCAGATATTCGAACCATATCACAAGGCCGGTTCCCAGATACATGACGGTATGAGTCCATTTGTCGATGGCCTTGACGTGCCCGACATGCACATGCACGTCAAGGAACAGGCATAGATACCAGATGACGGCGATGGCTATGCAGGAGAGCGGATAATGTGTGATGATATGGAAGAGATATTTCATCTTTTGGAACATTTTGGGTGCAAAATTATAAATTATTCTTTACTTTTGCAAACAGTTCAAACCTAAAGACGTTTCTGGCTTATGACTAAATCAACAGAGAGAGCACATTTCGGAAGCAAGTTGGGCGTAGTGCTTGCCACGGCTGGTTCGGCAGTGGGCTTGGGCAATGTTTGGCGTTTCCCTTACATGGCAGGCGAGAATGGAGGAGCGGCATTCATCATCATCTATGTGGTGTGTGTGCTCATTCTCGGGATTCCCTGCATGATCAGTGAGTTTGTCATAGGCCGCCACGGAGCAGCCAACACGGCGAGGGCTTACTCCCGCATCTCAGGGGGAAACGCATGGAAATACGTAGGGTATCTCGGTGTCCTCACTGGATTCCTCATCACGGGCTACTATGCTGTGGTGTCGGGCTGGTGCTTGCAATATGTATATGGTTCCGTCTTGGGAAATGCCAATGGCGATACCGAATACATCAGCCAATATTTTTCTGATTTCTCATCCCATCCTGTCAAGCCGGTCTTCTGGGCCGTGGCGTTTCTGGCCATCACCCATCTGGTCATTGTCAGGGGGGTGCGCAATGGCATCGAGCGGGTGTCTAAGATGATGATGCCCACTCTCTTCATCCTGTTGCTGGTGATAGTAGTGGCATCGTGCATGCTGCCAGGGGCAGGAAAAGGAATCTCCTTCCTCTTCAAACCCGATTTCTCCAAGGTGGACAGCAACGTCTTCCTTGGTGCCCTGGGACAGTCCTTCTATTCACTCAGCATTGCCATGGGGTGTATCTGCACCTACGCATCCTATTTCTCCCGACACACCAATCTTTTTCAATCCGCACTCCAGATCAGTGTTGTCGACTGCCTCGTGGCGATTTTGGCCGGGCTGATGATATTTCCCGCTGCTTTCTCTGTGGGCATCAGCCCCGACTCTGGAGCATCTCTCGTCTTCATCACGCTGCCCAATGTGTTTCAGCAGGCATTCGCCTCCATGCCCATTGTGGGATATGTCGTCTCAGTATTGTTCTATCTGCTCTTGGCAGTGGCAGCCCTCACATCACTCATCTCACTCCATGAGGTGAGCACTGCTTTCCTCCAGGAGGAAATGCGCATATCGAGAGGAAAGGCTGCCACCATCGTCACGGTGTCATGTTCCATCATCGGAATGTTCTGCTCGTGGTCGCTTGGCGCATGGGATGGACTCTGTTTGTGGGGGAAACCTTTGTTCGACATTTTTGATTTCGTCACAGGTCAGATCTTCCTGCCTATCGGCGGTCTGCTTACCTGTATTTTTGTCGGTTGGGTGGTGCCTCGGAAATTGGTCCATGATGAGGTCACCAACTGGGGGACTCTTCACACTTCCTTCTTTGGTGTCTATCTCTTCTGTGTGCGTTTCATCTGTCCGGCGAGCATCATTGCCATTTTCCTACATCAGTTCGGACTGTTTTAAGAATCATCAGTTATGGACGAAGGTAAGAGAGGCGGTTTCACTTCAAAAATGGGCATTGTCCTGGCAACAGCCGGGTCTGCTGTCGGACTGGGCAATATTTGGCGGTTCCCCTATATGACGGGCATGAACGGTGGTGCGGCGTTTATCCTTATCTACAGCGTCTGCGTGCTCTTGCTCGGCATACCTGGTATGGTGGCTGAGTTCGTCGTAGGGCGTTCGTCGCAGTCGAATGCGGCCAGGGCATATAAAAAACTGGCTGGTAGCACCCCCTGGCGGGTCATCGGCTATCTGGGTGTGGTCACCTCGATGATCATCCTGGGATTCTATGCGGTGGTGGCGGGTTGGTGCCTGCAATATCTCCTTGTGTCTGTGACGGGCCAGTTGAATGGCGATGTGGAAGCGGTGGAGAATTATTTTGCTGTTTTCTCATCCAACCCTTGGAAACCCACGCTGTGGGCGCTCTGCTTCATTGTGCTGACACATCTGGTAGTGGCGCGTGGTGTGCGCGACGGCATAGAGCGGGCCTCCAAACTGCTCATGCCCACATTGCTGGTGCTCCTGCTGGTACTGATAGTGGCATCTTGCATGTTGCCAGACGCCTCGCGGGGCATCGAGTTCCTGTTCAAGCCTGATTTCTCGAAGGTGACGGGCACGGTGGTGCTCGAGGCACTCGGACAGGCTTTCTTCTCGCTTTCACTCGGTACGGCATGCCTGTGTACCTACGCCTCCTATTTTTCCCCAAAGACCCACTTGGTGAATGCTGCTGTCCAGATAGCCCTGCTCGACACTCTCATTGCCATTCTTGCCGGACTGATGATTTTCCCAGCCGCTTTTTCTGTGGGGGTAAGTCCCAACTCAGGACCGTCGCTCATTTTCATCACGTTGCCCAATGTGTTCCATGAGGCGTTCGGCAGCGTCCCTATGGTGGGATATGTCATCTCGGTGCTTTTTTACGCGTTGCTGGCACTCGCGGCACTCACTTCCACCATCTCGATGCATGAGATAGGCACCGCTTTCTTCCATGAGGAACTGCATATCACCCGCAACCAAGGGGCATGGATTGTCACCGTGCTCTGCGGCATCATCGCGGTGCTCTGCTCGCTGTCCAATGGCGTGCTTGCCCATCTCACCATCATGGGACAGGGACTGTTGGACTTCTGCGATTCGCTCACTGCCAACATCTTGCTGCCCTTGGGGGCCTTCCTCACCAGTCTTTTCGTCGGGTGGTATGTCCCTCGGAAAATAGTGAGTGACCAGATCACCAACTGGGGTGAGACCGCCCAATGGAGTTACCGTGTATTCATCTTCTTCGTGCGTTTTGTATGCCCTTTGTGCATCGCTTTCATCTTCCTTCATCAGTCAAAAATCATCTAAAACAACCGCTGCATGTCGTGGAGGGAGTTTTTCTATTTCCAGAAATCAGACCGCAAGGTGCTTGTTGTGGCGTTGTGTGTGGCTGTCGCCGCATTGGGCGTCATCTTTTTGCTGGGTGGGCGCCATGATGCCACACCCGGCATGGAGACCGACAGTCTGGCGATGACGGAAGGGATGGAGGGACCGCCGGAGACCGGCGCTTATTATGCTGCGGAGCAAAGGGAGGTGAGACTGTCTCCTTTCGATCCCAACACCGCCGACAGCACCCAGTTGCTTGCCCTCGGTCTTCAGCCGTGGCAGGTGCGCAATATATATCGCTATCGTGCCAGGGGTGGTGTGTTCCGTCAGCCAGAGGATTTCGCGCGGGTCTATGGACTGACGGCAGGACAGTATCGTGAGTTGCAGCCCTATATCCGCATTTCCGATGATTTCCGTCCGGCATCGGAGGTGTATGGCCGACCGCGGCAGTATGGTGGCAGCCACCGCTATAACGGCAGTATTGGGAATGGAAGAAATGCCCCCTGGGGCTCTTCCCGCGATGGGGAAACATCCGATGGATATGTGCAGAATGGAAAGACGGCAGAAAGTTCAGACAGGGACGTTGTGGGATATGTCCGCGATACGGTGCGTTATCCCATAAAGATGAGGGTGGGGGAGCACATCGACCTCAACACATCGGATACCACGATGCTGAAGAAAGTGCCCGGCATCGGCAGTTATTATGCCCGCAAAGTGGTGGCCTACCGCGAGCAGTTGGGGGGCTATTGTTCCACCGACCAACTGTTTGAGATAGAGGGTTTCCCCGAGGAGGCGGTCGATTTCCTTACCTGCAAACCGGCATCGGTGAGGAAACTCAATGTCAATCAACTCTCGCTGTCACAGTTGCGACGGCATCCCTACATCAGTTTCTATCAGGCAAAGGCCATCACCGATTACCGCCGTCTCAAGGGACCTCTCCGCTCCCTCGACGACCTCCGTCTCCTCCCTGATTTCCCTCAAGAGGCCATCGACCGCCTCTCACCTTACGTGGAGTTTTGAGCGTTTTAGGGCTTCACATCATCGGGCACGGTCAGGCTCGCCTTGCATCCCGCGATGCTGCCGTCATCACGGGTGATGTTGCGGATGGAGAACAAAATCTTGCGGCGGTGGCTCTCGTTGTAGAGTGCGAGCGTGCGGCGTATCACACGGAGTCCTGTTCCGGTGCCGTCGGAAGATTGTCTGCGAATGTCGAATCCCAGTCCGTTGTCCTCCACCTCAATCATGGTTTCATGTGGGTTTACGGTCGCATGGATGGTGAGGATTTTCTCTCCTTCCAAAGGCTTGAGGGCATGTTTGATGGCATTCTCAACCAATATCTGGACAAACGTGGAGGGCACCAGCCTTGAGTCTTCCGTTTCGTCTCCGGGGCGGTGGATGTGGAAGGTGAAGTCTGGTCCCATGCTTACCGATGCTACCTTTATATAATGTTCTGTGAAGTCGAGTTCTTCGCGCAGGGTCACCATCACCCGTCTCGACACAGCAAGTTGTGAGCGCATCAGTGTGATGATGCCGCCGATGGTCTCATTGGCTTCTTTCTTCTCTTGTGTGGAGGCATGCTTCAGTACGTTGAAGATGAAATGTGGGGCAATGACGTTGCGGTCGTTGGAGATCTTCAGACGGATGATCTCCAGTTGGTTGTCGGCGTTGCGCTTGCGCAGGAAGAGTGTCCATGCCAGCAGGGCGAGTGCTGCGAGGAGAATGCCGCTGATGATGAGCAGATAAATCAGTCGGTCTTGGTTCATCTCCGCATTTTTCTCGTTGAGCCTCAGTTGGTTATGCAGGGTGAGCGTGTCCACCATCAGTCGGGTCATGATGTCCGAGGAGCGCATGTGCTCACGGCTTTGGTCGATGGAGTCGCGGCGGCGGTTGTTGTCGCGCTCAATCTGTATGGCTCGTGTCAGGTCGTTGGCTTTCACATAGTAGTCGTGCAGGTAGCGGTTGCGGATGCTGATCATGTCCTCGTTGGCGGTAAGGCCGCGGGGTTCGTTGGCGATGATCTGCCTCACCGTTGCGATGTCTCCCTTGCTCAGGGCATTGCCCATCCTGATGGTGTTGGCATAGTAGACGGCATCGCTCACGCTGTTGGCCTTGAAGAAACTGTCGGCAGGCTCCAGTCTTTTCATCGACTCTTCGTTTCGGCCTAAGTTAAGCAGTACGTCAGCCATGTTGAGTTGGCAGAGATAGTCATCAAAACCGCCTTTCAGGCCGTAGCCATTGATGAGGCTGTCGAGACTGATGAACGAACGGAGTGCTTCGCCATATTCCTGCTTGTAGTATTTCAGGTTGCCGTAGTTGTTGAGAAAAGTTATCTTCATGTTGGCTTGCATCCTGTCGTAGCCCTTTCGCGCTTTTTCATAATATTCCTCCGACAGTTTGTAGTCTTGCAGGATGCAGTAGATTTGCCCCAGGCCCATATAAAAGGTATAGGTGTCATCGTCGGGCAACTGCAGGGAGTCGGTGACAACGAGTGCCCGTCTGTACCATGCGGCGGCATCCGGCAGCAGATTTTGCAACATGTAGACGTCGCCTATATTGGCGCAGATGCTGGCAGCGTTGTCTTTCATGTCACTGTTGAGGAAGAGACGGTATGCCTGGATGTTGTCTTTGATGGCTTCCTCGTGGTTCTGATGGTAGAGGTAGTTGTAACTGGCATTCAGATGATATGCCTCAGCCTTCAGTCCGTTGACACGCGGACTCTCTTTTTGCTGTTGGGCGAAGGCCATGATGCGTTTGGCGCAGGCAGGCACGGAGTCGGGTTGCTGGAGCATATAGAGACGGCCCAATTCGACATAGTAGTCATAATAGGTCAGACTGTCTGTGGAGTGTGTCAAGGCTGAGTCAATCAAGGCGCGGGCTCTGGGTGACTGCCTGTCCACGGAGTCGCCGACGGCTTTCAACCGGAGATAGGCATCCGCCGACAGTCCTCTCCTGACGCTATGCTCACGCTGGCAGGACAGCATGGCAAGGACAGCCAGCAGCAATAGGCAAATGATATGGCGTGTGGGTCTCATGGGGATTCAGATATTGATATTTTAAGTCATTAATGAAGACAAAGTTACAAAAATCATCGGATATCAGACCGTTTTTTTTCAAATAATCACGATTTTCGGTCATTTGATCACAGAAACGGTGCAAATGTTCACAAAATGGGAAAAACGGGGTTGCAAATGACAACAAATAAGGGTAATTTTGCCATGTCAAAAGAATCTGATCACAACCAACTCACATACGTTATGAAAAGTCAAATTACTACGGAATTATTCAGTCTGAATGGCATCCTCGTCCTGATGTGCCTGCTGCTTGCCCTTCCCGCAAGGACCATGGCACAGGAGGTGGACGAACTACAGCGGCTGCTCAACGAGTATGCCGCTCGTGATGCCGGGAAGAAGAAAGCCAAGGGCATGAGGAGGGTGGATGCCACTACCGTGCCCACTGACCTGCAGGAGATTGACCTCTCCAAACTTACGTCTTACACCAAGAGCACAAGAACCGTGACCGTCAAGTCGGACGTCAAGTTCGTCAACGGCACCATCGGTGCGGCAAGCAACTTCAGCGGTTCCTATTTGCTCAACATCACGGAGGGAGCCACCGTAGTGCTCGGCGAGACGGCCACCATCGATGCCGGTTCGCTGTCTTGTGGCTCATGCCTCGCTGCTGTCAACATTTGCGGGGGCAGCATCTTCTATCAGTGTGGCGATGTCATTGCCCCCGATGACGGCAACTGCGTGGCCATACGCCTCGACTCAAAAAACGACACCTATGTCTATGTGTCGGGAACGAGAAAGGGAACTGTCCAAAACAACAACGGCGGAACGGTGGTTGACAACGCCCTGCTCGGTGATGTGAACAACGACGGCACGGTCGACATCTCCGATGCGCTGAGCATTTTCTCTTGGTTGTTGGAACACAAGCCGAGCGTGTTTGTAGAGTCCGTCGCCGACTACAACCAGGATGCCGCCATCACCGTCTCCGACGGCGTGGCCATCATCGCCTCCCTCCTCGACAAGCCGCAGGCCTACCTCTCCTGCCCCGACTCCCATCATCCCCACATGATTGACCTCGGACTGCCCTCTGGCACCAAATGGGCCTGCTGCAACGTGGGGGCAAACAAGCCAGAGGAATATGGCGGATATTATGCCTGGGGAGAGACGGAGGAGAAGGATGTGTATAGTGAGGAAACTTACAAGTATTATCAAAATGGAAGTTATGTGGACCTCGGTGGCGACATCGCTGGCACACAGTATGATGTGGCTCATGTGAAATGGGGCGGCTCTTGGGTGATGCCGTCTAAGGACCAACAATTGGAATTAATGAACAATTGCACTTTAACATGGACAACTCAAAACAACGTTTCAGGGATGTTGCTCATAGGATCTAATGGAGGTAGCATCTTCTTACCTCCGGCCTTCGAACGTTTTTATCAAAATCTAGACGAAGATCCTTTTATCGTTGATTACACTGGCACCGATGGTTTCTACTGGTCGTCCACCCAAGATTCTACGCATTCTAACTCCGCTAGCAAACTATACTACCGCGTGTTCGACTATTACATGGATGGTATAACTATCCGTTGTAATGGTTTACCAGTTCGCCCCGTCTCCAGATAGGTGCATCCTTGCCCCTTGTCCCTAGTTCGGGCGGATTTGCAATCCGACCGCCCCTAATATCAGGATTTGTAATCCGTAACAACACCCCTTTTTCCCGGATTTGCCATCCTACCATAAATAAAAAAACAAAATTTAATATCATACACCCATGAGACAAAGATTGTATTTTACCCTATTCATGCTCATCGCGATGCTGACAGGAGCCTCTGCCAGCACCATCTCGGTGGGCGACGTGACCGTGCCTGTAGGCGGTCAGGCCGAAGTAGTGGTAGGCTGCGACCTCAACAGCGACTACTACGGATTTCAGATTGAGACACCGCTTGGGGCCGGCTTCGACGTTGCCGGCTGCTCCGCTAGCAGTTCCGCCGCCAATTACACCGTGGAGCATGCCAAACTGAGCACCGGTGCCTGGCGCTTCCTCGGCTATGACGTGCAGCACCGTGCCATGGTCACCGGCAAGGGCGAACTGCTGCGGTTCACCATCAGCGCCTCCTCCACACTCGCAGCAGGCACCTATCCCGTGATCATCACCTATGCTGAACTCACCGACCAAAGCGGTAGGGCAGTTACCATAGGAGCGATGAGGTTCAACATCATCGTCACCTCCGGACAGGGCGGCGCGACACTCGCCGACATCTCCTCGCTGCTGGACAAACTCCGCCAGGAGTATGATGCCCGCGAGGCACTCTACAAACAACTCGACGGCTGCCTGCCATCCTCAGACTACAACACCGTGATGACCGCACTCCGCAAGTATGGCACCGAACTGTCTGACCTTGAGGCACGCTACGTATACCTTTATGAGACATCGTCTGTAAGCAGCAGCGCGGACATCGCCGCCCTCAGCAACGACGTAAAGGATTTCGCCACCCGCATGACCGTCGGACTGGCACAGTTGGACGAGACCGTCAAATCCATGGCCGCCAAGGACCTCCTGGCACGGCTCACCGGCACGGGAAAAGACATCACCGCCCTGAGCGAGGGATGCGCCGAATTAGAGGCACAACGGCTAAAAATGGCATCCACCACAGGCAAGTACTATTTTGAGCGGATACTCACCGAGTCGTTCTCCGCAGCCCTCAGCACGGCAAAGACCCGAATCAGCACCTATGGCGCCAGCGTCGACTCGCTCGCCAACGTTTACAACACACTCGTGGCGCAGAATGCCATCACCACCGTGCAGACAGCCATCGACTTCTACAAGAAATACTTCGGGATGGCCGACGGCTACAAGAACGTGAGCGCGCGCACCGCCGCCGTCGAGGCCCTCATCAGCGAACTGAAGAGCCAGTATGACCAACTTGCCGTCCGCTTCCCCGATCCGGACCTTTATTACTCCATCCGCCCCACCGGCATCAAGGAGGATATCCAGGTAGGCTACAAGTCCAACCGCGGCTTTGTGCTCACCTCCGCCGGCATGATGCGCTTCGAACAGGTGAACGGGAATACCTTCCGCCTCGTCAATTTCAGCGGAGAGTACATGACACCGTCCACGGCGGGACTCACTGCGGGAACAGCAGAGAAAGCAGCCTTGTGGGAGGGCGTCAGCCTCGGTGACGGCAATTACACCTTTCGGCAGACAGACAACTCATCCTATCTCGCATACGGGGGAGGGAAAGTCAACGCGCCCGTGAACACCTCAGCAAAGGCATACGCATGGACCATCGAGGAGAGTGAACTCGACGAACTGCAAGCCATGCTCAACCTCTTAGCAGAGGAGAATGATAACAAAAACACTGAGGAGACACAGGCGGTGAGAGACACCCTTTACTATCCTGCTCCAAAACCCTGCGTGACATGCACCGGCTCTACTCCCATCGTCTTCCCGTCAGTACCCTATATCATCTACGTCTTCGGTCCTAATCCGTTGCCCATCCCATCGCCAAATGGCGGCAGGACAGAGAACGACCACCCCATCCACATCACCAAGGGAAGCCATGTGGTGATTGACAATATGACATTGAAGGACCTCATCGGAGGCCACCACGTCATCTACGTCGAGGGTATTCTCGAGATAACCATCAAGGTGAAGGTGCTCATTGAGAACTGGCAATGGTTCATCAAGGTAGGTCCCACGGGACGTGTCATCTGGAGAGGCGACAGCGACAAGTCTGGTAAAATCTTGAATATAGGTACGCTGGAGATAGAGGACGGAAACCTCGGCTCCATCCAGAACGAGGGCAAGGTCATTCACCATGACGGCACTGTCAACCATGTAGACAACCAAGGCGAATACGAAATGAGCGGCGGTTACATCGAGAACACAGAGAGCAACTTCAAAGAGACCCTCTTCATCAACAGGGGTATCTTCCGCTTCATCGGCGGTTATATCAGGGGCTGGTGCAGCCGACTCATCTACCATGCTCAGGGAGCCACCCTTCGCATTGACGGCGGACGCTTCGGCTTCGGCCATGTGCGCGACTACTTCATCGAGGCCCACGACGACTTCTACATCAGGGGCGACTATGACTACACGTCCACAGTGCCCATCCTGCTGCGCCCGTCGGTCACCATCCACCTGCTCTATCAGTTGATATACAAGTTCAACATCGTCTTCATCGACGGACTCCCCACACCGCGCTACCCGCTGTTCCGCAGCGAAGGTTTCACACTGACCACCGACCACTTCAGGTATATCAACTGGACGCTGCCCAACCACCGCTGGTACTGGCATTACACCGTGGAGGACAACACCATCGAACCGCGTGACGGAGAGGTGTGGGACGAAGAGGACCTCGTGTACTACATCAACTGGCTCAAGATCTACAAGGACAGTGAGGCAGCCAGTTCGGAGTCCAATCCGCAGGTGCTCGACCTCGGTGGCCGTGAGATCATCATCACCCAACCCATAGAATGGCCCGAAGGCTCACATGTGGTTATCAGAAACGGCCGGTTCATCACCTCGACTTCCTGGTCATACGAATATGTGTTCCGTATCCCGAGTGGCAGTTGGGTGCGCCTTGAGGACGTGACCATCGACTGGTCACAGCGTTACTACTATCTCGTGGGAGGCAATGTGGTTATGCGCCATATCTTCGATGTGGAAGGTGTCCTTTACATCGGTCTGGGCTCGCACATCATCGGCTGGACTGACAGCAACCTCACCGCTACCGACTCTTACATCCCCGGTGCTGCCATCCGTGCCACAGGCTCAGGACGCATCTATCTCTGCGGCGGTTGGCTCGACGGCGTGGTGCTGCGCATCACCTCCACACTCAATGTCTATATCACGGCGGCGCTCACCTCCACCTTGCATGTATATATCCCAACTGCATTGCGCACCAAAGGCTTCCGCTTCATCGCACCGTTCGGTTATTCCTTCACGGAGAGCGATGCCTGGCACATCGTCAAGTTCTTCACCTCTGAGTGGGGCATCGGAGCCGACAGTGAGGGATATGCCTACTTGGAAGACCCGTCCGTACTGGGAATCCCTGAGTTGACAACGGGTGACGGCACTGCCGACGGGGAGTACTATAACCTCCAGGGCATCCGCACCGACAACCCGCATCGCGGCATCTATATCCGCAACGGCAAGAAGGTGGTGATAAAATGAACCGGAATATAACTTACTGAATATGAAGGTCACCAAATCTCTTTTTATTTTAGTGTGAATAGAAGCTGGGGCATCCGCCCAAGACATTCCCCGTCAGAAGACGGATGTCCCCAGCGACTTTTCACTCTTCCATGAATCTTTTGAATAATACCCTAATAATATGTTGATATGATGATTTTTCAACACAGAGACACAGAGATACAGAGGCCTGTCAAAGGATGGGTGTGTAGCAAACAGCCTTGTGTAGTTGTGCTGCTTCTCATCCTGCTGATGACACCGATAGTGGGTATGGCACAGGTAACCCAAATCAATGGGATTTATTACAATCTGGACAATTCGGCGAAGACTGCGGAAGTGACTCGCGGGTCATATACAGGGGACATATCCATTCCATCAACGGTTTACCACAACTATTATAACTATAAAGTGACGAGCATAGGGGAAGATGCTTTCTGTAACTGCTCCAGCCTGACCTCCGTCACCATTCCCAACAGCGTTACGAGCATAAAGTATAGGGCTTTCGGTTCTTGCTCCAGCCTGAAATCCATTACCATCCCCAACAGTGTGACGAGCATAGGGGCTTATGCTTTCAGAAATTGCTCTAGCCTGACATCTATTACCATCCCCAACAGCGTGACGAGCATAAATAATACGGCTTTCGAGTATTGTCCCAGCCTAAAATCCATTAAAGTGGACACAAGCAATCCCAAATATGATTCCCGAAATAATTGTAATGCTATCATTGAGACAGCTTCCAATACACTTGTTTCTGGTTGCAAAAGCACCATTATCCCTGGCAGCGTGACGAAAATTGGGTCATATGCTTTTAGAGGTTCCGGTCTTACCTCCGTCACCATTCCCAATAGCGTGACGAGCATAGGGTTTAGTGCTTTCTGTTTTTGCTCTAACCTGATCTCCATCACCATCCCCAACAGCGTGAATAGCATAGGGGGAACAGCTTTCAGTAATTGCTTCAGCCTGACATCCGTCACCATCGGCAACAGCGTGACCAGCTTAGGGGATAATGCTTGGCCGTATGCTTTCTCGGGTTGCCCCAGCCTTACATCCATTAAAGTGGATGCAAGCAATCCCAAATATGATTCCCGAAACAATTGTAATGCTATCATTGAGACAGCTTCCAACAAGCTTGTTACTGGTTGCAAGAACACCATCATTCCCAACAGCGTGACGAGCATAGGGGATGATGCCTTCTCAGAGTGCTCCAGCCTGACGTCCATCGACATCCCCAACAGCGTGACAAGCATAGGGTCATCTGCTTTCGCTGGCTGCTCCAGCCTGACATCCATCGACATCCCCAACAGCGTGACGAGTATAGGGTTTTGTGCTTTCGCTGGCTGCTCTGCCCTGACCTACGTCACCATCCCCAACAGTGTGACGGACATAGGAACATCTGCTTTCTCCCTTTGCTCTGGCTTGACTTCCATCACCATCCCCAACAGCGTGATGAGCATAGGGGGGAGTGCATTCAATGGCTGTACCAACCTGACCTTCGTTACCGTAGAGAATTCCATTCCTGTGGCTATCGATGAAGATACTTTCACCAATAGCGCAAATGCCACGCTGTATGTGCCCACTGGCTCGAAAATTGCATACCAAACTGCTGATTATTGGAGAGAGTTCAAAGAGATTATTGAGAAGGAGACAGCTTCAGGTTATATCCTTGGTGATGTCAACCAAGATGGAGAGGTCAATGTCGCTGATGCGATGTGCATCTTCTCTTGGCTGTTGGAGAACAAACCTGCTGTGTTTGTACAGGCTGCCGCCGATTTCAACCAGGACGGTACCATCACTGTCTCCGACGGTGTAGCAATTATTGCCTCGATTTTCGGAGGTCAGGCTTACCTCTGATAATTTGAACAGAGTTTTTTTCGTACATTTGATCACAGGAACGGTGCAAATGTTCACAAATGGGAAAAAACGGGGTTGCTAGTTAATATAATGACTACAAATTTTGCGATGTTAAACCTTTACAATAAAACGATGAAACAACTCTTTTTTATTATCATGTTATCGGTGTCATTATGTGGTCATGCACAAGTAAAGGACTCCTTGCTTTTTCGCAATGAAATTTCATTGGGATTTGGCGTGCGTCCAATGATTACCAAATCATGGGATGAATATCGTCACCTCCCAGAAATTCACGGACAATATATATATAATGTGTCTAATCATGTTGGCTTGGGTCTGATGAGTGTATTTGAAATGATTGAAGATAGATATGACCGTTATACCTATGTCACAGTCAATCCTGTTATTCGCTACCGTTGGCTGAACACCCGTCATTTTGCTGCCTATTCCAAATTTGGTGCAGGAATTGCGGTAGAATTTGGAGAAGAGGATGAAGATAGAGTTAAATTAGCATCGAATCTAGTGCTTTTGGGTCTGGAATATGGTGGAAGCCAGTTTCGTGTGTTTACAGACATCGTCCCCATAGGAACTGTGGGATTGCTCAATATTGGCTTGAAACTGAGTTTCTGAACGTCCATTACATGGAGAAGATAGGTTAATCGTGGTTCCTTACTCTCAGTCTCTCTCTGTCTCTTTGTTGAGTAAGGCACCATTCAGAGATTCTTTTTTCGAATAATCACGTTTTTCGTGCATTTGATCATAGATAGGATGTAAATGGTCAGAAATCGGGAAAATGGGGGTTGCAAAAGACGGAAAAAACGCATAATTTTGCAGCGTTGAACCATTCAAACAAAGAGAAATCAAATATAAACCAATGAATTTCATAACTACGATGAAACATCTTTTCTTAACACTGACTTTGATGCTCATGGCATCCATCGCTTATGCAGACGAGGTGACCAATTTGGTCATTAGGCAGAAGGCTGGCAATGAGACCATCCTCTCGCTCGATTCTAACCCCGTCATCACTTTCGATGGGGAGAACATGAACGTGAGGAATGACTTCACTACTTTCTCTTTCCCAATCGCTGACATCGACCAATACAGCATGTCAGGCACATCAGACATCAAGGAGATGCACTCCCAGCCACATTACGCTAACGGCCAGGTTACTATCAAGGACCTCCCCAAAGGTATCAAGGCACATATCCACTCCGTGGACGGTAAGGTTATCCGCGAGATAGAGGCTGACGGCATGGGCACAGTTTCTTTCAGTCTGAGCGATCTTCCCAAAGGTATCTACATCATCAGTGCTGCAAGCACCAGATTCAAGATTTTCCACAAGTAAAAACATCAAAAACTATAATCATGAGAAAACAACTTTTACTCATCGCAATCGTATGGATTTTCGCCAATGTCTGCCAGGCGCAGAAGAAATACGAGATGGTCATCGAGAAGACCGACGGCACCAATATCGTAGTCAACACCGAGGATATCCTCCGTACCTATTTCCGCGAACGAACAGGAGAAGACACCCCTGAACCAGCTGTTCTCGACATTGTCGGCACATGGAATGTATATGAGGCAGATGTGGAGGGCCTTGACGGCATCTGGACTTTCAACGCTGATGGTACCGGTACTATAGAGGAATTCTATCATGGTAAGTCGGAAGGTGTTGACAAGATGACCTACAATTTCAGTGGAACCAGACTCACCATCTATTTAGAGGGTGAAGAAGATGATCCTTTGGTTTTCGACATCAACGTGGTCTCTGAAAACGAATTCACATGGACGGATGGTGAAGATACACTTACTTTCAAGAGACAGGATTCTGATGATAATAATCCGCCCTCTAACATAACAGACTTCAATATCGTGGGCAAATGGCACCAGTATGCCGATGACAGTAAGGAAGCAAGTGCAGAATGGTTGTTCTATGCTGATGGTACTGGCTATTGTGTCCCGTTACCCATCTATCCTGGTGAAGGACAAGACCCATTTAAATATAGTATTGACAGTACCACCTTGACAATCCGTTGGGATGATGGTACGTCAGTCCATAATATCAATATCGTCTCAGCCACAGAGTATTGGTACGAAAACAATTCTGATTGGGCGAAGAAACTTACTTTTAAAAAGGTAAATGATGGCAACGACTAACTCCAGTCCTATCTCTCCTGTCCCGACAACCATCACCCCCACATGATCGACCTCGGACTGCCTTCTGGCACAAAATGAGCCTGCTGCAATGTGGGAGCCTCCGCACTTGAGGGATATGGCGGATATTATGCATGGATGCACAGAGTGGAAAGACTTTCGCCTGTGTGATCTAAGACAAACTAAAATACCTGTCCGTCAACTGCATCGAAAAACAACAAAAGAAAAAACAACAACATCATGAAAAAAATAGTTTCCGCCCTCATCCTACTGCTTCTGGTCTGTGCAGCACAAGCCTCAGCATTGGATAAAAGGATTGATAACCTTTGGGACAGCCCAGCCAGAACAGCGGGTGTGACTGTAGAGGAGATGTCATTGGAGCCATTTAGTTATAGTTCCGAAGCAGTTCTAAACCCTGGTGGAGAGACGATTGCTCAGGGGCCGAGATGGAATTACATTATCGAAAGAGGCCTGAAAGGCATGGAAGGATTATCGGTGAATGATTTGTATGAAATATATGATGTGACTCATCCCATTTCAGAAGTGACGTGGACCACCAACTGGCCCAGCAACTATGCCAGCCTGACTTCTGCTCCTTCTTCGGGACGAGACAATAGTGCTTTCTCTGTCTTTGTTGATCCAAAGGCAAATTCATCTACAGATTCTCCTATCTTTGAATGGCACTTGACACCTGATCAGATTAAGACAATCTATTGCAGTTCAAAGGATGACATCAAAACATTCCATGCCAAGATAACCATCAAGTCGAAAGACAACCGTTATCCTGATATCAGGTTCAATTGGGACTTCACTATCAAATTGCCTACCCTGCCTCAAATTGTGGGATACTATGACCTTTACTGGCTCAACAACTTTACTGAATATGAAATTCTTCCGTTGCCATTTGGTTCAGATATGCAAAGGTGGTGGGCGAAAGAGGGTGGAAAAGACTACTGCTTCTTCGACAACAACTTGATGAACTCTTTTGTCTTTGACAATTCGGCCAACAGCATTCAATCGATTGTGAAGAACATTCCTGAATGTGGTTCTTGGGATATCCAGTTCGCATACAAGCAGTCCATTCTCAACCACAGTGCGAATTATTCTCCTGGAGACGACAATGACCGCAGCACTAACCATGACACCGGTAACGGATATAGAATCTGGAAGAGTGGAGGCTTGGAGGTAGATACCAGAAACTTTGGTGGCATGGATAACTTTCTGACAACTAATAATTGGGGGGCTTTCAAGGAAATCAAAGAAAAAGTTGTTGGCAATGGTGCTGTATTGGGGGATGTCGATGGCAGCGGTGGAATCAACATGGTTGATGTTACGATTCTGGTGGATTATTTGCTTGGACGTGACAATGGTTCCTTTATCCTCGCCAACGCTGATGTCAACAAAGATGGAATCATCACCAATTCTGATGTCGTTGCCCTCATTCAACAGTTATTGCCCAACTTGATTCCATGGCAGGACTTCGGTGCATATCAATACTGGAAAATACCATTCACTAATGGAAAGAATTTGCTCCAAATGATGTGGACATCCAATGAAGGGGATGATCTCAGTCCGAATTATACTCTGACCGATCATGATGTTCCTTGGGATCATAAGGCTTGGTATAAGAGTGCAAAAATACAGGATAGAAGAACCTATCTGCGGGCTGACCACTACACTACTGATCTTGACTGGCAGAATGATTATTACAAAGATCTGCTGAATGGATTGGATCCCGATTCAGCCAATGATATCGTAACATCCAATGGCACAACAGAGCCACGCCGTACGCATACAAAGCCTATTGACATCAATGTCTGGGGCGCACTGAATGCATGGAACTATGTTCCTGTCAAGACATACAAGGCATATTTGATAGCACCATTGAGAATCAATCGCACGGACAATGAGGTGATATGGCATGACAGCCAGGCTGATGGTTCACCTGTTAACTGGACAAATCTCTTCACGCTGACGGATTTCCGAGGATATCTCGTGGCAGACGTTGCAGACGGCACTTATTCAAGTGAGCAGCAGAAGTGGACAAAAAGTCTGTGGAACTTCTATGAGGTTCAGGGGATAGAAGTCGGCCAGGCTCTGTTTGCCTTCAAGGTTCAGGAAGACAGTAATATTATTAATATTATCATTGACAACACAATGCCTATTTCACAATGGATGTCCAGTCGCGAATTGTATACGCGTACCAATGGAAATATCGACATCTCATTTGAGAGAAATGGCGACAAGATTTATTTCCGAAATAACGGTGGCAGCAGGATTGATAAAGCCGTGAAAGTTCGCGTCCCAGTTACCGTGAAGTACGGATTGGGCAAACTTGATTCCTATATCGAGGGATGGGTATATCCACAGGGCATGTAAAAATAGCAGAGTTCCCCCTTTCCCCATTATGTCGGATTTCATCATCGGCCATGGCCATCTTCACAGGCACAAAAATCTCTCCATGAGTTGCCGGCGGAAGGAGGAGCCCACGCGCACATAGTCGATGTCCTGGAAGGGCGGATAAAACTCGCACAGGTTGTCGGTCACCTGAAAAAGGTAATTGATGTTGATGATGTATTTCTGATTGACTTGCACAAACTGGTTGCCCAGTGTCAGGAGCATCTTGTTGTTCACGTTGCGCTTGAGCCTCACAGGCTTTTGGTTGTTGGCAATCACCGCTTCCCAAAGCCTGTGTATGCTGTGGTATTGGAAGATGCCGATATCACGCAGGCGAACAAGTTGGAAGTCGGTGCTGTTGAGAAACATCAGCAGGTTCTCCTCCGCCTTGTGGATCTTGCCTTCTTCCTTCGGTGTCTGTGTGCTTGCTGTTTCCTGGAGTCGCTGCATGACTTTTTCGAGGTCATCCGGCTGGACGGGCTTGAGCAGGAAGTCAAATGCGTTGTTGCGGAACGACTCCAGCATACAGTCGGCGTAGGACGTGTGCATGATAAAACGGCAATTGCTGAGAGTCTCGGCATCAAGGCACTCGATGATGTCGAGCCCTCTCATATCGGGCAGTTCCATGTCGAGGAAGACCAGCGAAGGGCGGATCCTTCGGATGGCTTCCAGTCCGTCGTGACCATTGTTGTATGCACCGCAGATGGTCACATTCGTGTATTTCTTCAGTGCCTTGTTGAGGGAAATCTCGTCTGTCGCACTGTCTTCGATGATGATGGCGTTGAATTTCTGGTCCTTGTCCATGTCAGTCAAAAATCGTATGCAGTGCAAAAATAGTAAATTTTTGGCTTTTCCCAACAGTTTTGCTTACTTCACCACATATTTCTTCCCATTTTTGATATAAATGCCCTTGGGCAGGTTGTCACCTGTCATGCGTACACCTGACAGGGAATAAATGCCTTGAGAAGTGGCTTTGGGTGAGGCTTGGACACCAGGGATGGCATCCACGTCGCACTCCTTGAACAGCAGGGCATGCAACATGTTCTTATTGGGTAAACTGGTGTAGATGTTGAAGCGCGGACTGTCTGTGTTGTAGAGCAGGGTACCTAAGTTCTCAAAGCTCATTGCCACGCCTTCTTCCACCTCTGACAGCACCCATGTCTGGGAGTTCTGGCAATAGGCCAGTTTCTTTGTACCAGTGGCATAGAGATACTGGCCGTTGGCGTTGAGAATGTTGTATCTGTTGTCTGCTCCCTCCAGCGTGAATACCTCCACGTCGTCGTTGATGGTGATGATGTTGTCTTTCAGGCTGATGATAACGCATGCAAGGTAGTTGTTGCCCATCTCTCCGGAGGCTGTGCCTTTGATGGAACCTATGACATAGTGCTTGCCAGACTCCACCTCATTGATGGTCTTCACCAACTGGAACTTGTCTGTTGTCAGGGGAACTCCCGGACGGATGGTGAACTTGGCAGTCACGACGCTGCTCACCTCATCGTCATAGATGGCGATGGCCTTGACAACGGTGTTGGTGTCGATGGTGAAGGGTTCGGTATATTGCGTGCTCTCCTCTGTGGGCGTGCTCCCGTCAGTGGTGTAATAGATGACGGCATCCTTGGTCACGCAGTTGATGGAGATGGTCTGTGTCCCGAAATAATCGCCCTGTTCGGGTGAGATGGTGGGAGCCGCCACGGTGACATCTTTGAAGTTGAATGAGATGAGTCCGTCACTGCTGCGGTTGATGTCGCTCACAAGGAAATCCATGTAATAGGTTCCGTTGTTGGTCAAATTGTAGAACTCTGCTGCCGGTGTGGTTTCCCTGCCGAAGGAGTTGACTTTTCCAAAGGGGAAGGGGTCATTTCTCATACCCAGGAGGGTGTAGTATCTGGTGCCTTGGTAGGTTTGATATTGGTAGTCGTTGTCGGCGGGAATCCATGTCATGCGCTGATGTTTTGGGTCGTCATTGGGGGTGTTTTCCTCCCAAGCCTTCCTGTTATAGTCCACATGGAGGATGAGCAGTCCCGTACCGGGTAAATCGGCATCCCAACCTGTCCTGCCGCGGTTCTCCAGGAGGAAGTACTCATTTTTGTTTCGGTCATTGTATATGATGTATGCCTCAGCCTTTTCCTGCAAGGGGGTCATCTCGCTCACCTTCATCTTGCCGGTAAGTTCAACAGGCTCCATCCATCCGGCCACCCATCGCTCATAACTGGTGTAGCCCGAGGGCAGATAGCCGTCGCCGTTATAGCAACCGCTGTCCATCAGGTCCCAATATCCCATTCCCTGTCCGTTGCTGTAGTCTGTGTCATAGAAGTCGGGGTAGCCGAGGCAATGGCTGAACTCATGGCAGATGGTGCCGATGCCGTCGATTTTTCCGCTGCCGTTGAGTTCGGCTCCGCAGGCGTAGGTGTCGATGGTTACACCGTCAATGGTCTGTGCCCCGCTGCCATCTCCATAGAAACTTGCGGCGCTGAGTTGCCACTCATGTGGCCAGATGGTGTAGGCGGGACCGCCGTCAGACTCTCCCTTGCCGGCAAAAACCACAAATACTTGGTCCACCTCATTGTCGCCGTTCCAGTCGTAGTCGGCAAAGTTGACCAGCGAATCGGCCAAGTGGCATGCCTCTATGATCATGCTGGCGGGGTATTTGTCATCGCCTGATGAGTTGTTGGCTCCGTAATAGTTCCGCTTTTTTGAGACAGTAACGGGACCTACGACATCGAACTCGAGGTCAAACTGTCCTTCGCTTTGGGCATAGAAATAATCGTAAACCGATCCCTTGAAGTTGCCTTCCTTGAAGTTCTTCTCGTTGGCAATGCGGTTGTAGATGTTGTTGTCGTGGGCTTCCTCAAAAGTCATGTCACTGAAATTGACGAGGATGATGATGCCCTTTTTCTTACCGATGAAACTGCTGTTCTTAGCGGCATTGTTGCCTGGTGCCAGGCGCAGTCCGCGACGCTCGTTGGAAAGGTTGCGGCGTGACTTGGCTCTCTCATCGGCAGATAGGCGGTTCGCCAAATAGAAAATACCATTGTTGTCCTCACGGTATGCCTTCCCGTCGGTGCCAAGCCAATAGTGGCCGAATTCATCTCCCACAAGGCGGGCAGTGACGCTCTTCCCATCTGGCAGAACGATTCTTCGGGTCTGTCCGGGTTTGGCGGGTACGGCATTGATGGTAAGGGTACATAGGATGGCTGTTAGCAGCAGTACGAAACGGCCGGCTTTCAGTGTGGGTATTCTCATATTCATTAAATCTTTTCTGTTTGATAGTTTAGTGGATCGTGACCTGAATAATGTTTGAATGATTCGATGTGGTCTAAAAGTCAACAAAGGTATGAAAAAATAATTATCCCACCAAAAACAACTTTCAATTTTTGTATGAATTAACAGAAACAGTGGATTTTATGGTTGTTCAGAGATGACATGAAATCATACTAAAACATGGCCAAACGCTTGCATATTTCATAGTATTGAACTATCTTTGCCGAATGAGGAATGAAAAACCGAAAGTTCAATCACCAAAGACCCCAATCAACATGAAAAAACTTTTGTTTGTCGCTCTTGCCCTGTTGGTGGCAGCATGTGAGAAAGCCGTCTTCGAGGACGAGGATGTCGTTTCACCAAAGGATGCCAATGTCATCCTCCGGATGATGGTGTATGAGCAGACTCCATTTACCCGTGCTGCCACTGATATCACAGAACTTTGCTCGCGCCTGAATGTGGCCATCTTCGATGCTGATGGGACAAAAGTGAAGGCCGTGGCGCAGAAGGAGAGTGATGCTTCTTTCGGCAGTGTTGCCCTGTCGCTTGCTGCAGGAACGTATAAGTTGGTGGTCATTGCTCACAGCGGAGACGGTTCGGCTACCATTACTTCCACAGAGAAGGTGACATTTCCCAATAATAAAGTGACAGATACTTTCTACTACTATGGTGACCTCGTGGTGACTGATGCCATGCAGACGCATGATCTGAATTTGACCCGTGCCGTCGCCATGTTCCGTCTGGTGCTGACCGATGAGGTGATTCCGTCTAACGTCACCAAGATGAAATTTTACTATACAGGTGGTTCCTCTACCTTCAGCCCTGCTGATGGCTATGGATGTGTGAACTCAAAGCAGACGGAAATGCGCGATGTCACTCCTGGCGTGAAAACTTTTGATATCTTTACCATGCCACATACAGAGGAGGACGTGCTGAAAATCACCGTCACTGCCCTCGACGCCAATGAAAACACAGTGAAAGAGCAGGTCTTTGAAGACGTTCCCATCACACGCAACCAAGTCACCAGTTACTCGGGCATTTTCTTTGGCGGCGGCAGCAGCCAGCAGAGTGACGGCAACTTCCATTTCACTGCCGACCCAGATTGGGACAGTGTGAACGATTATTCATTTTAGAAACAGAATCATAAACGGAATAAAACAAATAAGTGACTGATTAAAATCAGTCACTTATTTGTTGGGTGCCCGGTGGGACTCGGACGTATTTGGTGGTTTTTAATAATTCTATATTTGAGCATTGTTTACTGAATATCAGTTAGTTATAGAATTTCTCAAATTCATTAAGATTTACAAAATGTCATAAAAACTCAAAAATGTTCCATCAATGTTCCATCAATTTGAATTTTTATTCCTATCTTTCCTCTATAAATAGTAAACAAATTGCCCCGCAGAAGTAACTAAATACTCATAATCTGTTGATATAGAGGCATACCCATCCCAAGCACGGCATCACATATGACACCATGTTGATATTGTTGGTACT
>JAEEJK010000068.1 GCA_016281815.1 Prevotella sp. | reverse complement strand
GCAAAGTGGCCGCCAAACACGCCGCTGGAGAAATACAGGGGCCTGCTTCCTGACAGGTGGAAACCGAGAAAAAGCCTATAGACCGACATCTATAGGCTTTTTACTTGAACCTGCAATGCGTAATCGCGGAGACGCTTACGGTATGGAGGGCTTTTGAAAGGTTGTGCAACCATTACATCTTTTCAAATATTGCAGAAGGTTGCATTTCACTTTCGAAAAGAGGAAAACAGTAGGTTTTCAGAAGAAGTCACAAACAACACCAAAATCAGAGATAGAAAAAAATCTCTAATGAGGAAAATGGTATCAAAATATAAATATCTTTTCTTAATCCTTATATGGTATTTTCTTGTTCGCTCGTAAATTCGCTCCACTGAATACTAACGCCCAAAATATTTCTTTCCTCCTCGGATATACAAGCCCCTGGATGGTGTCTTGAAGAGTTGACGGCCCTGAAGGTCATAGATTTTGGGGCTTACGTCATTGTCTGCACCCGGCACCTCAATGACGGCATAGGCATTCCACCCGGCAGAGAGATCATCAAGGGTGATGACACGGCTGTCGTTCATGCATTTCTTCCATTCTGCTGCACTGGTCTTGTCCACAAACCTGCCGTTCCACGTCTGATACCACGGCATCCACCACGACCAGACGGCCTCGTCCTCAAATTCCTTGTCGATGTCTGGGATGGGACCATTTTCCGACAGGGCGATGATTTTCTTGCCGTTGGTGAGTGATTTGAGTTTGTCAAACGACACATAATTGCTGGAATAATCGAAGTCGTTGTTGTAGATGTCAGCAGAGACAACATCATAGAAAGAGACACCGGGATCCCAATCCTGATCTTTCTCCCCTGCATTCCAAATCCAGATGACATTGTGGACACCCTTCTTGTTCACCATCTCATCAAAAACCAGATGATAGAGTTTGACAAACGGTTGGGCTCCCTCTCGTCCCCACCAGAACCATCCCCCGCTGGCCTCATGCAAAGGGCGGAAGACACAGGCGATACCCTTATCCTGCATGGCAAGGAAATAGTCGGCCACGATGTCGATATCCTCGATGAGGTTGGCATACAGTTTCGATGAGGTGTTCCAGGTGCCATCGACATTCATGGCATCCGTGATTTTCATGTTGCAGTCGGATGTATAAAAGGCATCCGTGCGGTGGGAGGGGTCACGCCAATGCCATGTGAAGGCAGGAATCCCACCACGGCGGTAGGTATCTTCAGCCAACCGTATCGAGGCTGTCGTGTAACTTCTGTTCCAGGAATTGTTTCCGTTCATCCCTGTGGCATTCATAAAATCAAAGCCGATGAGTGCGGGATATTTGCCCGATACCTTATAGACGGCCTGCACATCCGCATGCTGGGTGACATTCCCGTTGGCGGTCGACATGTCGCCTGTCATGATGCCCGAAATGGTCTTCTTTCCGAAATTCTCGTACAGGAAAGAATATAATGTTCTGGCTGCATCGGTGGCATGGGTATCAACTGGAGTATCGGCAATGTCGAAATCCATCGTGCTTCCGCCCGGAGTCACGCGGATGTAGTCGATGCGAACCCAAGTCCAACTGGGCGTGATCACAATGGTGTTCTTACCCTGGTTCATCATGAAAATGCCCACTTCGGCCTCTTCCATAACATTGTTGCCCGTCTGGAAGGGAAAGGTATTCCCATTGACAGTCACATTGACTACTTTTGAGCCATAAAGTGCGTCATATCCGATACGGAGAGTATACTTCCCTCGTTCAGAGGCTTGGTATGTGAAGGATATTCTGGCTTTTTCATCTGTCATCTCAAGAGCCTTTCCCCCAGAATACTTGCTGTCCCTGACCAATGTGCAACTGGCATAATTGGCCTCCTCAGCCTCCATCTTGACACCGTCCTGTGCCAAACACGGCAACAGGCTGAAGAGAGATACTAAAAGAATTATTGGTGTTTTCAACATATTTTGTACATTAACCTATTTGCAAAGGTATGATTTTTTTGGCAATAACCATCAATTATTGGCGATTTGAACATTTTTCCATGTATTCGCATCAATTATCAAAGAGGAGACTAAGCATTTCTGATGCATAGACCGACCATATATCCCCTGTCAAGTTGACAATCACTTGCTAAAATTTGGCTGTTTCACGTTTATTTCATAATTTAGCCCCGCATTAATCATGCGAACTAAAGCAAACATGAAATCATCATTTGGTCTGGCACTGCTGTTGTTGCTACTCTACGGATGCGGCAACCACCATCGGGCGGGGGAGCACTTCCGCCAGGGAGCAGCGTATGAGCAACAGGGGAGAAACGCCGATGCCATGCGCGAATACCAGTTGGCAGCAGGAGGCGACAACGACAGCGGGTATGTGGTGAAGGCCATCGATGCCATCGGCAACCTCTATCTTACAGCCGGCAATCGCGATGAGGCTTTGGAACAGTTCAGGCAGTCGCTCAACCTCGCCACAGACACCCGCGACACCGTCATGATGGTGCTCTCGCTGCGCGACATGTCGAGATGCTACCGAGGCGATGCCACCACCCAGGGCACCGACACCGCCATCAACTGCTTCGAGAGAGCCGACAGCCTCATCGCTGCGGCCCGCCTCGACAGCCTCCGCATCCTGTTGTGGCCGGAATGGATAGCCGTGACGATGGAGACTGGCGATATTGCCACTGTAGCCCGCATGCTGGACCAAGACTCCGTCCTCATGTCCGGCTTCACCGATGACCAAGGTCCCTTGTGGCTTGCCAGGGGAAGAGCGCAACTGATGGTGGGACGGCGCGAAGAGGCCACCGCCAGTCTGCAGCAAGCAGCCGCGAGCCAGAATATCAAGACACATGCTGCCGCCACGACACTCCTCTCGCAGATGGAAGCCGACGACGGCAGGTATGAACCCGCTTGGTTGAGTGCGATGGAGTGTGTGGCCATGCTCGACAGCATCCACCGCCAGACCGTAACGGCCAACCACAACCATGTGGAATCGCTGGTGAGGCAGTTGGAGGTGGAACGCGAGAATTCCAACCTCCGCTACCGCTTGGTGCTCACCGGTGTAGGCACCCTCTTGGTCATCCTGGGACTCGTCACCTTCTTCAGAGGAAAGACACGCAGACTGAGGCAGATGACTGAGCGCTACCGGCAAGCCCAGGAGACGATGCACCGCAACAGTGAGGCGTATGTGGCTGAGGCCGAGAACAACATCGCCCAACTGACAGCAGAGATAGACAATGCCCGCCAGCACAACGACCAACTGGAAGCCGAACTGCTCACCCTGAAGCGCCAGCGCGAAGAGCAGCGGCTGACGGAGGTACGCGAGCGGCGCACCCAACAGGAAAGTCTGATGGCCACCTTCCGACAGACAAGCCTCCACGCCGCCTTCGACAGCGTGGGACAGAGCGGCAACGGCACCGTCGGCGAGGATGTTTGGAAACAACTCGAGAGTTTTGCCAACCAGCACGCCGGTCAGTTCGTCGAACGGCTGATGGACTACTACCCCCAGATGAAGCCCAATGACCTCCGCCTTTGCCTCTTGGTGAAAATGGGCTTCACCAACCTGCAAATATCCAACATTTTCCACCGCACGCAACAGGCGACCACCAATGCACGGAAACGGCTCTTCACACGAATGTTCAACAAGGAGGGACAGTCTGACGACCTCAACCGCTTCATCCTCTCCTTCTGAGGCCACAAAACACGTTTGTGAAGTTTTTGTGAATTCACTTTCGCACCAAAAAGTCGGTTTTATGCCTATCTTTGCAGCGTAAACAAAAAGAATTAGGAATCATGCAGAACAATTATCTTGCTATCGCCATCGCACTCATCCTGACCATGTCGGTGAACGTGCATGCCGCCGAACCCGATTCGCTGCTGTTCGCACGACAGGAAAACTTCGACAATTTCGCTCAGCGGAATCCACAGGAGCGGGTTTACCTGCATTTCGACAACACATCATATTATAAGGGTGAGCATATCTGGTACAAGGCATACGTGGTGGACGGAGGCTCACTGCAACCGTCACCCCTGAGCCGCATCCTCTACGTGGAACTGGTCAACCCCATCGGCTATCCCGTGGAGACACAAAAACTGATCATCAACAATGGCCAGGCCAGCGGGTCGTTCCTGCTGAAAGACACCCTCAACGCCGGCTTCTACGAAGTGAGGGCCTACACCGCTTGGATGCTCAACTTCACACCTTCCTTCTATGAGGACAGCAAGGCCAAGGTGGGAGATGCATACAGCCATGGCTGGGAACGCATCACCAAAATCCTCACACGCGAGTTCTACGGAGAGCGCTTGCAGCACTATCTCAGAGGCAACGTCGGCATCTTCAGCCGGGTGTTCCCTGTCTATGAGAAGGTGGCAAAAGGACGCTACGACCGAAAACTCATCCCCATACTGCCCAAGGCTACCGCATCACTCGAAAACGATGAACACGACCGCCTGTTGGTGGAATTCTACCCTGAGGGGGGCAATATGGTGCGCGACATCCCCACACGGGTGGCCTTCCAAGCCCGGACCAAAGAGGGGCGAACCCTCAATGTGGAAGGACAGATCGTGCGCAAGGGTGAGACCATCGGCACCTTCAAGACCGACTATGCCGGGCGAGGTGTGTTCAGCATCACCGCCAAAGAGAGCGATGAGGAAGAGGTGGAGAACCTGTTCGACGGCCTCAGGCTGCGGTTCTATTACGAAGGAAAGAAATACACCTACAAACTCCCCAAGTCGCACAAGAGGGGATACGTGCTCAACGTGTTCAACAGCGGCGGTGACATCATCAGGGCCACCGTGGCGCGCAATAGTTACACGCCGGGCGAGCGACTGGGGCTCAGTGTCACCTTGCGTGGCACCACCCTCTACTACGACATGCTCGACCTGACAGAAGAGATGCGGGCCAATGTGGCCATCGAGAGTTCTTCACTGCAGACCGGCGTCAATATCTTCACCCTTTTCAACGAGGAGGGTAAGGTACTTGCACAGCGTGAGGTGTTTGTCAACAACCACGACATGGATGGGCTGCATCTCCGTGTCACAATGCCCGATGAGGCCGACTCACTCAAACCCTATGGGAAAGTCACCCTGCAATGCCAGTTGGTGGATAAGGACGGGAAACCGGCCACCGGCAGAAACAGGTTCTCCATGGCTGTGACCGACAAGCAGTTCCGCGAGGGCACCTATGCCGATGGCAATGCCATGACCTATCTGCTGATGTCGAGCGAACTGAAGGGATTCATCCCCCATCCCGAATACTATTTTGAGGCCGATGACCATGAGCACCGAGCCGCACTCGACCAACTGATGATGGTGCAGGGATGGACACGCTACGACTATGAGCGCATGATGAGCGGAAAAAGTTGGACCCCGCTGATGGCCATCGAGCGCGGCCTCAACTTCCGAGGACGTGTCGTACAAGACTACGGACCATCCGACGACTACCTGCTCTGGAAAAACATCAAGAAGCCAGTGTGGGTGTACAACGAGATAAGGACTCCCTTCGAAGGATTTGCCTCTTCGGAAGTGAAAACCGACTCACTGGGATTCTTCATGTTCAACCTCAATCCATTCTTCGGAAAGGCCCGGGTCTCACTGACGCTCAACCAGAAAAGTGCATCGGTCATCGGACAGGAGGCTGCTGGTGTCAAGGGACACAACTATACCGTCTACAACAGGCGGCGACCTGTTTTCCTCATCAACAAATACATCGTCCCCCTGAACGCATACTCACCCGTTGCACGCAACTTCGACTACTACGAGACCTATGCACTCGACGAACCCGTGGACAAGAACATCTTCAAAACGGGACTGATGGCATCGGCAGACCAATTTGGCATCGCTTCTTTCGACAAGTACACCAATACCTACACCCTCAAAGACGTGGTGAAAACGCAACGCCGCCACTGGACGGACTTCCGCAACATCAAACCCGTGGCTGTCATCGACTTGCGCGACCTGATGACCAACTTGTCCAACATTCTGGGTTCCATCAACGATTTCCACTTCTATGGGGAATGGGACAATTTCCGTTTGGTGGGCAACGACCAACAAAAAGGTGGCTATTGGCAACCCGGCGATGAGCGCGATGGCAACGTACAGAACAATTTTGATGATGACATTGTCTTCGCCGACATACAGAGATACCTGCGAGAAAAGGAAAGAGGAGACAGTCTCAGCATCATGAAGATGAAGAACCAGGCTATGGAAGAGGGCAGGCGCGCCCGTTCAATGCGCATCTACAACAAATGGATGAAGCACAGCGACTACCGCTTCGACAATTCCTACTTATCCTATTACAATTATCTGAAAATACTCATGTTGCTTGGCTTCGACGGAATGAACATGACGTTGATTAACGCACCTACCTATGGCCCACACCCCTCCTACCTTCCGCGTGGAGTATATGGCCAGGAAGAATTGCTGCCTCCCGGCGTTCAGTTCTTCCCTCCCGACATCAACTTCACCAAACTAATCCTCTACGCCGATGCCCGCGACCGCTCCAACATCCACCGCGAGGGAAAATACCGCGAGTTCCTAAGAGCATTCTCCCCCGTAGGGACGACCAGTGAGGTACAGCCCCTGACCACTATCATCAACTTGAAGACCGATTCCATCTACCACGATGGGACACCGGAGCCTGATTTCTACGGATATAGGATTAATTTCCAAGGAATCAGCGAGCCCGATGAGTTCTACCGCGTGGACTACAGCCGCCAACCGCTGCCCGAAGAGGGTGACTTCCGCCGCACACTTTACTGGAATCCGGGCCTGACCACCGATGAAGAGGGGAAAGCCAAGGTGACATTCTACAACAACAGTTTCAGCACATCGTTCGCTGTCAGCGCCGATGGTGTCACACCGAACGGCTTCATCACAACGGAGGACAAGCCATGAACAAGAGAATCGTGGTGACATCCAGGTTCCGCAAATGCTTGGGATGGCTGGTGGCCGTCACCTTGCTCCTGCTGCTTAGCCTGCCTGCGGCGGGACAGTCGGCGGGAACGCCTCCCAAATCCAGGATCCACTGGAACGCCCGCATGGACGACCAATATACCGTAAGCCTGCGCACTGTGTTCGACGGCAAACTCCAGGTGGAGGCCGCATATGTAGTCCAAAGGGGGAAAGTGAAGCGTGATGCCGTGGCGTGCCGACATTTGCAGTCGACGGTTCTCACCACCGCACCGCTGTCTTTCTCTTTCTCCTGCGATTTCGAATACCAAGGCCTGCACTACCGCTTGCGGGGACAGTATTCCGACAATGCTTCGGCTGCCCAACAAAGCATCAAATGCATTCCCCTCACCCTGGGCAAAGATCTCATGGAGCAGGGGGGCTATCAAAGATAAAAAAAGACAAATGATGAGATATTGGTTGACATTACTGCTTCTGACGGCCTGCGCCCTATCCTACGCGCAGGAACATATCGTCGCACGAGTCGTGGATTCCAACACAGGAAAGCCACTGCCTTTCGCCTCGGTCTATGTCAGCGGCTCCAACAGCACCATCACCAACGTCGAGGGAGATTTCTTCATCGACGTCGCACCCACAGATACCATCCGCTTCACCTATGTAGGCTACAAGACCGTCTTTCAAGAAGCCAAAGATTTAGGAACAAAAGTGCTGATGCAGCCCGATGACCTGTCGCTGGACGAAGTGACCGTATTAGGTACCGACCTGATCATGCAAAAAGTGCTTGAGAAGTTAAATAAGGAATACAAGAAACAAAAAAGGGTGCAAAGCAATTTCTTCTACCGACAGTTGACCTTTTGCAACGACCGATGCAACGCATTCTTGGAGTCATTTTTCTCAGGCAAGTCGGCCATCCAACTAAGAGATCTGTCATTGGTGACGGGTCGGTATGCCTCTCTGGCCAGTTCCCTGACGGCCAACCCACTCAATTTCTTTACTTTCGCACAACAATCGGTATTCTCTCCAAAAAGGAGCTTTCCCGAGAAAGAACAGTTGGTACCCATCTATTCCCGTTACGCCAAGTCCTTCAAAATCACCAGTCAGGCTATCAGCGACGGCGAGCGCACTGTCTATAGATTGGATTTCAAGCCTCTCAACAAAAATCGTTGGACAGTGAGGGGCAGTTTTTATGTCGATGCCTCCACCTTCGAACTGCTGAAATATGAGGGTGAAGGCCTCAACGAAACGGTGCTGCACAAAGTCAGGGGCATGGGTCTGCTGCTGCCCTTAGAGTACTCTTTCACCATCAACTACGAGCACGAAAAGGATTTCACCGAGGTGAGCAGCGTGTATTTCAAAACCCATTTGGAATACCTCGACTTCACTTACGAAACTACAGGCATCGCATTTAATGTGGGTGACCGCTATTTCAAGGGACGCAGCAAAATGGCGTTCAATGACAATCTGCTGAAAAGTATCAAGAAACAAGGCCTCAACCGCGAATTCTGGCAAAAAAACGAGATTGTGAAGCGCACGCCTCTGGAGGAGGAAGCCCTGGAACTATTCGAGCACGACAATCTGTTCGGCTTATTCTAAATGCTCTTCTCTGCACATCAGTTACACCAAACGATATTCTCCCGGGGTAATGCCGTTGATCCGCTTGAAATATTTGCTGAAGAAAGAGGGGTTCGGGAAACTGAGTTCCTCTGATATTTGCAGGATGGTCTTGTCGGTATACATGAGTTCCACCTTGATGCGGGCGATGAGGGCACGGTCTATCCATTCCTTGGCGGTAACGCCGCTGGTCCGGTGGATGACAGTACTGAGATAGCGTTGGGTGAGACACAGGCGTTCCGCGTAATAGCCTATCTGGTGTTGCTCGGCGCAGTGTTGGTTGACGAGTTGGATAAAACTGTCAAAAATTGTCTGCTCACGCGACTGTGAGGCATGGAGCATATCGGTCTGACGATGGTAGGCACCATCGTAAAGATGCATCAGGGCGGCTACGAGACTGCTGACCGTCTGACGATGATAATCCGGTTGGTGAACCAAATGCCAAAGGGTATCGAAAATAAGCCTCGCTGTGACAATGTCGTCATCATCCGCTTTCACTTGAAAGTCGCGCATCTGACCGTTGAAGGCAGACGGCAACTGTGGCATGGGGAAATCATCGAAGAGTGCGATGCCGTATACTTCCAATTCGTCGCTAAAAGAAATGGGCTGCAAGATGGCACCCGGCCCAACAAAAAACAACGTTCCTGGCCTCAAATCCTTTTCCACCAGATTGAATCTCGCGCGCGCACGACCTTTTGCTATAAGTCCCATGCGGAAATCATTGAAGACAAAGGGGGGCTTGTGCTGATGGAGAATCAAAGAGATGATGTTGTGAATGCCATAGAACATGCCCAATTCATTGCTGATGAAGGCATGTTTCTGTATCTCTCCGAGATGGGCTTCATAAACTCCCTTCATACGGGAGTAGTTCATCAATTGAGGTTGCTTTTCCATGCTTTTTTGCTGCTTACATGATGCGAAGATAATAAAAATAGATGAAAACATGCTATTTTTGTGTAGAAATCGAACAAAAAGGACATTTCTTTCGTCCTTTGGGTAGCAAAAGTATAAGATAATGGTCGTATCTTTGCAATGTGGATTGTGAAATAAAAATTATTCAACCTTCTCAAGTTGAAAGGAGTGTAGGAGTGTGGTAGTTTAGGAGTGTAGACATTACTCCTGTAAATCATAGCCTATATTGACGAAGAATCATCAGTTCTATTGTCTAAACTCCAAATCTCCTAAACTCCTAAACTCCAAAAAGTTGAACAAATGCGAAATTTGAATTAAATGATACCTACTTCATTGATGATGAGAAGAATTATTTTAGGAATCATGCTGCTGCCGATGATCGTTCAGGCACAGACACTGGAAGAATGTCAGCAGGCAGCAGAGCATAATTATCCGCTGATACGCCAGTACGACCTCATCGGGAAAACCACCGACTTGACGGTGGCAAACATCCAGAAGGGTTGGCTGCCGCAGATTTCGGCGATGGCACAGGCCACCTACCAGAGTGACGTGGCCAACTTTCCCGAGCAGTTCCAGCATCTTTACCAGCAGATGGGGCTCGACATGCAGGGATTGAGAAAAGACCAGTACCGGGTGGGGATTGACGTGAATCAGACGGTGTTCGACGGCGGCATGATCAGCAGTCAGAAAAGGATCGCCCGCGAGCAGGGGAAGGTGCAGGCTGCACAGACAGAGGTGAATCTCTATCAAGTCAGAAAGCGGGTGAATGAGATGTACTTCTCGTTGCTGCTGCTTGAAGACCAAATACAGTTGAACAACGACTTGCAGGAACTGCTGGCAGGCAATGAGAAGAAACTGGCCTCCATGGTGAAGCACGGCACTGCGGCTGAGAGCGATCTGAAAAATGTGAAGGCAGAACGCCTGAATGTCGTCCAGCAAAACATCAGTCTGGTGTCACAGAAACGGATGCTGCAGAACATGCTCTCCACATTCTGCGGCATAGAGGTGAAGAGTCCGCAGAAACCGGCTGTCACGGAAATGGGCGCCACAAACAACCGTCCAGAGATGCGTTTCTTTGACGCCCAACTCCGTCTGGCTGACGCACAGGAGAAAGCGCTCGATGCCGCACTGATGCCGAAACTCGGGGTGTTTGCCCAGGGTTACTATGGCTATCCCGGCTACAACATGTTTGAGGATATGATGAGTCATAGTTGGAGCCTCAATGGGATGATTGGTGCCCGCCTCACATGGAACCTCGGCGCGCTCTACACCCGGAAGAATGACAAGGCGAAGATACGGTTGCAGCGTGAAATGACAGAAAACAGCCGCGACGTATTCATCTTCAACAATCAACTGGAGCAGATACAGGAAAATGAGGAAATGGCCCGTTACAGGAAACTGATGACCGAAGACGAGGAAATCATCGCGCTCCGTTCTTCGGTCCGCAAGGCTGCTGAGTCAAAACTCTCTCACGGCATCATCGATGTGAACGACCTGATCAGGGAAATAAACCAAGAGAATGCCGCCAAGGTGCAGCAGTCGATGCATGAGATCCAGATGCTGAAACAGGTTTACGACAACAAATATACCACCAACAACTGATTCCCCATCAAGAACTTACAAAAAAGATGAAAAAGATATTCATATTGGCAAGCCTGGCTATGACAATGTCCGCTTGCGGAAACAAGGAGAATGAATATGATGCCACCGGCATCTTCGAGGCCACAGAGGTCACCATCTCCGCCAAATCGACAGGAGAACTGAAATACTTCGATGTCGCAGAGGGAGAGGAGGTGAAGAACGGCCATGTCGCAGGACGCATTGATGCCTATCAGTTGCAGCAGAAAAAGGAGCAACTCGAGGCTTCCCGTGGACAACTAAATGCCAGCAAACGGCAGTTGGCTTCGTCACGCAAGGCCACCGACAGCCGCCAACTTGACCTTGAGAGACAGGTGTCGTCCATCACCCAGCAGATAGCCAATGCCCGGCGCGAGCACCAGCGCTTCACCGAACTGGTCAAAGATGGTGCCGTGCCGCGCAAGCAACTCGACGATATCAGTTACCAGATCAAGGTGCTGGAAAAGCAGTTGGAAGCCACCCGTGACCAGATACGGAGCAACAATGCCAGTCTGTCGGAGCAGAGCACAGGGATAGCAGCACAGATCGACGGCATCGAAGCGCAGGCAGCCGGTCTGGAGGCCCAGATACGTCAGATTGATGACCAAATCGCCAATACCGAAGTAGTGGCTCCGTTCACTGGCACCGTGCTTGAGAAATATGTAGAGAAAGACGAATTTGTCACCACCGGCAAACCCCTGTTCAAGATGGCCGATACACAGAACATGTTTCTGAGAGCCTATGTCACCTCAGCGCAACTGCAGAACGTAAAAGTGGGACAGAAGGTGAAAGTATTCGCCGATTATGGCGACGGACAGAAAAAGGAGTATGATGGCACCATCTCATGGATTTCCTCGCGCTCCGAGTTCACGCCCAAGACCATCCTCACCGACAATGAGCGCGCCGATCTGGTATATGCCGTCAAAATTGCCATCAAGAACGATGGCTTCGTGAAAATCGGCATGTATGGAGGAATGAGAGTGAAGAGTGAAGAGTGAAGAATGAAGAATTAAGGATTAAGAATTAAGAATTAAGAATTAAGAATTATGATTACCACTGCGAAGATGGCGGTGCTACTGGTAGGGACGCGATGTATCGCGTCCGCCACCTATGAACTATGAACTATAAACTATGAACTATGAACTATGAACTATGAACTATGAACTATGAACTATGAACTAAAACATCCCTCATGAATGCCATTGAAGTCAATCATATCAGCAAGAGTTATGGCGCGGTGAAGGCACTCGATGATGTGTCGTTCACCGTCGGCAAGGGCGAGGTGTTCGGACTGATAGGTCCTGACGGTGCCGGCAAGACATCGATGTACCGCATCCTCTGCTCATTGCTGCTGCCTGAGAATGGTTCCGCCACCGTTGATGGTTTCGACGTGGTGAGGCAGATGCAGGAGATACGCAAGCGTGTGGGCTATATGCCGGGGAAGTTCTCGCTGTATCAGGACCTGACTGTCGAAGAGAACCTGGAGTTCTTCGCCACGCTTTTCGGCACCACCATCAGAGAGGGCTACGACACCATCAAGGCCATCTACTCGCAGATAGAGCGTTTCAAGAATCGCAGGGCAGGGGCTCTCTCCGGTGGCATGAAACAGAAACTGGCGCTGAGTTGCGCGTTGGTGCACCAGCCCAGTGTGCTGTTTCTCGACGAACCGACCACAGGTGTCGACCCGGTAAGTCGCAAGGAGTTATGGGAAATGCTCGGCACACTGAAGGAACGGGGCATCACCATCGTGGCCTCCACACCCTATCTCGACGAGGTGCGCCGCTGCGAGCGTGTGGCCTTCCTCGACCATGGCAGGATTCGCGGCATCGGCACGCCGGAGGAGATTCTCGAACAGTTCAAGGACATCTTCAGTCCGCCACCGATTGTCAGAGACTCAGGTGATGAGGATGCTTCACTTTCACAATCTCCAACAGCCAACGGCCAACAGCCAACAGCCAACGTCATCGAGGTGGAGCATCTGGTGAAAGCCTTCGGAAACTTCCGTGCTGTCGATGATATCTCTTTCACCGTGAAGAAGGGCGAGATATTCGGATTCCTCGGTGCCAACGGCGCTGGCAAGACCACCGCCATGCACATGCTGACAGGCCTGAACCAGCCGACCAGCGGCACGGGCCGCGTCGCGGGCTACGACATCCGCACGGAATATGAGCAGATCAAGAAACACATCGGCTATATGTCGCAGAAATTCTCTCTCTACGAGGACTTGACCGTCGCCGAAAACATCCGTCTCTTCGCAGGCATCTATGGGATGAGCGACGATGAGATACGCCAGAAGACCGATGACCTCCTGGAACGTCTGCAGTTCGCCGACCATAAACACACGCTCGTAAAAAGCCTCCCATTGGGTTGGAAGCAGAAACTCGCATTCTCGGTGAGCATCTTCCATGAACCAGGCGTGGTGTTCCTCGACGAACCTACTGGCGGTGTAGACCCCGCCACGCGCCGACAGTTCTGGGAACTCATCTACGATGCTGCCAGCCGCGGCATCACCGTCTTCGTGACCACCCATTACATGGACGAGGCCGAGTACTGCGACCGCATCTCCATCATGGTTGACGGCAAGATCAAGGCAATGGGCACACCCGATGCCCTGAAGCAGGAATTCCACCAACCCGATATGGACCACGTGTTCACTTATCTGGCCCGGCAGGCAACCCGTTCAAGCGATTAGGTTATGAAACAATTTCGTAGTTTTGTCATCAAAGAAACCAAGCACATCCTGCGCGACAAGCGCACGATGCTGATTCTCTTCGGCATGCCGTTGGTGCTGATGCTCCTCTTCGGTTTCGCCATCACCACCGACGTGAGGAACGTGCGCACGGTGGTGGTCACCGCCAATGCCGACCACGCCACGCAGCAAGCGGTGGAAAGACTCTCCCATTCAGAGTATTTCACCATCGTGCACACCGTCGCCACGCCACAGGAGGCCGAGCGGTTCATCCGCAATCAGAAAGCCGATCTCGCCATCGTCTTCGCAAAAGACTTCGCTTCAAAGAAAAGCGGTGTGCAGTTCATCGTCGATGGCGCCGACCCCAACATGGCACAGCAATGGACAAACTACGCCACTCAGGTGCTGCTCAACCCGGCGGGTGGATTCGTCAACACCAAGATGCTCTACAATCCGCAGACCAAGTCATCCTACAACTTCGTGCCTGCCATCATGGGCATGCTGCTGATGCTCATCTGCGCCATGATGACCTCGATTTCCATCGTCCGCGAGAAAGAGAAAGGCACCATGGAGGTGCTCCTGGTGTCGCCCACCAAACCGCTGATGATCATCATCGCCAAGGCGGTGCCATACCTGGTACTGGCCTTCGTGATCCTCATCATCATCCTGCTCATGGCGCGGTTTGTGCTTGGCGTACCGCTGGCGGGTTCACTGTTCTGGATTTTCGTCATCTCAACAGTCTATATCATGCTGGCCCTGTCGTTGGGGCTCCTCGTGTCCAACGTGGCACAGACACAACTCGTGGCCCTGCTGCTCTCCGCCATGGTGATGCTGATGCCCATCGTGATGCTCTCAGGCATGCTTTTCCCCGTGGAGTCGATGCCCCTGATACTGCAATGGGTCTCAGCCATCATCCCCACCCGCTACTACATCTCGGCCATGCGCAAACTGATGGTCATGGGTGTCGGCGCGGAGCAGGTGTTCTTCGAACTGGCCGTGCTCACAGGCATGCTCATCGCCCTGCTGGCGCTGTCGCTCGCCACTTTCAAGAAGAGACTGGAGTAATCGTTTCTCAAATCCCAATGATCCATGATAATCAGGTATCTCATCCAAAAGGAGTTCACGCAGATCCGACGCAACCCGTTTCTGCCCCGGCTCATTATCATATTTCCCATTATGATCATGTGTGTCATGCCATGGGTGATGAACATGGAGGTAAAGAATGTCGTGGTGGACGTGGTCGACCTTGACCACTCCACGCTGTCACAACGGCTCGTCCACGACATCGAGCACAGCAATTACTTCATCTTTCATGGTCAGAAACCTACCTATGCCGAGGCCCTGAAAGACATCGAGCATACCGATGCCGACGTGGTGGTGGTCATCCCACAGGACTACAGCAAGGATCTGACACGGGGCCAGCAGCCGCAGGTGCTGATTGCCGCCAATGCCGTCAACGGCACGAAAGGGAGCATGGGAGCGGCATACCTCTCGCAGATAGTAACGGCCAATCTGACGGATGTCCTTCCCAGTGCCGCTGCCATCCAGTCGAAGATCTCCACCCTGTTCTTATACAACAAGCATCTCAACTTCAAACTCTTCATGATTCCTGCCCTGTTCGCCATCGTAATGATGCTGATGACCGGATTCCTGCCGGCTCTCAACATCGTCAGCGAGAAAGAGTCAGGCACCATCGAGCAGATCAACGTCACACCCGTCAGCAAATGGAACTTCATCCTGGCCAAACTCATCCCCTATTGGCTCATCGCCCTGTTTGTCATCACAGTGTGCCTCACCCTCGCTTGGCTTGTCTATGGCATCACGCCATCGGGACCCCTATGGCTCATCTACCTGTTGGCCATGCTGCTGGCTATGTTCTTCTCATCGCTCGGACTCATCATCTCCAACTACAGCGACACCATGCAACAAGCCATCTTTGTGATGTGGTTCTTCGTGGTCATCCTCATGCTCCTCAGCGGACTCTTCACCCCTACCCGCTCCATGCCCTCATGGTCGTATCTGACCACCTACATCAACCCCATGTGCTATTTCGTCGATGCCGTGCGCACCGTATTTGTCCGTGGAGGCGACCTGCAGAGCATCTGGCATCAAGTGCTCGCCCTCATGGGCATCGGTCTCTTCATGGGCGGCTGGGCCGTGCAGAGTTACAAGAAGAACAGTTGAAATACGATAGCAAAACCAATAAATCCCAACATATTACCACCATACTACAATGACCCGAAAAAACAAGACCCTGGAGAGAACGCTGCAATACGCATGCCTGGCATCCCTGTTGCTCTGCAGCGTCCATGCCTTTGCCCAGAAACGTGCCAAGTATGAGTTCATGCGCAATCTTCCTGTCTATGCCGACTCGCTGATTGCTGATTTCAACTACCCCCTGGCATGGGGCAACAGCGACATCAGAGACTTTGATGAATGGCGGCGGGTGGCTCGCCAGAAAGTGTTCGACTGCATGCTGACACCTCCCCCACCTCCCTCTCATGGCTACGACATGAAGGTGATTGCCGAGGAGCAGCGCAAGGGATACAAAGCCCGCAAGATAGAAATCAGGCTCAGCCGTTACTATACCGTGCCTGCCTATGTGCTGATTCCTGATGGCAAGGGTCCTTTCCCTGCCATCAATGCCCTGCACGACCATGGAGCATATCTGTTCATCGGCAAGGAGAAGATGATCCGGCCACTGGCCTGTGAGGACTCCCTGGTCATCAAGGATGCCGATGAATGGGCAGCCAATCTCTATGAGGGGCAGTTCATCGGCGACTTCCTGGCCCAAAACGGCTATGTGGTGTTCTCCGCCGATGCCCCGATGTGGGGTGAGCGCGGACAGATGGAGGGTCCCCTCCGCGACCGCTACGACATGATTGCCGGCAATATGATGCTGTATGGCATCGACCTGTCGGCCTACATGACCTACGACGATATTTCTGGCACAGAATACCTCGCCTCCATGCCCGAGGTGGATGCGTCAAGAATCGGATGCACGGGCTGTTCCATGGGAGCATACCGGGCATGGATGCTGTCTGCCCTCTCCGACCGCATCAAGGTGGGGACTGCCGTTTGCTGGATGGTGACTGCCGACGAGCAGATGAGTTTCAAGTACAAAAGGACAGAGAACGGAGGTTTTGCCAACTGCTTCCCTGGTCTCCGCCGGTGGCTGGACTATCCGCATGTCGCCAGTCTGGCATGCCCCAAGGCAATGCTCTTCATCAATGGTTCGCAGGACAAACTCTTCCCTGTGCCCGGTGTGGAAAAAGCCTTTGCCAACATGCATGAGACCTGGAAGTCACAAGGTGCTGACGACCGGTTGGAAACGGAAATATGGGACATACCCCACAGTTGTCCCATCCGGGCTCAGCAACGGGTCCTGGAGTTCTTCCAAAAACATCTCTGACCCATCAAAATCCATCCTGACCCCAATAAAACAAAATCGCGATATCTCGCGTCTGACAATCAGACTGGCGGGATATCGCGATGGGTAAATGAACCGATATGGTAGATTAACGGTTGGGTGCCGTACGACGACGACCCTCTGGAGGAGCAGGCCTGTTGCTCTGATTGTAATTCTGGCGAGGAGCAGAATTGTAATTCTGACGGGGAGCAGAATTGTAATTCTGACGGGGAGCAGAATTGTAATTCTGACGGGGAGCAGAATTGTAATTCTGACGAGGAGCAGAATTGTAATTCTGACGGGGAGCAGAATTGTAATTCTGACGAGGAGCGGAATTGTAATTCTGACGAGGAGCAGAATTGTAATTCTGACGAGGAGCGGAATTGTAATTCTGGCGAGGAGCGGGCCTGTAACCCTGACGGGGAGCGGGTCTGTAACCCTGGCGGGGAGCGGGTCTGTAACCCTGGCGGGGAGCGGGTCTGTAACCCTGGCGGGGAACAGCCCTGTAACCCCGATGATAAGCAGACCTATAACCCCTGCGATAAGGAGCAGCATGCATGCGACGAGCATGACGATGTCTGGCTATGGCACCGCAAGCGGGACAAGTCCGAGGATAGAATCTGTGGGGGTTGGGGTGGTTGTGCCTCATTGGAGGACGACGGTGATGCACAGGTGGGCGACGCGGCGGGCGCGGTGGCTCAAATGTGAAGGCATTCACTGCCAGACACAGCATCAAAAGCGAGATAATGGCAAGAGTTGTCTTTTTCATTGATTGATAGGATTTAGTTATTGATTCAATTATTTGTGTTATAGTTTTGCAAATATAACAATATTACAAATAAAATGCAATTTTTCCAACAAAATTCTTTCATATTTCGACAAAAAAGTCAGGAAACCTGGTATTTTGAGGGATTGGGAAACCTTTTCACTTTGTGATGTAACAGATAATATGTATTTTTGCGAAAAATTAGTCACATCTATGAAAAAGAAAATCATCACAACAATTTTGTTCGTATTGTTGAATACACTTGTGCTGAACGCGCAATCGGTGACGAAATACACCACGACAGAGGCTGCGCCATGGGTGACATCAAAGGCTTCGCTGGCAGGAAAAGCAGAGGGAACGCTTGTGGCTGCTGTGGAGGGGACGGAGAAAGGAACCGTGTTCCGGGCCTGGGGAACGACGTTCAACGAACTGGACTGGGATGCCTTCAACATGCTCAGCAGAGACGAGCAGGACAAAGTGATGCATGGTATCTTCGCACCAGACGGCGACCTGAAGTTCACCCACGGACGCGTATCGATGAATGCCAACGACTATGCCCGAAGTTGGTACAGTTGCGATGACGTGGTCGGTGACCTCGGTCTGCGCTACTTCAACATCGAGCGCGACAAGCGCAACATCATCCCGCTGGCACGCGCCGCACAGAAGTATTGTCCGCAACTGCAATTGTTCATGAGTCCATGGAGTCCGCCGACATGGATGAAAATCAATCAGGACTACTGTGTGGTGAGCAGTCCGTACAACACGCAGCCGAAAGAGAAGGACTACCTGCTTTACGATGATGTGAAAGCCATCGTTCCCGATGAAATGAAATTGTTGGGTGAGCGCAACGGGGTGTTCCCCCGCAAACTGGCGACACAGGACTACTTTATTCAGGAACCGCGTTACTTGCAAAGTTATGCCGATATGTTCTGCCGCTTCATCGACCTGTATGCCCAGCAGGGCCTGCCCATCACCAAGGTGATGTACCAAAATGAGGCCTACTCCTATACGCCATACCCGGGGTGTGCATGGACTGCCGAGGGGACACTGCGCTTCAACAACGAGTATCTGGCTCCTACATTGAGGCAGAAGCACCCTGAGGTGGAACTGTGGATTGGAACATTCAACACCAACCGTCTTGACTATGTGCAGAAAATCATCGATGACAAGACGCTGCAGGCGAATGTAAAAGGAATCGCTACCCAGTGGGAATGTCGGGAGAACCTGCCGCTGTTGCGGCAACGCTATCCCCAACTGCGGCTGATGATGAGCGAGAGCGAGTGTGGCAACGGCTCCATGGACTGGAAGGCGGGTGAGCATACGTTCTTCCTACTTTCTGACAACCTCGGCAATGGCTGCGACGAGTACTACAACTGGAATTTCATCCTCGCTGACAAGGGACAGTCAACATGGGGCTGGACGCAGAACGCACTCATTCAGGTCGACAGTCAGACACGCCACATGCGCTATACCGCCGAGTACTTCGCATATAAGCATTTCAGCCACTTTGTAACACCAGGCACAGAGATGATAGCCTATGCTGGCCGCGACCATAGCCAGACACCTGTCGTCGTCTTCCGACAAGGTCGGCAAATGATTGTCACAGCCGGCAATTTCACGGATGGGGAAGTTCGGCTCAGCGTCAAAGTCAGAAACAAATACCTGAACATCTTGGCCGCACCCCATTCGTTCAACACCTATATCATAGGGAAATAGGTAGGTATCAAACCTAAGTTTCAGAGGGAGATCTTCAACTTGGAGTCCGCGACATCCACGGTCACCTCACCGCCATCCTTGAGCCGTCCGAAGAGAATCTCGCGCATAAGCAGTGGTTTGAGGTCATGGGCGATGACCCGGTCAATCTCACGGGCACCATACTCCTGAGTGAAGCCTTTCTCCAACAGCCACTCCCGGGCGGCGTCCGACAGGCGCATCACCACATGGCGCGTGTCGAGACGGGTCTGCAACTCACGCAGTTTCTTGTCGAGGATCATGCCTGCCATCGTGCGGTCCATGTCGTTGAACACCACGGTGGCCGACAGACGGTTGATGAACTCAGGCTTGAAGGTGCGCTTCACCTGCCGCAGCATCGCCTCACCCGCCGATACCCTTGCACCGAAACCCACCGATGCCTGCGAGGCATACTGTGCCCCCGCGTTGGAGGTCATGATAAGCACCACATTGCGGAAGTCGGCCTTGCGTCCCTTGTTGTCCGTCAGACGGGCATAGTCCATCACCTGAAGCAGGATATTGTAAATGTCAGCGTGCGCCTTCTCTATCTCATCGAGCAACAGCACGCAGTTGGGTGTCTTGCGGATGGCATCGGTGAGCAGACCGCCATCCTCATAACCCACATATCCTGCCGGTGAACCAATGAGTTTGGCCACCGTGTGCTTCTCAGTATATTCGCTCATGTCGAACCTGACGAGCGCAATGCCCATCTCACGGGCCAGCACACGTGCCACCTCCGTCTTGCCCACTCCCGTAGGACCGACGAAGAGCAACGAAGCCAGTGGCTTGTCATCATCGAGCAGGCCGGCTTTCGACATCTGCACTGCCTCGACCACTTGGCGCACCGCCTCGTCCTGTCCGTAGATGCTCGCGCCCACCCGTTCATAGAGTGTCTCGAGGGCGGCGTTATCGTCGTCCTTCATCGCCATGGCATCCACCTTGCACACTTTTGCCAGAATCTCCGAGATGAGCGCCTTGTCCACCACATGGCTGCCATCCTCGGCCGGATGCAACTCACGGTAGGCTCCCGCCTCATCGATGAGGTCGATGGCCTTGTCGGGCAGGAAGCGGTCATTGATGTATTTGGCGCTGGCAGCCACGGCATATTCTATCACCTCATCGGGATACTCCACATGGTGAAACTCTTCATATTTCTGCTTCAGCCCCCCGATGATTTTCACAGTCTCGTCCACAGAAGGCTCATCGATGTCTATCTGCTGGAAACGGCGCACGATGCCCTTGCTGCGCGACAGGTAGCGGTTGAACTCCTCATAGGTGGTCGAACCGATAAAACGGATGTCGCCCGCCTCCAGGTAGGGCTTGAGCATATTGGAGGCATCCATCGACCCATCGCCTGTGCGCCCGGCTCCCACCAGGTTGTGTATCTCATCGATATAGACGATGGCTTTCCCCTCTCGGCGCACACCGTCCATGATGCTCTTGATGCGCTTCTCGAAATCGCCGCGGAACTGTGTTCCTGCGAGCAGCGTACCAAGGTCGAGTTGATAGATGCGGCTGCCGCTCAGACGCTCAGGCACATCGCCTGCCACGATGCGTGCCGCCAGTCCATAGACCAGGGCGGTCTTCCCCACCCCGGCCTCACCCACATGCAGCGGGTTGTTCTTCTCTTTCCGGCAAAGCACCTGGATGGTGCGCTCCAGTTCTGCCTCCCTGCCGATGAGCGGGTTGTGGTCGGCCACGGTATCATTGAGACACACCACCTGGGCTCTCCATGCCTCTTCATGGCGTGTCTCTCCCTCTCCTCCTTCAGCCATGGCAGCATTGGCTTCCTCATACTGTCCGATGACCTCGGTCATCAGTTCCTCGGTCTCACCCTCCACTGCTTTCTCCAGCATAAAACGTGCATTGGACTCGCTGAGGTTCAAAATGGCATTCACCAGATGCGGCACATCAAGACATGGGGCACTCGAACTGAGCACCTGGTTGTAGGCGAAGTTCATCAGTTCATTGGTCTGCGCCGAGGGTGTGATCTCATACTCGACATGGTCGGGCACAGACTCCATGCCAGAGAGGAAGGTCTTGATGTCCTTGTCAAGCAATTCCAAGCCCTCGGGGTTGATGTATCTGACGGCCTCGGCAAACGCCTCCTGTCTGAGGAGGGCCTCGAGGATATGCTCGGGTGTGATGAACTCATGTCGGTATTTCTTGCACGAGGTCACCGCATCATTGAGCACAAGGTTGGCATTGTCGCTATTTTGTAGGGTAGGCATATTGTTTATTCGGGTTGGTAAGTCAGGCGGAGCGGAAAGCCCTCGTCGCGGGCCATCTGTGTGGCCTTCTGCACCTTCGACACGGCGATGTCGTAGGTATAGATACCCACGAGTGCCTTGTCACTGCGGTGCACACGGAGCATGAGTGCCTCTGCCTCTGCCTTGTTCTTGAAAAAAACGGTCATAAGTATCTTGACGACAAAATCCATGGTGGTGAAGTCGTCGTTATGGATATATACTTTGTAGCGCTGCGGCTCGCGGATATCCGTTCGCTGGCGCTCACTGACTGAAGACTGCTGTTTTGCCATTTAGATGCAAATTTAGGGAAAAAAATCCACAAAAGCCCGACTTGACATGTAAATATAGCAATAATTCTTAGAATCTCATTCCTTTTGGTAAAATAATCCACGCCATGGTACGATTTAGGAACTTCATTGCCCTCTGCTGATTCCGCCCACCATGTCATCATTACCGACATCATCATTCTTTCATTCACTATTGCTGCTGTTGTTGCCTCCGCCTTTCACGTCATCGTTGTCGATGGTGCGCTCGGCTTTCTTCACGCTGGCCTTGAGTTCACCGATGCGGTATCTGATACTAAGGTTAAAACGCTGCACAACGCTCTTCGACCAGTTGTGTGAACTGAAATAGCTGTCTTCTATGCTAGACCTGTAATATTTGTATTTTTTCAGGAAATTCGTAGCTGAGAGGGTGAGGTTGAGACGTTTCTTCAGCCACGACTTCTGGATGCCCACGCTGTAGCCGCTGTAACTGTTGCTTCTGCCCTGCAGCGTGACGCGGGGTGTCACTGCATAGATGTTAATGCTCAACCGCCAATCCTTGGGCAGCGTCTGTTGCGCACCACCATAGACATACAGGTTCCATCCATGATTACGCAGTGTGCCGCCATCGTTCATGTTTGTATAGCCAAGGCGGTTATTCATGTAGATGCGGGTGTTCTTGGTGGCATTCCAGTTGATGTAGGCTGTCACGTTTGTTCCCTGAACATGCCCGATGTTCTCGTATGTGCTATAAAGCACCTCCTTACCTGTCGGGGCCTTCAGTCCGGGAATCTGGGTATCAAGCATCAGTTTTGTCACTCGCTCGATACTGTTAAGGGTAAAACCATAGCGCAGGGCCAGGTTGATGTTGAACTTCGATGTAAAGTTGCTGTAGTTCAGGCTGAGCGAATGACTCTTCTCACTGTCAAGTTGTGAATTACCCTGACTGATATTTGTAGGAGAAGAGTCGTCGATATATGGATTGAGATACCAGATACCGGGGCGATAGATACGCATATCATAACCCAGTCGCAGGTTGGAGGTCTGTGCAAGTTTGTAGCCGATGCTGGCAGAAGGCACGAAGTCGTCAAAGTTCTTTCTGAAATCATCGCCTCTTCCAAGCTTGTACTCCACATCCTGCAAGGTATGTTCGTAGCGCATGCCCAAGCGGCCTGACACTTTCTCTATTTTCAAGCCGTAGCCGATATAGGCAGCAAAGATGTCATTGTGATGCCTGTAATGCGACGAGTGCTCTTCATCGTAGGTATAGTCGCCACTGCTATAGGTCGTTTGCTCATAGCGGTCATCTTCTGATGTGTTATTGCGCAGAATATATTTCAGTCCCGTTTCCAATGTATGGATCTTAGCAAAAGGCGTGGTATAGTCTGTCTGGAAAGTATGCTCTATGGTATTCTCGTTGCCATCATTGCGCTGGTTCTTCAGGCGCAGCAGGAAATTATCCCAGCCATCGGCGGCCTGCATATCCCTAAAATTGGTATATGAGTCAGACTTGTCGGGTTCTGTCTCTATTCTATAGGAAAGTGTCAGCAAGCGTTCCGCCACAGAGAAACTGCGCTGATAGTCGATGCTGCCGTCAATAGATGAATAACTGTTCTCCGTGTTGCCAAAGGAATGATAGCGATACAACTGGCTGTTGTTCAGAGGTGATGTGGCGACGACATGGCTTTCGCTATTGCCACTGCCTCCTCCTGTCCACAAGTTGAAAGAGGCTGTGAGAAGTCTCAGGGTGTCAATCTCGTAACTGGCTTCGAGTGTCCCATACTGGAAATGGCTACGGCTTTTCGACCAACCTTCATTATCTGTATCAGAGGATGATTCACCGATATTCCCGATGGTCTTTCTACTACCGCCCGAAGAACTGCGGGGTGCATCATCATACGAATAATTATAATTGGCACTCATGGTCAGTTTGCCGCTCTTCACTGTGGCATAAGCGCTGCCGCCCACCCCGCGGTTGCTTACGTTGCCGCCAAAAGTGGCTGTATAGCCCTCGATGCCTTGGCTATAGGTGATGATGTTCAGAATGCCGCCGACACCCTCTGCATCATACTTTGGACCGGGGTTGATGATCACCTCTATCTTCTTGATGCTGGTGGCAGGCATGCTCTTCAACACCTCCTTGGGATTGTTCGACATCATCTGGTTGGGCTTGTTGTTCACATAGACTTTGAATGAACTGGAGCCATTCACTTGTATGTTGTCCTCACCATCCACCGTCACCATCGGCACCTTGCGGAGCATTTCGAGGACGGTGTTCGACTTGGAGTCGGGGTCGCTCTCTATGTCATAGGTAATCTTGTCGATGTCCGACTTGACAAGCGACTTCTGCTTTACTATCTCGACACCTTGCAGTTCCATCGACTTGTAGATGCTGTCGGCGCGTAGAGAGTCCGCCTTAGTCTGGGCTGTTGATGTGATGACTGATAAACTGAAAACAATCAATGTTGATAATTGTTTCTTCATCGTAAATCCCTATTTCCTTAACCGTTCGATGCTCATATCAAACAACTGCCGGATAAATTCATCATTCGTCTTATTCCTGAGTTTCAGAATCTCATTCTCCACCAGGTCCTTTTCCTCATCATCCAGTGACTTGGCATTCTTGCAGAGCTTGTAGATGGATGTCGCATAATGATTAGCGGCAGGACTTTCTGTGTTTTCCTGAAACAGGTTTTTATAGGTATTAAACTCGCTTAGCCACGACTCGGCACTCTTTTCCCTGGCAAAGAAGAGGGAGTCTGGTCCAAGCACATTATTTCCGTCCAACCAGAATCCGTTGGCAAAAGCGTGGCCCGGAATGTCTATTTTGTATTCATTACCATTGACTGTTATCGTCTTGACAGATCTCTTGTTTTGACGGTAATTCAGTGTCGTGGCATAGGTTACCGCCAGGCGGACCTGCACTTTGTCTTTTCTGTCCACCCATTCCATGGCATAGGCATAGCGATATTTCTTCTCGGGATCATCCTTGTCGAGAAAACAAGCATAAATGTACTTGGAGCCTTTGATATTACCGATGGGCACCGACCGAGACAGACCATCGCCGACGGCCAAGGAAATGTAGTTGGTGCCCGCATGGTCGTCCGATTTGACCGTGTAGGCTTTCTCCTTGTCTTTGTCGAAAGCTTCCAGAATGTCTCTGACACAGCATTTGCCAGAGGGAGAAACGACCATCAAATCATAGACATCCGACTGCGCCTCCTTCCTGCCCGTGTCAGGATTGCGTTCCAGCACGTGTTGGGTCTTGATTTCTATATTCCCCTCATCCAACAGCGCATCGAATGCTTTCCTGATGTTTTCTTGTGCCGTCATGGCTGTGGGCAGCACCGTCAGCATGACAGTCAAAATGATGTTTTTACTCTTCATAAGCGATATATTCAGTTTGTTCGTTTATATACAATATGGAACCGTCTTCCTGCATCACCGGGATGTAGCCATAGGCAGCCAACTGAGCTTCAATGAGTTGCTGCTGGCATTGCTCCATCTCCTTTTCAATGTTCCGTCTTTCCTGTTCAGCCTCTGCCATAAGCGTGTATGCCTTGTCGTAGTCAGTCATCGTAGGTTGCGGCTTGCGCAGACTGCGGCGTTTCTTCGGCACGGTCACATCATCGTCACGCGTCTTGACAGACGGTGTATCAGACTGTTGTTTCACGTCATCCTGTTTCTTGACGGGTGTCTTTTCCGGCTGTTGCTTCTTGTCGGGAATCTCCTGTCCGACGGAGTCTCTCTGCTCCGTCTGCTTTTCTGCCATGAGTGGCTGCTCTGACGGATGATGGGAACTTGTCCATAGAGCCAGCCACCCTATGCCGGCTATCGCTGCGGCAACACTCCAGCGCAGCCATCTGCGCTTAGACTTTGATGCCGTGTACATCGCCTCCGTTTCTGTGTATGCAGGCTTCATCGCTTCTATTTCTGCAAATAGCAGACGATACGGCTCCCACTCCGCTGGCACATGGCCTTGGGTGAAATACCGGCAGAGAATGTCCTCTTCCTGTAGCGTCGATGTGCCCTCCATGTACCTGTCGAGCAGTGGCCGGATATATTGCTGGGTGTATTCTATCATAAGTTGTTCCTTTGTATGATGTCTTCCAATAATGACCGTCGTGCCCTTGCCAACAGCGTGCTCACCGAGGTGGTTTCTATACCTAAAAGCCGGGCTATCTCTTCGTGGCTGCGCCGTTCCACCTGACGCAGATAGATCAGGGTGCGCTGGGTCGTGGGCAACTGTTCCAGGCGTTTCGACAGCCATTGGTCATCCTCCTTCATTTCCAACAGTTCGTGAGGACTGGTAGCGAGGCTGGCTATTGACGCTTCGACGAGCGGTTCTGTCTTTCGCCGCCGGTAGTGATTGATCAGTGTATGGCGGGCCATCAGGGTGGTCAAGGCCTCCACAGAATGGTAACGGTCAAGTTCGTCATGCATCTGCCACAGGCGGAGCATCACATCCTGTGCGATGTCTTCTGCCTCGTCTTTGCCCGCCCCGCAGCTCATGCACACGCTGAGTGCTTTTTGTCGCCACGTGCGGGCCTGTCGTTCAAATGCATTTCTGTCCATGCCATCGTTACGCTGTACACCTATAAGACAAACCCACCCACCAAAACCAAACTTCTTTTAACACATCTTAACAATCGACTATTTGCGCTTCTTGGAGAACCATTTTTCAATGATAAAACAGTAGACTGCCGACTGAGCCAAGAGAACAAGCAGCCACACGAATCCACCCACAATCTCACTGTTCAGCCAATGGGCTGGTCCAAGTGTATCCCAACAATATCTCTCGACCAAGATGAAAACCGAACTGAAAGGAAAGCCAATGATTCCCCATATAATCTCAGCAGGGGACCAATAAAATCTTAGTACGCCTAAAAACCAAAAGACAAAGAATGTCACGATGAAAATCTTTGTATATAACTTGCCTTGAAACACTTTCATATCATCTAGATTTTAAATTGTAATTCTTGATTAAAAAAAATTGTTTTACAGCATGATTGTCCTTATGCTTTCCCCAATAAAAGGGCAATCTGAGATATTTTGATGCCTCCTCTGCATTGTTTCTATAAGATCTTATGTTGGCATACGAAACACATGAGAAATAGAAGGCACAGATAAACATAGCCGCCATCTTAGACCATTTCCAAAGAGTATTTCGCTTTTGTTTGATTTCGAATGCCAAAAGAGATCGCTCAATATCCAATGGGGGGTGTTGCATATAAACCCTGTTCACTCTTACCATGAGTTCATAAAACTCTTGGCATTCGTCATCCCGTAACATATTTTCAATATCCACATCCGGATATTTCTCTGGATGTTCAGCAGCATCCAGCAATCTTTCAAACTTCTTATTCGTCTCCATTTCTTAATTCATCTTTTATTATCTTCATCGCATGAACAAGATGTTTGTACACAGCGGCTTCACTAATACCTAATTCTTTAGCCATTTCTCTGTATTTCATCTTTCTTTCATACTTCATGGTAACAACCAAACGGTCTTTAGATGAGAGTTTATTGTCTATTATCAACCTTATTCTATCCGAATACGAAGGGGAGTCAATCGTTGGAACAGAGACTGGTGGGGAATTCTCCAAAGTAATCATTTGATGTACCTTTGTCTTTATGGAACGTCGATTAAGCAGGTTGATGCACCTGTGATGGACACAGGTCAACAACATGGCCTCCTGTTGGTTTTCATAGATATGTATTGAACCATGCCACACTTTGGTCAGCACATCACTTACCACATCTTTCGCCTCCTCCTCATTATTAAGCATGTGCCTGGCAAGCCTTATCATCCGTTCATAATGCCGCCGGAAGATGTCTTCAAATTCTTTCTTCTGCATATTGAATTTTTACATAAATAATTAATTAAAGATGTCTTCTGGCATAAACATAAACGGCAATTTACATGATGTCCATTTACCTTAGTCAGCAGATGCCATCATACCTACAACTATTAGTTGGACTGATAAGAAATATCATTTAATGGCATGTCTTTATATTAATAACAAATGAGCACTGCTATTCCCAACCTCTTTACAATACTTTTTGGTTCTTTAACAAAAAAAGTAGTGTTAGTAACTTTTCAGCGAATAGTAAAAGAAATCGCCTTCGGCCTCGCGACTAATCTTGGAGTACTTAATTCTTTTTTACCTTTTTTGCGAATGCCTTGGCGTTTTTTCGCAAGCATCAGCGTTTGAAGAATGTCAACCCAATCTGTTTTTATATCTTTTTTCGAAGCGAAGCGGTTTTTGATCATCTCTTCTTTTACAAATAGGTTTCAACTTGTGGAAGTCGAATTCATTTTATATCATTTCTGCCCGTAGGACACTTTTAAACCTATTCGCTGAATAGTTAATGGTGTCATGCCACCCAACAGTCAAGTCAACAATACATCGGATTTATTGGCCATAACTTTACATATTTTTCAATAAAGGGCAAAAAAAATGGGGCTCCGCCGAGTCCCAACCTTGTTAACCTTAAATCTAATACTATGAAAAACACATTGCAAAGGTATGCTGTTTCCGCAAACAGCACAAATTTTTGGCGGAATAATTAATAAAATAATGTATTTTCTTGATTTAAATCAACCCAAAAAGGTTTCTGATTGTAACCAAAAGGCGCAAGAAAGCGTCAGATTACAACTGACGGGTGGGTAAAAACATTAAAATGAAGTTTTCAGAAGGTTCATATATTCCTCATAGGAAATGAATCGCCCACCCATGGAACGGAGGTGGGGAGTCTCAAACTGGCAGTCGATGATGGTTCCGCCATGATCACGGAAAAACTCTGCCAGATGGATGAGAGCCAGTTTGCTGCCGCTGGGCACGAGTGAGAACATGCTCTCGCCAAAAAAGGCACGGCCCAAATTCACACCATAGAGTCCACCCACCAAGTGCTCGTCCTCCCACACCTCGATGCTGGCGGCGAAGCCCTGCCGGTGGAGTTCGGTGTAAGCCTTGATCATGTCATCACCCAACCATGCGCCCTCCATCTTGTCTCTGCCACGATTGATGCTGCATTGCCTGATCACCTCCGGGAAATTCTCATTGATACTTATTCGGTAGCGGTTTTTGTGGATGAGCGTGCGCATGGAATGTGAGATGTGTATCTCGCTGGGGAAGATGACAAAGCGCTGCATGGGACAGTACCACAGGATGTCGGGCTGTCTGAAAGAATACCAGGGAAAGATGCCATAACTATATGCCAGCAGCAGGCGGTCGACCGACAGGTCGCCGCCCACTGCCAGGAGCCCGTCGGGCTCACCCAAATGGGGGTTGGGGAATATCAGTTCCTCATCCAATTCAAATACCATCGCAGCCGATTATTACGGGAGCCTCTTTCTCTCGGTCTTCTCGCCTACTTGATGTTGTCCACCTTGTTGAATAGGCGGTTCCACCTGACTTTCGGTCCCACATTCTCAGGATTGATAGAGAGCCAGATGAAAATGGGCTTGCCCACGACATGATCCTCGGGCACGAAGCCCCAATAGCGTGAGTCGAGTGAGTTGTGGCGGTTGTCGCCCATCATCCAGTAATAGTCCATCTTGAATGTGTATTCGCTGGTCTCCTTGCCGTTGATGTAGATCTTGCCGTCGCGCACGTCAAGGTCGTTTTCCTCATACACCCGGATAGGCCGCTCATAGACGGCGATGTTCTGCAGGTTGAGTTTGATGCTTTTTCCCTTGGCGGGAATCCACACCGGTCCATAGTTGTCGCGTGTCCATCCTGTATTGGCATTCACAGGATACACCTTTCCTGGGTCTCGGCTGTTATCATCGGTCACCGGCACCACACTGTTCACCAGATCGGTGCGCTTGGCCAGTTCTGTCGCTGCCCGTTTGGTCATAGGCATACCGCCACCCGATCCGTTGTTGTTCAGATCCTCAATGGTGATCTGCAGGTTCTCCATCAACTCATTGGGCAATGCCTGCTTGAAGTCCACATAATAGGTATATTGCACATTGTCAGGCTCCTTGTTGGCCTTGCCGTCGAGGTAAATGATTTTGTCCTTGATCTCCAATGTCTGTCCGGGAAGACCCACACAGCGCTTGACATAGTTCTCACGGCGGTCAGTAGGCCTTGAGGCGAGCACACCAAACTCGCCGGGATTGCCCTTGACAATCTGCCTGCCCTCTGCCATCACTTTCTGGTAGAAGTCCCACTGCTGCTGGGGAGTGAGGGAGTCCACCTCCACATTCTTGCCGTAGTTCTCATAACCATACGTGTAGCAAGTCTGATAGTAGTCCTGTGCCTGATATTTGTCAGCCATCATCACGCTGTCGCCCGCAGGATAGTTGAACACCACGATATCGTTGAGTTGCACGGTGCCCAGTCCCTTGACACGTCTGTAGTCCCAGTGCGGCCATTCGATATATGACTTGGTGTTGAAGATGGGCAGGGTATGCTGAGTGAGCGGCATGGTGAGCGGCGTCTGCGGGATACGCGGTCCGTAACTCACCTTGCTGACAAAGAGATAATCACCACGCAGGAGCGACTTCTCCAACGAACTCGACGGGATGACATAGTTCTGGAAGAAGAAGATGTTGATGAAATAGACGGCCACGAGAGCGAAGATGATGGCATCGACCCAACTCATGACGAATTTCACGGGTCCCTCCGCATCTTTCCACCATTGCCAGTTGATTTTCTTTGAGATGTATGCGTCATAAATGAATGGCACGACAATCAGTCCGAGCCAACTCTTCACCCAGTAAAGGAAAAGAAGATACAGTGCAAGGACGATGATGAACTTCGTCCACTGCCACTTCATGTTGAGTTTTGCCTTGCGCTTGTCTATCATTGGTTTTGAGGTTTTTGAATTTGGAAGTTTGGGAGTGTAGGAGATTGGGAGTTTAGGAGTTTAGACATTAGTCCTACTCTCAACTATGAACTATGAACTATGAATTATGAATTATGAACTATGAATTATGAACTATGAATTATGAACTATGAATTATGAATTATGAACTATGAATTATGAACTATGAACTAAAACGGAAAGAGGTCGCTGGTGGTGAGCAGTCCGCTGTGCGTGGCGGTATACTCGGCTGCGAGTACGGCACCAAGGGCGAAACCTTTGCGTGAGTGAGCGTCATGGGTGATGGTGATGCTATCGGCCTCGGAATCGTAGGTGATGGAGTGGATACCAGGCACCTCGTCTCTCCTTATGCTGCTGACGGGCAACTCGTCATCGGCGTGCTCCGTGCTTCCCGTGACCGTGCCGTCGGGAGCCTGCAGCGTCCCTTTCACCCACTTGTTTTTCCGGCTCAGTTGGCCTATCAGGTCCTCAGCAAGCGTGATGGCTGTTCCAGACGGCGCATCCAGTTTATGGATGTGATGGGTTTCCTCCATCTCCACGTCATACTGCGGGAAAGCGTCCATGATATGTGCCAGATAGCGGTTGACCGCCGAGAAGATGGCTACGCCGATGGAGAAGTTGGATGCCCAGAAGAGCGTCTTTCCTCCCTCGGTGCACATCTTCCTCACCTCATCTCCGTGCTCGTCCATCCAACCCGTGGAGCCCGACACCACCTTCACATTCTTGGCAAAGGCACGCAGGTAGTTGCCGTAGGCTGCTGTGGGAGTGGTGAACTCAATGGCCACATCGGCAGAGGCGAAAGCGTCCGACTCAAAATCCTCAAGGTTGTCTATATCAATGATGCTGACTATCTCATGGCCTCGTGAAAGGGCAATCTGCTCTATCATCTTGCCCATTTTGCCATATCCTATCAATGCGATTCTCATGACTTTATCTTATATTATTTGTTTTCGCGTAGCAAAATTACGGATAAACGAGAGAAATGCCAAATTTTAGCCGCCCTTTCATTCTCATTTCACCTTATTAGTATAATGAAACAATACAAATGCTACAACCTCAAACGGTTTTTAAGTTTTTTTAGGTGTGCTCTCTCCTTTTTGGGACGACCGGGAGGAGGCAAAAAAAGTTCCCCTCGGGCAAGGATACCCTCAGGGAACTTATCATTGTTGTTTGAGAAGTTTCTTTACTTGGTCTCTGCCTCAACCTCAACCCCCTGTTCCTGAATCTTGCGTCCCATGGTGAGATATGCTGTAGGAGCAGCAATGAAGATAGAGGAAAGTGTTCCGAAGATGACACCGAGAATCATAGCGAATGAGAAACTGCGGATGCTGGCACCACCGAAGATGAAGATACAGAGCAACACGATGAGGGTTGACACTGAGGTGTTGATGGTACGGGCCAGAGTCTGGTTCAGTGAGTCGTTGAACAGTGTCTGCAGTTCGCGGCGCTTGTAGAGGCGGAGGTTCTCACGCACACGGTCGAAGACCACCACCTTATCGTTGATGGAGTAACCGATCACGGTAAGGATAGCACCGATGAACGTCTGGTCGATCTCCAGCGAGAAGGGAACGATGCCCCACAGAGCGGAGAAGAAGCCGATGACGATGAGGGTATCGAATGCCAGGGCCACGATAGAACCGATGGAGAATGCCACGTTGCGGAAGCGGAGCAGGATGTAGAGGAAGATAGCAATCAAGGCGATGATCACACTGATGATGGCCTTGTTGGTCACATCGCGGGCGATGGACGGACCCACCTTGGTGCTGCTGACGATGGAACCACCCTCACGCACGTCGGGGTTCTTGAAGTCCTCAAGGTTCTCCTGAGTGACGATGCCTGCCTTCTTGAGAGCGTTGAAGAGTTTCTCCTCTGCCTCGTCATCCACGGTGGGACTGTTCGACTCGATGTTCCAGTTGGTGGATACACGGATGGTCTGACCGTCTGTACCGAGGGCGATGACGCTGGTGTTGGCTGGTTTGTCCTTATTGGTACCGATGGTGTTGACGAACACGCCGTCGAGTGCCTGACGCACATTCTCCACCTGCACCTGCTTGGCAAGGGTCACCACATAGTTGCGGCCACCGGTGAAGTCGATACTCTTGCTCAGTCCGCGGATAGCGAAGAATCCGATGAAGATGAGGGCGAGGATGGCCCAAAGGGTATAAGACTTGCGGTATGCACCCATGAAGTTGAAGTGCTTGTTCTGCATGAAATTGCGTGACAGCGGGGTCTCGAAGGTGAGGCCGAGCCACTTTCCTTTCTTCATGCGGCTCTCGTAGACCAGACGTGTGAGGAACACAGCGGTGAAGAACGAGCAGCAGATACCGATGATAAGGGTTACTGCGAAGCCCTTGACCGGTCCCATACCGATGACTGCCAGAATCACACCCGTTATAATAGAGGTGAGGTTGGAGTCGAAGATAGCAGAGAAAGCGTTGCTGTAACCAGCAGTGAGTGCCTGGCGCACATTCTTGCCAGATCTCAGTTCTTCCTTGGTGCGCTCATAGATAAGCACGTTGGCGTCCACCGCCATACCGAGGGTCAACACGATACCGGCGATACCCGGCATGGTGAGAGCCGACTGGAACGACGCCATGATACCCATGGTAAAGAAGAGGTTGAGGATCAGGGCGCAGTTGGCCACCATTCCCGGAATGAATCCATACATGAGGATCATGTAGAGCATCAGCACGATGAAGGCCACGATGAAGGAGATGATACCCTGCTTGATGGACTGAGCACCGAGTGACGGACCTACCACCTCTTCCTGTACGATGCGCACGGGAGCCTTCATACGTCCAGACTTGAGGGTGTTGGCCAGGTCCTTGGTGTCCTCCACGGTGAAGGAACCGCTGATCTGTGAGTTACCACCGGTAATCTCCTGATTGACATTAGGAGCGCTGTACACCAGGTTGTCGAGCACGATGGCAACGGGTTTGCCGATATTCTTCTTGGTAAGGTTGGCCCACTCGCGCGCGCCATCCTCATTCATTTGCATGGTCACCACCGGACGGTTGGTGAAGTGGTCGAACTCATCCTTAGCGCTCTCAATCACGTCGCCCTCAAGGGGTGCGCGGTTACCGTTGCCTGTCATGCGGAGGCAGTAGAGTTCATAGATACGCTTGTTGTTGGGGATGCGGTCGGAGGGCTTGGCACTCCAGAGCAGTTTCACGTCGGCAGGCAGCACAGCCTTGCCCAGTTCGGACTGGAGGTATGCGTTGATGGCTGCGGTATCCACCACGTTGGCCATACCCACAACGCAGTATTGGTCGGCATTGACACCGAGTTTGGAGAGAAGCGGGTGCTCCAAAGCAGCCTTCTCAGCCAGTTTCTTGGCATCTTCCTTCTCATCAGCCTTCTTGGCATCAGCCTTCTTGTCACCTAAGGTAAGTCCCTTTTCCTCAGCCACTGCTGCGGTGTCCTTCACCTCAGCGACAGCCTTGTCGGCATCAGCCTTGACGCTGTCGTTCTCCACCTCTGTCTCACCATTGGCGAGGCGGCTGTCGAGTTGCTGAATGTAAGGAGCGATCTCCTGTGAGGTATAGGTCTCCCAGAATTCCAGGTTGGCGCTACCCTGAAGGAGTCGGCGCATACGCTCAGGATCTTTCACACCCGGCATTTCCACCATGATGCGGCCTTCCTGGCCTTCCAACATCTGGATGTTGGGCTGCACGACACCAAACTGGTCGATACGGTTGGTGATGACGTTCTTGGCATCAGCCACCGTCTCTGTGAGTCTTTCGCGGAGGATTTTCTCCACCTCACTGTCGCTGCTGTTGGTCTTCACCTCCGGCAACTGCTGGGTGGCGAACACCTCTGCGAGGCTATGCCCCGGTGCATTGGCGCGATAATGTTTGATAAAGAGCGAGATGAAGTCACCCTGAGTGGTTTCTTCCTCTGCCTTGGCTGCTTTCATCGTCTTGACGAAGGCGGCATCGGTCTTGTATCCTGCCAGGTTCTCAATCAGGTCAGGCACCGACACCTCCAGAATCACGTTCATACCACCTTTAAGGTCAAGTCCGAGGCCCATCTGTGTCTCCAGACACTTCTGATAGGAATAGATACCCAGATATTTTACCGAGTCCTTATAGTCCTGTTGGGCTGTCGGATCCTCAATCTTTGCGGCTTGCTTGTCGTAGTACTTGGAAGCCACAGAGAATGACAAATAGAAGATACTTGCCAGGGTCAGCATGACCGCTGTGAAAATTACAATTCCTTTGTTTTGCATTACTGTTATTTATTGTTTAATTTATTGTTTTCCGCCAATTTACGAATATAGCGTGCAAAGATAGTGATTTTTTCAATTTTGGGAAAATTTCTATCGCAAATTATTCATTTTTTAGGGTTTTGACCTCTTTTTTAGCCAACAAATGACAGGAAGATGGTCGGAAACGGTGAAATTCTTATCAATTTTGCAACTGACAGGCGTCCAGTCATCGGAGCAGAAGACATGGTCGATTCTGACATACATTCCATAGTGGCTATAACTGTAGCCCACCCCGTTTCCCGTCTTGCGGAAGCAGTCGGTGAGACATCCGGCAATCACATGGTGGGCATAAGAGGTGGGTGAACTGTTGAAGTCGCCGCACAGCAACACGGAAGCGTCGGAGTGTTTTTTCAGCGTCCTTGAGATGAAGTCGGCCTCCAATGCCCGCACCTTTCCGGAGGATTCTATCTTTGAAATCAACGACCGTTCATTGATATGGTCGGTTTTCCTATCCACGAAATCCTGGAATTCGCTTTTTTCCTCACTATCAAATTTCTGGCTGGCGAGATGACAGTTGAATACCAACAGCGAGTCCTCGCCCATGTCCAGGCAATAGACCATGCTGGCATTCTTGCTGGCATCCTTGGGCATCTTGTGATCCCTTTCAAATGGAATGTCCTTCGCCCACCGGATGGGGTATTTGCTGTAGAACGACTGTTTGACATGTCCTGGTTTCCTGTCATCCCTTCTGTAGGGGTAAACGTTTTCCACCATGGAAGTGATGACTTTCCCCATTCGCCTGTTCCCGATCTGTGACTCCTGCATACAGACAATGTCGGCTCCGCTATCGATAATATAATTGGTGATGGCGATGTAATCACTGTCGGGCGCTGTGTTTCCATTATAGTTGTTGAGGTTGAACGACAGCACCTTGATCTGGCTTTCCGACTTGTCACCGGGGATGTTGACAGGACAATAATCCCTCACGGAGTTGAAGCAGAGCAACAGGCCCACCAAGGGGATGAGCGCAAACCTTGCAGCGGACACAAGCCAGAAGACAAGAAAGAGGAGGTTGACAACCAGTGGGATGGGGAATCCCAACGAGATGACCTCGCAGATGGGATGTCTAGCAGGACTGACATGTCCTGCCCATGCACACAGCAACATGGCCGCCACGACGACCACGTTGACCAATGCTATCAACCAAAGGGTGATTTTCCTAAAAGTGCCCAACTATGAACTGTGAACTATGAACTATGAACTTATTTCTTGTTGCTGCTCTCAAAGAGGAATCTCTTTTCCTCCTCTGTCAGACTGGCATATCCGTTTTTGCGTATCTTGTCAAGTATCTTGTCTACCTTCTCTTCATTGGCTTTCTTGTCGGCATTGTACTCCCAGTCTGTCTTGTGGCGTACATCCTCATCACCGCCATACGACTTTCCCTTGCGGCTCTCCCAACTGGAGCGCCACTTGTCGAAGAACTGCCGTCCATGGCTGCGGCCATACAGTTCATCTTCGGGATGGTGTTCCCAATACCTGATGAGGAGGAAGCCGAAGAGCATACCGCCCAGGTGAGCGAAATGCGCCACATTGTCCGATGATGTTCCGAGGGCTGAGAAAAGTTCGATGGCCACATAAGCCATGACAAACCACTTGGCCTTGATGGGAATGGGGAGCGGGAAGATGAAGATGCGCTCATTGGGGAAGGTCATGCCGAATGCCAAAAGGATGGCATAAATGGCGCCCGATGCGCCTACTGTGGTCCATGCATTGAGACTTTCAGCGAGTGCAGAGTCCGACCATGCGCTGGAGAAAAGTGTGGTGAATCCCACTCCCGGTTGCCCCGACAGCAGGGAATAAAGTTCCACATACTGTGCTATTTCCTGTATGATACCTGCTCCGACACCGCAAAAAATGTAATAAAAAAGGAATTTCTTCGGTCCCCATACTCTCTCCATGACACATCCAAACATCCAAAGGGCAAACATGTTGAAGAAAATATGGTCCCACCCACCATGCATGAACATATAGGTGAACAATTGGTAGATATGGAACCTTGAAGCCAGAAGGAAGTGCAAACCGAAAATATCGTTGAGATCAACACCTCTTGTCCTCAGCACTACATAGGCAAGAAAAGCCAATATGTTTATTATCAGAAGGTTTTTTGTGATGGTTGGTATACTGCGCATGATATAATGTTATTATCTTTGTTCATATTGTCAAATCGCGGCAAAATTACGAAAAATATCCGTTATAACACACAAAATCAGCACTCTGCAGCAGTTTTTTCGCGTTTTTCATCATTTTTTTCTATTTTTTGTTTGTTTTATGAAATGATTCTTCTATATTTGCCAAAAATTCGTCAAAAGATATTTATTTTTTACTTTTTTTAAATCACCTAATTATGAACAAGACAGAATTAATCGAGAAAATCGCAGTGAAGTCGGGCTTGACAAAAGTAGACTCAAAGAAAGCCCTTGACGCAGCACTTGATGCCATCAAGGAGGCTTTGGCCGCTGATGAAAAGGTCGCTCTCATTGGTTTCGGCACATTCAGCGTAGCCACCCGTGCTGCACGCGAAGGTATCAACCCCAGCAGCGGAGAGAAGATTCAGATTGCAGAGAAGAAACTCGCCAAGTTTAAGGCAGGCGCAGAGTTGGCTGATGCCCTGAAATAATCTGTAAAAAAAAATCACAATAATGGGCTTCCCCGAAAGGGAAGCCCATTATTTGTTATCCGAACTTTCCTTTAGGGTTGTTTTCCGATATAGGCAAGGATGCCACCGTCCACATAGAGCACATGTCCGTTGACGGCATCAGAGGCATGTGAAGCCAAGAACACGGCAGGTCCGCCCAGTTCCTCTGGCTCCAGCCATCTGCCAGCCGGTGTTTTGGCGCAGATGAAGGAGTCGAACGGATGTCTTGACCCATCGGGCTGGCGCTCACGGAGCGGAGCAGTCTGCGGTGTGGCGATGTAGCCCGGACCGATACCGTTGCACTGGATGTTGTACTCGCCATACTCAGAGCAGATGTTGCGGGTGAGCATCTTGAGTCCGCCTTTGGCAGCGGCATAGGCAGAGACGGTCTCTCGTCCGAGTTCCGACATCATCGAGCAGATGTTGATGATTTTTCCTTCCCTGCGCTCCATCATCTCTGGGATGACGGCAGAGGAGCAGATGAATGGTCCTACGAGGTCGATGTCAATGACCTGCTGGAACTCAGCCCTCTTCATTTCGTGCATGGGGATGCGCTTGATAATGCCAGCGTTGTTGACGAGGATGTCGATCTGTCCCACCTCTTGATGGATTTTCTCGACAAGGGCCTTCACGTCGTCCTCTTTGGTGACGTCACAGACATAGCCCTTCACATTGTCGATGCCAGCCTCTTTGTAATTGTTGAGTCCGCGCTCGAGGGCTGCCTCATTGATGTCGTTGAAAATGATGGTCTTGATGCCGGCTGCCACAAAGGCTTTGGCAATGTTGAAACCGATACCATAGGAAGCACCTGTGATCCAGGCGTTCTTTCCTTCTAGTGAAAAAATGTTTGAACAGTTCATGATGTTTTTGGTTTTGTTGAATCGGAAGGGAATTAATTGAAAAGGAGTTTAGGAGTTTAGGAGTTTGGGAGTTTAGACAATAGTCTTTTTTACCCACACTCGCTTAGTTCCGCATCCTTCAATCATTCACGATTTCCTCATACCTCAAGATTATTGATTCCTTTGTTGTTGATTATACCATTACAATAGGCCGTCAGCAGTTTCCCAGCGTTTTCTATGGCCTCTTTCAATCTTTCATACTGGATATCATTGATAAAATCAAGATCCCTAGAGAGAATGATGTAATTCATACATTCAGCCATGCTGCCTTCAGCAATGTTCAAAAATCGGAGTTTGTCTGCTTTACTTAGTTTTTTATAGCCTTCAGCAATGTTGGCGCCTATAGACACTGCTGCTCGTCGAAACTGAGAAATCATACCATACTTTTCATCTTCAGGGAAATCCTTCGTTATCTCGTATACGAGTTTTGTAAACTCATGGGCTTTCTGCCATGCAAGAATACTCTGAAATGTAAAAGTTACCATCTTGATTGAACGGTTATTTCTTTCGAATCACTCCTTATACAAGCAAATCAAATGTCTAAACTCCTAGACTCCTAGACTCCTAGACTCCTAAACTCCTAGACTCCTAAACTCCTAAACTCCTAAACTCCTATAATTACTTCAAGTCGGTGATGAGTGAGAAGTCCTGGTCTCCATAGTCGAGGTTCTCACCGCCCATGCCCCAGATGAAGGTGTAATTGTGGGTGGCAGCAGCACTGTGGATGCTCCACTCCGGCGAGAGCACGGCCTGGTCACCTCTCATCCAGATGTGGCGGGTCTCCTCCACCTCACCCATGAAATGGCAGACAGCCTGATCCTCGGGTACCTCAAAATAGAAGTAGGCTTCCATCCTGCGGCTGTGCACATGAGCCGGCATCGTGTTCCATACGCTGCCCGGAGCCAGTTCGGTCATACCCATCTGCAACTGGCAGGTAGGCAGCACCTGATTGACAATCATCTTGTTGATGTCGCGCTCGTTGCTCATCTCCAGGCTTCCCATGTGAGCCACCACGGCATCCGCCTTGGTGATTTTCTTGCACGGATACTCCTTGTGTGCAGTGGCAGAGTTGAAATAGAACTTGGCGGGCTGCTTCTTGTCCTTCGAGCAGAACACCACGTCGCGGTCGCCCCGGCCGATATAGAGAGCCTCCTTGTAGTCAAGTTCGAAGACCTCATCCCCCACTTTCACGCAACCGGCACCTCCCACATTGAAGATGCCCACCTCGCGGCGGGTGGTGAAGAAGGGAGCCTTGAGCGGGTCGATGGCCTCCAGTTTCAGTTCTTCTGCCACGGGCATGGCACCTCCCACCACCATGCGGTCGTACATGGAATAGACCATATTGACCTCATCGGCAGCGAAGACACGCTCTATAAGGAAATCTCGTCTGATACGTGTGGTATCATAACTCTTAGCGTCCTCTGGATGGGCCGCATAACGAATCTCATAATTTGTTTTCATAATAAAATGTATAATAGTTTGTTTGTATGCTGCAAACTTACACAAAAAAAACGACACAGAAAAGTTTTTCGGGATATTTTATAAAATCACAAGGTCGATTGAACACCATTTTAATTACCTTTGCAACAACAATCAATAATCCCTTCACAGTATGCCCAAAAAAGAAATTCTATCCCTCATAGAGGCACTCCTATCCATATTTTCATTATGGATGGCTATACTGTTGGAAAAAGGCGTATGGAGTTCGATGGCTTTTATATCATTCATTGTCTTGCTGTTGGCATCAACAGGTATTTTTAAGGGAATAAGCAAGAAGGCAAACCGTGTGGAGGCCATAATGCGTAGGGTTGTCTTTTCCGGTGCGGTGCTAATAACCATCTATGGGTTATATAGAGAGAGCATACGTGACCATGAGAACAGATGGTTTATACTTTTTTACCTTGTTGGATTATTGGTCGTTTTTATTCATTTAATCTTCTCCTATTTCTCTCCAAAAGGTTGGTTCCATCGCAGATTGCAATGGATGGAAGGCAAAGTGCTGATCATCCAAAAGAGCGGCAATGTGCTGTATGCCGTGTCTGCTGATCATACAACAGTTTATTTTTTCCCTTTGTCAGAACAACTTGTTAGTATAGGTAGGAAATTGTTCACCAATCCGTTGCGGCATGAGAAAGAGTGTGAGGAACGTAGGTACCAGATTCGGACACGTTTGAAACAAGCAAAATTACCGGTTGAAGTGGAAGAAATAACCGATGTGAGCCTTTTCTATTTTGAGACTATTGTCAGAATACGGAAGGAAGATGCCACCAAGGTGTTTTTGCGCCGAATCATTGATGTCCTGTCGGAAATGTCAGATAACGACTGCCATGTATACTTTTCTTATCGCATTGATGAAGAATTGTGGTATATCCATTCTTTCCGATTTGAAGTTGTTCAATCAAAAGTTTATATCATGAGCAGCGATGGCATATATCATGACAATCAAGAAAAAGAAAACCATGCCAAGCACCAAGCAAAGGAGTTGCTCTATAAGGTAATGAATGTGAAAGCTTCTATAGCATCGGTTTTGTCCCTTGATGAACTAAAAGGCTTCTCCATAATCACTTCTGAAGAATTTGAGCAAGTTGTCCGCGATGGTTCAACCAATCTTCAGTAAAAGTCAGGGATATGAAAATCGCCAAGTACTGAAATTCAGTTACTTGGCGATTTTTCAAGTTGGGTCACCGGGATTCGAACCCAGAATGACAGAACCAAAACCTGTAGTGTTACCATTACACCATGACCCAATCGTGGCTGCAAAGGTAGTGCTTTTTTGCACCACTGCCAAATTTTTGGCGATATTTTTGTTGTCTAAGGAGTTTTGAGGCCCGTCAGACATATCGGAATTGTCGGACTTATCGGCCCGCCAGACTTATTTCACCGTGATAAGGAAATAATTCTTCTTGCCTCTCTGCACGAGGATGTATTTCCCATTGATGAGGTCTTCGGAAGTGATGGGGCGGTCGAAAGCCACCAGTTTCTCCTTATTGACCGAGACACCGCCACCCTGTACGAGTTTGCGCATCTCGCCTTTGCTGGCAAAGACCTTCACATCGTCGCGGGTGAAAAGTTCTACGGCTGGCTGTCCCAGTTGGTCGCGGCCGAGGTCGAAACGTGGCACACCATCGAAAACATCAAGCAGTGTCTGCTCATCAAGACGCACCAGGCTCTCCTTGGTCGACTTGCCAAAGAGGATGTTGGATGCTTCGATAGCCATTTCGAGAGCCTCACGTGAATGTACCATCACGGTCACCTCCTCTGCCAAGCGGCGCTGGAGAACACGGCGGCCAGGATCCTGCTTGTGCTCCTCCACGAGGGCATCGATGGTATCCTTCTCCAAACTGGTGAAAATCTTGATGTAGCGCTCAGCGTCGTCGTCACTGACATTCAGCCAGAACTGATAGAAGGCGTATGGTGAGGTGCGGGCCGGGTCGAGCCACACGTTGCCGCTCTCAGTCTTTCCGAATTTCTTTCCGTCGGCTTTGGTGATGAGCGGACAGGTGAGGGCGTATGCCTCCGCCTCCTGACCCAGTTTGCGGCGGATGAGTTCGGTGCCTGTGGTCATGTTGCCCCACTGGTCGTTGCCACCCAACTGCAGTTTGCAGTTCTTGGTCTGGTAGAGGTGAAGGAAGTCGTAACCCTGCAGCAACTGGTAGGTGAACTCCGTGAATGACAGGCCGTCGCGTGCCGTACCGTTAAGACGCTGCTGCACACTGTCCTTCGCCATCATGTAGTTGACAGTAATGTGCTTGCCTACCTCACGGGCAAAGTCGAGGAAGGAGAAGTCCTTCATCCAGTCGTAGTTGTTCACCAATTCTGCCTTATTGGGGCCTTCAGCCTCGAAATTCAGGAACTTGGCCACCTGGCGCTTGATGCACTCCTGGTTGTGGTAGAGTGTCTCCGAGTCGAGAAGGTTGCGCTCCTGGCTCTTGCCCGAGGGGTCGCCGATCATACCGGTGGCACCACCCACGAGAATGATGGGCTTGTGCCCGCAGCGCTGCAGGTGGCGCAGCATCATGATGCCACAAAGGTGTCCGATATGCAGGCTGTCTGCTGTGGGGTCAGTGCCCAGGTAAGCAGTTGCCATGCCCTTCATCAAAAATTCTTCTGTACCTGGCATAATCTGCGCGAGCATGCCACGCCATCTCAGTTCTTCTACAAAATTCTTTGTCATTGATTTATATTGTTTTTTTGAGTTTTTGAAAGGTCAGACAAGTCGGACGAGTCAGACGAGTCGGAAATCTTTAAATATCGTACAAACCGTATGCCCTAATTTACAATTTTCAATCTTAAATTTTCAATCTTTCACGGCACCGGGTCGTATCCGCTGCCGCCCCAGGGATGACAGCGCAGTATGCGGCGTATCGCGAGCCATAGTCCTTTGAATGGACCGTGCTTGCGCAATGCCTGCTTGGCGTATTCAGAGCAAGTGGGAGTAAAGCGACATGAGGGAGGGGTGAACGGGCTGATACATCTTTGATAGAAGAAGATGGGGATGAGCAGCACCCACACCACCACTTTCGACAACCACCCTATTAGTTTCGACAGCCATCCTGCCATTTCCGACCCAATGCTCATAACCGCTCACTGACTCTGACCAGCAGACTGACCATCCTGCTCTCTACCTCGCTGCTGTCACGAAGCCGGTTTTCCATCCAAATGAAAGCCAAAGCGAGAGCCTTGTCCGGCAATGCTTCCATCCGCTCGGTCAGCAGGTGTTTGTTTTTCCGGTAGGCCTCTCTCAACTGGCGCTTCACCCTATTGCGCTTCACGGCGCTTTTGAAACACCGTTTTGGCACACTGACCAAAATGCGCACAGGAGCGGTCTGGCGCTGTGTCAGGCAATAAACCACCCGGAGCGGATAATAAGACATTGAGCGGCTTTCGCCGCCCCCGAAAAGCGTTTCCACCAAAATCCGTCCGGTGACACGCTCCTCCTTGTCCAAAGTGAATGAGCCTGCTGCAGGCATAGCCAACTACCTTTGTCTTTCCAGATAGTCACGCAGCGCACCAGTCATCGATGGAAATTCCGGTGATGGAGCACTCAGGTCAAGCCGCAGTCCTTTGTCGGTCACCTCCTTGGCTGTGGCCGGACCGAAGGCAGCGATGCGGATGTCTCCCTGCTCGAAGGAAGGGAAATTCTTGGTCAGGGCATTGATACCAGCAGGACTGAAGAAAATGAGCATGTCGTAGTCAAACTGCTCCACTTCCTCCTTGGTGAAGTCATCACTGACCGTGCGGTACATCACGCATATCTGATAATCAAGTTTCTTGGCGTCCAGCATCTCCTGAACACTGTTGTTGTGAATATCGCTCATGGGCACCAGATAGCGCTCGTTCTTATGCTTCACCATCTGAGGCACCAAGTCGGCGATTTTCCCGGTTGCTCCGAAGAACACTTTCCGCTTGCGGTACTGCACATATTTCTGAATATAGAGCGCGATGGTCTCTGTCACACAGAAGTATTTCATCGTCTCGGGAATAGTGACCCTCATTTCCTTGGCCAACGTGAAGAAGTTGTCGATGGCGTGCCGGGAAGTGAACACCACTGCTGTATAACCCAAGAGGCTGATCTTTTGCTGTCTGAATTCTTTCGCTGTCAGGCCTTCCACCCTTATAAATGGACGAAACACCAATTCGACACCATATTCTCGGGCGATATCAAAATAAGGCGATTTCTCACTTGTCGGTTTAGGCTGTGACACCAAAATCTTCTTGATCATAAATGTACTAAAAATTTATTTTCAGATATTCGTTGAATATTTCCAAAAGGCCGACCAAAACGACCAAAGGTATCATTTCGAGCGCACAAAAGTACAAAAAAATTTGCATTATGGCACCTAATCGCTGAAAAAAGATAAGATAACACTTATAAAAAGTGAGAATTTTTGCCAAAAAGATAACACTTGCGACACCGATGAGTGCGAATTGAAGTGACAAGCCTCCAAAGACATGCAACAGCACAAAGGGCGCCAACAGCACCCCCTCCATGGCTGTTATGAACAATATGGACTTGTTCCATTGTTCATTTTTTTTACCATCGAAGAACACCCAGTTAATCCATTGATAGATACCGGCCTTGAACAGGAAATAGCCTATGACAGATGCCAGATAGATGAGAAGCAAGCCATGCCTCGGCAGGAAGGTCACCCCATCGCCCGAGGCAACCGACCACACATAATATGCCATGGCCAGCATCAGCGAGGTGAACAATACGAGCCATCCCTGTCCGCGCAGTTCGGAGGCTGTGTCGGGCACCGCCGTCGTACGTTCGTTCTCCGCGAAAAAGAAGTTCTTGCCCATTTTCATGACAAACCGCAATGAGCGGGCAAGAGCCAGAATGGCCACCAGGCATCCCACCATGATGACCGACGCCACCAGGTTGTCAGCCCCAGGACGGTAGGGCACCGGGTCAGCAGCCATTGCCACATGTGCCCTGCTCTGCCCTTTACAGACGAAGGAGTCGACATATACGCTGGGGTAGCCCAAACTGTCTGTGCAGAGGGTGCCTGCCGGAGCGTTGTAGCGTTGGCCGGGCAGTCCTAACGTGTCGGGCCGGTCACTGAACTGTATGTCCTGTCCTGGCTGGAAATACGCCTGCACCGCAGAGTCTTTCTGCCATTCTGTGGCGCTGTCAGGCAGTTCGTGTATGACCTGATAGGTCGACTTCCTGAGGAGGGGTGCCATCAGATGCCGAATGCTTTGCGGATTTCATCGACCCTGTCGAGTTTCTCCCATGTGAACAGTTCCACCTCGATGGTCTTGGTCTCATGGTAGAAACTGGTGAACGTCTTCGTCACCTTTTCGTTTTTGCGTCCCATGTGTCCGTATGCGGCTGTTTCCAGGAAAATCGGCTGCCGGAGTTTGAGAGTTCTCTCAATGGCTTTCGGTGTGAGGGTGAACATATCTTTGATTTTCCCTGCTATCTCTCCGTCGCTCATGCTGACCTTCGACCGTCCGTAGGTGTTGACATACACGCTCACGGGCTCAGCGATGCCAATGGCATAACTCAGTTGCACGAGCATCTCATCGCTGACGCCTGCCGCCACCATGTTCTTGGCGATGTAGCGGGCCATATATGCTGCCGAGCGGTCCACCTTGCTGGAGTCCTTTCCAGAGAAAGCACCACCGCCATGAGCACCCTTGCCACCATAGGTGTCGACGATGATCTTGCGGCCAGTCAGACCAGTGTCTCCGTGTGGACCACCGATGACGAACTTCCCTGTCGGGTTGACATGGTAGGTAATATCGCCATTGAAAAGGTCGAGCACCTTTTGGGTATGTATTTTCTCCTTCACGCGCGGGATAAGGATATCGATGACATCCGACTTGATTTTGGCAAGCATGCGCTCATCATCATTGTCAAACTCATCGTGCTGGGTTGACACTACGATAGTGTGAATGCGCAGCGGCCTGTTGTCATCGTCATATTCCACCGTCACCTGACTCTTGGCATCAGGGCGCAGATAGGTCATCACCTTTCCCTCGCGGCGTATCTCCGCCAAGGTCGACATGATGAGGTGAGCCAGATGGAGCGACACCGGCATGTAATCCTCGGTCTCATCGCAGGCGTAGCCAAACATCATGCCTTGGTCACCGGCTCCCTGTTTATCCTCCTCCTCACGGTCGACACCTCTCTTGATGTCGGTGCTCTGCTCATGAATGGCAGAGAGGATGCCGCAGGAGTTGCCGTCGAACTGATACTCCGACTTGGTGTATCCAATCTTGTTGATGGTCTTGCGCGCGATGGTCTGCAGGTCGATATAAGCCTCGGAGTGTACTTCGCCCATGATCACCACCTGTCCTGTGGTGACGAAGGTCTCAATGGCGCAATGTGAGTGCTCGTCATAAGCCAGAAACTGGTCGAGCAAGGCATCGGATATTTGGTCAGCCACCTTGTCGGGATGGCCCTCAGATACGGATTCTGATGTGAAAAGATATGACATATTCTATTATTTATATTATAATGTATGAGTTTGGGACTGCAAAGGTAGTGCAAGGCAAGCGAAATACAAAATGAAATCGCAGTTTTATTTTTTATTTCCGAGCCGCAGCCTACCTTTTGCCGTTTGTCATTGCGGACGCGATACATGTGATGGCGGACGCGATACATATAAGGGCGGACGCGATACATGTGATGGCGGACGCGATACATCGCGTCCCTACGTACAAACCATGAAGTCAATCGATCTATATCATGAGACACAAAAAAAAGAGGACGACATGAATCACTCACCCCGGCCTCCTGAAAACAATTCAACGAATATTGGTCTTGATCAATGCAATCACACATAGAATGGTGACAAATGCCACCCAGACCAACATCATCGTCGTCTCATGATCTGATAACATAATCTTTACCTTAAAATCTATCAAACTACTAACCTAATATGAAAAGCATTCTCACGAATACGAGTGCAAAATTAGCCTATTGTTTGCGCACACACAAGCCATTTTGAAGCAAATTCCCTCTTCTGTTAGATTTTTTGACCTAAGTCAATTCATATTGTTTAAGCATCGAAATTTTGTCATTTGGGAGAAAATGCCTATCTTCGCATCGGATATTTTGTATGAGATGAAACAAATCACCGCCCTCCTTTTTATCCTATGCCTTTCTTTGATGCCCGCAGAGGCACAGATCAATTGGGGCAAGGCTTTGTCCGGCATTTGGAAAGCCGGACAGGCAATGACCATCAGTGAGGAGGATCTGGCAAAAATCGTGGCCGAGGAAGTGGCTTACATGGATAAGTCCAATAAGGTGTGCTCTGCCAGCAATGCCTATTCCAAACGGCTGACCAACTTGGTGAAGGGCATCGACTCCGCCGAGGGACTGAAACTCAATTTCAAGGTGTATAAGACCACGGAGGCCAATGCCTTCGCGTGCCCTGACGGCAGCGTGAGGGTGTTCTCCGGACTGATGGATGCGCTGTCCGATGACGAACTGCTGGGAGTCCTTGGCCATGAGATCGGGCATGTGGCCCTCAAGCACTCCTACAAGGCATGGAAAGAGGCGTTGCTCCGCAGTGCCGCCTCCGACGCGCTCGGTGCGGTGAGCGACACCTGGGCCGGACTATCCGACTCTTTCCTTGGTGACTTGGGCAGCATGGTGCTCTCAGCATCACATTCCAAATACCAGGAGACCAAGGCCGACGACTACGGGTATGACTTTCTGAAGCGCCATGGCCGCGACCCCAGGGCAATGATAAGTCTCTTCAAAAAACTCAAGTCGCTGTCGAAAAAGAATGACTCGCGCTATGCCAAACTCCTCAAAGCCTTCTCCTCCCATCCTGATTACGACCAACGTATCTCCCACCTTGAGGAAAGGGCTAAAGCCGAATGATTTCTCAACACAGAGAAACAGAGGCACAGAGAAAAGAATGAATGGTGACATGCGATACCAAGAAGACCGCCGGTTTTTATCCTTGTTCCTTTGGGATTTGCACATTGAGAATCCAGTAGTTCAAGACATTCATAAAACTATCCATGTCATTGTAGGAATCCTTTCCAGCCTCCTTACATTCAATCACAAACATTTCCTTCCACCTCTTCAGTTCGGTCGAATCAATGTTGTTGTTTTTGCATATTTTCTCCACCTTGGGTTGGTCCTTCAGGACTCTGTCAAACATCTCACTTGCATTCGCGGGGTAACTTTCAATCAGCCAATAAGGGAGAGCGCCCTCGTTGGAAAGGTTTTCATCCTGTGATGCCTTATAATGCTTTTGTATATCGCGGCTTGTGAGCACCTGATGCTTTTCGAAGAGTTCACGGTCAAAGAATTCCCATTCCACGAGCGTCTCGACGATTTTCTGCATTTTGGCGATTTTGATGCCAGGGAGTTCCTTGAGGAGTACGACACAGTTATCCTGAGTCCACTCGATGTAGTAACCATTTCTGTAGATGGCGTAGAGAAGCATGATGACAGCAGCCTGTCCCTTGATGCCATGCTCAACAGTGAGAGCGCAAATTTTTGGATTGTCGAAGAAATCGATGCTGATAGGGAACTCTTTGACTCCCGTTGTTTGAATTTTGTTCATAATCTTTGCTTTTTTTGTTATCCGACGGCAAAATTAATACGGACATGACGAATAGACATGTCATTTTGACCCTGACGAACATCACGTTGTTCGCTTCTTATCGGAACAGGGCATCGGCGGCAATGCTGGTGGTAAAGATTTCTGAGTTTTTGTTGCGTTTTTATTTTGAAGTATCTGAGTTACATTTTGAAATCAAAAAGTGAAAGGATGTAAAATTTTGAATAAAATCAAGTTTATTCCGCTACAAATGACCGAAAACCATCATTTGTGGCGAAATAAAGCCGATTTTATGCAGAAATCATGGATCGCGGGGACGGAGCAAGTCAGTCGAAATGGAAATGGAAGTCGAGTTTTGCTCCCTTCACACTTTTGAAAATGCCATTGTATGACTGGAAAGCATGGGTGTGGCCCTCATCGTCCTCCTCCTCACTGTCAACGAACTCACCGTCGAACTGACCGATGTATTTTCCTTTTAGGAATGCATTGATGACACACCTTCCGCTTTCGGGGTCATAGGAGACAAGTTTCAGTTGCCTTCGGGCGCCATACTCTTTAGCCTCTGCCATGTCGTACGGAATATAACTGCCGGTGGTGCCATCCATGTCAATAAGGAAGCCTGTGCCGCCAACACCACCCCACATGCCCATATATACAGGATTCAACTTCTCTTTCTGTTCAGGAGCAGCATTCTCCGCTTCTGCATCTTCCGACATTTCTGGAGACTCGGCACTGGCGATGCTGTCCGTGGGCTCTGCACTGACGGTATTGTCCGTCGGCTTTTCCGGGGCATCCTCACTCACCTGACTGACAGGAACAGAAGACACAGCACCTTCATTGGCATTTTTCTTATCGCAACTTGTCAATGATGTCACCACAAAGAGAGAGATGACAAACATGATGCCGAGCGTCATCAGTTGTGTTTTGAACGATTGATTTTTCATATATTTGATTGAGTTGTTGGCTACAAAAGTAGTTAAAATCCATGATATAACAAACAAAAAGGACAAAATGCGACTGATATTATGGGCATTATTAATATCTGTCGCAAATGAAGGATGGTGTCGCAACGAAATGAGACGTGGTTTCTCTAACATATAATTGCCATATAATGGTCCATTAATTATTTCTTCTCTGTGCCTCTGTCTCTTTGTGTTGAAATAATTCGATTTGAAAGGAGTTTAGTTAATAGCGCTCCCGCAGTATCCCGCAGATGGTGTTTCTGATATTTCGCTGTGCCACCTCTTTCTGGAGTGCCTCACTAATAGAGATGCCAGGCGGGTTGATACATTCCACACGGGTGAAACCAGCCTGCAAGAGTTTTTCGCGGTCATTTATCTTGCCCGCCATCAAATAGACAGGCACATCCCCTGCCTGTCCCAGGATGCCCATGGGCAATTTGCCCATCAGGGTCTGTCTGTCAGCCGCCCCCTCACCGGTGATGATGAGGTCAGCGTCACAGACGACATCCTTGAAATGATAGGTGTCGAGCAGCAACTGTATTCCCGACTGGCAGTTGGCATCAAGGTATTGCAAAAAAGCGTAGCCCAGACCACCAGCAGCACCGGCACCCTCCATTTCCGAGCGGTCGAACCCAAAATGTCGTGCCGAGGTGTCGGCAAACTGACGTGCTCTTCTGTCCAACTGGTCCACCATCTCATCTGTCGCACCTTTCTGCGGGGCAAAGACATGGGCGGCGCCATTCTCTCCGCACAAGGGATTCCTCACATCGGAGGCGATGGTGAAATGCACATTTTTCAGGACATCTATATCGTCCCATCTGCCATGTGGGGCAAAAGCATCTATGAGAGCCCTCAGCATCCCGATGCCGGCATCACTGGTGGCGCTGCCTCCCAAACCGATAATCACCTCCAAAGCCCCTTTTTTCACGGCGTCGGCCACCAACTGGCCCGTACCGTAACTGGTGGCCACCAAGGGATTGCGCTCATTCTCTGACAACAAAGTCAGTCCGCTGGCCTGGGCAATCTCTATCACGGCCAACTGATTTTTTAGCAGATACTTTGACCTGATGGGGCGCATGAGAGGGTCTTTCACCAACGTCTCCACCCATTCACCCCCGACGGCAGCATGGAATGCCTCAAGGAAGCCCTCGCCGCCATCGCTGACCGGCATCTGAATGACCTCTGCATTCTCGCATACCCCTCTAATGCCATCGGCAACAGCCTGGTTGGCCTCCACCGACGACATGCATCCCTTGAAGGAATCAACTGCCACAACGATTTTCATGGTTTCTCCTTTTTGCTTACAAAAATAACAAAATATTTTGAAATGCATATAAAATCCAAGGAGAATACAATTAAAAAAATCGACTTTCTCTACGGTGAAAGGAGTGTGGAAGTTTAGGAGTGTAGGAGTTTGGGAGTTTAGGAGTTTAGACATTACTCTTGCAAGTCATAGCCTAACTGACGATGAATCATCAGTTCTATTGGCTTCGCCGATAGTTCTCACCCCCGGGAGAGAAAACTGTTTTCTTTCCTCTCGCTCAATCGAACTATTGTCTAAACTCCTAATCTCCTTAACTCCTAAACTCCTACTTACATGCAGACTTGTATTAAACATATCAAAAAGATGAGGAATTTTCACCTTATTTGTTTGGTTATTAAATAGGTTTGCACTAATTTTGCATCTCTTATTGTCTCAGACAAATTGATATTAATAGAATATTCATACACGATATGGCCAACCTGAAGTCATTGTTCAAAGACACCGCCATCTATGGACTGAGCAGTATCGTAGGCAGGTTTCTCAACTACATGCTCGTGCCGCTCTACACCATCAAGATGTCGGCAGCGAGCGGAGAGTATAGCGTCATCACCAATATCTATGCCTGGGTAGCCCTTTTGCTGGTGCTGCTGACCTACGGCATGGAGACCACCTTTTTCCGTTATGCCAACAAGCAGGGCGAGAACGCGGAGAAAGTCTATTCCACCACGCTGTGGACGGTAGGCGCCACCTCGTTGCTGTTCATCGTGCTGTCGCTGCTCTTCATGCAGCCCATCGCCGACCTGCTCCACTACCACGACCATCCCGAATACATCGGGGTGATGTTCTCCTGCGTCGCCATCGACGCGTTCCAGTGCATCCCCTTCGCCTACCTGCGCTATCAGAAGAGGCCCATCAAGTTTGCCTTCCTGAAGTTGCTGTTCATCTTCATGAACATTGCGCTCAACTGCATCTACTACCTCGGAATGGACGGGCACGATGCCAAGACAGCCCTTTTCATCAACCTCTTCTGCACGAGCATCATCACCTTCTTCTTCTGGAAGGAACTGCGAGGCTTCAGACATGGCTTTGACTCAAAACTGCTCAAGAGGATGCTCTCATACAGTTGGCCAATCCTCATCCTCGGCATCGCTGGCGTGCTCAACCAGACCGCCGACAAGATCCTGTTCCCCTACCTCTATAAGGATGCAGACATGAAAGAACAGTTGGCCATCTACGGCGCTGTGTTCAAGATAGCCATGATCATGGCGATGATTACACAGGCCTTCCGTTACGCCTACGAACCCATTGTCTTCGGCAAGGACAAAGACAAGGACTCCAAGGAATACTACGCCGCGGCGATGAAATATTTCATCATCTTCACGCTGCTTGCCTTCCTCTTTGTGGTGGCCTACATAGACATCATCAAGCACCTTATCGGCAGCGACTACTGGGTGGGACTGCGCGTGGTGCCCATCGTCATGGCCGCCGAGATCATGATGGGCATCTACTTCAACCTCTCGTTCTGGTACAAACTCATCGACAAGACCATCTGGGGAGCCATCTTCTCTGGCATCGGATGCGTGGTGCTCTTCGCCGTCAACTATTTCTTCGTACCCCGCTACGGATACGTTGCCTGCGCTTGGGGCGGGTTTGCCGCATACGCCACCTCCATGGTGCTCTCCTATGTCGTAGGTCAGCGTTATTACCCCATCAAATATCCTTTGGGCGATATCGCCTTATACGTAGGACTTACTGTCATGGCTTTTGTAGTCATGGTCATCGTCAGGGGCAGCATGCCTCTCTGGGTGTCGCTCGCTGTCAACACACTGTTCATCCTGCTTTTCCTGTTTGTCGTCATCAAGCGCGACCTGCCTTTAAGCGGTCTGCCCTTTATCGGAAAACGGTTTAAAAAAAATTGAAGATTGAAAATTGAAAATTGATTTCGGCTCCGCCGATTGAAAATTACAACAATATATTCCGCCCAAACAAAGAACAAGGTAATCATAATTCTTAATCCTAAATTCTTAATCCTTAATCCTGAATGCTTAATTCTTAATCCTAAATGCTTAATTCATAATTCAAAAGATATGTTCAAAAAAGCAATTGTATTACTGGCTTGCGTGGCCGCCTCTTTCCAAGCCAAGGCAGACGAAGGCATGTGGACCATCTACAACCTGCCCCCGCAAGTGTATGAGATCATGCAGAACGAAGGGTTCACCATGACCTACAACGACCTCTACTATGGGGAGAATGCGCTGAAAAACGCCGTGGTCAACTTCAGCGGCTACTGCTCAGGCGTGGTCGTGTCGCCCAATGGACTCGTGTTCACCAACCACCACTGCGGTTTTGAGGCTATCCGCAGCCACTCCACCGTGGAGCACGACTACATGCTCAACGGCTTTTATGCCAAGAGTTATGAGGAAGAACTGCCCAACAAAGACATGTTCGTGAGTTTCATGGTCGACCAGGCCGACATCACCGACCGCCTCATTGCCAAAGGGCTGGACAAGATGAACAGCATGCAGCGGGAAATACTCATCGACTCACTGGAGCGCGCGCTGACCGACTCGGTGAAACGTGCCGACAAGACCCTGCGTGTCAGCATCGACCCCTTCTTCGAGGGCAACAAGTACTATGTCACCACCTACCAGGACTTCACCGACCTGCGCCTCGTCTTCACCATCCCCAAGTCAATGGGTAAGTTCGGTGGTGAGACCGACAACTGGATGTGGCCCCGCCAAACCTGTGATTTCTCCGTCTTCCGCATCTATGCCGACCCCAAGACCAACGGACCGGCAGCATACAGCGAGGACAACGTACCCTACCACCCCAAGCGCTGGGCACAGGTGTCGATGCAGGGCTATAAGGACGGTGACTTCTCAATGACCATCGGCTATCCGGGCAGCACCGAGCGCTATCTGTCATCCTACGGCATCCAGCAGATGCGCGACGCCGAGAATACAGTGCGCGCACAGGTGAGGGGCGTTAAACAGGATGTCATGATCAAGCACATGCGCGCCAGCGAAGCCGTACGCATCAAATATGACAGCAAATATGCATCGAGTTCCAACTACTGGAAGAACTCCATCGGTATGAACAAGTGCATCGACTCCATCGGCATCATCAACCAGAAAGCCGCCTTCGAGGAGCGCATCAGACAGTGGCAGGACTCCACCGGATACCTGAAGGGCAAACTCGACTTCGCCAAACTCAAGCAGTTGTATGCCAACAACTTCGAAGCGGTCTACACATTCAACAACCTCATTGAGTCGTTCTGGCGCAACAATGAATTCTTCAGCCGCGCACGGGCACTCAACAGCAGGGTGGAGATTCAGGGTCCGAAAGACAACCCCAAGAAGCAGTACGCCGTGTTCCCCGACAATTCCGACGAATGGGATGAGGCATTGGAGCGCGAGGCTCTCGCCGCCATGCTCGGCAACTATGCCAAGCAGGTGGACCCCAAATATCTGCCGAAGTTCTACAAGACCATCAGCACCAAGTTTGGCAACGACTACAAGAAATACGTCGACTATCTGTGGAATAAATCTGTCCTGATGAAGAAAGGCAAGAAACTGTACATCAACAAGAAAGGATTCGACAAAGACCCTGGCGTGCAGTTTGGCTCCGACCTCATGGATATCGTCTATGACCTGCAGGAAAAGATCGGCACCAGCGGCGATGAGATAGCCACTCAGGAGCGCTATCTCTGTGATGCTGTGGTGCGCATGGAGCAAGACCAACCCCATTACAGCGATGCCAACTTCACCATGCGCCTGAGTTACGGACAGGTGGGTGAGTATCTGCTCAACGGACATCCGTCAGGATATTACACCACAGCAGAGAGTCTGGTGGACAAGATGAAGAAAGGCAAGGAGATCATCGACTACGAGGCAGAGCCCATCATGCATGAACTGCTCTCCTCCAAAGACTTCTCACCCTACACCGACAAGACGACGGGCAAGATGCAACTGTGCTTCCTCACCAACAATGACATCACGGGCGGCAACAGCGGCTCACCCATGTTCAACGGCAAGGGCGAACTCATCGGACTGGCGTTCGACGGTAACTGGGACAGTCTGTCCAGCGACATCTTCTTCGACAAGCAACTCGCACGCTGCATCGGCGTCGACATCAGGTTCGTCCTCTTCATGATGGACCGCTGGGGACATGCCGACCGGCTCCTCAAGGAAATAGACGCAAAATAGGAATACTCTTCAACCCATAAGAGGAGTTTAGGAGTTTAGGAGATTAGGAGATTAGAAGATTGGGAGTTTAGGAGTGTAGAAGTTTAGGAGTTTAGACATTACTCTTGCAAATCATCAGCCTCTACTGACGAGGTGCAATCTGTTCTATTGTCTAAACTCCTAATCTCCTAAACTCCTAAACTCCTTTTAAAAACTAAACTCCTAAACTCCTAAACTCCATTTAGCAACTAATCTCCATTTAACAACTAAACTCCATTCATCAACTGTCAGAAGTTGAATATTTTTATTAAAAAATCCTCAATAATCAATAAATTACATAATAAACACGGGAAAACACGTTTATATTTGCGGAATTCTGATTAAATTTGCACCCAATTAGGCAGGTGCCACGGCCTCTGCTCTTTATTTCTGCGCCCCACGCAGAGCAAGGAGCAGGTGTGTGGTGCCTTGAAACCCAATAAAAATAAACGAATGAAAAGATACTTTTCGGCTTGTGCTATCATGCTGTCGGTTGTCCTCTTCCTTTCCTCATGTCTGAAAGACGATGACCTCGACACCTCTTATCCCAAAGACGCGGCTATCACCGCCTTCACCCTCGGCAACCTTACCAGACCGATGACCACAAAGGCCAAAAACGGCAGCGACAGCACATACAATGCCACCGTGGCAGGTGCCAGTTACAAATTCTACATCGACCAGATCAACCATCAGATCTACAACCCCGACTCACTCCCCTACGGCACAAACGTGAAAAAAGTGCTCTGCACCATCACAAGCAAGAACTCCGGCGTGGTGACACTGAAAAGCATGATCAGCGACTCGCTCTTCTATTACAACAGCAAAGACTCCGTCGACTTCTCCGTGCCCCGCACCATCTATGTCAATTCCCTTGACGGCACCAATCGTGTCAGTTATACTGTCAACGTCAACGTCCATCAGGAAAAGCCCGACTCCTTCCTCTGGCGCGCTACCAGCACCATGGATGCCTTTGCCAAGGCAAAGAACATGAAAGCCTTTTCTCTGAACGGACGTATCATCGTCTTCGTCGGGTATGACGAGGAAGGCGCCATTTTCTCCTGCGAGGAAAGCAACACAGCAGACTGGAGACTCGAAACATGGGATCTCGGCATCGCCGTTCCCTTCAACGCCTGTGAGAATCTGGTGGCCAACGAAGAGAAGATATATATCAATATCTCAGGCAGCATCTTCTACTCCAAAGATGGCATCCACTGGGACCAGAGCGGTGAGACCTGCCCCGGCAAACTGATAGGTGCCACAAAGAATCATCTCTTTGCCCTCGTCAGCGAAGGCATCGAACGTTCCGACGATGAGGGTGCCACCTGGGAAACGGAAATACTCGACGACTACGGAACACTCCTCCCCACCGATGAGATGTCTTTCTGCCGGTTGCCCTCCAAGGTCAACACATCAGTGGAAAATGCAATCTTCATCGGCAACAGAGACGCCAACTTCTATGTCGATGATGTCAGGGCACATGTGTGGAACAAAGTGATCGATCAAAAAGACAAAGACGAGCCATGGATGTATGTCAGCAGCGACGACCAACTCTCATCGGCACTGCCCCGCCTCACTTCCTTGTCAGCGGTTGCATACAACGGATGCATCCTCGCGGCAGGAGGCCAGGGCATAGGAGCCTGCCATACTCCTGCGTTCCAGCACTTCTACCAAAGCAATGATGGCGGTGTGTTATGGCTGACAAGCACGTCCTACAAGTTGCCCGACAACTTCGCCTGCGGAAACACGTTCGCCATGACGGTCGACAGCCAAAACTACATCTGGCTTATCTGCAGCGAGACCGGCATTGCATGGCGCGGACGATTGAGCGGCGACAATCAAAGCAAAAACCAGACATCCTTCACTGAGTAAACCGCAGCACATCATGAGACAGCCGATCCTCCTGCTACTGATGCTCCTACCTACCCTGACATACGCGCAGGGCGACGTGGAGTACCGTATGGAGATAGGAGGCGGACTGGGAATGCTCACCTACGAAGGCGACTTCAACGGCAGCATACTAAAGATCGGACAGCCCATGGCCGCCGCAGTGCTCCGCCGAAACATCAATCCCTACCACGGGTTCCGTCTCCACTTGGGAGTGGGCAAACTGAAAGGTTCATCCAAAGATGTCGAGACCTACTACCCGGGAATGAAAGAGACACCCTATGAGTTCAGCAACTTGATGGGTGACCTCAGTGCCACCTACGAATATAACTTCTGGCCCTACGGCACGGGACGCGACTACCGCGGTGCCAAGCGACTGACACCCTTTGTCGCCATCGGCCTGGGAGCCACTTTTGCAAAGACAGACGACGAGAACGTCTTCACCGCCAACCTGCCCATCGGCGCAGGTGTGAAATACAAGTTGGCCGACCGCCTCAACCTCGGTGTGGAATGGAATATCCACTTCTCACTGAGCGACAAACTTGACGGACGCGCCGACCCCTACCTTATCAAAAGCAGCGGTCTGTTTAAAAACACCGACTGCTATTCAGCCCTGGAGGTGACCATCACCTACAGTTTCATGGCCAAATGCAGAACATGTCACAACGATGATGAATAATTTGGATCCCAACCGCATTCCCCAGCACATCGCCATCATCATGGACGGCAACGGACGCTGGGCACTGGAGCAGGGAAAGCCCCGCAGTTTCGGACACCAGGCAGGCGTCGACACCGTCAGGCGCATCACCTCAGAGTGCACCCGCCTCGGCGTGAAGTTCCTCACCCTCTACACCTTCTCCACGGAAAACTGGAACCGTCCCACCGATGAGATCGCCTCTCTGATGAGCCTCGTGCTGTCATCCCTCGAGGACGAGATCTTCATGAAGAACAACGTGAGGTTCCGTGTCGTGGGAGAGATAGAGCGACTGCCCCAGGACGTGCAGGACAAACTGCAGGAGACGATGGACCACACCGCAGCCAACACCGCCATGCAGATGGTGGTGGCTCTGAGTTACTCATCGCGCTGGGAAATCACACGTGCCACCAAACTTATCGCAGAACAGGTGAAGGCGGGGATCATCAATCCCGAAGACATCGACGAGCAAATGATATCCCAAAACCTGGTGACCAATTTCATGCCCGACCCCGACCTGCTCATCCGGACAGGCGCCGAGGTGAGGGTGTCCAACTACCTGCTGTGGCAGATAGCATACAGTGAACTGTACTTCTGCGACACCTATTGGCCCAACTTCATGGAGGAAGACCTGCATGAGGCCATCCGTGTCTTCCAAAGCCGCCAAAGACGGTTTGGCAAAACTGAGGCACAGGTAGAGGACGATAACGCATAAGAAACAAACATAAAGAATGAGATATTTCAGGCATTTCCTTGTGGCCTTGGCATTCGCCGCTGTCGGCAACGCCACTGCACAGGAGAAAATCATCAATCCCGACATCTCGTATGCCGGCATACCAAGAACCTACACCGTGGGCGGCATCAACGTTTCCGGTGTGGAGGGATACGAGGACTTCATGCTGACCGGCATCTCCGGACTCACCGTAGGCAGCACAATCACTGTTCCAGGCAACGACATCACCGATGCCGTGAAAAAATACTGGCGGCACGGTCTGTTCTCACAAGTCGCCATATCTGCCGACTCCATCGTGGGAGAAAACATCTACCTGCACATCACCCTCAGCGTCAGGCCCAGGGTGTCGAACATCAACTACATCGGACTGAAGAAATCGGAGCGTGAGGACATGGAGAACAAACTGGGCCTGCTCAAGGGCAACCCCGTCACCCCCAACGTCCTCGACCGCGCACGAATCCTTGCCAAGAAATATTTTGATGACAAAGGCTACAAGAATGCCGAAATCAACATCACGCAACGCGATGATGTGACCAACAAAAACCAAGTCATCCTCGACTTCGAGGTAGACAAGAAAGAGAAGATGCGCGTGAGGCAGATCATCATCGACGGCAATGACCAACTCAACGACAAGAAACTCAAAGGCGGATTCTTCTCCAAAGGTGCTTTTGCCAAGACCCACGAGGCAGGGAAATTCGCCAACATCTTCAAGTCGAAGAAATTCACCCCCGAACGGTGGAAGGAAGACAAGCAGAAACTCATCGACAAATACAACGAGTACGGCTTCCGTGATGCCACCATCCTCGAGGACAGCGTGTGGAACGCCGACGAGAAACACGTCAACGTGTACGTCAAGGTGGATGAGGGACAGAAATACTACCTGCGCAACATCAACTGGGTGGGCAACACCGTCTACACCACCGATTACCTCAGCCGCATACTGGGTATGAGCAAGGGCGATGTCTACAACCAGAAACAACTCAACAAGCGCCTCACTGAGGACGAGGATGCCGTAGGCAACGAATACTGGAACCACGGTTATCTGTTCTACAGGCTCGAACCCACTGAGGTGAACATCGTGGGTGACTCCATCGACCTGGAGATGCGTATCACCGAGGGCACCCAGGCCCACATCAACCATGTGCGCATCAACGGCAACGACCGACTGTATGAGAACGTGGTGCGCCGCGAACTGCGCACAAAGCCCGGCGACCTTTTCTCAAAAGATGCGCTGCAGCGCTCCGCCCGCGAACTCGCCTCCATGGGGCATTTCGACCCAGAGAAAATCGACCCGAAGGTAGAGCCCAACTATGAGGACGGCACCGTGGACATCAACTACAATCTGGAACAGAAATCCAACGACCAGATAGAGTTCTCACTCGGCTGGGGCCAGACAGGCGTCATCGGGCGCGTCGGTCTGAAACTCAACAACTTCTCCATCCGCAACCTGTTCAACAAAAACCGCGAACACCGTGGCATCATGCCTATCGGTGACGGTGAGGTGCTCTCTATCGGCGCACAGACCAACGGCACCTACTATCAGTCGTACAATGCCTCCTACTCCACCGAATGGTTTGGCGGCAAGCGCCCCATCCACTTCAGCGTGGGTGCCTACTATTCAAAACAGACCGACATCTCAAGCACCTATTACAACTCTGCATACCGGTATAGTTACTACAACTATCTCTACGGCGGCTATGGCAGCAGTTACTACAACAACTACGAGAGTTACTATGACCCCGACAAATACGTGAAGTTGCTCGGTGTCTCGCTCGGATGGGGCAAGCGCCTCCGCTGGCCCGACGACTACTTCTCACTCTCGCTCTCGCTCGGTTTCACAAGGTATATGCTCAAGAACTGGAACTACTTCCTCGTCACTTCCGGCAACTGCAACAACCTCTACCTGAATATCGGCCTCAACCGCACCTCGACCGACAACCAACTCTTCCCACGCCGCGGTTCGGAATTCTCTGCTTCGGTCACCATCACCCCGCCATGGTCGGCCTGGGACAAGAAAGACTACCAATATCTTGCCACCGACTACCGCTCTGCCACCTACACCCAAGAGCAGCAAGAGAAATACCGCTGGATAGAATATCACAAGTGGAAGTTCAAGTCACGCACCTACACCGCGCTGACTGGCGGCAACAAGTGCTTCGTGCTCTCCACAAGAGTAGAACTGGGTATCCTCGGATACTACAACAAATACAAGAAGTCGCCCTTTGAGACCTTCTACGTGGGCGGCGACGGCATGAGCGGTTACTCCACCGGTTATGCAGAGGAAACCATCGGTCTGCGTGGTTACGACAATGGTTCGCTCACCCCCTCGGGAGCAGCCGGATATGCCTACGACCGCTTCTCTCTCGAACTCCGCTATCCGTTCCTGCTGGGCAACACCACCATCTACGGCCTTGGTTTCCTTGAGGCAGGTAATGCCTGGACCGACCCGAAGAAGTTCAACCCCTTCGAACTGAAGCGCTCTGCAGGTGCCGGTGTGCGTATCTTCCTCCCGATGGTGGGTCTGATGGGTATCGACTGGGCCTATGGCTTCGACACCGTATGGGGCAGGAAAGGCGGTTCGCAGTTCCACTTCGTGCTCGGACAGGAATTCTAAGCAGATTGAAAATTGAAAATTGAAAATTGACTTTATTCATTTAAAACAGACAAAGATATGAAAAAGGTGGTCCTTATGAGCCTGATGGCGCTGATGGCGCTGACGGCCAGCGCACAGAAATTTGTGCTGATTGACATGGATTATATTCTCAAGAACATCCCTGCCTACGAGCGTGCCAATGAGCAACTCAATCAGGTGTCAAAGAAATGGCAGGCTGAGGTTGAGGCCCTGAATACGGAAGCCGCCACGATGTATAAGAATTATCAGAACGAGGTGGTGTTCCTCTCCCAAGACCAGAAGAAAAAGCGCCAGGAAGACATCATGAGCAAGGAAAAGGAAGCCAGCGACCTGAAGCGCAAGTATTTCGGTCCCGAGGGTGAACTTTTCAAGAAGCGTGAGAGCCTCATGGGACCCATCCAGGAGGAGATCTACACCGCCGTGAAGGACATCTCCGAACTCCGTGGTTACTCATTGGTACTCGACCGCGCCAGCAATGCCGGCATTATTTTCGGTTCGCCGAAAATCGACATCAGCAACGAGGTGCTCGACAAACTCGGCTACTCCTACCAGTAATCCCTTGTCGCACCGTCTGACTTGCTGACTCTTCAGACTCCTAAAAAATCGTTATTATTTCACGCTGAGATTAAACGTTTTTTCCAATCTGATGTCACAAGTGAAGATGTCGCCAACAGATATCAAAACAAACATTATATAACAATTTAAACAAAGAGAAATGAAAAAAGTTTTTTTAATGCTGATGTTGTTCGCTCCCATGGTGGCTTTCGCCCAGAAGTTCGGACATGTTGATACACAAGCCATCATTCAGTCACTGCCTGAGTTCGCCCGTGCCAACGGCGAGATTGAGGCTGTAGGCAAGCAATACGAGAATGAGTTGAAGGCTTCCCAGGAAGAACTTCAACGTCTGGCTGATGACTACGACAAGAAGAAGAGTTCGATGAACGCCACTCAGCAGCAGGAGCAGGAAGCCAAACTCCAGGAGATGTATACCCGCATCCAACAGCAGGCCCAGCAAAACCAGCAGGAGTTCCAGAAAGCCCAGCAGGATAAGTTGCAGCCCATTTTCACCAAGGTGCGCCAGGCCATTGAGACCGTGGGCAAGACCGGCGGTTATGTGTACGTGATGGAGACCGGCAGCGTGCTCTACATCAACGATACGATCAGCAAGGACCTCACCTCTGAGGTGAAGGCTCAGTTGGCCAAGATGAAGTAAAAACCTCCCCCATCCCCTCCGAAGGAGGGGGGAGCAAACAACGCCATCAATATGAAGAAATTCAGCATCCTATTACTGACCCTGTTGCTCCCGCTTTTGGCGGGAGCACAGGTGAAGTTTGGCTATTTCAGTTATGAGGAGGCCTTTACCTCCATGCCCGAGTATGCCATTGCCCGGACCAACCTCCAGGATTTGCGTAACAAATACGATGCTGAGACCAAACGTGTAGAGGAAGAGTTCAACAGGAAATACGAGGAATTTCTTGAGGGTCAGAGCGACTTCGCTCCCACTATCCTCCAAAAGCGCCAGACCGAACTTCAGGAACTGCTCAAGAAGAATGTGGCATTCAAGGCAGAGATAGCCAAACTGCTGAAGCAGGCTGAGAAAGAAGCCTATGCCCCTCTGCGCGAGAAACTCGGCAATGTGGTTGCCAAGGTTGGCGCCGAGCGAGGCTATGCCTTCATCCTCAACACCGACGGCGATGCCTGTCCCTACATCAACCCCGAGATGGGTGAGGATGTGTCAGAGGTAATAAGGGAGGCTCTGCGATGAGCACATTTTCCTCATTACCCGGACCCATCGGAGTATTTGACTCCGGTTATGGCGGTCTGACCATTCTCAGAGGCATAAGGTCCCTTATGCCAGAATATGACTACATCTACTTGGGAGACAATGCGCGCGCGCCCTATGGCACGCGCTCTTTTGATGTAGTCTATGAGTTCACCCGTCAGGCAGTCGTCCACCTCTTTGAATTGGGCTGTCATCTCGTGGTATTGGGCTGCAACACGGCATCGGCCAAGGCTCTGCGCTCCATCCAACAGAACGACCTCCCCCACCTCGACCCTCAGCGGCGCGTACTGGGTATCATCATCCCCACAGCCGAGGTAATGGGACAACTTACCCAAAGCCGGCATGTGGGTGTCCTCGCCACCGAGGGAACCATCCGCAGCGGCAGTTATGGAATGGAAATCCAAAAGCGGTTTCCCGACATTGTGGTGACGGGACAGGCATGCCCCATGTGGGTGCCGCTGGTGGAGAACAATGAGACGGACAACCCCGGAACCCATTTCTTTGTCCAAAAAAGTATGGAGCAGTTGATGAGCCGCGACAATGAAATCGACACCATCATCCTGGGCTGCACCCACTACCCCATCCTCTATCCTGTCATCAAGGAACATGCACGCAGCGGCGTGAGTATCATCTGCCAGGGAGAGTATGTGGCAAGAAGTCTCTGTGATTACCTGTCACGCCATCCCGAGATGGACATGCGTTGCAGCAAAAACGGCCACATACGCTATCTCACCACAGAAAACGCAGAAAAATTCTCTGAGAAAGCAGCCATTTTCCTCAATGAGAAAATCGAAGTGGAACACATCAGTTTAGGATAACACAGAAGGTCCTCAACTCCCAAAACCGAACAAACACGAAACTTGAGGAAACCTTATATCTATGCAATCGCTGAAGAGTTGAAGGAAAGACGATAAGAATTAACAAATCAAAAAATTTGGTTTTTCTATCACTTATCCTTATCTTTGCAACAGAATCACTTCGAAGTGACCAACGCTATAGAAAAATACTATTCTCCATATTACTACTTACTTCAGGTTTATTGCAATCATAACCTCCTAAACAAACATACAATTATGAAACGTTTTATTTTTCTTATGGCGGCCATGCTGCTGAGTATCAGTACATTTGCTGCGGAATTGAAGGTCGACCCACGGCAAAAGCCTGCGATTCCCACGGAATACGCGAGCATGGAGCCCGACGGAATCTACTATTTCTACAATGTCGGTAGTAAGTTACTATTCACTCAGGGCAACTCCTATGGCACTCAGGCCAGTATAGGTGAGCGTGGTCTGAAAGTCAAAATCGAGGACCAGGGCGATGGTACCTACACGCTGCTCGACTATGTGAAGACACAAAATGCCTGGAAATGGTGGTGGTTTGTTGAGGCTTCCAACCTCATGTATGTGGACTACAACAACCAGCCTGACTACTTGTGGGAAATCAAGGACATGGGCGACAATGTGTATCGTCTCTCACCCTCTGAGCGGAATCCCAGTGTATCAGACAACACCAAGTTTGTAGGTGTCAGGTGGACAGAAGACCCCACCAACACGATTCTGTACTCTGACTGTACGGCAGACGACGGGTCGTTCATCGACTGGAAACTCATCCCCGAGGCTGCCGGTGACGCTTATGAACTTGCCTTGGATATGTATGAAGCAGCCATGATACTGAAAGAACAACTCGACAAGGCTGAGGAGATTGGCGCCAACGTAGATGACCAGATTGCTGTCTATAACAACGCTTCCAGCACCGTGGAAGAACTCAACGCTGCTACAGAGGCCGTCAAAAAGGCCATCATCGCACGCGAGGAAGAACTGGCAGCCGAGAACTATGACAAAGCAACGGTGGACAACCCTGTCGATGTCACCAACTTGTTCATCAAGAATCCGACCTTCGAAGGCAATGACCTGACGGGATGGTCGGGTGATGGTTGGGGTTCCAGCAACCCGAAGGAGAATGCCGAGCGTTACAACATGAACTACAACACATACCTTGACCTCTCCGACCTGCACGAGGGTGTTTACAGGTTCAAGGCCAATGGCTTCTACCGCGCCGGCAATGCCCAGCCCGCTTATGACAACTACAAGGCTCAAAACGAAGAGTCAAGATACGCCAAACTGTATGCTACTACCGGAGGCCAGACCTACGAGACCAGCGTCATGTCACCCTATTCAGCAGGTCTCACAAAAGCGATGAGTACGGGCAGTTGGGCCAGTGCTACTGACGGGGAGACAAACGAGGTGTTCTATATTCCCAACAACATGGTTGCTGCTGATGAGTTCTTCCAGGCCGGCTATTGCAATGACAATTATGTGTATGTGGCTGTCACCGACGGCAACATGAGAGTCGGTGTGAAGAAAGAAACTCAGATAGCAGCCGACTGGAGTATCTATGATGACTTCACGCTCACTTATTATGGAAACAGCGATGAGGCATACAAACTGATTCTCGACGGTGCTATCGCCAACCTTCCCGAACTCGACCTCAGCGATGTGGTTTACACCACATCTTATTATGAGGCATACAATGCCGCTGTCGCAGCCTTGAAGGCTTCTACATCCAAGAATCAAATCCTCTCCAATATTCAGGCAGTCAATGAGGCAAAGGCTACCTTGATGGACAACATCGAACTCTGGAAACAGTTTGTTGCCTTGCAGGCTGAAGCCGAGGTTTGCGCCGGTGACGACGGTCTTGAGCCCACGTATCTTACCGACATCAGCAAATGGGCTTCCACCGACTCAAAGAAATTACTGAGTGATCGCAAAATGACCAACGAGGAAATCGAGGCTGAGATTGCCAGGGTGAAGGCCATGATTCAGGAGGCATACAAGCACCCGCGCACTGGTGTAGATGTAACCAGCACCTTCCTTGTCAATCCAGACTATGAGATGTCCGGCAACACCGGTTGGACAGTGGAGAGAGCCTCTGGCGGCAATGTGGCCCGTGGCGGCAACAACAACAACCACTGCTATGAGGCATGGAACAATGGCGGCTTCGACATTTATCAGATTGTTGACAACGCCCCTAAAGGTGTGTACGAAATCTCCGTACAGGGATTCTACCGTTATGGACGTGGTAACTATACCGCTTATCTGAACAAGGAGACATACACCACCAAGGAGACATGCCCCGTGTTCATTTACCTGAACTCCAACAGCACTCCGTTCACCAATGTATATGGTGATCCCGTGCAAATCAGCGACCCCAACTTCTACGGTTCTGGCTATGAGTCACATCAACTGAGCGATGGCACCACCCTCTACTTCCCCAACAACATGGACAACGCTGCCGTGGCATTCTCCAATGGTATGTTCACACAGTCGGCATACGGTCTTGTGGCCCAGGACGGCGACCAAATCCGTATCGGCGTGAAAGGCATTACCAGCCAGGCAGGTGACAGTTGGTGTATCTGGGACAACTTCAAACTCATCTTCCGCGGCTTCCAGGCCGACGTGGTAAAACCCGTTCTTGAGCAAGCCATCATCGATGGCGAGAGTGCGCTCAACAGCCCCATCGGCAAGGATGTGGTGGCCAACCTCCAGGCTGGCATTAACGAGGCCAAGGCTGTTGTCAACGGCACCAATGGTGAAGCCATGTTCAACGCACTCACCAAGTTGTACGACCTTCAAGAGGCAGTCAACGCTTCCAAGGCCCTGTTTGCACAACTCAAGCAAGCCAACGAGAAACTTGCCAGCGCCATCCCAGGTTCTACGGCTCCTGCAGACGTCATCAATGAGGTCACCGACCTCTACAACTCCATCAACACCGGTATAGAAGCACACAGTTTCAACAACAGCGAGGTGGAGGGACTCATCAATGATATCAACAGAGCCATCAACCGCCTCGGCATGCCACAGGATATGGAAAGCGCAAGCGATGACAACCCCATCGAGTGTACAGGAATGATTATCAATCCGGCCTATGCTGAAGCCAATGATAACGGATGGACAGGTGGAGCAGCCATCGATGCCTCATGCACAGCAGAGAAATACAACACCAATTTCGACTACTATCAGTTGCTCCAAGGTCTGCCAGAGGGTACTTACAAGTTGTCTGTACAGGGTTTCTACCGTGCAGGCACTCCTGACGGAGACTACACACTATGGTCGAACGATCCTAATTCCGACAACAATGCAATCCTCTATGCAGCCACTGACGACCATTCTGTGGACACTCCGCTGCAACGCCTCGCAAGTGGCGCTCAGCCAATGGATGAACTCCTCTCCGACTGGGCCTGGGCCGACAATAGCAAAGGTCTTGCCGTACCAAATCGTATGTGGACTGCTGCGGATGCTTTCAAGACCGTTGGAAATAATGGAGCCAAACTCTTCTCCAACAACAGCATTATTGTGAAAGTCGGTCCGGAAGGCCGCCTGACCATCGGCCTGAAGAAAGACGTCCAAATTAGCGCTGACTGGACCATTTGGACCAATTGGCAACTCTTCTACTATGGCAAGAACAGTTCTCTCGAAGAGGGTCCGGTCAAAAAACTGATTTGGGGAGATGCCAACGATGATGGCGAGACCGACATCTCCGATGTTATCTGCATCGTAAACTATATTCTCGACAGGCCATTGAATAAATTTGTCTTCTCCAATGCAGACACAAATAAGGACCATGAAATTTTACTGAATGATGCCATCAATATTGTCTCCTTCATCCTCGGCAAAGAGTAGAAAGGAGTGTAGGAGTATAGAAGTATAGGAGTGTAGACATTACTCCTGCAAGCGACAGTCTCTGCTGACGATGAGCATTCACAAGTCAATTTACGGGAACAAGTTTTTGATTGGTTTTCATTCAAATCAGAAACTTGTTCCCGTGATTGTGTCAAGTAACTATACTTTCAGGTTTTAGGAGACAACCTCATATCAGCCTTTTGCTGAGATATCTCACGGGATACCAGACGGCGACCCATCCCACCACCAATACTGTGACAAACACGAGTACGATGTCTGAGGCATGCACACTCACAGGATAGGCATCGACAACGAACGACCCACTGCTGCTCCCCAGAGAGACAACACCAAACCGTATCTGTATCCAGCAGAGCAGCAGTCCCAGAACAATGCCCAGAACCGCTCCCGCCACTGCTATCATACGGCCCTCAAACATAAAGATACTCGAAATCTGCTTGTTGGACGCTCCGAGGTTGCGCAAAGTGACCACATCCTCCTTTTTGTCGATGATGAGCATGGAGAGCGACCCGATGATGTTGAAACTCGCCACCATCAGGATAAATGTCAGGAAAACGAATGCGATGAGTTTTTCGATGCTCATGATCTTGTAGGTATCTGCCTGCTGCTCATAGCGGTCGAGCACCTTGTATTTTTCACCCACCACGTCCTTCATCTTTCTCTTCACCGCATCGAGGTTGCTCCCAGGCTTCAGTCTCAGTTCCAGCGACGAGAGCATCCCCTGCTGTCCGAAGAGGTTGCGGGCAAAACTGATGGATGTGACGATGTAGTCGCGGTCGTATTTGGCCTGGTTGACGGCAAACACTTCACCCAGCGACAGCAGTGAGTCCTCGACGAAAGCCGCCTCCGGATTGCTCATGTCGAGTTGCCCCTCACGCTCCGGAGCATAGATGTGCAGGTAGTCATTCCACTGGGCACCTGTACCGAGCGACTGTGCCAGGCGGATGCCAGGCACGCCATACTCCAGGTTGGCGGCATGCAGTTGCACCTCACGCCCCGCGTCGGGATATAGAATTTCCCCAAAGTGTGTCAGTTGGCAGAAATTGTCGTCCACCCCCTTGATCACCACCATCGCCTGCCGATCATGGTAGATGGCCATGGCCTGGTCCTCCACGCTCTCCATCGCCACCTCTATCTCAGGAAGGTTGCGGATCTGCGTGAGGATCGGGTCATCCGAAGGAGCCGTCTTGCCTTTGGCTGGCACAACCTTGATCTGAGGGTCGAAAGAGGTGAAGAAAGAGGCCACCAAGTCATGGAAACCGTTGAACACGCTCAGAGTGACCACCAATGCCATTGCCGCCACCGCCACTCCTAAGACAGAGATGGCGCTGATGATATTGATGGCATGTGTGCTCTTCTTCGAGAAGAGGTATCTCTTTGCTATGTAGAACGGGAAATTCATGTGCTGACGTCCTGATGGGCTATTTCTTCAGCAGTTCGTCGATGTGCTCGATATAGTCGAGGGAGTCATCGATGAAGAACCGCAGTTCGGGTATGATGCGCAGTTGGTTGCGCACCCTTGTGCCCAGTTCGTAGCGGATGCTCTTCACGTTGGCATTCACATTCTCAATGATTTCCTCGCCCTTTTCCGATGGGAACACGCTGAGGTAGGCCGTGCAGATACTCAGGTCGGGTGACACACGGCAACGGGTGACGCTGATCATCACGCCACGCATCATCCGTGTCTGCGACTGGAATATCAGGCTCAGTTCTTTCTGCAGCAGTCGGGCTATTCTGTTTTGTCTTGTCTCTTGCATGAATGTTTTATGATATAGGGTTGCAAAAGTAAACAATAGTTTTCATTTTTCAAAGTGAGGGGACTGTTTTTCTTTCCCCATCGGTTTTCCGTATGAGGGTAAGACCGTCACGCAGGGGCAGGATGACCTTCTCCACACGTGGGTCGCATGCTACGAAGTCATTGAAACTCCTCACACCTTGGGTCTGTGCATCGTGGTCATAGGCGGAGTCGGTGACATGCCCATCCCAAAGAGTGTTGTCTGCGATGATGAAGGCTCCTGGGTTGGTCACCTGCAACGCCATCTCGTAAGCCTGGAGATAGGTGCGCTTGTCGCCGTCAAGGAAAACGAGGTCGAATGTGATGCCCAACAGAGGTGCTTCGGTGATGGCATCTCCGATGCGGAAGTCGATGCGGTCGGCAACAGGGGAGTGCTCTATCCAGGGACGGGTGAAATCCTCCAGTTCATCATCTATCTCAAAGGTATAGACCATTCCGCCAGGGGGAAGTCCTTCTGCCATGCAGATGGCGCTGTAGCCGCTGAACGTACCCACTTCGAGCACCCGTTGGGGCCTTATCATTTCCACGAACATTCTGAGCAAGCGCCCTTGCAGATGTCCGCTGGCCATCCGTCCCGCCAACAGGTGGATGTTGGTGGACCGCCAGAGACGGTGCAGGTATTCGCCCTCTGGGTCAATGTGGCTGAGGATATATTCCTCGATGTCGGTAGAAGAAGCCATGGCGTCAGCCTTGCATGCCCTTGATGGCTTCCACGGCAAGGCGGTAGGAATCGAGGCCGAATCCGCAGATGACCCCATGGCAGGCACTGCTGATCATTGAGTGATGGCGGAACTCCTCCCGGCGGTGCACATTGGAGATATGCACCTCTATGACCGGACTTTTCAGCGAGCGGATGCAGTCGTGCAGTGCGATGCTGGTATGGGTATAGGCTCCTGCGTTGAGGATGATACCGTCGGCACAGAAACCCACCTGCTGCATCCTGTTGATCAGTTCGCCCTCGACATTGCTTTGGTAGTAGTTGATCTCCACATCGGGATACGCCTCGTGCAATCTCGACAGGCAAGTCTCCATCGACTCACTGCCATAGATGCCTGGCTCACGCATGCCGAGCAGGTTGAGATTGGGACCGTTGATGATTTCTATTCTCATTTTGACATCTAATTTCATTTATGTTCAACTTCCAAGTAGAATTTATTCAGCAAATAGTAAAAAGGGTCGCCTACGGCGAGAAATCTTAAGAAAATTTTTAAGAAAATCGTAAGAAAATTATTATTTTACTATTTTTTTATTCATTTTTTTGTCATTTCTGCCCGTTAGGGCACTCTAAAACATATTCGCTGAAGAGTTACTCCAAGTAGTTAAGTAGTTAAGCCGAATGCTATACACATCAACTTCCGAACTCCTCTCAACTTGAAAAACCTAAATAATATCAATTTGAACGGCGACAAGTTACTCATTTTTTCGTAACTTTGTCCCTGTGCCGCAATAGTGCCGCAAAATTAAAAAAAAACATGCAGTCAGACAAGAAAAACAGTCCAAATATTGTGACCGCCTACCGCCGTTATCTGAAATTGCAGCGCAATTTCTCCCCCAACACGGTGGATGCCTATCTTCGCGACCTGCATAAGTTGCTCACTTATCTGGAAGGTGCCGGCATCCAGCCTTCGGAGGCCACACTTGACGACCTGCGCCACTTTGCCGCCGGACTTCACGACATCGGCATCGGTCCACGCTCGCAATGCCGCATCCTCAGCGGCGTGAGGTCATTCTACCGCTTCATGTACCTGGATGGGAGGATGGAGGAAGACCCCACCGAACTGTTGGAATCGCCCCAACTGGGCGACCACCTGCCAGAGGTGCTCACCACCGAGGAAGTAGACCGGATGGAGGCAGCCATCGACCTGACGAAATGGGAAGGGCACCGCAACCGTGCCATCATTGAAGTGCTCTTCAGTTGCGGACTACGTGTCACCGAACTGGTCACGCTGCGCCTCTCATCGCTGTATCTCGACGAGGGGTATGTGCGCGTGATGGGAAAAGGCAGCAAGGAGCGACTGGTGCCCATCTCCCAAAAAGCGGTCACCGAATTAGGCTATTGGTTTGACGACCGCTGTCACATGGACATCAAGTCGGGTGAGGAGGACTATGTGTTTCTCAATCGCCGAGGTGCTCATCTCACGCGCACCATGATTCTGATCATGATCAAGCAGACAGCCCTCGAGGCGGGGATTGAGAAGACGGTGAGTCCCCACACACTGCGCCACTCCTTCGCCACGGCTCTACTCGAGGGAGGTGCCGACCTGCGTGCCATCCAGGCGATGCTGGGTCATGAGAGCATCGGCACCACCGAGATCTACACCCACATCGACATGACCACTCTCCGTCAGCAAATCCTCTGTCACCACCCGAGGAACTTAAAAAAAATTGAAAATTGAAAATTGAAAATTGAAAATTAAGGCTGCACCTCAGCCATTCAAGCAACTCCTGAAAGCAAGAGTAATGTCTAAACTCCTAAACTCCTAAACTCCTAAACTCCTAAACTCCCAAACTCCTAAACTCCTAATATAGTCATGAGAAAAGAACTGGAAGAACGTGTGAACCGTGCGGTAGATAATTTTATGCAAGGCTATGGCTGCTGTCAGAGTGTGGTGGCCGCCTTCGCCGACATCTATGGACTTGACGATACCATGGCCAAGCGCATCGCTGCCGGATTTGGCGGTGGTGTGGGCAGGCTGCGGATGATGTGTGGGGCTGTTTCGGGCATTGTGATCCTTGTGGGCCTCGACTGCGGTCAGACCGAGGGCAGCGACCGAATAGGCAAGTCGGCGTGCTACAAAGTGGTGCAGGAACTGTTGGCCAAGTCAAAGGCCGACAACGGTTCTCTGATCTGCGCCGAACTCCTCGGACTGAAAGGTCCTGTGCCAGCAGGTCAGTATGTGGCATCGGAGCGCACGGCGGAATACTACAAAGAACGTCCCTGCGCCGCCAAAGTGGAAAGCGCCGCAAGAATTTTTGCTCAATATCTGGAGGAAAAGAAATAAGGTCTGATATAGTTTTGAAGTGCTGAAGGATGTGCGCCGGAAGATAGCACAGGTGACAATGACCGATAATTGAACTTGATTTCTCACTTATCTGTCCCTTTTATCTTGTTCAATATGAAAACAGTATTTTCAGCGGGAGCATTGATTTGTGGCCTGTATTAATCTTTGCGCTGGCCGGAAAGTCTGAATTTCTTACCATCGAAGGTGTAGGTCACATAGGCATTGCTGAGGTAATATCTGTCATCCTTGCTGGTCACACGCATGTAAATGGTTTTGGTCTTCTCGTCATATTTGGTCACCCAGTCTTTTTGGGGACCATCCAAGTTGTATAACACATAGGGATTTTTGTTTTCTTCTGTGTCGAAAATGACGGGATGGGTGATTATTTCTCCCTCTATTGACTCGCCATAGTAGGTGATGTAAAAACAACCCTCGTTATGGGTTCTTCTCAGCAGATAGACGGTTTTCCCGTTCACGATTAGTGTATGGACTTCATCCACAAATCCCCAGGTAGGTGTGTTTTCAACCAATGATGCCATTGTCCGGCCTTTGTCTGTGCGATATTGCCGGATGCAAGTGACGCTTACCAATCTTCTCCACTCGCCAGTGATGTAACTATAGTATCTGATACGCCCATCGGTGGAAGTGACCACTTCGACACCCATGTCAAGCGCTTCTTCAAACATATAGGATGGACACTCCAAAAAGCCAGGATGATCTTGCAGGAGTTTCACCAATTTCTCATCCCATCTTTTCTGGAAATACATTTCCTTTTCGTGTGATACGAACTCCTCAGGCATATCCTCATCCAATTTTAGATCCACATCATATTTCCTTTCTTCGTCTTTCAGCATTTCTGCCCGATAGGCGATTAGGAGGTTCCTCAATTCCACGACAGGGGCATAATGTGGGTTACTGTTCAGCGATGTCTCGAGGTCTGTCTTCATCTTTTCCAATTGACGATCATAATCCTCGTTATTCATATCCATGGTTCTTGCTTTCTCGCAGAAGTCAGAGACATCTTTCTCGTAGTTTTTATACAAATTCACCAAGGTCAGGGAGTCTTTCCTCGGCAGCAGGGCGCCTGCCCTTTCCGTTTCCTGAGTCTCTGTCTCTTCTTTGGCGGTTGCCAAAGTGTTGTTCTTGTTGCTTTTTACAGAGGATGTGCATGCGACTATGGCCAGACAGAAAGCCGCGATGACAAGCAAGTGCTTTTTCATTGTTGTATGGGGATTGGGATTAGTTATGTTCGTTTTCTTTGGTCTTCTGTCATCTTTTCTTGGATTTCTTTGGGGTGCATGTGCCTGGGAGTCTCAGCAGACGATGTCCTTCATCTCCTTGCGTTTCTTCTCCTTGGGCTCGTCGGCAGCATAGCCCAGTGGGATGAGAACGGCGGGCTCTTCGGATTCAGGCAGGTCGAAGAGTTCCTTGCACAGTGCTGAGTCGAAGTTGCACACCCAACAGGTGGCCAGCCCCTGCTCCGTGGCAGCCAGGCAGAGATGCTCCACTGCTATGGCGATGTCGATGTCGCCGTGGTGCTTGCCGTCGGCCCTCACCCATTCCTCGTCGTGCAGTACGGAGGCGATGATGTAGAGCGGCGCCGTCTTGAACCACTCACGGGCATAGCACTGCTGCATCTTAGCCTTTTCATCATCGCTGCGGACGATGTGGAATCTCCATGGCTGCTTGTTGACCGCCGACGGGGCGTAGCGCACGCATTCCATGATGTAGTCGATTTTCTCTTGCTCCACGTCGCAGGACTGATAGTCCCTGCAACTGTAGCGGTTCTTCACCAGTTCCAATAAGTTCATAAGCAATTGTTTTAAGAGTTGAGTTTTTCCAGGAATTTTTTTCTGTCTACGATGAACCGCAGGTGCGTGCCCTCTCCGAGCAGGGTTTCCCCGCAGTAGGCAGCCACCTTGAAGAAGATTTTCTTGCCATCCACCCTGGTCACCTCCGCCACGGCGGTGATGACATCGCCGATTCTGGAAGGGCGAAGATGCGATGACTCGATATGTCCGCCCACGGTGGTGCAGCCTTCCGGCAAGTGTTCCCTGACGGCGAGCATGGCGGCGTTCTCCATCAGCGCCATCATCATCGGGGTGGCGAGCACCGGCATGTCGCCGGAGCCGACATCGATGGCTGTCACGGCCTCCGTCACAGTCAACTCGCTGGTATGTATCAGTCCTGCCTCTATCATCTCTCCACGGGTGTATAGTACTTTCTTCATGTTTCTTATTATGTACAATTTCACGTGCAAAAATAACCATTTTTGGGCAAATTACATAAATTTACAACCAATAAAGGCAGTGTGATCGACCCCATCCGTGACCTCCGGCGAGGCTGTGGGGCATCCAAGGAGGCCGTGGAGGTGTGTAATGGTGTTTATTACGTAACTGCTTTGTGAGCCTAGGACACCTAAACATTTGCTGGGACAGCCTTCCCAAAAATATGATATGAAACAAACAACCTTTTTGGCCGCTATCCTGTAAAGAGTAGCGGTTTTGTATGATTAAATGAAAGTGTGCGGAAAGTGTGTGTAATCTACGTAAATTACTGAAAATCAATACATATCGTAGTTCCACCGGGAATCGAACCCGGATCTAATCTTTAGGAGAGACTTATTCTATCCATTGAACTATGGAACCAACGTGGCTGCAAAGGTAGTGAGAATTATCTAAAAAACCAAATTATATTTTGCTTTTCACTCTTTTAATCGTACCTTTGAGGTCTCATTGACCAACAGCACTGCTTATGAAACGATTTGCCTTCAAGATGTTCCTCAAGCCTGGATGTGAGGAAGAGTATGCCCGGCGCCATGCCGCCATTTGGCCAGAACTGGTGAAAATGATTAAGGATGCCGGTGTGTGCAACTACAGCATTTATTGGGACAAGGACACCAACATCCTCTTCGGCTATCAGGAATGCACCAGCGACACCAACAGTCAGGACACAAGCGACGTGGATCCCATCACACAGAAATGGTGGGACATGATGGCCGACATCATGGAAGTGAATCCCGACAACTCTCCCGTGAGCATCCCGATACGGGAGGTGTTCCATCTCGACTGAGCCTACAGTTTGTCGCCGAAGCAAAGGTCGCCGGCATCACCGAATCCCGGCACGATATACTTGTGCTCGTTCATACCCGGATCGATGGCAGCACACCAGATGGTGGTCTTCTCATCGGGCATGGTGCGGCGGATATGTTCGATGCCCTCTGGCGTAGCGATGACACAGCATACATGGATGCGCTTCGGTGTGCCTTTTGACAAAAATGCCTGGTAGCCCAGTTCCATGCTCCCACCCGTTGCCAGCATCGGGTCGGCGATGATGAGGTTTTTCTCATCGATGCTCGGTGTGGCGAGATATTCCACGTGGATGCCCACCTTGTGATGCTCCTCATCGACATACTCCCTGTAAGCACTGACAAAGGCATTGCCTGCATGGTCGAACACATTGAGGAATCCCGTGTGGAACGGTAGTCCGGCGCGGAAGATGGTGGCCAGCACGATCTTGTCGGTAGGTACACTCACTTTGGCTATACCCAGTGGTGTAGCCACATCGCGCTTCTCGTAATTCAATGTTTTGGAGATTTCGTAAGCCATCATCTCGCCGATGCGCATGATGTTGTTACGGAAGAGCAAGCGGCTCTTCTGATAATCCTTGTCACGAATCTCAGCCAAATACTGGTTGATGATGGAGTTGTTGTCGCTTAAGTTGATGATTTCCATAATTAGACGGTTTTTGATTTCTGGTGACAAAGATAGTGCAAACCGAGCGGAAAGCAAAGCAAAATTAGTATTTTTTGCTTTCTTGCCCGAGGTGCGAATTGAACACCATGCAAAATGAAGCCTTAAACAATAATATCAACACAGAGACACAAAGGTACAGAGATTTTTCTTTTCCTCTGTGTCTTTATGTTGAATTTATAATTGATTTGATGCAGTGATACTTTTACTCTTCACTTAAATCCTCCCGCTTACTGGTCCAAAAACATCCTAACGGACGCGATACATCGCGTCCCTACCCTCACACTGCCATTCTTGCAAGACTAAAAACCCAAACAATGAAACAACCAAACCCTCTATTGTACGTTTTTCAATGCAAATTGTACGTTTTTACATGGTAGAGAAGTCGCATAATATCTAATTTTGCCACCGAAGAAATCGAAATGCCACACCGAAGAAACACAGGAAAAGCCTATTTCCTATAGGAAACCGACATATGACACAACTACAAGCCGAAGAAATCCTCGCAATATAATAAAAGTAGAAAACCAAATTTTCACAAAATAATCAATCACCTAACTAAAACCCTATGTCAAAGAAACACATTTTTTTGATGCTTTCCATCTGTCTGGGCATGCTTTTCGGCATTCAGCAGACAGTGTTTGCGCAAGGTGCGCAGAAGCAGAAAGTGACAGGCACGGTGACCGATGAGTCAGGCGAGCCGCTCATCGGTGTGACCGTTGTTGAAAATGGTGCCAACGTAGGAGCCATCACCGACTTCGACGGCAAGTACTCTCTTGAGGCACCCGCCAATGCCACGCTGACGTTCAGTTATGTGGGTTATCTCACCCAGAACGTGAAGGTGGCAGGTCAGTCCACCCACAACATCGTGCTCAAGGAAGACAATGCTCTTCTGGACGAAGTAGTGGTGGTGGGTTACGGCATCCAGCGCAAGAGCGATGTGACCGGCGCCCTCACCCGCGTCAACGAGGAGCAACTCAACAGCCGTCCTGTGAGCAATGCCTTTGAGGCCCTCCAGGGCAAGGCAGCCGGTGTCGACATCACCACGAGTGAGCGTCCCGGTACGGTGGGCAGCATCCTCATCCGCGGTAGCCGCTCCATCAATGCCTCCAACTCCCCGCTCTATGTTGTCGACGGTATCCCCGTGAGCGACGGCATCGACAACCTCAACCCCCGCGACATCGAGGCCATCGACATCTTGAAGGATGCCTCCTCAACAGCCATCTACGGTAGCCGTGGTGCCAACGGTGTGGTGCTCATCACCACCAAGCGTGGCAAGGAAGGCAAGATGCAACTCACCTATTCCGGCAGCGTGACCTTCGAGAAGTTGGTCGACAAGAGCCCTGCCTTCAGTGCCTCCGACTACATCACCTGGCGCCGCTGGGCTTACCACAACTCCAATCCCGAACTCTATCCCCGCGGCGACCAGCCCGACCAAAAACTCGACCAAGACTATTTCTCCGGTGATGACGCCGCTCTGGCCAATGTGAACAAAGGTTGGGCCAACGGCTCATGGAACGGTTCACTCGTCAGCGACACCGACTGGGAAGGCTTCGTCACCCAGACAGGCATCACCCAGGAGCACAATATCCGTGGTGCAGGCGGAACGAAAGACATCCAAAGTTCGTTCTCCTTCGGCTACCTCGACAACCAAGGTACCCAGAAAGGTCAGCAATACAAGCGCTACAACGTAGCCATCACCACCGACATCCAAGCCACCAAGTGGTTCAAACTCGGAGGTTCGATCAACGCCTCATGGAGCAAGCAGAAATACGGTTACTCCCGCACAGGTCAGGTGGGCACCTCTTCCGGTCCCGTTGACATCTACAGCGCAGCCAAGGCCCTGCCCCACTACACCGTACCTTATACAGACGCAGGCGACATCATCGACCAGCCCGGCGGTAGTGTGGTCAATGCCTACACCGTCATGGACGAGTGGAAGAAATCGAGCGATAACCGTGAATACTTCCGCGCCATGGGCAGTTTCTACGGTCAGATCGACTTCGGCAAGATCATCGAGCCACTGCAGGGTCTGATGTACAAGATGCAGTTTGGTCCCGATTTCCGCTACTCACGCACCGGCATGTTCCTCGACGCCAGTTCCGCCACCCGCAAGGGCAGCAACAACTTCGCCCGTCGCAACGACAACCGCCATTTCACATGGACTCTTGACAACATGCTGCTCTACAACCGCATTTTTGGCGACCACACCGTGGGTGTGACCCTCCTTCACAGTGCCACCAAATATAACGCAGAGAGCAGCGGCATGAGCGCCGAGCGCATCTACATGCCCTCGTTCCTCTGGAACAACCTCGGCGATATAGACGTGACCAATACCGACAACAAGGCCAGCATGAGCACAGGTTTCTCACAAAACACCCTGCTCTCCTACATGGCCCGCTTCAACTATGCATTCAAGGACCGCTACCTGCTCACCGTCTCCGGACGTTATGACGGAGCCTCCGTACTGGCAGAAGGCAACAAGTGGTGCTTCTTCCCCTCAATGGCCATCGGCTGGCGCATGGAGCAGGAAAATTTCCTCAAGGATGTGAACTGGCTCGACCAACTGAAGTTGCGCTTCGGTGTTGGTACCACCGGTAACTCCTCCGTGAGCGCCTACGGCACCCTTGGCACCATCCAGTCGTTCTACATGCCGTTCAGCACCGGCAACGAGCGTATCCTCATCACCAATGAGCCTTACTACACCAACAGTCAGACCATGCTCGCCAACAAGAGCCTCGGATGGGAGAAGACCACACAGTACAACCTCGGTATCGACTTCAGTTTCCTGCGCGGACGCATCAACGGTAGCCTCGACCTCTACACCTCCAAAACAAAGGACCTGCTCCTGAGGCAGTCACTGCCCTCACTCACCGGTTATCCCGCCATGATGGACAACATCGGTTCGACGAAGAACAAAGGTTTCGACCTCACCCTCAACGTCATCCCAGTCCGCGTGGCCGACTTCGAATGGAGCAGCACCATCAACGCCGCTTACCAGAAGGATGAGATCGTGGAACTCGCCAATGGCAAGGAAGACGACATCGCCAACAGTTGGTTCATCGGCGAAAGCATCGCTGTCTTCTACGGCTATCAGAACGACGGTATCTGGCAGGATAGCGACGCCGCCGAGATGGCGAAGTTCAACGAGAACGGCCATAAGTTCACCGTAGGTAGTGTCAAACCTGTCGATCAGGACGGCAACTACAAGATCAACGAGGAAGACCGTGTCATCCTCGGCAACCGCAATCCCCGCTGGACACTCGGCTGGAGCAACACCTTCTCATGGAAGGGTCTGGAACTCACGCTCGACCTCTTCGGACGCTTCAAGTACATGATCAGCACAGGCGGTGAAGGCCAGTTCGGTATGTACGCACAGCGCGAGATCGACTACTGGACACCCGACAACACCGGAGCCGAGTGGCAGAAGCCCGTCTACAGCACCGCTGGCGGCGACTCCTACTCCAGTCTCCTCGGATTCAAGGACGCATCGTTCATCAAGATCCGCAACCTCTCTCTTGGCTATCGCCTCAACAAAGCCTCCTGCAAGAAGATCGGCATCCAAGGTGCCAAGTTCTACGTCCAGGGCCGCAACCTCGGCATGCTCTATTCTTCAGTGGACTTCATGGACCTCGACACCGGAGCCACCTACTTCAACAGAGGCTTTACCGTCGGACTTCAACTTGACTTCTAACAATGAGAAGAATCCTACCATCAACAGTCGAAAACAACCCAAGAAAGGAAACAATCATGAAATATATCAATAAAATCACCAATTGTGTGGTCGCCGTGCTGATTGCTGCCGGTTCCACCTCATGCACAGACAGTTTTCTTGAGGAGAACGGCGGACACCTTCTCTCCGAGGACCTGCTGAAGACCGAGGAAGGCGCGCTCTCCATGGCAGCCGGCCTCTACGGCAACATCCGATGGCATTTTGGCTATGAGTGGGCCTACGGCATCACCCTCTACGGATGCGATGAGTTCACCAACGGCGCCGACCTCACCTCGGAGCCATGGAACACCTACGACAACCGTCTGCAGCCCCTCGACTGCACACCAGCCATAGGTGCCGCCAACAAGAACTGCCCGCCTGTGTCGGGACTCTGGAACCAGATGTACTACGGCATCTCCACCGCCAACCTCGTGATTGCCCGCGCTGAGCAGGTGAAAGATGAGACCTCACGCAAGAGCGCCATGGGCGAGGCCTATTTCCTCCGTGGCTACAACTACTACCGTCTCTTCGCTCAGTATGGCGGCGTGGTGCTGCAGACCGAGCCCGCCTCTGGTGTCAGCAAGAACTACACCCGTGCCTCCGAGGAAGAGACCCTCAACCTGGTCATCTCCGACTTCGAGAATGCCTACAACAACCTGCGCACCGACAAGTGGCGCGGCAACGGCACATGGACGAAATACACCGCAGCCCACTTCCTCGCCAAGGCTCTCCTCTTCCGTCAGAGCGAGCGCTGCGCCAGTTGGAACGGCAAGTATGACAAAGCCACCGACCTGAACCGTGTCATCGCCCTCTGCAACGAGGTGATCGAGGCATGCCCGCTGGAGGCCGACTATGCCAACCTCTATGCCAACTGGACCGGTGTCGACTGCGCCATCGAGGGTTCCAAGGAAGTGCTCATGTGCGCCGAGCACAACGATGCCACCTCCACCCAGGGACGCTTCGGCAACCGCACCTACAACTACTTTGGCCCGCAGTTCTCCAACTTCTCCGGCTCATGGGTGAGGCGCGGTCAGTTCATCGGCGAGATGGACTTCCAGCGCTGCCGTCCGACGGAGTACACCTACGCCATCTTCGACAACGTGAACGATGCCCGTATGTGGAAGACCTTCAAGACCGTCTACGGACTGAACAACATCCCCACGATGAAGAAGGTGAAGAATGCTGATGGCAAGGAAGTGTCTGTCTATGACCCCGACAAGGTGGCCGAGACCAACGGCATCTCTGTTGACGCCGTGCCCAACATCGGCGACTACGGCATCGTGTTCATCCTCAACAAGAAGGATGACCCCCGCTTCCAGGACGAGTCCACCTACGGAACCTTCGGCCGTGGCGCTCAAGCCCATACCTTCGTGCATCCCGAGACCGGCAAGTGGGTTCCCAATGTGTTCCCCGTCTACCTCGGCGGCAAATATGCCCTCTACAACTATGGCGTGAGCGGCAACACCGCTACCAGCAACGTGTTCTGCGGCATCAACAAATGCACCGACGGCTCACGTACGGCAGAGAAGGGCGACGCCCACCGCGACGTGATCATGGCACGCTCCGGCGAGACCTATCTCGTCAAGGCTGAGGCTCAGGTACGTCTGGGCAACTATCAGGAGGCCATCAGCACCATCAACCAGTTGCGTGCCCGCGGACAGTGGAAGAACGGCGAGAACCGTGAGTACTATGTCGATGGTTCGATTGCCTTCACCAACAACTCCACCAACGGTGCCACCAGTGCCTGCGTCAACGAGACCAACACCAAGATGACCAACCAAAAGGTGTGGGAGGTGTCCAACCCCTGGAAGAGTTCCTACTACCTGTCAACGGGCATCGAGCGCACCACAGAAGCCTCCAACCTGCAGATTGCCAGTTACACCAAGTTGCCTGCTGAGGACGAAGCCGTGCTCGCCACCCTGGGCTGCACCTCCGACTACGACCGCATGCTCAACTTCGTCTTCAACGAGCGCACCCGTGAGTTGCTCGGTGAGTGGAACCGCTGGGAGGAACTTTCCCGCGCCGGCCTGCTCATCAAGCGTGCCAAGGCATTCAACCCCGAGGCAGCGCCCAACATCACAGCCAACAAGCATGAGTTGAGGCCCATCCCACAAGCCTTCATCGACATCCTGCAGAATGAGGACGGCACCAACCTGTCCGATGAGCAGAAGAGGGCTTGGCAGAATCCTGGATATTAATTTATCAGATAGGTTATTCTACTTAGTAATGTATTAGGTTTTTAGGTAAAAAGACCACGGCGGCTATCTGTGACAGACAGCCGCCGTTTTTTTTCTTAATTAAGGATTAAGAATTAAGGATTAAGAATTATGATTACTCCTGAATGTAGGGACGCGATGTATCGCGTCCGCCGCAACATACAAATCATTTGTCTAATCTCTTAAACTCCTATACTCCCACACTCCTCAAAAAACAGATATCCAATCTCCTTTAACTATCCTTTCTGATATTTCGAAGGAGTGACGCCGAAATACTGCTTGAAACAGCGGCTGAAGTAGAGCGAGTCGGAGAATCCCACTTTGTATGCCACCTCTGCCACGGTAATCATCTCTCCGCTGCGCAACAGTTCTGCCGCCCGCGTCATACGCTTCATGCGGATATAGTCCTTGGGTGTCTTTCCCGTCACCTCCAACATTTTGCTGTAGAACTGCGAGCGGCCATAACCGGTGCTCTGCACCAGGTCATCCACCATGAAGTCGGGATTGCCCATATCATGCGCTATTTTCATGTCAACGATATCGCGGAACTTCCTGTCACGCTCACTGGTAAGCAGCGGCGCCTCGCCAGAGGAGGCAGAGGCAGAAGGCGCCGTGGTGGCCGTCTCCCCCTCTCGCACGTCCGCTTTGTCATCCCTGTCTTTTTCATAGGCAGCCCTCAACCGTTCTCTCTGCTGGATGAGCGAGATGCTCTTGCCGATGAGCAGAGCGGGACTGAAAGGCTTGGCGATGTAGGCATCGGCTCCGAAACGGACACCCTCCAACTGCTTTTCTATGGTGGTGATGGCAGAGAGCAGGATGAAGGGAATGTCGAACAGGTCGTCGTCAGCCCTGACATGCTTGAGGAGTTCGATGCCGTCCATCACAGGCATGCGGATGTCGCTTACCACAAGATCCACCGTCTTCCCCTCACGGATGAGGGTAAGAGCCTCTGCCCCATCCTGCGCAGTGACAACATTGAAATAAGCCGCCATCTCGCCTCTGAGGTAGTCCCTCACATCCTCGTCATCCTCCACGATGAGCACCGTCCGGTCGTTGAGAGGTTCAGAAACCACCTCCCGGTAGTTGTGCTGCCTGTCGTCGTGAGGCATCTCCTCCTCCAGGCTGCTGCCCTCCATAAAGTCCTCAGGCTGATAACCCTCGGTAGAGACTGGTATAGCAACAACGAACACGCTTCCTCCCTGCGGGTTTTCCTCGTAGTGGATGGTGCCGTGGTGTGCTTTTACGAGTTGCGCCGTGAAATGCAATCCGATACCCATGCTGTCAGCCACCACATTGGTCTGCATGAAACGTGTGAACAACTGTGGCTGCTTCTCCTTCGGCACGCCGATACCGGAATCTTCCACACGCACCACCAGATGGTCGTCCTCCTTCTTCACCCTCACGGTGACATCACCCTTGCGCGGTGTGTACTTCATCGCGTTGCTAAGCAGGTTGTACACAATCTTGTCAAGGTAACTCCTGTCCACATACATCTCCTCGTGCTTGGCGAAAGGCACAAACTGAAGGTTCATCTCCTTGTTGTACGCCATGTCATTGAATCCCATCGTGATGTCCCTCAGCAACTTCACTACATCAGTCTGCTGCAAGCGCAGTGATAGTTTGCCGTGCTGCTGCTTGTCAAACTCCAGCAGTTGGTTGACCAACCGCTTGAGGCGGTCGGTGCTGCGCCCCATGTTGGCAATAGGCTGCCGGATGGCAGCCGGCAGGTCGCCCGCCTTCCTGATGCGCTCCATCGACCCCTGTATGAGTGTGAGGGGAGTGCGGAACTCATGGCTCACGTCCATGAAGAACCGGTGCTTGAAGTCGGATATCTCCTTGTCCATCCTGATGCGGTTGCGCATGGAATAGGTGATGAGCAGCAGGCGGATGACATACCATGCCAGCACGCCGAAGAGGAGCAGGTAGATGAGCCAAGCCCACCAGGTGTTCCACCACGGCTGCCGGATAACCACCCTCATCGTCACCTCCTTCTGGTCATCCGACCGGCGTACATGGAAGATGTATGAGCCTGGTTGCAGGTCCTTGTACACCGCCTCATTCTGCCGTGTCGGTTGGCTCCACCCCCTGTCGGCCCCCTCCAGCCAATAGACATACTCCGTGTTGTGAGGATAGCCGAAATCAAGGTCGGAAAAGCGGAAGGTGAGCGAGTTCTGCCGGTGGGACAGCCGGAGCCTCTCCTCAGGGTTCCCCTCCCGATAAGGAGTGCCGTTGACCAGCAGGCTGGTGATGGCGAGATGGCTGTCGCCCACCCGATGGGGCTGTACCTCATCGGGGTTGAAGCACACCACACCATTGTTGGTGCCGAGCACAAGGGTTCCGTCCGCCAGCATGCACGACGCATTCTCGCTGTACACATCACCCAGTTTGTCGGCGGAGAGGTAATATGTTGTGAAACGCATCGACTGGGTGTTGAGTCTCGACAGACCGTAATGTGTGCCTATCCACAGTTGTCCCTTCTTGTCGGCCACGATGCTGTTCACCGTGTTGTCCGCCAGTCCCTGGTCGGTGGTGAAGCACTCAAAGGTGAGGTGATCGACCTCGGAGGGATTGCCCACACGGTATAGTCCTCCACCGGCCGAAGCGAGCCACACCACCCCCTCCTTGTCCTCAAAAAGGTCGCGTATCTCGAAATATCCCAAACTGCTGTTGGCTGCCGTGTAGTAATGGAAAGCCTTAGGGTCTTTGATGAGTTTCTCAGGGTCGAAGACGATGATGCCGTTGCCGCATCCCGCAAAGATATGCCCAGTCTTGGTCTGGATGAGCGCGGTGATGTTGCACATGAGCGGTTGGTTTTCGATGAAGCGCCGGAAGCGGTAGGACCCGTCAGTCTGCGGGAGGGCGAGACACAATGCTCCCGTATTCACCCCCACCCACACACGGTCTTTCCTGTCGCAAAGGATATCGAACACCTTGCCTCGGGCAAGCGAAGTGGAGTCGCCCGAGATATTGGCATATTGGCGCCCATCCACATAGACTCCGCTGCTGCGCGTCCCCACCCATCGGTGGCCCCTGCTGTCGATGCAGATGGACAGAAGGTCGTCGTTGATGCCCAGTTGGGCGGGCTGCAGCATCCCGTTTCCGAGCATGAACGAACCACCAGTGAAGTTGCCAGCCCACACCCTCCCGTCAGCCGTTTGGTGCAGCGACCTGAAGAGGTTGGCATAGTCGGGCGAGAGGCTGTTGGTGGCGGTGAGTCTTCTCACGCTTTTCGGCATGGCAGTGACCACGCTGATGCCCATGTTCTCCTGTGATACCCAGATGTTGCCCGACCGGTCGGCCATCATGCCGTAGAGATAGTCTGACTGTATGGAAGACCTCCCGCTCATCCTGGGCGAGTGGTGCTCGAGCGTGTGTGTGTTGGGGTCGAAGATGAACAGTCCGTTGCCGAGCGTGGATATCCAGATATTGCCTTCGCGGTCGGTGAGCACACTGCACGGATTGACACCCCTCTTGCTGAGCAACCTCCCGTCGAGGACGGGGAAGGTGTAGGTCTCACCCCTCTGGGTGTCGAAGTAACGGATGACCACCGATCGGTCCATGACATAATATCGTCCGGTGTTATCGCGGTAAACCGTACCTCCAGGTATCTGCACGCCGCCGATGCCCACCTGCCGGCTCTGTGTGGCATAGGTGTAGGTGGTGTGGTCGGTGATGACGAGCAGTTGGTCATTGAGCGGCACAAGTCCACGCAGGTGATTGCCGGCAGTCCATCCGGGCCACTCACGCACGTCTTCTTTCAGCGTAGTGTCGTCGGCAGCATGCATGACGCGGTGGTCTGTCGTGATGAAATATGTGACTCCCTGCAATTGCGCCATCCCGAGATATCCTGTCTTTCCATCCACCAGCCTCAGTTGTCCGTCACGCTTGAGGTATAGTCCCTCCTGGGTGCCTACCCAAACGCGCCCACGGCTGTCGGCCTCCACAAACCGCACGTTGTTGGAGCGCAACAGTCCATTCTCCTTGTTATACTCACGGCTGCTCACCATGCCGTCGCGGTAGGTCACCTCGATACATCCGCTGTAGTCATACCATAGCCAGGTGGTGCTGTCGGGCATGAAGGCACAGTCGCAGTAGTTCTTGTGGTTCTTCCCATCGGGGATAAAAGGCACGAATCGTCTGCGGTTGGTGTCATAACAACTGTATTGCTCACCCTGCAGGCGAACGAAGAGCAGTCCGTTGGGGTTCTGGTGGAGTTCCCTCACCCGGTTGCTCAGCAACAGTGAGTCGTTGCCCTCACTGTCGTGTTTGTGGATGTCGAAGGAATATCCGTCATACCGGCACAGTCCGTCGGAAGTGGCCATCCACACATATCCCTGCGGATCTTGCACCATATTGATGATGTAGTTGCTGGGCAGTCCGTCGTCGGTGTCAAGAGTATGCGACTTGAGTGGTATCTGGCTCCATGAGTCCGCCACCATGAGGCAGAGAATCATGGCAAGTAGTATTTTCTTCATGCTTTCAGATAGGTTGGTGTGCAAAAATAGCGTTTTTACACAAAATTACCAATAAAATGGATGTTTTATCATGGTGTAATTCTGTTTTTATGCCCAACTTTGCCTCATCAAACTTGCTGTACCTATGAAAAAATTCATTCTCCTCATGGTTATGGCCCTGATCACAACAGGTGCCACCGCCCAGCAAGCGAGCACCGGCGACGTGCTGGCTGCCGCCCAACTTGCCAACAAGTATTTCATGACGAAGTATGCCGACCCCACTGTGCCGACGAATGTGAAGCGCATCCGCCCGAGCAGTCTGTGGACACGCGCAGTGTATTACGAAGGCCTCATGGCACTTTATGAACTGGACAAGAATCCTGCATATATCGACTACACCGACCGCTGGGCCAACTTCCACGAGTGGACACCGCGCAACGGTGTGAAGACCACTGATGCCGATGACCAGTGCTGTGCGCAGACCTATCTCGAACGGTATATGATGACGCATGAGGAGCGCATGATCGCCCATGTGCGCGAGAACCTCGACCTGCAGATGGCTACCGGAAAACTGGGCTACTGGACTTGGATCGATGCCATCCAGATGGCCATGCCTGTCTACAGCCATTTCTACAAGGCTACGGGCGAGCGGCGCTACCTCGACCATGCGATGAAGATGTACACATGGAGCCGAGACACCTGCGGCGGCGGACTGTTCAATACCGCTGAGGGACTGTGGTGGCGCGATGCCGACTATGTGCCGCCCTACAAGGAGAGCGACGGTCAGAACTGCTACTGGAGCCGCGGCAGCGGATGGGTGTATGCCGCCCTCGTCAGGGTGATGAGTGACATCGGTCCGAAGGACAAATACTACAAGCGGCTGAAAAAGGATTTCATCCTCATGAGTGAGGCATTGCTGAAATGCCAGCGTGAGGACGGTCTGTGGAACCCCTCGCTGGTGTCACCGGTGACATATGGGGGAAAGGAACTCACTGGCACGGCCCTCTTCCTCTATGGCATGAGTTGGGGCATCACACACAAGATTCTCAAGGCGAAGAAATACCAGGGAGCCTGCGACCGCGCCTGGAACGCGATGGTGCGCGACTGCCTCCATCCTGATGGATTCTTAGGCTATGTGCAAGGCACGGGCAAGGATCCCTCTGCAGGGCAACCGGTCACCTATACCAAAGTGCCTGATTTCGAGGACTACGGCCTCGGCTGTTTCCTCTTGGGTGCCGCAGAATACTATAAACTTCTGAAAAAATAAACCGATATGTCCGACAAAGGGGTGTGCCGTGGCACACCCCTTTGTCATTTCACCAAAAATCCATGCGAGACCATCGACCCGTCGGTGGTGTAACATACGAGGATGCGGTAGCCAGGGCTCAGTCCGCGCAAGGAGACAGAGGCATGATGATGCCCCCCGATAAGTTGCGACCGCAGCGGAGTCCCCATGGCATCCACGATGTCGACGCGTGCCAACGGGAGAGGTGAGACCAACGATATCAAGTCACCTCTCAACCTCATGTCCACATCATAGAACTCTGTCTGTCTGACAAACTGTACATTCTGTCCCATGCCATCGCTCTCGGCCTCTCCCGGCAAGTTCTTGTCAAGGAAACTGAGACGCTGGCGGAACCATTTCTTCACCGTGGCAATCTCCTCGGCATACGACGACACCTGATAGGCAGCAAAGTAAGTGGTGGCACCGCCACCCCAGCCCCAGCCGCCATTTCCTCCACCGGACTTGAGCACTTCTTTGTATTTCTTCAACTGACGGTCCTTCGCCTGGTCGAGCAAGGCGGCATAACTGTCGAGGAAGGCATCAATGGACTCCTCGCTGAGGACGGTCTTCCTGAGTTCGATCCAGCGGCACTTCACAGCATTGCAGAATGCCTTGTCCTGCAGTAACCGTTTCCACATCACCGGTGTGGGGTTGGTCTCGCATCCCTCATACACCCAAGATGTCACCTTGTTGGCATTGCAGAAGTTACAGTTGCCATAAGCCAGGTTGAAGTCCCATACGGGTCCTGCGAAGAATTTCCCTCTTGTCCCATCTTTCTTGTCCTTGTCCTTATAGAAATAAGAACTGCGCTTGAATCCGTCAGCATTGAGACTGAGTTCGGTGTGGATGAAATAGTCGACAAACGATCCTACATCGATATATTTGGCATATCCCTCCTCCGGGTCTGCGAAATTGTCGGCTTGGATAGCCAACTCCACCGTGTCGACAAAACTCTGGATATACTTCTTTTGTGCCTCCTGCAGGTCCGCTTTCTTGGGATAGTAGATGGTCCATGTGACGGTGGCGTCCGAAGAACCTCCGCCCCAGCCCCATCCCCACTGCTGGGTCTGGATGCCCTTTACCTTCGACTTGAAAGTGACATCTTCGTTGTCATAGGCATCGATACGCACGATGTATCCGCCAGTGAGATCGCGCCCACTGACATCCTCTGGCTTCAGTTTATTGACATTCACGCGGTTCTTGTCACGCTTGATACTTTCGCAGAGGGCATAGACGCCCATGTACTCACCATTGACCACCACCTCACACATCCGCGTGCGCGGTCCCCAATGGCCCATCTCGTTCCACATATAGAACGCGAAGACATCGCGCACCATCGACACGTCATTGTAGGGTGCGAGCAGCACCCAGTCGGCCTCCTCGGGCATTCCGAGAAGTGCGACCGTGGTGTCATTACCCTGCTCATCCCACATCTCGATGGTGTATTTCTTCTGATTGAAACTGAGCGAACTGTTGCCCCTCCACTTGATACCCACAAAACCGTCGTATCCTGTGGGCGTGTCGCCGACATTGTTGACTTGTCCCTCGCCATTATCGATGACCTTCATGGTGCCCGGCACCTTAGCATCGGCATTGATGGCCTTCTGCGTCTGTATCAAGATGATGGGCAGGTCGGAACTGGTGAACGTCACATTGTCGGCGATAGCCGGCATACCCATGAGCATGCCGGCTATAAAAGAGATATACTTGTTCATCACTTCACCATTATTTTGCGTGTACGCACGGCTCCGTTGCTGAGTGTCTCGCGGAGGATGTTGACCCCTTTGGCAAGGTGTCCCACTGGCTGTCCGGCGAGGGTAAACACCTGTGTGCCCACCACCTGAGCCGATGTGTCGGCATCCATGTTCTCGATGACGGTGGGATCGATCTCAAGCACCTGACGGGTGATTCTGTTGAAGTGTATGTTTCCTGCAGCCTCACCGATGTATTGCAGGGCGAGGAACGAATAGTCACTGAATACGTCGAAAGAAAACTCATTATCCGTTGCCGTGACAGGTGTTGTCTGGGCATCCTCACCGATGACGGTCACCATCTGGAATCCCTCAGGGATGGGTGCGTCGGTATAGAAGGTATAGTGGTGATAGGTGCCTGTGTCGACGGTTCCGCTGTAAGCCCCCACATACGCATACTGCCGGGTGAAGTTGACCGTTCCCTGATAGACCGGACCTGCTCCGAACTCTGTGATGGTGGCAGGGTTCCATCCGTTGGCCACCAGTCCTTCGGTGTGCTTCTCCTCACCGTCTGGGGTATAGAGGATGACATCGTTGACAACGGTGGTCACGGTTCCTCCCGTCATGTTCTGAAGGGCAAACTGCACCACGGTGAGGTCATCTTCGAGGTCTGAGGGGTTGAAAGTTCCCTCGAGCACGGTCTGGTCGGCGGCGAAAGGATAATAGTGTCCTCCGTAGGCATCTGCCTGTGCTTTGTTTCGCAGAAACATCTGCAATCTTCCCTCTGCTCCCGGAGCCTGTCCGAGTTGGATGCGGTAGCGCGGGTAATCGTTGATGCTGAAAGGCTCTCTCCATAGTTTTACATCACCCCAATTGCCCGGCAGCGACACGGTAGCGGGCAGTCCGTTGGGACTTGTTTCTTTGCCTTCAATCTCTGCCCCGTGGTCAACGAGTATCTCGAGGTCCTGACTGGATGGAGTGAACTCCGTCAGATAGACATCGCGGGTCACAGAGAGAATTTCCATTGGGGCGATGCCAGAGTTGCTCTTGCGCTGCACGGCGAGATACCAATAACTCTGTGTGAGTGTGATCTTGATGGTGTTGCCCTCTACCTCGATGGCGGGATAGGTCTCTCCGATAGGCTCACCATACTCATCCTTGTATCCCAACTTCCATTGTATGCCGTCGGGAGCGGGTTGTGCAGTATGCACGGTGATGACGTGCTTGGTGCCTTCAGTGACATCAGCGCCCCAGTCGCGGCCGCCGACCTCGCCCCACTGTCCTGTAAAGTTGACTGTTCCGGCATATATTTTCCCATTCTCAGCAGGGGTTCCGGTCACTTGGCTTGCCCAGTTGTTGGTCAGCGGCAGCAGCGTCTCTGTGCCAGGGTCGGGACCCTGATAGACAACGGGGTCGGCACCGAACTCACCGGGAGCACCGTTTCCCCACCATCCCATCCACCAGTCGAGGTCGATGTTTTTGTAACTGGCAGGAGCGATGCGCACGGTGGTGTTGGTATCCTCCTTGCCAAGGAGATATTTGTCAATGAAAGCCTCTACCTCCGGATACTGTGACTGCGGCAGCGAGCAATGGCCGTGTCCTGGTACGATGGAGTACCCCACACGGTCCTCGATGCCAAACTGCTCCCACACCTTGATGGCGCCGTTCATAGAGACATATGCCGAGGGGTCGGCGAGCCACACAAAGTCGGGGTTGCCCAGCATGAGGAGCGCCCGCGGGCAGACCATGGCGGCCAGTTCGTGGTGGTCGTGTGGCAAATATGACACGTTCTTGCCATTGTAGGTATCGCGCAGGCTCTGTTTGAACCAGTTGTAGTCGGTATTGTCGAGACCCTCCACCGACTCAGCATTGGGCTGTGCGTTCAACCAGCGTGAGTAGCGCCATGCGGCAGCGCCGCCACCGCCTGGTTCCTGTGCGATGGTGAGTGCGACACGTTCGTCGAATGCTCCGCAGAAGAGAGCCATCTTTCCGGCATAGGAGCAACCTGTCACTCCGATGCGGCTCATGTCAATCTTGGTCACGTCAGGTCCCAACTGCTGCAGTCCGTCGAGTAAACGGCTCAATCCCCATGCCCACTCGCTGTAGGCACCGTTGTCCTTCAGGTTAGGATAGAGTTTGTCGAAGGCATAGTTGCCACGTCCAGCCGGACTTCCAAACTGCGAGTAATTGTTGACCTGGCTTTCAGAGAATGTCATGGTGGCGATGGGCCTTGAGGAATAGACAGCCGAGGGCAATGAGATGCCGCTGGTGCCGATCATCAGCGCGTAGGGTGCCTCTCCGTTATTGGGATATGTGATGGTGGCGCTCAGTTGCAGTGTCTGACCATTCACCGTGACATCCACCTTGAGCGTGTTGCCATCCATCGTAGCCTTCACCGCAGAGGGGTCGACGACAGGCTTGGTGCCTATCTCATAGTGCTGGATTTCCTTGGCAATCTCACCGCGGCGCTGTGCCCAATCGGAGAAATCGCTTACCCTGCCGCTGCCATCTGACCACTCCAGTGGGTCGGGCAGCGGGTCTATCTTTCGTGCCTCCTTGAATGAGGGAAGCACAGGCGACACGTCGGCGCCAGTGTTCTCCACGTCATACACCAGAGGTATGCCACCCTCCACCTTTTTGCGCACAGTGATGGTATATGAGGCTGAGCCAGCCTCATACTCCTCGTTCCCGTCAAAAGTGGCAGTGACCTTGGCGGTACCCTCTCCCTCAGCAAGGGTCACGGTTCCGTCCTGGGCATCCACAGCGACAAATCCCACAGGACTGGCAGTGGCGGAATAGGTGACAGGCAAGGCATGGGGGTTGCTGAGCACAGGCGCAGTGAACATCTCACCTGGTTGAATTCTCACCGATGCGGATGAGAACGACAGTTCGGGACTCTTCAGAGGGGGAGCCTCACCCTCACGCGTGCGTTCCACTCCTATTACATGGATGGTGACCGACTCCGACTTGGTCCACTGAAGCGAGAGGAAAGTGTAGGTTTTGTCGAAGACAAACGACACCTCGGTTTGTCCGGCTTCGAAAGGCACATACTGTGCATTGTCATCAGTGGCATCCACATAATTGACTTTCCACTGAAAACCCTCGGGCAGGGGAGCACTTACCTTGATGGTGATGGTGTGCTTACCACCTTTTCCCACCTCTCCGGCCCAGGCTGCACCACCCATGTCGCCCCACTGTCCCGTAAGGGTGACATCTCCGGAATACACCTTTCCGTCAGTTGATGGTGTTCCCGCTGTGGTGAACCGCCAGTTGCCTACAAGCGGCAACAACTCCTGTGCCACGACACCGAGAGAGCACATGGCAAAAAGCATGAGCAATGTAAAAAATTTTTTCATAACATGAAGCGATTAACGAATAGTTGATAATTGTTGGTTATTGATTAAAAAATGAGGTTATGCCTATTATGCTTTTACTTTCTGCTGCAAAGATAAGATTGTTTTCGTTTTGTCATATTAAAAAAAATGCCAATATTATTAAAAAATGTTCCACTTTTCTCTACACTTCTTTTCCTATCAGGAAAAACAAGAATTGACACAAATCCAAACTTAAAGGAATCAGGTTTTCGGATGGAAAAGTATCCACTCATTGGGGACACAACGAACAATCCCCTGCCAAAATGATGGCAGGGGATTGTTGATGAAAGTGCTGTGTGCTCTTATTTCAGGGCGAATTTGTAACCGACGGTCAGTTGACCGCTTGCGTTGATGAAATCCTTGTCCTTCATGACCTTGGTTCTGCCGGCATCGAGGCGAAGGTCAAGCGTGAGACCGCCAAAGTCGTATGAGATGCCTACCGGTGTCCGGAGGTCAAAACTCTTGGCATCGCCAAACATATACTTCGTTCCGATGAGACTGGCGGGAACATCATATTTCTCGTGCATCTTGAATGCGGGTTCAATACCCACCTTCAGAGCAAGTCCTTTCCATATGTAGAAATTGGCCATGACTGGGACAGTAATGTAGTCAAGGTTGACTTTCTCCACCACATTCAGGTCCTTGATCTTTGTCTTGCCGCCCTCCTGGGAATACATCGCTCCTGCTGAGAGAGCGAACCACTTTGCCATTCTGTATTCGAGTTCGGCACCGGCGACCATTCCACCTGCTCTCTCATAGTCGAGATTCTTGTCATCCTATCTTTGCCAAATGAAATAATTTAGTTACTTTTGCAACCGATAACGGCTACCCCTTTTTTTCATAATAGAAGTTACAAGACACTACAATATGTTATCATTTTTTATTATATAATGTCTAAAAACAAATTGGAAATGAAAAGATTATTATTTGCAATCGCTTTGTTGGTGACCACATTGAGTGCCAACGCACAGTATGACCCAGGCAAATGGTCCATGCAGATTAAGTATGGTTTGGGTGCATCCATGTTCACAGGAATGGAGAGCCTCCCTCTTTCAACGGGAAAAGTTGACAGTGAGCCCAAATATTCAAAACTCTGGGGACTCGAGCTTGAGTATCAGATCTCGGATAAGTTGGGTCTCGACTTAGGTCTTCTCCGTTCATGGGAAGGTGGCGGATGGAAGGATTTCACCGAGGACAATGTGAAAATGAAGGACCCCAAGTTCAAACTTAACTACTACCGTTTCCCCATTCTCGCCAATTTCTATGTGGCCAAAGGTCTTGCACTGAAGACCGGTGTGCAACTGGGCTATATGCTCAATGCCGACTTTGAGGTAAAAGCGGATGAAACCATCATTAACCACGATGCGACCCTTACCACCACCATCGACATGAAGGATGACTGCAAGAGATTTGATGTAGGCATTCCAGTCGGCATCTCATACGAGACCAAGGGCCACTTTGTGTTTGACGCCCGTTTCGTATATGGTCTGACGAAAGTGAACAAAGAGAGCGTGGAAGGAGAGAAAGACTGGAAGAACGCCTCTTTCATCATTTCATTCGGCTATAAGTGTGATCTTTAATCTCCTCATAGCCTTACAGGCATGACAAGGGCCGGACATCGCTGTCCGGCCCTTGCTATATGCGTCTGTTATAAAGAATGATGGATGTTGAATTTTGATTGCTCTAATTCCACGGGATCCATCGTTTGAGGTCGATGTTCTTGTAGTTATCCGGAGCGATGCGTACCACGGTATTCGCCTCCTTGCCCAGCAAGAACCTGTCGATATACGCCTCCACCTCAGGATACTGGTCTTTGTGCAACTGGCAGTGGCCGTGACCAGGCACGATGGAGTAACCCACACGGTCGGCGATGCCGAACTGCTCCCACACCTTCATGGCACCGTTCATTGAGACATATGCCGAGGGGTCGGCGAGCCACACATAGTCGGGATTGCCGAGCATGAGCAGCGCACGCGGGCACACCATGGCAGCCAACTCGTGGTGGTCGTGGGGCAGATAAGCCACGCTGTCACCATGATAGTTCTCACGCAGACTCTCCTTGAACCAATGGTAGTCGGTATTGTCGAGTCCTTCCACTGCCTCCGCTCCCGGCTGTTTGTTGATCCACCGTGAGTAGCGCCATGCGGCAGCGCCACCGCCACCAGGTTCCTGTGCGATGGTGAGTGCGACACGCTCGTCGAAAGCGCCACAGAAGAGCGCCATCTTGCCGGCGTAGGAGCATCCTGTCACGCCGATGTGGCTCATGTCGATTTTCGTCACATTCGGACCCAGTTGCTGCAAGCCGTCGAGCAACCGGCTCAGTCCCCATGCCCACTCGCTGTAGGCACCATTGTCCTTCAGTTCAGGATAGAGTTTGTCAAACTCATAGTTGCCCCTGCCGGCAGGTTTGCCAAACTGCGAGTAGTTGTTGACCTGTCTCTCAGAGAAAATCATTGTGGCAATGGGTCTCGACTGGTATATGTCGCGTGGCAGAGCGATGCCACTGGTGCCTATCATCAGAGGGTAGGGAGCACTTCCTGTGGCAGGATAGTGGATGGTGGCCTTCATGTGGAGTGTCTTTCCATTCACGGTGACATCCACCTTCAGCGTGTCGCCGTCCATGGCCGCCTTCACGGCAGAGGGGTCGACGACGGGTTTGGTGCCGATCTCATAGTGCTGGATTTCCTTGGCAATCTCGCCACGTCGCTTTTTCCACTGCGCGAATTTCTTCACCTTGCCTTTGCCGTTCGACCATTCCAGAGGGTTGGGCAGACTCTCGCATTTGCGTGCCTCGCTGAGTGAGGGCAACACAGGTGATGCCGTCGCTCCGGTGTTCTCCACCTGATAGACAAGAGGTATTTTCTTGCCAGCGTCACGTTTGGCTTTCTGCTGGGCCTGCATACCCACATGACCGGCGAACCCGAGCATCAAAAGAATCATTAATTTCTTCATTGTTATTGTATTGAATAGTTGATAATTGTAAAAGTTCCCTTGTTCCTCCTTTTGGGTCACTCCCTCCCCTGGGGAGGGGGGAGAGGTTTTTCATATGCTGAATTGTTCCGCCATTTTGAGAGCCTTGTTTTCCGCCGCCTCCATCACCTCACGTTCTCCCGGACCTTTGTCGTTGATGCCGCAGAGATGCAGGATGCCATGGATGATGACCCTCAGCAGTTCCTCGCCATAAGTGGTTCGCTGCAGTTGAGCATTCGATGCCACTGTCTCGACCGAGATGATAATGTCACCACTGATCGTGTCGCCCTCAGAATAGTCGAAAGTGATGATGTCGGTGTAGTAGTCGTGGCCCAGATACTCACGGTTTACCTCGAGGATTTTCTCATCCCCGACAAACATGTAACCGATATCACCAGTTTTTTTCTGGTACTCTTTTGCCACTGCCCTGATCCACGATGTGACACCTCTTTTTCTGATGTGGGGCATTTTCACCCCCTCATTGTTGTATGTGATCATGGTTGTATGGTTTTAGTTCATAGTTCATAGTGCATAGTGCATAGTTAAGAATTTAGAATTCAGAATTGACGGACGCGATACATCGCGTCCCTACCCATCACATTCCATCTTTGCAGGAGTAATCATCATTCTTAATCCTTAATCCTTAATTCTAAATACTTCCTTCATGGAAGGAATTGGGCGACATCCTGCCCGAAATGCTCCAGTTCGCGGACGAGTGATGAACTGACGGAAGCCAGTTGTGGCTGCGCGCAGAGCAGGATGGTCTCCAGTCCGGTCAGCCGACGGTTGATTTCTGCCTGTTCCCGTTCATACTCAAAATCCTTCACGCTGCGCACACCTTTGATGACGAACTGTGCCCCCACCCTTTTGGCGAAAGTCACGGTGAGGTCGCTGAATCCCATCACCTCGATGCGCGCTTCTTCAGCGTAGAGTTGCTGAATGGCACTGATGCGCTCCTCGGCGGTGCGTGAGCATGCCTTGCGCTCGTTCACCCCCACTCCGATGACCAGCCGGTCGACCAATGCAAGTGCTCTTCTGGCGATGTCATCGTGTCCGATGGTGAAGGGGTCGAAACTCCCCACGAAAATTGCTGTTCTCATTGAATGGTATTAATCTATCGTCTCTTTCAAGCAATCGGACTGTATCAGTCAAACAAATCGGGCTGCATCACACGCCCGCTGTATGGGTTGCGTCCGAGATGGCGGTAGGCGAGTTCGGTCACCATCCGCCCACGTGGTGTTCTCTTGATGAATCCCTCCATGATGAGGAAAGGCTCATAGACCTCCTCCACCGTTCCCGAGTCCTCGCCGATGGCGGTGGCAATGGTAGAGATGCCCACCGGTCCACCCTTGAATTTATCGATGATGGTAAGGAGGATTTTGTTGTCGATCTCATCGAGTCCAAACTGGTCGATGTTGAGTGCGGTGAGCGCCACCTTGGCTATGTCCATATCGATTTTTCCGTTGCCCCGCACTTGGGCGAAGTCCCTGACGCGTCTGAGCAGCGAGTTGGCGATACGTGGCGTTCCTCGGCTTCTCCTCGCAATCTCGTTGGCCGCCTCGGTGGTGATGGGCACGCCGAGGATGGACGCAGAGCGCCTGATGATGCGTGCCAGCGTCTCGGGGTCATAGTATTCGAGATGGAGGTTGATGCCGAAGCGTGCCCTCAGCGGTGCTGTGAGCAGTCCGCTTCTGGTGGTGGCTCCCACCAAGGTGAAGGGGTTGAGTCCGATCTGTATGGATCGGGCCGATGGTCCCTTGTCAATCATGATGTCGATGCGGTAGTCCTCCATCGCCGAGTAGAGATATTCCTCGACGACAGGCGACAGGCGGTGAATCTCATCGATGAACAGTACATCGTTGGTCTCGAGCGACGTAAGGATACCCGCGAGGTCGCCCGGTTTGTCGAGCACGGGACCGCTGGTGAGTTTGAAACCCACCCCCAGTTCGTTGGCGATGATGTTGCTCAGCGTGGTCTTTCCCAGCCCCGGAGGTCCATGGAGCAGGGTGTGGTCGAGCGGCTCACCCCTGTATTTTGCGGCCTCGACAAACACCTGCAGGTTTTCCACCACGCTGTGCTGCCCGCTGAAGTCAGCGAAGCGCAACGGCCGCAGCGCATTCTCAAAGTCTTTCTCTGCCGGTGATGTCTGTTCGTTTCTGATGTCGAAGTCTTCGTCCATGTTTTTTTGCCTGGGTTGATAAGGTATCAGCACCCCCTCCCAACCGTAGTCTGGCCAGAAGGGCGTGCTTTGCAAGGCAAAGTTAGTGCAAACGACCTGAAAAACCAAATTTTCTCCCCCACAAAAAAATATTTTCCACAAAATTTGGAAATTTGCGGAAATTGCCTTACTTTTGCACACCTAATTCGCTGCCTCCTCAGGCGGTGGTTCGGACTTGTAGCTCAGTTGGTCAGAGCAACAGACTCATAATCTGGAGGTCGTAGGTTCAAGCCCTACCTGGTCCACACAAATAATCAGCAACTTACGAAGTCGTAACGTTGCTGATTTTTCGTTTTGCGAAAACAATGCGAAAACAATCGGTTTGAGTTCAGCACCATTTCCTGCACGTTTTTGCAATCCCAAGTCCCGCATCCGCAAGATGAAAGACAACAAAGAGCCTTTCTATTGGGCGGGCTTCGTCATGCTCGACTAAACCTTTCCCCCGATACCATATCTGCTGCGATGGCCTGAAAACCATCGCAGCGATAATATTAGGGGCACTGCTGCTGATTCTTTGTCGATTTGGAACATACATCGACAGAGTGTTTCCGGTTTGGCGCGAAGAGGTAGGTCCTCTGGCTTTTGGCAGGAGGGAGGTTGCGGTTTCGTGCAAGAATGTTTCCTTTTAATGGCTGGAGCATGTAGAAAACATGCGACATGATTAAAATAGTTCTCCCATATTTAGATTTGTCGTCTTTTTAATTTTCTGACTATTCAGCGAACATCTATGGAAGTCGCGTCGGCGGACCCTCCCCTCTAATAATTTGGATTATTCAGAAACAGGACGGATACAAAAACCAAGTTCGCGATAGAAATCATAAATGACCGGGCCGTTCTCGTAAATTTTCAATAAAGTCGCTTCCTGATACCCTCCTGTACTCGACCAGTAATTTCCTGATTTATTGACATTGGACATCTCAGAATAGTTGTGAAAACCAACTGCAGGAAGGAAAATACTATTTCCATTTCGCGAAACACGAAAACCAAAATGGCCATCTTGCGACGTCCAAGTCCATGTGCATTTGGCAATTAATTCCCGAAACTCTGCTTCTCTTGGCATACGCCACGTGCCGCCCCACTTCTGCCTGGCAACATCATTGCTCGTTCCAGAAATGTCTCTTCCAATATACTCCATTTTATTGTTTTTGTAGAAGCGATAGGTATCTTTGTCATATTTACCACTCTTAGTACTCGTTTCGCCCCAGGCATAATAGTCGCCATAACCACTTGGGGATGATGCCCCGACGTTGCAGGTTGCCCACTTCACACTCAGACCAAGGTCTACATAATTATGGCCATTTATGCTGCCCTGTTTATTCTTGCTGACGCTATTGGCATTCCCAGCAGGTTTCGTCGAAATCTTTTTTGAGACAGGGCGGACGCTAAACCCGGAGTAGCGTTCGCCAGTAGAAACATAACAGCCACTGCGTTTGTATTCGATGATGAAAGCGTCCGCATAATATGAATCCTCAGAATTTATTGTCGATGCCCAGTAACGTCCTATTCTTTCATTATCGTAGAAATCGTATTTCCAGCGGGTACCCGCCACAGGGAAAAAGATACTTTTACCATTACGACCGGTAAACTTTAATACCCTAACACCTTTGATCATGGTATACTCATGAGTGCAGTTTACCATCAATTCCTTGAATTGTTCAGCAGTAGGCATCATCCATGAGCCACCCCACTTCCTATGGGCAACGTCATACTGGGTGCCGGAGATGTTGAGGCCAATTTTATAATAATAATTAGGTTTATTATAATACTGTTTCTCATTCCAATCACCCCAGGAGTAGTGCTCGCCATATCCTTCTGGTGTCAACGCACCCACGTTGCAGGTCGCCCATAATACACTCAGACCAAGGTCTACATATTCGTGACCATTGATTGTATAATTATCGTTCTGTGCAGAGGTGCTTTTGCTTGAGGAGGTGGAAGTCTTGGAAGTATTGGTACTCGCTGTAGATTTTTGATTTGAGGGATTTGAATAGTTACCTGCATAAGCCTGAGGATTCCATTTGTCATAAATAGCTGTGGCATAGCCGAGGCTTTCCCATTTTTTGTTTTTGTATATAAAAAAACGGTGTTTTTCGGATTGAGGTATGCAGTATGCAGGGGTATTGTTTCCTACATCTCGGACATAGATGAAAATATCATTAACAATATATTGCTCGTAAGTTTTCGGACTAGTAGAATTTTTTTCGTAATGAGTCCATTTATTCCCTGATTTAACAAAGACACCGCCTTTGTAGCAGTATAACTGTACTCCATTATTTGGACAATTATAATATATATCGATAGGTGTATCTCCAGCATCCCATTTTGAAGTTTTATAATTATATCTATAAAAGGGTACGGTTGACTTTTTGGGAACACAAATAGCACCTTTGTCATTTTTAAGGTAGTAGAAACTGATGTCTGTTTTATACTCTGTATATGTTGCCCATACTCCATCCTTTATTTTGGGCCTGTATTCACGCCATGTATTGCCGTTTTTATGATAATATCCGTTTTTATAAGTACATAATACTGTCTGTGAAAAAATATTACCACAAAAGAAAGGAATCAATATTAGTGAAAGAGTTAAGAGTCGTTTTTCCATTGTTGTAGGTGTTTTTGTAAGAAAGGAATTGTTGGCAATTATAATTTAGATTTATTACTCCCCAAAATAAGACAGGTTATACATTGGTTATGCGAGTGCAACAGACATGCGGACTTGCCTGATCATTCTCTTGTCTCGGTGCTGCAAAGATATGCATTTGACTTTACACCTGCAAACATCTGGACACATTTTTCATTACGCCGTGATTACGTATCTCATGCTGGGCTCGCAATGAACAAGCTAACTGCAAACCTGAATGAGAGCATTTGTGTGGAAGCGGCCTCACAAGGCAGCGGAGCCTTGAGTCTTCAGCCAATGTGCAATCGGTCAAAAAGGCTTTGCTGAAGAAAGACTTATTGACGTGGATAGGCAGGAAGTCTCATTCTCTTTTCAAACAATGGCTTAAACAACAGAAATTCTATGATTAGCGAAAGCATCCTCTTCTATCAAACGCAAAGGTAGTGGCGCAAGGCATTCAGAATGCCGTTGTCGTCCACCGAGGAGGTCGTAAAGTCAGCCTCTTGCTTCAATGATTCGAGAGCGTTGCCCATTGCCACACCAACGCCTGCCGCTTTTATCATGGCTGTGTCGTTGCCGCCGTCGCCGAAAGCCATCGTGCAAGCAGGGTCGAGTCCCAAGTGTGCTGCCATCGCAAGGATTCCCTTTCCTTTGTCCGCATCCTGTGCCGTGATGTCGGTGAAGGCTGGGTGCCAGCGTCCAGAGATACATCCAGGAATACGTGGCATCAGTTTCTCTTCGTATTCTTCTGTGAAGAATGCGGTGAGTTGGAGGATACGCTGCTTGAGGACATCGTCCATGGGCTTTGCCTGATGGAGGTTCTCCACCGCCAGTTCCTGTCGGAATATCCTGTCCACCTCACCATCGGGGTCAAACACTGCGACATCCTTTTCTCCGATGACAATAAGTCCGTAACCCTCGGCCATGGCATCCTCCACCACCAACCGTGCTTGCTCTGGAGCAATCTCCCTGCACCTGACAGTCTCATCGCCGATGAAGCACAACGCACCGTTGATGGTCACATAGCCGTCGATCAGATGTTCGATGGCTCCGAGATTGGTGATGATCAGCGGAGGTCTTCCCGTGGCAATGAACACCTTGTGGCCATTGGCCTTGGCCTGGGTGAGTGCCAATATCGTAGAAGGAGGTATCTGGTGGGTCTTGAAACTCACCAGGGTGCCGTCGATGTCAAAAAACAATGCGTATCTCTTCATCTCTCTTTATGAGTTATCCATTCAGTACCTACTTGCCTTTAGGCACGATGCAAAGGTATGAAACCATCTTGACAGCAACAAACTTATAATTCAGTTTCTGATTGCTTTTTCATTATGGAAACCATTTGGGTGGGCAACAGGCCACTTTTGTCTGATGGATTATTAGAACCGTCCTCATAATCCACGGTCCCCATGATCCAAACTATTTTTGTAATAAATTCACTTGATTTCAAAAATTATTTGTAATTTTGCAACAAACATATAGACTTACCATTTTATAAGTTATAGGCTATCCATGAGTAAGTATGAGATTCCATTCTTGACAGCGTGCATTCGGGCATTTGCTCAACGTTTTGCCATCACTCGGCAAGCGGCTTTCCAATATTTGCATAAACACAAGGGTCTCGCTTTCCTTATAGAATTCTATGATGTAGAACATTTGCAGTCGATAGATGAGACGATTGACGATGTGCTTATTATTTGCCAAAAGAATGGAGGAACATTAGCATGAAACTATACCACGGTTCTAACGAAGATATAGAAACAATAGACCTTGAGAGAGGTTTGAAATACAAGGATTTTGGCAAGGGTTTCTATTTGACACCTGATAGAACTACTGCTATACGGATGGCCCAAAAGAAGGCACGTCTTTTTGGAGGTACACCAACTCTGATAACCTATGATATGTCTGAATCTGCCTTTAGTTCCGGTCTTAGAGTTAAAATCTTTCCGGAGGTGGCATGTGTAGAATGGTTCCTGTTTATCGATGCTAATCGCGACAGGCGGCGGGTACATCCCATCCATGATTATGATATTGTCATTGGTCCGATAGCAGATGATGGAGTGGTTTTGCAATTGACTAACTATCGAGAAGGACTATATTCTCCAGAACAGGCAGCACAACTGCTTCAAGACAAGTATCTTGATCAACAGTACTATTTTGGAACAGAGAGAGCCTTAAAATTTCTCCACAAAACAAACAGTCAAACCATATGAATCAACCAACTCACCAACAAATAGCAACATACCTGACCGACTATGCTTTAAGCGAATTGGTGAAATACGTCATGGAAGATTTTGGTTGCTCCATTGAGGAGGCTATGGAACGCGTCTATAACTCCCCGTTGATGCCTGCCCTCCAAGATGAAGAGGGTGAACTCTATGTGCAAAGTCCTGCATACCTTTATGAACTGATGAATAAACTTTGACCTCTTGTCTCATTCTTCAAATGTCATCAGGATCATCACACCGCTGATACAGATATACGCATAGACGATGTACCGAAAAATGCGGTTGGGAATGTGCCTGAAGACGTAGGCGCCCAATAAAGTGCCGATGATGACCCCGCCAAGACCATAGACATAATCTGTAACGACGGTGGTGGTGAAGAAGCCGTTGTAGGCTCTCACACCAGTCATCATCACATTGCCTATCAGGAAATAGGTCTGTGCCATCGCCATGTAATGCTCCTTGGATGGCTCCGATTGGATGAAATACAAAACGGCCGGCGGACCTTGCATACCAAAGAAGCCACCCATCAGTCCGCTCAGCGTTCCGGCACCTACCTGCACCTTCTTTGTTGTAGGCAACTTGATGCGGGTGCTGAACAACATGAAATAGATGCTGATGAGGATGAGTGCAACACCCAGAATACGGCGCAAGATATGGTCTTCGATACGTGTCAGAGCAAAGATGGCTATAGTCGAGACAATGATAAATGTAAGCAGAATCGGCCAAAGCCGTTGCCAACTTACGTAACTGCGCAATCGCCACACGATGGCAGCAGAAGTGGTGATGGCCAACAATCCTGAGAGAGTCGTTGCCTCGCCATAACTGGGCATTAGGAAAGGGAGCATCGTCATGATGAAGATGCCAAAGCCGAAACCTGTGGTGCGCTGAATGAAACTTGCACCAATGCTCAGCAGAAAGATTGAAAGAACAATGCTGCTCATCACTTAAAGCCGAAGCCAACATACGTTTTTCCATTTGCAAAGAAACACTCTTTTTTACTATTTGCCAAATCTGAAACAACACAATTTTAGTCAGAAACGATATAGTTTGTTTTTTTATTTGTATTTTTGTCAGTGTAATCCGACATTATATGCCATGTAAAGTTTACCAGAAGCGTGATTTACAGTTACATGAACATCAATGAGGAAACAGGACACCTAAAGCAATGAGGAACTGACATGAGACCATTATCCGAACGCACGGCGGGATTCACCGACTCCGTCATCCGCCGTATGACACGCATCAGCAACCGCTATGGAGCCATCAACCTCTCGCAGGGATTCCCCGACTTCGACCCGCCAAGGGAACTGACCGACAGGCTGGCAGAAATCGCTCCCCACGGCCCTCACCAGTATGCCATCACCTGGGGAGCGCAGAACTTCCGCGAGGCGCTGGCACGGAAGCAGAGCCGGTGGACGGGTCTGCCCATTGACCCCGACCAGAACATCGTGGTGACATGCGGCTCCACCGAGGCGATGATGGCAGCGATGATGACCGTCGTCAACCCTGGTGACAAGGTGGTCATCTTCTCTCCGTTTTATGAGAACTACACGGCAGACACTATCCTGACGGGAGCAGAACCAATCTATGTGCCGCTCGTACCGCCGACATTCGACTTCGACCCCCATCTCCTGGAAGACGCTTTCCGCCAGGGAGCCAAGGCACTGGTGCTCTGCAACCCATCGAATCCCACGGGCAAGGTTTTTTCGCGGGAGGAACTCGAGGTGATTGCCGACATCGTCATCAGGCACGACGGCTATGTCATCACTGACGAGGTGTATGAGCATATCGTCTATGCTCCCCACCGCCACGTATATATCTCTTCGCTTCCCGGCATGTGGGAGCGTACCATCTCATGCAGTTCGCTGTCGAAGACCTACAGCATCACGGGCTGGCGGTTGGGCTATGTCATCGCCCTGGAGCGCATTATCGACCGGGTGAAGAAGGTACACGATTTCCTCACCGTCGGTGCCGCCGCACCCCTGATGGAGGCCGCCACGGAGGGGCTCTGCTTCCCCGACAGTTATTACGAGGAACTGCGCAACCACTACACCCACATGCGTGACCTCTTTTGCAACGGACTGCGAGACTTCGGCCTCCGTTTCACTGAACCGCAGGGTGCCTATTACGTGCTGCTCGACGTGTCGGAATACGGCGTTAAAGATGACCTGCGCTTCTGCGAGTGGCTGGCGGAGCACGTCGGCGTGGGTGCCGTTCCCGGCAGTTGTTTCTTCCGTGAGGACGTGCGGCACCTCATCCGTTTCCATTTCGCCAAGAAGGACGAGACGCTCATGGCAGCCCTCGACCGCCTGTCGGAACTAGATGACAAGGCAAGACTATATGTGGAGTAAACATGATAACAAGACACAATCTATAACGATGGAAGAAAGGATACTTGTAAGCGGATGTGAAGGCGAAGAGGGCGGATACGACACCCAACTGCTCTATTTCACCTGTTCCTCCCTCAGCAGCGACGACCAGCGGCTCTATGTCATCAGCGACCGTGACGGACATCCCAACGTCTATGTCAGGAATCTGGCCACGGGACAGGAGACACGGCTGACCGACAACCACCATGGCACGCTGAAGAGTTATGTCTATTTTGACTGCAACCCCGGCAAGGGGTTGGGCAAGGCCAGCGTGTGTCTGGACAGTACCCGTGACATCATCTATTATATCCAAGACAACCAAATCTGCAAGGTGGGATTGGACGGAGCCATCCAGGTGCTCAACCAGGTGCCCGATGACAGGACAACGGCCTTTACCCATGTGAGCAATGATGGAAAACTGCTCTGCGTCCCGATGACAGACGGCAGGGCCTTGGACTATGACCCCGACAAGGAAGGGTATGGTCTGGACCGACGGCCTGTCTATAACATCGACGGCCGCGTGCAGGAAGAGCGGTTGAGCAGTTATCTTTGTGTCTACGACACCGCCACGGGAGCACTCCTCTATGAGAAGGAAGTACGCCTGTGCTGGATCACCCATGTGCAGTTCAACCCTGCTGACCCCGAACTCATCATGTTCAACCATGAGTGGCCGAGTTTTGACTGCGGCATCCGCCGCATCTGGCTGTACGACCACCGCAGCGACACCATCGTCCGCATACGGAAGGAAGGTGCGGACACCTCGGGCAACACCGGCGGGCACGAGCGCAGAGGGGCTGACTGGATCTGCCATGAGATGTGGACCGACGACGGAGGCACCATCATCTATCATGGTGGTTATGCCAACGGTCCAGCCCTTGTGGGGAAATACGAACTGGCCAGCCAGCGTTACTGGGAGATTGCCCTCCCCGAGGACTACAACGCATACGGGCATTTCACCATGGACCACCAACATAACCTCTGCTGCGACGGTTATTTCAAGTTCCCCGACGACATCAAGGCGGTCAGGGAGAACAGCACCGACAACGGACCCGACCCGCACAAGAAAGACGGTGAGTACATCTCACGTGTCGTTCCCCACTGGGAGAAGGGGCGGTTGGAGTGGATTCCCCTTTGCAAGCACCTCAGCGACTGGCTGGGACAGGACGCACACCCTCACCCCATCTACAACCATGCCGGCGATGCCATCTTTTTCAACAGCCGGAGCGGGAAATATGTCAAAGTGTACAAGGTCCCTGTTTCAAAATAGAAATAAACGGCAAAGATGATGAGCAAGCCATGCCGAAGTTGAGAGTAGTTAAAGTAGTTAAGTAGTTAAAGAAGTTAAGCCAAATGAGTAAATTGGTCATCAAATAGCATTCGAGATCGATTGTAACATTCAAAGACCATTGAAATAGGTTCTGAGTGTTTCAACATACTCCCGCATCGCTTCGCGTCCTGCGTCCGTCATCTTACAGATGGTTCGTGGTTTTGAGCCTGAACCATCTGTCTCTTTTGATATGTAGCCAGCAGATGAGAGTTTTTCCAATTGTACGCTGAGATTGCCGGCTGTCGATTCGGTCTTCTCTTTCAGGTAGACAAAGTCGGCTTCCTCAAGGCTCAGCAGAATGGACATGACAGCCAACCTCAACTGACTGTGCAGCAAAGGGTCAAGTTCTTTCATGCTGTTTCCAAATTCTTCATTTTGAGAAAAAATCCAAAGGCGGTGATCGTCACGGCGGCAACTATCGTCAGAACTGCCATGGCACAACCAAATTCGAATATGGGTGATACTTCAAAGTTGACCATGAACGCCACCAAAGGTATGGAGGCTCCCAGCAATCCGGACATCGGTGCAAGTTTCATTCCAAGCAACTGACTGCTTATCAGACACCCAATAATGAGCAGAATGCATTGAATCAATGGAACAGCCCAATAATGTGCCAACAGATTCAAATATGAGCCCAGAGAAAAAAGGAGCCCAACCATAATCATCAGAGGAATGGCAAAGCCTATACCGCAAACAGTGTCCCATGTGATCTTCAGCATATTGTCTGTATAACTCAGCGAAGCACCGTTTCTTTGAATGGCCTTGCGTATGATAAACCATGCACAAATATTCCATACCATCAGAAGGGACATGTTGACAACGGCCAACCAATGATTTTCCGTCAGCATCGTAAATATCCCTGTCAACAACGACAAGACCATCAGCGATAGGCCCAAATAAATGAAATTGTTCCCATCAACCACATTGCGCCTCGTCTTTTGTATCATCTGGGTGATGATTTCCAGACTCTCTTTCTCAGAAATTTTCTTGTCTTCCATTTTCTTCCTCATTTATCTCCTGTCAAATAATAACAGGATGTGGTTTTACATTCGGTTTATTTTTTAAACCATCTCGGTAAAAAGAGAAGCAAGGAGGTCGACTCTCACTTGCTTAGGCTAGCATCATTCTCTTTCCACACCAATGATTTCTGGCGCAAAAATAGTACGGTTTATTTTATAAACCAAATTTTGGGGGAAGAAAATGCTGTTTTTTAACATCGGTTTACAAAATAAACCAACTGACAATGTTCAACTTGCGGAAGGAAAGAACAACTATGTACCAAAAATTGAGTACTTTTGCACAAAACTATTGCCTCAACGATAAGGAAAGGTCGCATGATGGCAATATCAATGAGCATTAATACGAGAATGGAGCAATCAATCGATGGGTCATTGCCCTTCAACGATTACGGGCGATGGATCAGGCAACGGATGGGCATGCGGATGCAAAAACTTCCTGTCAACGCCGGTTTCAACTGTCCCAACAGAGACGGACGGCTGTCCACTCAAGGCTGCTCATTCTGCGACAACAGCAGTTTCACTCCACCATACTGCCAGCCCAATGCCTCCATCACCCAGCAACTGGAGGCGGGCAAGCGCTTCTTTTCCCGCAAATATCCCAATACAGGTTATCTGGCCTATTTCCAGTCGTTCTCCAACACCTATGCAGACACCGACACCCTGCGCGAACGCTATGAGGAAGCGCTCGCAGTGGAAGGCATCCGCGGACTTGTCGTCAGCACACGGCCCGACTGCCTCTCCACCTGTTGTCTTGACTATTTGGAAGAACTAAGCCGCCGTACCTTCCTCACGGTTGAGATAGGCATCGAGTCGATGAACGACAACACATTGATGAACCTGAACCGCCAACACGACACAAGGTGTGTGCTCCAAGCCACAGAAGCCTTGGCCAGTCGCGGCATCATCACTTGCGGCCATGTGATTCTCGGACTGCCTCAGGAGAGCGAGGAGGAAATGCTCCGGCAGGCTCAGCAAATATCACAACTTCCCATTCAGATACTCAAAATCCATCAGTTACAAGTGCTGCGGGGAACTGCCCTCGCCAAATGCTGGGAGCGAGGGGATATCCGTGTTTCAACCCCAAACGAATATCTGTCGCTGCTGGCACAATACATCTGCCGTCTGCGGAGCGACCTCGTACTGGAGCGCTTTTTCTCCTCCTCCCCCATCTCAATGGTAATAGCACCACAATGGGGCATCCGCCCATCCATACTCAACAATAAACTGACCGAACTGATGCGCGAAAAAGGATGGCACCAAGGCATTTTCGCCGCTCAAGAATAGGAAAAAGAAGATTATTCTTCACTCTTCAATTTCAATTTCTCAATCACCACTCTGTCGGCAGGCAACCAGCCTACGCTCTCCAATTCATCTTTCCTGAGCCATCGTGCCGCCTCATGTTCATTCAGGTGCATCGCCTCCGTCAGCAATGAGCAGAGGAAGCAATGCATGGTCAGGTGAAACTTCGGGTAGTCATACTCCACTGTACACAGGAACTCATCCACGTTGATATCCGCCGACAGTTCCTCTCGTATCTCCCGCGTCAGAGCCTCCTCCGGTGTCTCCCCTGGTTCCATCTTGCCGCCGGGAAACTCCCACCAGTCTTTCCAATCGCCATATCCCCTTTGGGTGGCGAAGACTTCACTCTTTTTACGGATAATGGCGGCTACAACTTCTATTCGCTTCATGGTGTCTCTGGGTATCTTTTCCTTTTCTTCTTGCGCGCCGCAAAGATATACAATTCATACAACTCTTGCAAATTGAAGGCAGTGAAAGAGGTTGGGTGCTGATGACATTCATGATGAAATGATAGGATTGCATCATGTTTTTGCAGTGTTTTGCGACATATTTTGAAGGGGGTGGAGGGCTTTGTCGCAAATGCCGCTCCATGTCGCACGCTTTGGGGAAAGAATTCACAAAAAATCATGGTCTGCCGTCAAAACCGCTCTACCTTTGCATCGGCAAAAGCAAAAAAGCTCAGCCAATCACAACAAAAAGAGATCATCAACAAGAAAGTAAAACTAAAAAAATAAAAACAAAATGAAAGCAAGAATCACTTTAATGGTTGCAATGATGACGATAGTTCTCACAGCCGCAGCAATGCCTTACACAGACGCACGTAACAAAGCTATGTTCCTCACCGACAAGATGGCATACGAACTCAACCTGACTGAATCACAACTGGAGGCAGTCTATGAGATCAACCTCGACTACATGCTCAACATTGACGAGGAAGCCGACATGTACGGATTCAACTGGGAAATCCGCAACCGCGACATGGCACAGGTGCTCTCCGACTCACAGAACAGTCAATATCTCGCCAGCGAGTGGTTCTGCCGCCCCTTCACGATGAATGCAGAAGGCTTGACAATGGCCGTCAACGACCGCTACGACAACGGACAGTTCCTCATGCAACTGCCAACTGAGGTCCTCACCTACAAAGGTGGCCACAATCAAATGGACGCCAGCTTCTATGCAAGCCAAAACTTCGACAAGCCAGAGACTCTCAGACTTCTCGGTCAGGCAAATTGAAGAAGACATCACACAGCAAACACTCTCATAAACAATGGTTACCCCACATCCCTCCACGTACTGAGGATGTGGGGTTTTTCGCATAGTTAATAAGCATGATATTGATCAACTCCCCCTGGCACACTCTAATAATAGAATGTATTCTTCAATTACCTCCCTTCGGTCAGTGGGTCTTCGACAAATCTCTATCTTTCGGGACAAAAATCTTCGTGAGCGACACATTCTGAGGCCATTGCCGCGTTCTGTCGCAAGATGGTCATGGTGTCGCAACGAGATGAGGAGAAAAATCGGATATTATTTTCATCCAGAGGAATCCCATCGTAACTTTGTCATGTCAAAAGCAGACAAGTAATTTCTCATAGATAAGTTTTTGGTTTTTGGTTAATGATTAGGTAAGTAAGTTAGTAAAAGAGTAAAAACAGGAATGGATCATAGAGATGATCAGTGAAACATCATTTTCACAAAGGGGCAGGAATCACATTCCTCGCCCCTTTTCCTTTTTATCTGATCATATCCACCTCGTCCTCGGGCAGGGAGATGCTCCCCACCTCTTCACCCCGGGCAGAATACACATGCAGTTCGGGATAGAGATACTGCTTATTGAAGATGATATACTCCTCCGACTCCTTTAGTGGTTGCTTCTCAGAGCGCATAGTGGTACTTGTGGTGATGATGTAGTCCTGAGCGTAATCCATCTCCGCCGCCATCAGCACATTGGTCAGCGTATGTGAGATACAGACGAATATCTGGTTCTCCAGCGTCTGCACCTTTTTCGACTCAGGATACACCAAGAGCGTCATCTGCGGCGCGTGCATGAAACCAGTGAAGATCTCCGCCTTGAGGACGACCACCGGTTTGCTGGTGAACTGCTGCACGCTGATTGTCTGTTTCGAGTCTTCAACCATCACGTTTTTGAACGACGAGCGTTTGTCGAGCAGCCAAGTGATGCCCATTACAAACAGTTCCTCATATTCCTCACCCTCCTGGCTGAATATTTTGTCCACCTTGTCTTTTTCCGAGTCGTACATCCACAGGTTGATGCGAGCATACAGGTCATCTTCTGAGGTCGGCAACTGTTCCACAAAGAAGAAATACTCATCATCAAACCCGCTGAGAGTGCTCTCCGCGATGTCCTGTTCAGTTATTGTCCTCGGCGTGTTCACAAACAAGTTTTCGAAATACAACGTTGCCGGCACCGCTTTCGTCGGCAGACCGATCTGGCGCAGGTGGGTAATTTCCACTGCCGCAGCCATATTGGTCACGAACAAGACCATCATTGCAAAAACAATTCTTTTCATCTTATTCATCCTATTTGAGTGATTCGTATGAACGATAAATGATGTTTAATGAAATGTGTCGATATCAAGTTCATCGAAGAGGGTTTTGTATTTTTTGATATTATACAGACGCCCTTCATGCAGCACCTCATATTTCTCCGGCATGGTGGCACCCGAGTATTTCTGCTCATACGTCTCCGTCTCTGGGTTGAAGATGCTCACCAGCACGCGGAACAGTTTACCGTTCTTATAATACAGCCGGCACTCTCCGCCGACATCATCTATGTCAGCATCACGGTAATAGACAAACTCTATTTGACCCTTCTCATCATAGAGGTATTCCTCATAGAACTCCCGTGCTGCGTAGTTGTATTTCACGGTCACGAACTGCAGGCTCCGCGTGAGCATCGGCTCATCTGGTTGCCAGTCCTCGTTGTCGTACTCGTAGTAGTACATCCTCACCCGCTTGTGGTGTGGACCCGTTCCCGGAAGGTTCTGCACGATGTTCACCTCATAATACTGAGGGAAGACATCACCCTCCCCTTTCTCTGCCTTGTCATATTCCGCCACCTTCTGCTGAGCCTCAGCATAGTGCTTGCGGATGACATTCACCGCATCCTGTGCCGCCACTGAGAGCATCCCGGCCAGCGCCAGCAACATTCCCAAAATCATCCTTTTCCTCATCACAATATCCTTTCTCAATTATTAAAGTTCTTTCTTATTTCACATTGAACACCTTGACATAGGGGTTCGCCAATGTGAAGGGTGCCCAAGTCGAGGCATCCAAACCATTTGGGTTTCCATATTTGGCGAAGTTCGTCCAGCAGTCCATCACCTCATCCGCCAAGATATAATCAGACGGCGTCATCGGCCGCCAACTGCGGTCCAGCGTGTGGAACATATACCACAGTTCGGCAGAGTGGAACGCGCCATCGTGCGTGCCCGGCAGTTTGCGAGCGAAGAGATACTGGAAGGCCGGCCTTTGGTTGAGTGAGTCACGCAGGAAGCAGAACTCATCTATCTGTTTCCCCATCGGACGGATGTCATCCAATGTGCAACCAATCATATACTGTGCGTCAGCCAGGTGGTTGTTCCTTGCCGCGTTATCGAACGACTCCTTCAGAAGGACACCGTCGATGTGAGGTCGGAAAAGTCCCATGCCATTTTCCTTGAATATTCGCAGCAGTTCCTCCGCAGACGCGGCACGCATCTCCTTCAGAGAGCGCAGTCCATGATTGTCCATGAACTCCTTCCCTGTCGCCTCCGCCTTTTTTTGGTCAGGGTCGTTGCCAGCGGTCGTGCTGATGCCACCCCCGCTCTGTATCACCGCGTTCCTGATCATCCCCTTTGACAACGGCGACGATACCAGGCATTTGATGCTGGCCGCCCCCGCGCTTTGTCCCATCACGGTGATGTTGTCAGGGTCGCCACCAAACTCCGCGATGTTGTCATACACCCACCTCAGGGCTGCCACCTGATCGTAGGTACCATAGTTGCCCGAGGTGCCGTCTTTGTTCTCTTTTGACAATTGCGGATGGGCGAGAAAACCGAAGATGCCTAAGCGATAGTTGATGGTGACGAGGATGACGCCCCGTTTGGCCCACGCGTCACCGTCCATGGTGATTTCATGGCCATATCCGTTGAAATACGCGCCGCCATGCACCCAAAATGCCACAGGCAACCCACCCTCACGGTTGCCGACAGCCTCTGTCGGAGTCCAGATGTTCAGATACAGGCAATCCTCGCTCTGCACCGTCTGCTCCTTCCAATAGAACTCATTGCCATAGAAGGTGCCGACGGCATTGCCCGGTTGCCAGCAGATGTTGCCAAAGGTGTCGGCCTTTCTTATACCATCCCATTTCACGACCGGTTGCGGTCGTTTCCATCGCAGATCACCCACTGGTGGCGCAGCGTAGGGAATTCCCCGAAAGACGGTCACGCCTTCTGCTACTGACGGCACACCTTGCACATTTCCGCCCTCCACTTTCACGATAGGCACCTGTCCCCAGACCGCAGTCATCATCATGGCCACTATCAACAATGTAATTCCTTTCTTGTTCATCATCTTTATCGATTATAGATTCAAGTTTCACATCTTATACTGCACATCCGCAAAGATATACAATTCATACAACTTTTGCAAGTAGAATAAGGATTTATAATATTTATAATCCGAAATTAATACCTCTTGCGACAAGCAAGAAAGGTGTGAGGGCGATTTGTCACATTCAGAGGTGGCTGTCGCATCAAGATGAAAGAGAAATGATGAAAAAAAATTGAAAAAGATCTTCCATGACTTTATATTTGCAATATCAAAACGACAAAAAAGAATAAACAATAAAAAAATGAAGATTATGAAAACAAAGAAATTTATCGCAAACGGAATTTTGTCCATGATGACCTTCCTGTTCGCATCAGCAGTGATTATAGTTTTTTGTTGCTTAATCAATTTTACCAATAGCAGCAAGTTTGACAGCCAGCAAGAAAAAACGGATGCTCTCGCAGCCAATACCCTCAACAAGGTGATCAACGATGAAAACCCAATTCAGGTGATCAGCCATGAAATATCCAAATTGGAACAGAAACGAACCCAGATGGCCAACAAACTCGAGAAAGCAAAGGCTGACCGGAACAAGCCCCAAGGAATGGTGGCAGGAATGTACTTCTATCCATCACAGGACATGGCCGAAATCATCAACTTCGAAGGTAAGATCAAAAAAATCGATCATAAGATTGCAGCCTTGGAAAAGAAAAAGAGAAACATCAACGAAATAAACAGAAATGAAGTTTTGGAGTTGGCTCTCAAATAAATATCGACAATTTCAGATATGAGCACCTCTCCCCCACCGGGGAGAGGATTTTTGTTGGTAGACACTCATACCCATGATCATGGAGCGGAACAAGGCATAAAAAGGAACAAGGCCCCCAGCAATGAAAGTTGGGGGCCTTGTTTTTGGCATTACTTCGATGGGTGGGAGTTGCGCCGAAAGCGCAACATACAGAGAAGCCGATTATCAATTTTCCTTCTCAATCCCTTTTGCACCCATCAGGAGGTCGACGAGAGGCTTATCCTTATAGTCGTGCTTTTTCTGATCCCAGAAGCCGAAATCAGCATCATAGCACCAAGTGGTCCAGGCGATGTTGAACTCATCAAAAACGCTCAGCATGTCCTTTGTCCATCGATAGGCCAGTTCCCTGTCGACAGGCTCGTAGACACCCCATTCGCCGCAGAACAACTGCAGACCATAGCGCTTGGCCACCTCGATGGCATCCTTGAAGTCCTCGCGGATCTTGTCGACATTCCACTCCTGTGTGGTGAATGGCTCCAGCATCGGCTTCAGTGAGTCGGGGGCAGCCTCGTAGTCTTCCTTCGACACGAGGACACCGGGATAGTTGACCTTGCCTGTGTATTTGCCTAACGGTGTCCACCAGGCTCCGTAATGGGTCAGGAGCATCGGGTTGTAGTAGTGGAACGAGAGGACAATGTTCTTGTCACCCTCAGGCACTTTCAGATATTTCATTGTCTCGTAGCCCTGCCAGCGGTTGGAACCCACGACGAGGGTGCGCTGCGGCTCGCGCTCACGGAGAGCCTTGTGCACCTTGGCCACCAACTGGTTCCACTGCTCGTGGTCGTCAGCCACCGGCTCGTTCATGAACTCGTATGCCACGGAGTCGGTGCTGAAGTCCTGCAGCACGTCGGACAACTCATACCACATGTGGATGAGGTTTTGTTGTGCCTCCTCGGAGGTGAAGAGGGTGTTGGCGCTGGCACCGCCCTCATTTACGGCATTGAAATAATGCGAGCGGATGATGTGGAGGTCGACGATGGCACGCAGGTGATGCTTGGCAGCCAGATGGAGGGCATTGGTCAGCAGTTGCCATGCCTCAGGGAGTTGGTTGCCTTCCTCATCCCAGAACTGCACCTCGTCGATGGGGATACGCACGAAATCGAAGCCAAGTTGCTCCAGGCGCTCGAAGTCATCCTCCTGGATGTGCTGGCGGCGCTCCTCGCCCCGCTCCTCCGACTGTGACAGCCAATGGCTGAGGTTGGTACCGCGCTTGATGCGGAAATTGTTGGCTCCGTCATTGTTCTCTGTCTTGGTGGTGCAGCCAGATAGGGACCACACAACAGTGGCTACAATAGCCAAAAAGAAGAATAGTTTTTTCATTGTTTTTAGGGTATTGGTGTGATAGATGTAAGATATAATGAATAATAGATGGGATAGAGGGGATAGATGCTATAGAGGGGATAGATGCTATAGAAGGGATAGATGCTATAGAGAGGATAGATATAGATTTTTAATTTTAAATTTTCAATCTTCAATCTTCAATTTTCAATCTTAACGCATCCATCACCCGGTGGTACTCTGGCTGGGTGATGTCGCACTTGTCTTTCACGCGGTGGTCATCGGGATAGCGCTCCATGTAGTTATGGCGGATCATCTCGTGCGTCACGACATTTGACAATGGGATATGATACATGCGCAGCAGCGGAACCAAATACTCCACCGCACTGCGGATTTGGTCTTCGGTGAGCGGCTGCTCCTGGGTGTTGCCCTGGAACTCGATACCGATAGTAAACTCATTGCACCGCTCACGCCCGTTGAGCACCGATTTGCCGGCATGGAAAGTCACCGTGCCGGGCTCGGCGAGTATATAACGTGTGCCGTCGGTGTCGATGACACAGTGGGTGCTGACGATGTTCTTGGGCAGCGTGAGCATGTCAAGCGAAGCCTCGATGGTGGGCAATGCCGTATGGTGGAGGATGACACCCTCCACATCATTGACCAACTCCCGGGAGTAATTTTGTGTCGGATATTGTATCTCCATGTAATGCGACTCAGAAGTCTTCTCCCCGCATGACACAAGGAGGAAGAGGCATGCCAACAGAGCAAGTATGTAAAATAAACGGAACATTTTTATAACATATATCTGCAATCGACAACTGGTTTGTCGGTGCGCCTACGGATGTCGCTGAATTCAGGCCATGCCGTGGTGATGACCAAAGCCTGCGACTGACTGATGATGTCGGAATAGTCGGCCACATAATCGATAGGCAGCGCATAATGGCGGCTGAACTCACCGATGGCTACGGGGTCGTAACCGCAGATGTTGTGATAGCCTGCATCGAGGAGAGCCTGGATGATCTTGGCACTGGGGGTGTCGCGCACATCATCGCTTCCCGGTTTGAACGAGAGTCCCAGAATGCCGATACGCTGCTGTCTGTCCTCACCGATGGCCCGGATGATTTTCTGGGCGATGAACGACGGCATGTGGTCGTTGGTGTCGATGACATGGCGCAGGATCTGCGCGTCGAATCCTGCCGTCCTCGACACGGCATACAGTGCGTTGGTGTCCTTGGGCAGGCAATAGCCACCATATCCACAACCGGGATAGACGTATGACGCCATGGTCGCTCCGCCCCACCGCTTGTCCATGTGCAGGATACGGAAAGCCTCAGCGGTGTCGATGCCACCGATGGTGTCGGCCACCATACTCATCTCGTTGCTGTAACTGATGAGGGTAGCGAGCAAGGTATTGGAAAGGTATTTGATGAACTCCCCGGTGTTGAGCGAGACGCAGCATACCGGTTCCTTCACCGAGGCATAGACCTGTCGGAGCACCTCAGAGGAGCGATCGTCGCTCACACCGAGGACGATGCGGTCGGCATTCATGAAGTCATCCCAGCAATGGCCCTCCCTCAGAAACTCCGGGTTGTTGGCCACGCCGATGTCGGTACCCACTTTCAGTCCCTTTTCCTGCAGGTGAGGGATGATTTTGAGCGAGGTGGTCGACGGTGGGATGGTCGATTTCACCACCAGCACTTGATAACGGTTGGCATCACGCACCTCCAGTGTCTGGTCGATGGCCGTGAGCAGGTAGGTGAGGTCGGCCTGTCCGTCCTTGCCATAGGGCGTTCCCACACAATAGTAGATACAGTCGCTCTCGATGACGGCACGTCTCAGTTGTTCCAGACCGATGGGGATGAAGCGGTCGCCGAGATGACGTGTCAGCGCCTCGTCGAGACCAGGTTCCAGAAATGGCAACCTTCCAGCCTGAATGCCGCTGAGCCTTGAGCGGTTGATCTCCACGCCATACACCTTGTGACCATACTCCGCAAATCCCAGCGAGGTGGTCAGTCCGACAAAACCGAGTCCAAAGACAGTGATTACCATTTGTACTCGCCCTCCTCGCTCTCTTTCAGGTAACGCAGGAAGCGCGCCACACCCTCCTCGACGAAGATGGTGGGGTCGTAGCCCAACTCACGCCGCGCCTTGTCGATGTTCGGACAGCGCCGCTGCGGGTTGTTGGTTAGGTATTCCTTGTCTTCTGAGACAGCAAATCTCACCTGACCCGTATATCCGAAGATCTCCCTTCCTGCCTGAACATAGATCTCAGCCAGTTGGGCGATGGTGATTTCTGGTTTCTCGATGCCTATATTGTAGTATCCATACTCTCCATGGAGCAGGATTTTCAGGTATCCGCAGATAGAGTCGGCGATATAGCAGAAGGTGCGGGTGGGTGACCCATCGGAGAGGATCTCAATGTCTCTGTCCTCCATGATGGCCAGGGCGAAGTCGGCAGGCACCCTCTTGTCGCCGATGCGCATGCCCGGACCATAGTTGTTGAACGGGCGTGCCACCCCGATGGGCATATTGAACTTCTGTGCGAAGAGCATGCACATGGTCTCACCGAAGCGCTTTGACTCGTCGTAGCATGCCCTGGGTCCTGTGGCGCACACATTGCCGTTGTAGTCCTCTGATGTGGGCACGTGCTCGGGGTCTGGGTCGCCATACAGTTCGCTGGAGGAGAAGAAGAGGAATCCCCTGATGTCTCTCTCGCTGTAGAAGTCGAGCAGGGAGCGCAGTCCCCAGATGTTGGCATCCAGTGTCTCAATGGGAAATTTGCGGTAGAACATGGGCGATGCGATCGATGCCATGTGGATGATGAGGTTGGCCTCACCTGCCGATTCCACATCGGCTATATTGTCCCTGATGATGTCGAATTTCCGGATGGCGATGCGCGGGTTGCTCTCCAGTTTCGTTACCCATGCGGGATATCCGAGCATGAAGTTGTCAAGACCGATGATTTTCCTGATGCCCAGTTGCTCTGCCGTCTGGTCAAAGAAGTTCATGAAATAGTATCCGAGGAATCCGGCACATCCTGTGATAAGGATGGTGGAGTCCTTGAACCGCGCCCGCTCTTCCTCTGACAATTTGCCGAGCGTGTAGTTGATGTCGCTTGATAAAATGTTCTGCATATTTATTGGGATTGATTTTTGTATTCTGAATAGGGATGCTCCAAGTCCAGGATATGGAAATTGTGCTGCCGTTGCTTGTCACCCTTGGGTATCTGCATGTAGTCGCCATAGATCTGGGTGAGGTAGTAGCGGTAATCCTTGATGCCCATGAACGTCTTTCCCTCGAACTGATAGGGTGCGAACACGCCATGGATGGACTTGGGCATGACACCGTGAAGTCCTTCGGTGTAGTCTGTCACCCACTCAGCGGTGTCATAGTCGTATTTGGTGAGGAGTTTGCGTATTTTCCTCTGCAGCGACTCCATGGTGGTGAGTTTGCGGGTGAGCAGCGGAACCCATGAACTGGGGCCGTGGCCGTGTCGGTAGGGGTCGCGGTGAATCCAGTAGAGCGCCTGCCGCAGGAACCCGTAACGGGCAAAATGCATCCATCGCCTCACGATATTGGAGGGTACGGCATCCAGGGGGAACACATCGACATAGATGCCGCCGAGGTAACTGAGATGCAACCTTTCGATGAGGGTGGTCGAGGCATCCTGTACCTTGCCGAAAGGCAGAGGGTATGCCTTGTCGTTCTCCGGGCATACAAACTCATAGGGAGCAGGCAGCCATTCCTTGCTGTGTGCGATGAAACGCTCGTAGTCGGGACGTGGTATCACCACGTCCATGTCATCGTCCCAGGGAATGAAGCCCTTGTGCCTGACAGCGCCGAGGAGGCTGCCGTTGAAAATGCCGTAGGAGATATTGTGTTCACGGAAAGTCCTGTCCATCACCTCCATGATTCTCAGCATGCGCATCTGCAGCGGGCGTATGTCGTAACTGGCCATATCAGTTTATAGTTAAGAGTTCATAGTTCATAGTTCATAGTTGAGAGTTGAGGTCGGAGAGGCTTCATTTCCACGGAGCGCGACCCTCATCCCATAGTTGGTTGAGCATGTCGCGGTCGCGCACGGTGTCCATGCACTGCCAGAAGCCCTCATGGCGGTAGGTTTTCAACTGTCCCTCGGCAGCGAGACGCTCCAGCGGTTCACGCTCGAAGGTCGTCAGGTCGTTGTCGATATAGTCGAACACCTTGGGGTGAAGCACGAAGAAACCACCATTGATCCATCCCTGGTTGACCTGTGGCTTCTCCTTGAAAGAGCGCACATAGTCGTTGTCGTCAATCTGTATCTCGCCGAAACGGGCTGTGGGGTGCACAGCGGTGACCATCGCCAGCGCCTTTGACTGACGGTAGTTTTCCACAAGTTGTGAGATATTGACATCTGAGACGGCATCGCCATAGGTCATCATGAAATCCTCGTTGCCGATGATGTTCTTCAACCGCAGGATGCGCCCGCCGGTCATCGAGGCTGCGCCGGTATCTACCAATGTCACCCTCCAGTCCTTGGAGTGCTCCTGGATATACTCCACCTTGCCCGTTGCCAGGTCGATGGTGAAGTCATTGTTCTGGGCATAATATTGCAGGAAATAGTTTTTGATGACCTCTCCCTTGTAGCCCAGGGCGATGACGAAATCCTTGAAACCATATCGCGAGTAATGGTTCATGATATGCCAGAGAATGGGCTTGCCGCCGATTTCCACCATGGGTTTGGGAATCAGTTTGGTATATTCCGACAGCCGGGTGCCGAAGCCACCGGCCAGAATGACGGTTTTCATATCTGTTGGATTTGATTGATGATGTTGCAGATGAGTTGGATGTCGTCCTCTGTCAGTTCGGGATGCATCGGAATGGAGATGATCCTGCCATACACCTCCTCGGTGACGGGCAGAGCATAGTCGCTTTTGAAGTAACTAAGCAGATGGTTGGGGAAATACTGAATGCCATACTGGATGCCATGCTCCTTGAAAGCCTGCTCCACCAGCGGGCGCTTACCGTGCAGGATCTCCAGAGGGAAGATGTGGGGCACGATGTCATGGGCATAGTTCATGGGGATGAGGCGCACATCGGTATTGTCCTGCAGGAGACGCGTATATTCCATGGCGATGGCTCGGCGGCGGGGGGCAAACTCCTTCTCGAAACGAGACAGTTGTACCAAACCGATGGCAGCGAAGATGTTGCTCATGTGATAGCGGTAGCCCTGTGCAACCACATCGAAGGTCCAACTCCGCTTGCCCGCATATCGTTTCTCCGAGTCTTTTTGGACACCGAGCAGACGCGCGTCGCTCACCTTCTGATAGACCTCATCGTCGGCAGTGAAGATGGCTCCTCCCTCACCAGAGGTGATATTCTTGATGCCGTCGAAACTGAAGCACACCACATCACCGGTAGAACCGATTTTCTGACCATCGCAGGTGCAGCCGAAGGCATGGGCGGCATCTTCCACCAGCCGTAGTCCATGCTCACGGGCGAATGTCTGATACTGGGTTGCCATGCAGCAGTTGCTGCCATAGTAGACAGGCATCATCGCCTTGGTGCGCGGTGTGATGCGCCGCTCGGCATCGCGGAGGTCGAGGGTAAGGGTGTCGGGGTCGATATCGCAGCATACCGGTCGGCAGCCTGCTCCGGTGATGGCCTGCATCGATGCCACGAAAGTGAACGATGGCACAAGCACCTCATCGCCAGGCTGTGTGACGCTCTGGACGGCGAGATGCAGCGCAGCCGTTCCGCTGTTGACGCATACGCAGCGACGTCCGCCGCCGATATAGTCCTCCAGGGCGTGCTCAAACTCGCCCACGGTCTCTCCCATGCCCAGATAACCGATGTCCTCGATGATGTGAGCAACGGCATCAGCCTCTTTCTTGCCCACTACAGATTTGGATAACCGTATCATATTTGTGCTGTTGATGATTCTAATTTGCAAAGATAGTGTAAACCGAGTGGAATGCAAAATGAAAATGAAGATTTTATTCCTTTAATATCAATATCAACACAGAGATACAGAGGTACAGAGATTTTTCTTTTTTCTCTGTGTCTCTGGCACTCTGTGTTGAAATTTCTATGATAGATACAAGGACTAAGAAGGGTTATCCTTTGGCAATACCTTGCCATTGACCACTTGGAAACGACGGTCGAACTCCTCGCGGGTACGTTTCCATCGGTTGTGGCTCCAGAGGTAGAAACGGGGATCGCGGCGGATGGTCTGCTCCAGCATCTCAAAGAAGCGCCGTGTGATGCCGTCGGGTTCCATCTCTGCCGGATGGCGTGTGATGAGTCGGTAAGTGGCCACATAATACCCTCTTTTCGGCCGTTCCATATCCAGGTAGAAAACGGCGTTGTTCATCTTGCGCATGATTTTCTCACCGCCTGTGAAAACCCCTGTTTCATGATTGAGGAAGGGCAGCCACAGATGGATGTTTTCCCACTTGGGTGTCTGGTCGGAGATATAGCCACAAAGTGACTTGCGCCCCTCACGCCTGAGAGTGATCAAGTGTCGCAGGATGTCGCGTTTGGGGACGCACACTCCGCCAAGATGCTCACGGATTTTAAGGAATACACGGTCCATCACAGCACTTCTCAACGGATGGTAGATGAGTCCTATCACCGCATCTGTATGGCGTTCGAAGCGCAATCCTGTGGCGGAGTGGTATTCCCAGTTGCAGTAATGCCCCAGGATGCCGGCAGCATCCTGTCCCTCATCGAAGCATTGCTCCACCGCATCGAGTCCCCGAATCTCCAAGCGCTTCCTCATCTCCTCCGGAGTGATGGTGAGCATCTTGACGGTTTCCAGGAAATAGTCACAGAGGAAATGATAAAATCCCCGCTCGATGCTGCGCAGTTCCTTGGTGTCTTTCTCAGGGAATGATGTCTCAAGGTTTCGCCTCACCACACGCTTGCGGTAGCCTGCAATGCGGTATACCAACACATAGAAGATGTCGGAGATGAAGTAGAGCACCCGGAAAGGAAGCCGCGAGACCACATAGAATAAGCCGTAAACAATCGGATATAGGATTCTCATAATGCAAAGATAGTGCAAGGTGAGCGAAAAGCAAAACAAAAAATGTTTTTTATGCTTGGATTGGTGGAATATTCAAAGAATATCCCTAAATTTGCAATATTGATAAAAACGATGAAGACAGAAATTGCCGAAAACTATCAGAATCACCAGGCATTCATCAAGTCGGTGCCTGAACGGATGGTGTGTGGTGAGGGCGAGGTGCTCTACCATGCCCGCAACGAGGTGCGGCGGCTGAATCACGAGGGACAGGTGTTCATCGTGAAGCAATTCAAGCGGGTGAATGCCATACAACAGGTGATCTACACTTTTTTCCGTCCCACCAAGGCTGCCCGTGCCTATCGTTTCGCCGCAGAATTTCGCAAAAGGGGCATCACCACTCCCAGGGAGATTGCCTATATCGAAACCGCCGAGCATGGACTCTTCACCACGGGTTATTTCATCAGTGAGGAGGCCAGGGGCCGCGAGACGCACCTTGACCTACGTGAGGTGAAGGATTTCGACACCGCCTTAGCCGATGCCGTGGCACGACAGGTGGTGCTCATGCACAGCAAGGGCATTCTGCACGGTGACCTCAATCTGAGCAATTTCCTCTATGAGCGTCAGGCCGACGGACGGTTCTCGTTTGTCATGATTGACATCAACCGCTCGCATTTCACTGACGGATGGCCCACAGACGATCAATGTCTGCGCAACATGGTGCGGATGACGCACCGCCGCGACCTGTATACCTACCTGGTGCGCAGTTATGCAGAGATACGCGGATGGGATGCCGAGGCAACAGTCAGCAAAGCCCTTCAACTGCTCCATCAGTTTGAGCACAGAAGGGTGAAATGAATTAAGGATTAAGAATTAAGGATTAAGGATTAAGAATTATGATTACCACTGCTAAGATGGCGGTGAAACTGAGAATAACCCTTTTGTAGGGGTTGCGTCAAAAACGCAACATACGGAGAAGAGATTCTTCACTCTTCACTCTTCATTCTTCACTCTTCATTCTTCACTCTTCACTCTTCACTCTTCATTCTTCACTCTTCACTTCCTAATCTCCGATACACCTCATACACCTGGGATGCCACGTCGTTGCCTTCGAAGCGGCGCACATATTGCTGGGCAGCGGTGATGCGCTGCTCACGTCCCTCGGCACCTTTCATCACAAGGCGGATGGACTCAGCCATTCCCTCCACATCGTCGGGAGCCACATAGAGTGAGTCGGGCCCACCCGCCTCCTCCAGGCAACTGCCTGAACAAGCCACCACGGGCAGTCCGCTCTGAATGGCCTCAATCACTGGGATGCCAAATCCCTCATAGCGTGAAGGATAGACCGACACCTCTGCCATCTGGTAGATGGCGGGCAGGTCAGCATTGGGCACATTGTGCAGTATCAGCACCCGGTCGCCCAGGCGGTTTTCACCGACATAGCGGCTTATCTGATCACAGTAAGGCGTGTGTCTGCCGATGAGTACCAGCGAGATTTCTTCCGGCAAGCGAAGGAGGGCCTTCACCGCCAGCAACATGTTTTTGCGCTCCTCGATGGAGCCCACCCCGATGATATAACGGCCCGGCAGGTTGTAGCGCGTGCGCACCTCACGGAGTTTGTCGCCATCCTCCCGCTGCTTGAAGAATGTGCTGCACGACTGGTAGATGAGGTCGATCTTCTCCTCAGGGAAATGACCGAAATGCATGATGTCGCGCTTGGTACACTCACTGATGGCGATGATACGGTCTGCCTCGCGCAACGTGCGGTGGAACTTCCTCCGATAGAAAAACGCATCAAGTTGATGGTAGTATTCGGGATGGCGGAGGAAGATAAGGTCGTGAATGGTGACGACACTGCTGATGCCCGCTTTGCGGATTCCCATAGGCAGTTCGCCAGAAAGTCCGTGAAAGAGACTGATGCCATCGCGTTGCAGGTCCTTGACGATGCCGTGGCTGCGCCAGTACCACTTGGGAGCATGTCCCTGTGGATAGCGGAAGACCACATTGGTTGTGTCATTGACCTGCCGCCGCAATACCTCGTTGCCTTCATCGGGCGCATATAGGCACAACATCGTATCCGCGGGAACTATTCCCGCGAGATCGTTGACCAGTGTGCGACCGTAGTTGCCCAGTCCGGTATTGTTGCGCACGATGCGCTTGGCATCAAAGCCTATTTTCATTTGAGAAGTGTAGGGGTTTAGGCCTGCATGTCATGCAGTTTCTTATAGTATCCGTCAGCGGCGAGGAGACTCTCATGGGTGCCACGCTCCACGATGCGGCCCTCATGGAGCACACAGATTTCGTCGGCGTTGCGGATGGTGGAGAGGCGGTGGGCGATGGCGACGGTGGTGCGCGTCTTCATCAACCGCTCCAGGGCATCCTGCACCAGGCGCTCGCTCTCGGTGTCAAGGGCGGAGGTCGCCTCGTCGAGGATGAGGATGGGCGGGTTTTTCAGGATGGCGCGAGCGATACTTACCCGTTGGCGCTGCCCGCCAGAGAGACGTCCGCCACGGTCGCCCACGAATGTGTCGTAGCCTTTTTCGGAAGCCATGATGAACTCATGGGCATTGGCGATGCGTGCGGCATCCTCCACCTGTTGCTGCGTCGCCTCTGGTACCCCGAAAGAGATGTTGTTGAAAAAACTGTCGTTAAAGAGTATCGACTCCTGGTTGACGTTGCCGATGAGTGAGCGCAGGTCGTGAATGCCCAGGTCGCGCACGTCGATGCCGTCGATGAGCACCTGTCCCTCCTGCACGTCGTAGTAGCGCGGGATGAGGTCGACGAGTGTGGACTTGCCGCTGCCGCTCTGTCCCACGAGGGCGATGGTCTGTCCCTTGCGGATGGTGAGGCAGATGTCGCGGAGCACCCACTGCTCGCCGTAGCGGAACGACACATGGCGGAACTCTATCTCATGCTCAAAACTGTGGATAGGCTTCGGGTTCTCTGGTTCCCGGATACTGTTCTCCGCCAGCAATATCTTGTCGACACGCTCCATGGAAGCCAGTCCCTTGGGGATGTTGTAACCAGCCTTGGAAAATTCCTTGAGGGGGTTGATGATGCTGTAGAGCATCACCATGTAGTAGATGAAGATGGGGCCCGACAGTGTCTGGTTGTTGAGCACGAGCATACCGCCGAACCAAAGTACGATGACTATCATCACCGTGCCGAGGAACTCACTCATCGGGTGCGCCATTGACTGCCGTATGTTGACCCTCATGATGTCGTTGCGGTAGGCGGTATTGATCTTGTCAAAACGGGTGTTCATCTTTTCCTCAGCACAGAACGCCTTGATGATGCGCAGACCGCCAAGGGTCTCCTCCGCCTGACTCATCGTGTCGCTCCACAGTGCCTGCGCCTTGATGGAGTTTTTCTTGAGTTTGCGGCCCACGAATCCCATGAACCACCCCATGACAGGGACGATGACAAGGGTGAAGAGTGTGAGTTGCCATGAGATGAAAAGCAGCATGGCGAAATAGCCTATGATGAGGATGGGGTTCTTGAAAATCATCTCGAGACTCGACATGATGGAGTGCTCAATCTCCTGCACATCGCCGCTCATGCGTGCAATGATATCTCCTTTGCGCTCCTCAGAGAAGAATCCCAGCGACTGCGAGTTGATCTTGCGGTAGAGTTGGTTGCGGATGTCGCGCACCACACCTGTGCGGATGGGGATGATGGTGGCAGAGGAGAGGAAGTAGGCACCCGTCTTGAGGAAGGTCATCAGTGCCAGGAACAGTCCGATGATGAGCAGTGTGGTGGTCGCCCCCATACTGGCTATCATCTGATTGACGTAGTAATTCATGTTGTTCATCAGCACCTCCTGCACATGATGCCAGTCCCATGCCATGAGTGAGGTCGCCGCCTCAGCGTCACCTGTCTTGAAGATAATCTGCAAGATGGGGATGAGGGCGGCAAACGAGAAGATGTTCAGTATCACGGAAAGGATATTGAACAGCACCGACAGTATCAGGTATTTCTTGTAGGGCGGAATGAACCGTCTCAGCACTTGTAAGAATTCACGCATATTTTAGGGGTATGGGGGGAAGTGAGAGGTGAGAGGTAAGGGGTGAGAGAATAGTCCTTTTTGGGGGTTGCGTCAAAAACGCAACATACGGAGAAACGATTCTTTATCTTCACTCTTCATTCTTCATTCTTCACTCTTCATTCTTCATTCTTCACTCTTCACTCTTCATTCTTCACTCTTCACTCTTCATTCTTCACTCTTCACTCTTCATTCTTCACTCTTCACTCTTCACTCTTCACTCACGCCCAAGAGGGTGGCGCTGGTGGAAGAAGTGATGCGCACCGGCACGGTCTCCCCGATATGGTGATTGCCACGGTCGAAGACCACCGCCTTGTTTTGCTCGTTGCGCCCCATGAGTTGCTGGCGCGACCGCTTGCTGTAGCCCTCTACGAGCACATCGAAGGTCTTGCCCTCATCGCGGCGGTTGGCCACGGCCGACATCTCCGTCTGGAGTGCGATGAGTTGGTTGAGGCGGCGTATCTTCTCCTCCTCCGGCACATCGTCGGGCAAGTGTTTGGCGGCATAGGTGCCCGGCCGCTCGCTGTATTTGAACATGAAAGCCGAGTCGTAGCCCACCTCGCGCATGAGGGAGAGTGACAACTCATGGTCGGCCTCCGTCTCACTGTGGTAGCCTACGAAGATGTCGGTGGAGAGTCCGCAGTCGGGGATGATGCGGCGGATGGCCTCCACACGCCCGAGATACCACTCCCGTGTGTACTTACGGTTCATCAACTGCAGGATGCGGTCGCTGCCACTCTGCACAGGCAGGTGGATGTGGCGGCAAACGTTGGGTGTGTCGGCGATGACATGCAGGGTCTCGTCGCTCATATCCTTGGGATGGGAGGTGGTGAAGCGTACGCGTATCGTGGGTACTGCCTCTGCCACCATCCGCAACAGACTGGGGAAGTTGATATCCTTGCCCTCGGAGACAAAGTGGTAGGAGTTGACATTCTGTCCCAGCAGCGTCACCTCCTTGAATCCCCTCTGGCAGAGGTCGGTCACCTCGCGGAGGATGCTCTCCACGTCACGGGAGCGCTCCCGTCCTCGGGTATAGGGGACGATGCAGTAGTGGCAGAAATTGTTGCAGCCGCGCATGATGCTCACAAACCCGCTGATGCGGGCTGTGGCAATGCGCTGTGGGATGATGTCGCGGTAGGTCTCGGTGGTGGAGAGTTGGATATTGATGGCCTTATGCCCCATTTCGGCCTGCGCGATGAGGTCGGGCAGGTTGAGGTAAGCATCCGGTCCGGCCACGAGGTCGGCATGGTGGTGCTCGATGAGGTCGTCCCTGACACGCTCTGCCATGCAACCCAGCACACCGAGGATGCGGCGATGTCCGTGGCGGTTCTCGGCATTGAGTACCTCCAGTCGGCGGAAGATTTTGTTCTCGGCGTTCTCACGCACCGAACAGGTGTTGAGAAACACGGCGTCCGCCTCATTAGGGTCATCGGTCACCTCATAGCCTGCCATCTGCATGACGGAGGCCACCACCTCGCTGTCTGCCACATTCATCTGGCATCCGTATGTCTCTATATATAGTTTTTTCATCTGCTTAATCAATCCTCAATTTTCAATCTTCAATCTTCAATTTTCAATCATAATTCATTTCCACTTCCGCAGGCTAGTGAGCCATGCCAGAAGGATGTAGCAGAGTGTGCCGCTGACGAGTCCGGCGAGGGCATCGATGGCATAGTGTGCACGGATATAGACCGTGGAAAGGAAAAGCAGGACGGCGAAGGGCATCAAAGCCCAGAACACGAAGCGCATGCGAGTGCGCCAAGCGATAAGCATCAGCACCATGCAGATGCTCACATGACTGCTGGGGAATGCCGCCACTGGCCGCTCGCCCGCCTGATGTGCCTGTTCGACCAATGCGTAAAAAATGCCTTCCTTGTATCCCGGACACTCCATACGTATTTGATGGAGGTTGAAATAGTCGTGGAGGTTGGGGAAAATGCCCTGTGCTATTTTGTCCATCCCCACCGCCTCGTAATAGAACTGCGGTCCTGCCACGGGCACGAAGATGAAGATGATGTAGTGGATGAAGAAAGAGCCGAGGATGATGAGGATGGCCCGCTCAAACTCCGCACGTTTCACCATCAGCACACCGACCGACACCACCAGCATCATCGGATAGTAACTGTAGTAGCCCAGGCACATCAGTTCGCTAAAAATGCCGTGGCTTGCCACCTGTGAGAAGAGCAGCGCAGGTTGGCAGTGGAACAGTGTCTGCTCCCATGTGGCAAAGACATGGTCGAGGTTGGGCAACATCCGGTTGAGTTCAAAGATGTCGGGATACCACCAACTAAGCAGCGACATCTGCACCACAGCCCGTGCCACCCGCATGAGCCCCAGCGGGAACATTCTATATGCCCCCCACATAGCCAGGGTGACGGCGAGCACCTTCAGGCGACCCCAGACCATCATCTCCGCATTGGGCAGGCGTGACCATCCCAAAAAGATGATGATGAAAGTGAAGGCCATGTAAGCCAACATCACCCATTCAAAGCCCATGAGGCCTTTCTTGGGTTTTTTCTCCAACGAGAAAAGATATATCAATAAATTCTTCATTCTACAACCAGTGGTTTTCCTGATACCATCTCACCGCACGCCGGACACCCTCCTCCAGTCTCACCTGTGGCTGATAACCCAGTTCATCGATGGCAGGACGGATGTCGCAGCGCCAGTTGCGCTGACTCAGGATATGGTATTTGTCGTTGTTGAGCGCTGTCACCTTCCCCGTGATGCGTCCCCAGTACTCTCCGCAGAAGGTCACGGCGCGCAGCACCCAGAGGGGAGCCTTCACGCGCAGCAGCCACGGGTTGCCCAATTCGCGTTGCAGGCAGTCGCTGAAGGCACGTGACTGATAGACCTCGCCGTCGCTGAGGAAATACTTGCCGCCCACACGTCCGTGGTCGAGGGCGAGCATCACCGCCTGCACCACGTCACTGACATAGACGAAGGTGATGTCCTGACGAGTGTAGCCTACCGAGAAATCGACATGCTGCCGGATGCTCTTCGCCATCATGAAGTAATCGCGCTCACGCGGTCCATAAACCCCTGTGGGGCGCAGTACGACATAGGGGAAGTCCTTTCCCTGGGCTGACAGGCTGTCGAGCCACCGTTCAGCGGCCAACTTGCTCCGGCCATACTCCGTATTGGGCTGTGGGGTGTCGCTGTCGGAGATCTCCGTGTAGGGCTGACGCTCACGCACCGGTCCGAAGATGCTCAGCGAACTGAGGTAGACGAAGCGGCGCAGCGAGGGTTGTGTCTTCATCAGTGCTTCCACGAAATGCTGTGTACCCTGCGTGTTGACGCGGTGGAAGTCCTCGGCATGCAGGCACTTGGTCACACCGGCGGCATGCACCACGTAGTCGAAGGTGTGGTCATGCAACTGTTCGCACAACTGCGCGGGGTCGCCGAGGTTGAGCGTGATGAAATGGATGCGCGGGTCGGTTAAAAACGCCCTCGAACTGCTGCCACGCACGGCGGCCCATACCTCCATGCCACGGCTGAGTGCTTCCTCGACGATGAAACTACCGATGAAACCACTCGCTCCTGTAATCAATATTCTCTGCGCCATTCTGTCTCCAATCAGCGATTTTCGCACCTATTACGGAAATTGTCTGCAAAATTACGCAAAAATCGGGAATTATCAGTCAGTTAGGATAAAGAATTACTCAAAAAGGCTATCGAGGGAGACTGTTGTCTGGAAAATCCATCGAAAACAAACCATTTGTTTTGCTTTTATCGGGAAAAAAACTACTTTTGTGATGTCTAAATACGATTAAAAATGATGCAAGTTTCACAAAAACGGTATTTTCTGCCGACATTCCTGTTGCTCTTGTCATTCATCGCCTGCCCGACGTATGCCTTTGAGGAACAGAAACCCCGTATCGTGGTACTCACAGACATTGCACCGGGGAACATAGAGCCTGATGACATGGAATCTATGGTACGCCTGATGGTGTATGCAGACCAACTTGAAATCGAGGCACTTATCACGACCATCGGATGGAACTGTGACCCCTACCCTGCAGAATGGGCAGACTCGTTGTATCGCGTGATTGACGCCTACGAAAAGGATGTCCCCCATCTGATGAAGCGGTCGGGGCAGAAAGGCTTCCTTCCACTGAAGGAAGAGCAGTCGAAGCAACTGACAGGATACTGGCCCAGTCCGGAATATCTGCGGAGCCGGGTGGCGATGGGCAGTCAGCATGCCGGCATCGCCAGGATAGGGAAAGACAACGACACGGCAGGCAGCGAACTCATCATTAAACTTGTAGATGAAGATGACCCGCGACCACTCTGGGTCGCTTGTTGGGGCGGCGGCAACACCCTTGCCCAAGCCATTTGGAAGGTGAAACAGGAGCGGAGTGAGGAGGCGCTGAAAAAGTTTCTCAACAAGTTGCGTGTCTTCACCATCACCGACCAAGACATGGTCTATGCCATGCGGATGAACCGTGCCTACAGTTCTCATCAGTGGATGCGGAAAGAGTTTGCCGATGACCTTCTCTTTATATGGGACGAAAGCGCGTGGCTGTCACAAAACGAACTCGGAAGCAAGCAGTGGGAGCAATACGCGCAGCGGATACAAGGCAAAGGCAACCTGGGCAAGGCATACCCCACCTACAAATGGGGTGTAGAAGGCGACACACCAAGTTTCCTCCATGTCCTGCCCAACGGCCTGCACTCTCCCGACCAACCGGAGCAGATAGGATGGGCAGGCTGTTCCAAACGGGGCATCTGCCCAGACTCGCTGACAACGGCCTGGACCAACTGGCAGCAGCCTCAGAAAAGCATCTCCCGTGCGTATGAGGAGCGGTTCTACCCTGCCGTCTTCAATGATTTCGCTGCCCGCATGGAGTGGGCCGAGAAAGGACAGGGCAACCGAAATCCCGTCGTCATCGTGAACGGCAGCCAAGGCACAAAGCCCATAGAAATCTCTGCCCACCAAAGCGAGACCGTGAAACTGGATGCGGCACACTCTTTCGACCCAGACGGCGACCACCTCTCTTTCAAATGGTGGATCCAAAGTGATGCTGGGCACTGTCCTGCCGACCTGACCCTCGAGCAACAGGGAGGCAAGGCAAACGTCTCCCTTCCACAATGGAAGGGGAATGAAGAAATTCACGTGATATGTGAGGTGACCGACGACGGCGACATCCCCTTGTGCAGTTACCGCCGCATCATCATCTCCTGCAAGTCAGGAGACTGAATGGCCTTTGGATATTTTCTAGCAATGGCTATTTCTCTGATATGGCGGTGACGTTGAATGGGTCTTTCACGGCATAGAAGGCACACAACTGGCACAACCGTCTGTTGGATGCATCTACCGCCACCGAACCATTGTATGTCCTTTTCTCCTCGTCAGTGATGGGGTGTACTGCCTCGTTGCCAAGCACGCTGACGTGTGCCAAAGGAGCGATGACCGACTCAAAGAACGTGCAAGCCGCCACATACCTTCCCACACCCATGCACAAATGCCAGTTGTCCCTTGTCATGTACATGGACGTGTTGAGGGAAGTGTTCCTGGCATTCTGAACTGCAGTGCCCACGGGGATGAGATGCGTGATTCCGAATCCGTCCGCCAACTTGCGGGCACATTCGATGTTGCCGGCCAGTTCCGTTTCCGCAACATCTTCCGTATGGCCCCATGGTATCTGATAGGCGATTTCCACCTGCTTGTTGGGGCAGTTTTCACGAATGATTTCCAACAACTCAGGAAGGGTCTCCTCAAACGTGCTCCACACATACGACTTGTTGCTCACATGCAGCACCACAATCAGGTCCCATTCCTGATGGAGCAATTCCTTGACGCTTGCCTTGTCTTTCATGACAATATTGCCCGCCATCTTCTGAAGCACGACATCAGAGCCATATTTGTAACGGCCTGTCCAATCGGAGAACTGTCCACCATTGATCACACCGACATAAACACCCAGTTGGTCACGGTCGATATGTGCCGCTTCCACCAACTCATCCAGATAAGCAGTGGCATCAAGGGCATAACTGTTGCCCAACACCAAGACCCGCAGTGGGTGGTCAAGGCTCACCGTACCGGGGGCTGACTGGGTGAAGGTGACATCGCTGATGCCCGCTGTCGGCATTTCTATCTTGGTGCCGTCGGTCTGTGTGATCACCATCCTCCATTCCTGGGCGCGGACATGCTGGCACACCGCCAGCATCAGGATGGTGAGTACAAATGGTATGGGGGAGAATTTCATCAATACTGGGAAAAATTTCATCAATGAAAAATAAAACCTTGTCATTTTTCTGCAAATGTATGGCTTTTTTCTGAATTTGGCGGCTCTTTCCCCGATAAATTCATCAATGAGGAACAAAATCGCCGAAAAAGCCTCATTTGATTTGCTCTTTTCAAAGATGTCCATAGGATTGTTCAAGATTTCCCTAACCAAACCTATCCATCTGACCAGCATCTCAATTCTGAATTTGGCGGATGAAATTTTGCAGGGTAAAAGTTTTTTTATATCTTCGCATCGTATTTTCTAAATGGCATCATCATGGGGGCATACATCAACATAGGGAATGCAGGATTCAAATCCTCCCGAAAACGAGAATATATCGATAAATCAGGGCTTATCGCCATCGTCAATGACACACTTTTTTCCAAGTGGCGCTTCAGTTGCGTGACCAGATGCCGCCGATTCGGAAAGTCGATGGCCGCAGAGATGCTGTGTGCCTACTACGACCACTCCGTTGACTCCCGAGAGTTGTTCTCAGATTTGGAGATTATCAAAGACCCTTCGTTTGAGGAGCACCTGAACAAATATCCCGTCATATACCTTGACCTGACGGAGTTCACCACCCGTTTCCATGATGACGACATCGTAGCCATCATGGATGCAAGACTCAAGGCTGACGTGCTTGAAGCCTATCCTGACACAACCGTCCGCGAGGGTGACGACCTGATGGACTGCCTTATCCGCATCGCTGCTGCCACGGGTGAGCAATTTGTCTTCATCATCGACGAGTGGGATGCCATCTGCCGTGAGTTCAAACCAGGTACGCAAGCCATGGACCGCTATGTCAACTGGCTGCGGAGGATGTTCAAGGGGGTGAATGCCTCTAATGTTTTCGCCGGGGTATATATGACCGGCATCCTGCCCGTGAAGAAATACAGGACGGAGTCTGCCCTGAACAATTTCATTGAATACTCGATGGTGGAGCCTCGCAAGATGGCCAGATTTTTCGGATTTACCAAGGATGAGGTTCGGATGCTGGCCGAGCGTCATGGAATGGACTTTGATATCTTGGAGAAATGGTATGACGGTTATCAGATAGGCGATGAGGAGTCG
>JAEEJK010000067.1 GCA_016281815.1 Prevotella sp. | reverse complement strand
CATCCTGGAGTTGAAATACAACAAAGATGCGGATTCTGCCATTGACCAGATTCTACGTAAGCAATATCCTGCAAAGGTGGCGCAATATGCCGACAATCTCCTTCTCGTGGGTATCAACTATGATAAGGAGACCAAGACACACAGTTGCGTGATGAAAAACGGATAATAAGGGTTTTTCTTTAAAATGTAACTCTTTATTGAATCAAAATTACAGGTGGATTTGCAATTTGCAATCCACCTGCATTATTTCTAAACATTTGTCAGAACTTCATCGTCAGCGCAATGCGGTTGCGGCGATGGTCTATCTCCTTGACCATGACGCGGACATGCTGGTGCAGGTGAACCACCTCGTTGGGGTCTCTCACAAACTTGTTGGCCAACTGCGAGATGTGCACCAGACCGTCTTGGTGGACGCCGATATCGACGAAGGCACCGAAATTGGTGATGTTGGTGATAATGCCGGGGAGCACCATGCCCTCGGTGAGGTCGTCGATACTGGTGACATTGGGGTCGAACTCAAACTCCTCGATTTGCTCACGGGGGTCGCGGCCTGGTTTCTCCAACTCGTTCATGATGTCGGTCAGCGTGGGGATGCCCACCGTGTCGGTGACATAGCGCTGGATGTTGATCTGGCTGCGCTTGTTTCGGTCGCTGATCAACTCATCGACGGTGCAGCCGCTGTCCTTGGCCATTTTTGCCACGATGTCGTAACTCTCCGGATGCACGGCGCTGTTGTCCAACGGGTTCTTGGCACCGGGGATGCGGAGGAAACCGGCGCATTGCTCGAAAGCAGAAGGCCCGAGCCGCGGCACTTTCTTCAGTTGGGCACGGCTGCTGAACGGTCCGTGCTCACGGCGGTATTCCACGATGTTCTTGGCCAGTGTCGGACCGAGACCGCTCACATAGGTCAGCAGGTGCTGACTGGCGGTGTTGAGATTGACACCCACAGAGTTGACGCAACTCTCCACGGTCTGGTCGAGGCTCTTCTTCAGTTTTCCTTGGTCCACATCATGCTGGTATTGTCCCACACCGATGCTCTTGGGGTCGATTTTCACCAGTTCGGCCAGCGGGTCCATCAACCGGCGGCCGATGCTCACGGCACCACGCACCGTGACGTCCTCGTTGGGGAACTCCTCACGGGCAGTTTTCGAGGCGGAATAGACCGATGCACCATCCTCGCTCACCACAAAGGTCTGGACGGGATGGGTGAGGTCGAGCGTCTTGACAAAATCGGAGGTCTCGCGGCTGGCAGTGCCGTTGCCGATGGCAATGGCCTCGATGCGGTAGTCTTTGACCATCTGCTCCACATGCATCTTCGCCTGCATGCGGTGGTTGACGGGCGGGTGGGGGAAGATGGCCTCATGGTGGAGCAAGTTGCCCTGCGCATCGAGACACACCACCTTGCAACCAGTGCGGAAACCGGGGTCGATGCCCATCACCCGCTTTTGTCCCAACGGGGCGGCAAGCAGCAGTTGCCTTAAATTCTCGGCAAACACGATGATGGCCTCCTCGTCGGCCTTCTCTTTGCTCAGACCGGCAAACTCGGTCTCTATCGAGGGACGGAGCAGGCGTTTGTAGGCGTCTTCCACCGCCTCTTCCACAAGGTCGGAGCAGGGCCCGCGTCCGCGCACATGCTGACGGATGAGCCGGTCGATGCATTCCTCGTCGTTGGCGGTGATGCTCACGCGCAGGATGCCCTCGCTCTCCCCGCGCCGCATGGCGAGCAGACGGTGTGAACTGCATCGGCGGAGGGGTTCGCTGAAGTCGAAGTAGTCGGAGAATTTGGCGGCCTCCTCGCTGTCTGCCTTGGCTTTCACCACCTTTGAGGTGATGACAGCCTCACGGCGGTAGGCGCTGCGCAGCGTGTTGCGCGACCGCTCGTCCTCGCTCACCATCTCGGCGATGATGTCCTGCGCGCCCTTGATGGCACTGTCGGCATCTTTCACCTCTCCCTTGACGAAACGCTCAGCGGCTTTCTCGGGATGGCTCTCGCGCTGGAGCAAGATGAGGGTGGCAAGGGGTTCCAGTCCCTGCTCACGGGCCACCTGTGCCCTCGTACGACGCTTGGGCTTGAAAGGCAAGTAGAGGTCCTCGAGCGTGGTGGCATCCCAGCACTCCTCGATGCGGTGCTTCAGGTCATCGGTCAGTTTGCCTTGCTCCTCGATGGTCTTGAGGATGGTCTCCTTGCGCTTGGCCAGTTCTTTCAATTTGTCGTAGGCATCGCTGATTTGTGCTATCTGCACTTCATTGAGGTTGCCGGTGCGCTCCTTGCGGTAACGGGCGATGAAGGGGATGGTGCAGCCCAGATCGAGCAGTGCGAGGGTGTTCTCCACACCTGTTTCTGGCAGGTTGAGTTGTTTGGAGATAAGTTGTGCGAATATGTTCATGATTCGGTTGACTATTTAAAAACAATCGACAAATTTAGCGAAGAATGGGCGAAGGGCAAAGCATTTTTCCATATTTTTTCTGCCATTCCTGAATCTATGTGAAAAAAAACTTGTATATTTGCATGTTTGAGGATTTTCCCTTAACTTCGCAGCAAATATCATAAAATCATGTCAAAGATGAGAAGAGTTCTTTGGATGTTGCTGCTCTTGTTCCCGTTGGGAATGAGTGCGCAGACTATCGTGGAGAAAATGGCTTTTGAGGCAACGCTCAATGGAAAGATTCCTGTGCGGGTGGCCTTTGAGGTTGACGCGGAGAAGACTGCTGCCGGAGAGATTTACTATCCCAAGGCCAAGAATCCAGCACCGATTCTCATTGTCGGCTACAAGTTCCCGGATGGAGATTATTACCTGCGTGAATTCAACAGCAAAGGCGAGGTGACCGGCATTATACATGTTGAGAGGAAAGCCGGAAAACTCTCTGGCTATTGGACCAATCCCCGTACAGAGGAAGGCCTGCGTTTCACCAATCTGCGCACCATCGCTTTCCCCAAAGCGTGTGGTGGCAAACTGCTTCCCGAGGACCCTGCGCATATCGGGCGCGAATACCGCTATTCGTTCTACCATACCGGCATTAATGAGATGATGGGCGGAAGCGCCACTTTCAAGGGAGCCGGCAAAAACCGCATCCATTTCGATATCTGCAACGTTCCGGGAAACATCGCTGAGGGAAGAAGCGATCAGGGACGTCCTGCCGTGCTCCACGGCAACCAGTTCGTATACAACAACGTCAATGAGTGTGGATATGGGTTCAGGGCCATCTTCTACAAACAGTTTGTCGTGTTCGAGACTGTCGGTGAATATGACACAACGACGGATTGTTTCGGGGCACATACCACCTTTGACGGAATTTATATTAAAGTAAAAGAATAAATTGATTTCAGTAGATACACTCAAGGTGGAGTTTGGGGTGAAACCCCTCTTCCACGATGCCAGTTTTGTGATCAACGAGCGCGACCGCATCGCGCTCGTTGGCAAGAATGGTGCCGGGAAGTCAACCTTGCTTAAAATACTCTGTGGCAAGCAAAAACCCACATCAGGGACGGTGGCCATTCCTCACGACACCACCATCGGTTACTTGCCCCAGGTGATGGCCATACAGGACGACACCACCGTGCGCGATGAGACCAGGAAGGCATTCGCTGACCATATACGCATGAGGGAGCACCTCGATGAGATGCAGCGGCAACTGGCTGAGCGTGAAGACTATGAGAGCGATGCTTACACAGCCCTTGTCACGAAGTTCACCCAGGAGCATGACCGCTATCAGATGCTGGGGGCAGGAAATGATGAGGCAGAATTGGAACGAACCCTCATGGGACTTGGTTTCACCCGCGATGACCTCAACCGCCCCACTTCGGAATTCAGCGGAGGCTGGCGCATGCGTATCGAACTGGCAAAGATTCTCCTGCAGCGGCCCGACGTGCTGCTGCTCGACGAGCCCACCAACCACCTCGACATCGAGAGCATCCAGTGGCTGGAGCAGTTTCTCGCCACTTCCTCCAGTGCCGTCGTACTCGTGAGCCACGACCGTGCGTTCATCAACAATGTGACGAACCGCACACTGGAGATCTCATGTGGGCAGATCATCGATTACAAGGTGAAATACGACCAGTATGTGGTGCTCCGTGCAGAGCGGCGCGAACAGCAGTTGCGGGCATACGAGAACCAACAGAAGGAAATCGCCGACATCAAGGATTTCATCGAACGCTTCCGCTACAAACCCACCAAGGCGGTGCAGGTGCAGAGCCGCATCAAGCAGTTGGCCAAGATCGTGCCCATCGAGGTGGACGAGGTGGACAACAAGGCGATGCACCTCAAGTTCCCGCCTTGTCTGAGGAGCGGCGACTTCCCCGTTATCTGCGAGGATGTGCGCAAGGCGTATGGGGCACACACGGTATTCGACCGGGTGACCTTCACCATCCGGAGAGGAGAGAAAGTGGCGTTCGTCGGGAAAAACGGTGAGGGAAAGTCCACGCTCGTGAAGTGCATCATGGGTGAGATTCCCTTTGACGGGCATCTCAAAATTGGACACAATGTGCAGATCGGTTATTTCGCACAGAATCAGGCGCAGTTGCTCGATGGTTCCAAAACCGTATACGACACCATTGACTATGTGGCGAAGGGCGACATCCGTCATCGCATCAACGACATCCTCGGCGCCTTTATGTTCGGCGGTGAGAATTCGGAGAAGAAAGTGAGTGTGCTCAGCGGTGGCGAGCGGAGCCGCCTGGCCATCATACGCCTGCTGCTGGAGCCTGTCAACCTGCTCATCCTCGACGAGCCGACCAACCATCTCGACATGCCTTCCAAAGAGGTGCTCAAGGAGGCCATCAAGGCTTTTGACGGAACGGCGATTATCGTGTCGCACGACCGTGAGTTCCTCGACGGACTTGTCACCAAGGTCTATGAGTTTGGAGGCGGCGCGGTGAAGGAGCACCTGGGCGGCATATACGATTTCCTGCGACATCACCATATCGACTCGCTCAACCTGCTCGGCACATCATCGCCGGTCGCACCGGCTGCATCCATACCGGCTGAAGAAGAACCGTCGGCAGCAAAGCAGAACTATATCGAGCGGCGTGAGCAGCAGAAACGCATCAGGAAAGTGGAGAAGGAGGTCAAGGCATCAGAGGCGAAAATTGAGGCCATGGAAAAAAGGCTCAGTGAACTCGATGCCATCCTTTGCACACCGGAGGGAGCCTCCGACATGCAACTCGTCACGGAATACACTTCTACCAAAAAGGCCCTCGATGAGGAGGTCGTCCGATGGGAGGAGGTGGCGATGCAACTCGAGGAAATGCAGAATCCATCCAATTAAATAAACACAACCTAAAACATACTAATTATGAACATCAAAACCATTTTCGCAATCATGGCCATATCAGCCACTACAATGCCTTGTTTCGGACAGGGAAACCTCAAATCGGGCATACAACTCAGCAACCTGGACCGCAGTGCTGCGCCAGGCAATGACTTCTATCAGTTTGCCTGCGGAGGATGGGTGAAAAACAATCCGCTGCCTGCCGCCTACTCGCGCTTCGGCAGTTTTGACCGCTTGCAGCAGGACAATAACGAGCGCATCAACGGCATCCTCAACGAGTTGTTGAAAAACAACTATGCCAAAGGCACCGTGGAGCAGAAACTGAGTGACATGTACAAACTTGCCATGGACTCCATCAGGCGCAACAAGGAAGGGGTGAAACCCATCATGCCCTACATCAAGGAGATTGAGGCGTGCAAGTCGAAGCATGCGCTGCAGCAGTTGCAGAAGAAATACTCATACTTCGGTATCGGACGCACCTACAGCACTTATTTCGGTGCCGATGAGAAAGATGCCAAGTGGAACATCCTCAACATCAACCAAAGCGGTCTGACACTCGGACAGAAAGAGTATTATCTTGACAATGATGAGGCTACCACCAAGATACGCGAGGCTTACAAGCAGCATATCGTCAATATGTTCAAACTCTTCGGCTTCAGCAACAAGGCTTCACTGCTCAAGATGAATGACGTGCTCAGTGTGGAGACCAAACTTGCACAGGTGTCGAAGTCGCGCACCGAACTGCGTGACGTGGAGGCCAACTACAACAAGATCAGTCTGGAGGAGTTTGAGAGCCGCTATCCCAACCTCACCCTGACAGAACTGATGAAGGCCGACGGCGTCAACGAGGACCATATCAGAAATCTCGTCATCGGACAGCCTGACTTCCTCGCTGGTGCCAACACCATCGTGGGTGATATGACACCCGGACAACTCAAGTCTTATATGGAGTGGGACCTGATCACTTCCTGTGCCACCTTGCTCAGCGATGAGGTGGAGGCTGAGAATTTCGACTTCTTCGGAAAGACAATGACAGGAAGAAAGGAGAATCACCCGCGCTGGAAACGGGCTACCAACCTCGTGCAGGGCATGATGGGTGAGTCACTGGGAAAAATCTATGTTGAGAAATATTTCCCCGCTGCCGCCAAGCAGCGCATGGAAGGTCTGGTGAAGAACCTGCAGGTGGCACTGGCACAGCGCATCGAGGCTCAGGACTGGATGGACGATGCCACCAAGCGCAATGCCCTCGACAAACTTAACACCTTCTATGTGAAAGTGGGCTATCCCAACAAATGGAAGGACATCAGCGGTATGAAGGTAGATCCTGCCAAGTCGTTCTGTGAGAACGTGATCGAATGCCGTCGCTTCCTCCATCAGTGGCAGATAGACAACAAGGCCGGAAAACCTGTGGACCGCGACGAGTGGCACATGACACCGCAGACCGTCAATGCCTACTACAACCCCACGACCAACGAGATCTGCTTCCCCGCCGGCATCCTGCAGGTACCTTTCTTCGACATGACAGCCGACGATGCCTTCAACTATGGCGCCATCGGAGTGGTCATCGGTCATGAGATGACTCATGGATTCGACGACCAGGGCCGCCACTATGACAAGGATGGCAACATGACCGACTGGTGGACGGAGAACGACGGCAAGATGTTTGCCGAAAGGGCTGACAAATATGCTGATTTCTTCTCTGCCATCAAGGTGCTGCCCGACCTCAATGCCAACGGAAAACTCACTCTCGGTGAGAACCTTGCCGACCATGGTGGTCTGCAGGTGGCTTTCTATGCCCTGAAAAATGCCATGAGCAACAATCCGCTCGGCACCATTGACGGTTTCACTCCGGAGCAGCGTTTCTTTATCGCTTATGCCGGTGTATGGGCGAACAACATCACCGAGGCAGAGATACGCAACCGCACCAAGAGCGACCCGCACTCTCTGGGCAAATTCCGTGTCAACGGCGCCCTGCCACACATCGACATGTGGTATGATGCCTTTGGTGTGCAGCCCACCGACAAGATGTTTGTGCCCAAGGAGCAGCGTCTGAGTCTCTGGTAAGAGGGGTTATAGTTCATAGTTCATAATTCATAATTCATAATTCATAATTCATAGTTTATAGTTGCCCTTCCTAATTTTCTGAAGAAGAATGCCTTTAAGAATTCCCGACCGGTTGCCGGCCATTGAACTGCTCAAGCATGAGAACATCTTCGTGATGGACGACACCCGTGCGCATACCCAGGACATCCGTCCGCTGCGCATCGTCATTCTCAACCTCATGCCGCTGAAAATCACCACGGAGACCGACCTCGTCAGGTTGCTCTCCAATACTCCGCTGCAGTTGGAACTGTTTTTCATGAAACTCAAGAGCCATACTCCCAAAAACACGCCCATTGAGCACATGATGATGTTCTACAAGGATTTTGAAATCCTTCGCAAGCAGAAATTTGATGGGATGATCATCACCGGTGCTCCTGTGGAGCAATTGAACTTCGAGGACGTGAGTTATTGGGAGGAGATGACCGAGATCTTCGATTGGGCGAAGACGAATGTCACCAGTACGCTGTTCATCTGTTGGGCGGCACAGGCGGGACTTTTCTACCATTATGGTATTCCCAAGTATCCGCTTGAGCGCAAGATGTTCGGCATCTTCAAGCAGTATCCGGTGAGCACGAGGCTGCCCATCTTCCGTGGCTTCGATGATGTGTTCTGCATGCCGCACAGCCGACATTCGGAAATCCGGCGGGAGGACATCATCCGCGACCCGCGCCTGCAGATCATCGCTGAGTCTCCGGAGTGCGGCGTGAGCATTGTCATGGCGCGAGAGGGCAGGGAGTTCTTCATCACCGGCCATCTGGAGTATGCGCCCGACACGCTCGACAAGGAATACAGGCGTGACAAGGACGTGCGCGATGATGTCGATGTGCCCGTCGACTATTACACGGACAATGATCCGGAGCGTGGTCCCCACGTCACCTGGCGTGCGCATGCCAATCTGTTCTACAACAACTGGATCAACTATTACGTCTATCAGGAGACGCCTTACAATATCGAGGATATCCGATGACACTGCTCGAACTGCTCGCACCGGCCCGCAACCTTTCGTGCGGGATAGCGGCCATCGACCATGGCGCCGATGCCGTCTACATCGGTGCTCCGCAGTTCGGTGCCCGTGCGGCGGCGGGCAACACCCTCGACGACATCAAAGCACTGTGCAACTATGCCCATCGCTTTCTCGCAAAGGTCTATGTGACGGTCAACACCATCGTCTATGACCATGAATTGGAAGAGGTCGGTTCATTAATGGACCAACTTGCCGGGATGGGGGTGGATGCCATTCTTGTGCAGGACATGGCCCTGGTGAGGATGGCGTCGGAACGGAAACGCACAGCAGGGTGGGGGATGGCTCTCCATGCCAGCACCCAGACCGACAACCGCACGGCAGAGCGGGTGGCATGGCTTCGGAGTCTGGGCTTTTCGCGTGTGGTGCTCGCCCGCGAATTGTCTTTGAAGGAGATGGCGGACATTCACCGCCAGGTGCCCGACATCGAACTGGAGGCTTTTGTCCATGGTGCGCTTTGTGTAAGTTATTCAGGGGTATGCTATGCCTCACAGTATTGTTTCGGGCGAAGCGCCAACCGTGGTGAGTGCGCCCAATTCTGCAGGTTGAAATTCGACCTCACCGATGCCGCAGGACAGCGGGTAGATGGTCAGCGCTATTGGCTTTCCCTGCGCGACATGTGCCGCATCAGTCATCTCGGTGAGATGGCAGAGGCAGGCATCATTTCCTTCAAGATTGAGGGTCGTCTCAAGGATGAGGCGTATGTGAAGAATGTCGTGGCAGCCTATAGCCGTCAACTTGACAAGGTGGTTGCAGAGTCGGATGGCCGATTCTGTCGGGCATCGTTAGGCAAGGTCTCCCTTGCGTTCACTCCCGACCTGCGCAAGACATTCAACCGTGGTTTCACCGGTTATTTCATTGATGGCACTGGTGACGACATCGCCTCTCCCGACACCCCCAAGGCATTGGGAGAGTATGTGGGAAAGGTGAAGGAGGTGCGGCGCGACTCTTTCAATGTCGCAGGATTGGCTTCGTTTGCCAACGGCGATGGCCTTTGCTTCTTCGACCGCGACAGGACGCTTTTGGGATTCCGCGTCAACCGCGCTGAGGGGAATCGGATCTATCCTCAAAAAATGCCGAGGCAGTTGCGGCCGGGCATGGCGCTCTACCGCAATGCAGACGCTGTGATGGACAAGATGTTGTCCCGTCAGAGTGCGACACGGCGGATTCCTGTCATGATGCATCTTATGGCGGCAGAAGGCAAACTTCGTCTGGAGGTGAGGGTGCTGAACACCGATATGTTGGTGGATGTGGAACAGTCCGTTGCCTTGCAAGAAGCACGTCAACCTCAGGAAGAGAATATGCGGCAGCAGTTGTCTCGTCTTGGCAATACGGTTTATGAGGCATCCGAGGTTGTCATCGACAGGGGGGTGGCAGCCCTCTTCGTGCCGTCGAGCGCGCTTTCCGACATACGTCGTCAGGCGGTGGAAGCACTTGACCAATTGCTGTCCGACCATTCCGACTCGTCCGACCAATCCAACTCGTCCGACCATTCCGCTCCTCCCATGCCGCCGGTCTACTCCCGGTATTCCTATCTCTACAATGTAGCGAATGAAACGGCACGGCAGTTCTATGCCGACCATGGACTGCCTCATGTCGGAAAGGCCTTTGAGAGGGGCAACATACACCCCGACGCAGGGAAGGGGGCTCCGTTGCTCATGCAGTGCCGTCACTGCATCCGCCGGTTGCTCGGCTATTGCTCCAAGGAAGGGAAGAAGATGCCGTGGCGGGAACCTCTTTCACTGGCACTACCCGATGGCAGGCACTTCCGTCTGGAGTTTGATTGTCGTCATTGTCAAATGCTTGTCTATGCAGAAAACTAAGTTTTTCCTGCCGCTATGCCTGTTGGCGGCCTTGCTGCTCTCTTCTTGCTACCGCAAACCATTGGTGGCGAGTTCTGCACCTGTGGAGTTTACCGACCGCCAACTCGACTCCATTAGTTTTTCATGCACCCATCATTATTCACAGAACTACAACTTCATTGTCGATGCCGACTCCATGGTGCTCACACAGCAGATGCCGGAGGAGGCGGTGAGCCAGTTGCCCACCGACTCCTTTGCCGTAATGAGGAATGAGCGCATCGCTGTTGCGGATATCCGCATCATGCCCATGGACTCTGTCGATTCCGTATGGGTTCAACTGGCCCATGAGCAGGGACGGTTTGGCTGGATACACGAGAGCGACATGCTCCGTGCGGTGGTGCCCGATGACCCCATCTCACAGTTCATCTCCTTCTTCTCCGATGAACATTTGCTCATCTTCCTCGTCGTCTTCGTCTTTGTGCTGTTCGCCTACGGCATGCGTAAGTTGCTCAAGCGCAAGGCTTATATTGTGCATTTCAACGATATTGCCACCTTCTATCCCACCTTGCTTGCCGTGGTGGTGTCCATCTCTGCCACACTCTATTCCAGCGTGCAGTTGTTTGATGCAGATGCCTGGCAGGAGTTCTATTTCCATCCCTCCCTCAATCCGTTTTCACATAAGGGGCTGCTGCAGTTGTTCCTCGCCTCTGTGTGGGCATTGCTCATTGTAGCCATCGCTGCCGTCGATGATGTCTTCCGTCATCTGTCATTGGCCGATGCCATTCCCTACCTGCTGGGATTGGCAGGGGTATGCGCTGTCTGCTATGTGGTCTTCACCATCTCCACGATGTATTACGTGGGATATGTGCTGCTTCTCGCTTACGTCTGCTTTGCCTTTTGGCGGTACTTCACTTATACAAAGAGTGACTATCTCTGTGGCAACTGTGGAAAGCAGATCAAGAAGAAGGGCCGCTGCCCCCATTGCGGAGCCATCAATGAGTAGATTTGTCTGTTGGGACAAATAAACAAATCTTTTTGTCCTGTACAGTCTTTTATGTCCTTTTTTTTTCCTATTTTTGCACTATCTTTTTCTACTGTCCCTAAAAGTGGAATTTATAACCATCAAAATATGATTTCCATGAGAAAACTGTTGCTCCTTTTCGCATGTCTTGCCATGGTGGCCATGACATCCGCACAGACCACCGAGATTGTCACCAACGACGGTACCCACTGCCGTGTGAGTTTCTATTCGCCCAATATTGTGAGGGTGACCAAATGGGCTTCCACTGCCGCTGAGCCACAGGCCAAGAGCCTCGTGGTGACCATGCAGCCGCAGAGCGGTCTGAATGTCTCGAAAAAAGAGTCGGGAAAGACCGTCACGATGACCTCCAGTCAACTTTCCCTGACCATCGACGGACGGACGGGAAACATTCGCTTCGCACATGCTGGGAAGAATCTTCTGCGGGAGAAATCTCACGCTTTCGAGATGCGCACCGAGGGTCCCGACAAGGGGGCATACCGCGTGACACAGACCTACCTGCTCGATAAGGATGAACCCATCTACGGACTCGGAACACTGCAGGACGGGAAACTCAACCGCCGAGGCACGGAGCGCAAATTCCTGGAACAGAGCAACCTTGAGGACTTTCAATATGTGATACAGTCTCTCAAGGGATGGGGTATCTTTTGGGACAACTACTCCCGCGCCGACTTCATCGACAACACCTCGGGCATGACCTTCTCGGCTGAGGTGGGCGATGCCCTCGACTACTACTTCATGTACGGAGGCAGTGCCGACGGTGTCAATGCGCAGATGAGGGCTCTCTCTGGACAGGTGCCTATGTTCCCCCTCTGGACCTTCGGCTACTGGCAGTGCAAGGAGCGATACAAATCAACTAAGGAGGTGCTCGACGTGGTGAGGTGGCACCGACAGAATGAGGTGCCTATCGACGGCATCATACAGGACTGGCAGTACTGGGGCAGCAACTACACGTGGAACGCGATGGACTTCCTCGCTGAGGACTATGCCGACGGACCGCAGATGGTGAAGCGCGTGCATGACATGAACGCCCACCTCATGATCAGTATCTGGGCAAGTTTCGGCATGCACACCAAAGCCTACAAGCAGTTGAACGAGAAGGGGCTGCTCTTCCCCTTCAAAACTTGGCCGCAGAGCGGCCTGACCCTCTGGCCACCGCGCCAGGACTACCCGTCGCCCGTGAAAATCTATGATGCTTTCAGTCAGGAGGCAAGGGATATCTACTGGAACAACCTCAAGACGCTCTACAACTATGGCTGCGATGCCTGGTGGATGGATTCCACCGACCCCGATTTCTTCGATCCCACAGATAGCGACTACGACCAGATGGCATCGATGGGCACCTGGCGCAAGATGCGCAACGCCTTCCCCCTTTGCACCGTCAGCGGTGTGTATGAGGGACAGAGGGCGACAGGCAGCGACAAGCGTGTGTTTATCATGACCCGCTCGGCGTTTGCCGGACAGCAGCGCTATGGCTCCGGACTGTGGAGCGGCGACGTGGCCTCCTCATGGGACATGCTGCGCAAGCAGATACCGGCTGGCCTCAACTACACCATGACGGGATGCCCCAATTTCAATACCGACATCGGGGGCTTCTTCTGCGGTTCCTACAACACGAAGGGGGGGGGCAGCGCACCGCGCAACAAACAGTATCAGGAATTGTATGTGCGGTGGATGCAATATGGTTTCTTCTGTCCGGTGTTCCGAAGCCACGGTGCCGACGCACCTCGCGAAATCTATCAGTTTGGCAAGAAGGGCGAACCCATCTTCGATGCCATCGAGGCACAGATAAGGCTCCGCTATCAGTTCATCCCCTATCTCTACAGCACGGCTTGGCAGGTGACGAGCAACAACGACAGTTACCTGCGTGCGCTGGTCTATGACTTCCCCGGCGACCGCCGCGTGTGGGACATGGCCGATGAGTTCATGTTCGGCCGCAGCATCCTCGCTGCTCCCATCACCTCGCCGCAATATACCCAGGAGAAGGTGATGAGGGAGGATGCCATGTCGGGATGGGACCGCAAAGAGGCAAAGGCAGAAGGTCCGGCTGATGTGGATTTCACCGCGAAGAAGACAGCTGTGAAGTATCTGCCCAAAGGTGCCGACTGGTATGACTATTATACCGGACAGCGCTACAGGGGCGGACAGGACGTGACGATAGAGACCTCCATCGACCGTGTGCCGATGTTTGTGAAGGCGGGCAGCATCCTGCCACTGGCTCCGGTGATGCAGTATGCCGGTGAGCGGAAGTGGGATCTGCTCGATGTCGTGGTCTATCCGGGGGCTGACGCCTCATTCACGTTCTATGAGGATGAGGGCGACAACTACAACTACGAGAAAGGAGCCTATTCCACCATCACCATGCGGTGGGACAATGCCCGGCGCACGCTGGTCTTCGAGTCGCGCAAGGGACAGTTCCCGGGCATGCTCGCCCAAAGGCAGTTCCGTGTGCGCCTTGTAGGTCAGGCAGATGTGCAGACGGTCAGCTACCAGGGCAATGAGGTGAGTGTGACGCTGAGGTAGGCGTCTCAGACGGTGACAAAATCAAATAAAACATATTTAACAGATAAAAAATATCGGTTTTTGTGTCTTTTTTTGTAAATTTGCACCCAATAGCCATTTTGATGGCCATGTATTGTAATAGAATAGGCAAACAGACAGTATGATGAGAAAATTGCTGGCCATCCTGCTGGTGGCAGTATTGGCAGTATTGGTGGTGTGGATTGGTAAAGGAGGTGCCCATGAGTCGGACAACGCAGAGCATTTCCTTCCTGCCGACACCGCGACTGTCAGTGTGGCCAAACCCGTGGTGAAAATTTATATGGAGAATTCGGGCAGTATGAACGGCTATGTGACCACCAACTCGCAGTTCAAGAATGCTCTCGGACATCTCATTACCAAAGCCGACGGATTCTACAGCGGCACCTCACTCGACTTCATCAACCAGGGCATCTACCACACCCCGCTGTGTGATGACCTTGACAATTTCGTGCTCAATCTCAACCCGCAGTCGATGCAGGTGGGCAACACCAGTTCGACCGACATCAACAAGATCTTCAAGATGATTCTCGACCATACACAGCGCGACACCGTCTCGGTGCTCGTGAGTGACTGCATGTATGATGTCGACAATGTGGGCAACCTACTCTCTGCGGCAGCCAGCAGCACGACGGGAACATTCATGAAGGCCATCCGCCGCTCACGCGACAGCAAAAATGAGTTTGCTGCCATTATCATGCAGTGCGTGTCTGAGTTCAGCGGCAACTATTACGAGGGCAACATAGCCATTCCTTGCAACAGCGAGCGGCCATATTATGTCATCGTGATGGGCAACAAGGATCAGGTGGCGGACTTCAACCGCCACATGGAACTGGAGGACACACCGACAGGACTGCCCGGCCTGCGCCATAAGTTCATGCTCTCCTCTGAGCCCACCTGGCAACTCAACCACATGAACGCGCGCTTCTTCTCCAGCAATTTCAACAACGCACTGCGCATCCAGGCACAGCACGACGGCCTGAACGTGCGCAAGGTGACGCTCGACAAGGAACAGTCCAATTTCAACTTCGCCATAGGCCTGGGCGTTTCTCAACTCTTTGCCGATGACAGTTATCTGCTCGACATCAACAACTATGAGGTGGAGCCTGAGCAATATAAGATTACCGAGGTCAACGATAAAGCGAAGTTCACCGAGTGCGATTTCTTCCGTCACCCCATCTGTGTGCAGTTTGTCGCGCTCGGACAGAACTATGTGCCGAAAATCACGCTGAAACTCAAGAACCAAATTCCGGCATGGGTGGAGGAGTGCAGTTACAACCAGCGCCTCGGTGCCCTGCCGCCCAGCCACCAATCATATGCCATCAAGGAGATGGTGGAGGGCATCTACGGTGCTTTCTACAACTCCAAGGAGAGCGACAGCCGCGAACTCTTCCGACTTGATGTGAGGTTTGATGCCTACGAATAGGCTGACCTCGTTTGTCAAACTGAAAAATATTAACATCTATGGATATCATCTCAAACATTCTGGAACTGTTCGGGGCTGCCTACCTCGGCGACTTCTCCAAGTACATGTTCCAATCGGGAGGCTACAGCCCCGTATTCTATGTCATGCTGCTTTTGCCTCTTATCGTGGCATTTGTCTATTACATCGTACTCGACCATATCCTCCTGGCACAGGTGAAGAAATGGCTGTATATCGGACTGGGCACAGCGGCGGTAGCCACTTTGGCAGGCATCTTCATTGCACACCAGAAAATCAGCGGATACACTTTCTCTCAGAATATAGTGGATGCAGGTTTCGGCTCGGCCGACTTCCTGTCATTCGGATTCATCATCTTCTTCTACAGCGCGCTGCTTTATTTCATCTTCTCGCTGATTTTCAAATCGTTCAGCAGCCGCTCAAGAAACATACCTTTCTAGGACAATGAGCAAACTCTATATCTTCGGTATCGGAGGGACGGGGGCCAGGGTGCTCCGGTCTCTCACCATGCTCCTCGCATCGGGAGTGTCACTGGGAGACAAGACCGACACCATCGTGCCGGTCATCATCGATCCCGATACCAGCAACGGCGACCTCACGCGCACCGTGTCACTCATGAATCTCTACATGAAGATACGCCAGCATTTCAACTTCGATAACCGTCCGGAGAAGAAGGGCTATTTCCGTGTGGGCATCGACGACATGAACACCAGTTTCAGGTTGCACCTCAACAATGTGGCGAACATGAAGTTTGCCGACTACATCGCTTACAACAGGTTTGCCAACCAAGGGCAGGCAGACTGCAACCAGGCACTGCTGAGTCTCCTTTTCTCTGACAAAAACCTCGCCTGTCCGCTCGACGTGGGCTTCAAGGGCAACCCCAACATGGGCAGCATCGTGCTCAACGACCCGAAGAACACGGAGTCAATGGTGGCGCTGCTCCAGCATTTCCAGTCTGATGACCGCATCTTCATCGTCAGCAGCATTTTTGGCGGGACGGGAGCGGCAGGCTTCCCCTTGTTGCAGAAAACCTTCCGTGAGGCGGAGCGGCTCAACATGCCCAACTCCTCTGCCATCTCCAATGCGGCCATTGGTGCCGTCACTGTGCTTCCCTATTTCGGACTCAAGGAGAACAAGGACAGCGAGATCAATATGGAGACCTTCATCTCCAAGACCAAGGCTGCCCTGAAATACTATATCGGCAACCTCGACGTGGACAATCTATATTATATCTGTGACTCCATCAAAAACAGGTATGAGAACGTGGAGGGAGCGACGGAACAGCGCAACAAAGCGCATTTCGCAGAACTGGCTGCCGCACTGGCCATCGTCGATTTCGCCACCTCCAACGTGGAGCACAACCGCGTGCAGACCAACACCTCTTTCCGGGAGTTCGCTGTCAGGGCCGACCAGAACCCCCTCTCCCTGGCCGACCTCTGCACCTCCACCTTCGGACAGGTGGGGCGCGAGATGATCAGTTTCTATCTCTTCTCACGGTTCATGATGGAACATTTCGACCAGACACGCGACTATGCATGGGCGAAGACGCCACAGATGAAGAATGCCAGTTTCAATGATGCCTTCTTCGCCGATCTACGGCAGTTCGCTGATGCTTACAAGAACCAATGGCTGAAGGAACTGTCGGACAACCAGCGCAGTTTCCAGCCGTTCGACCTCTTCGCCAACACCGACGATGTGTTCGACACCATCATGTATATGGAACCGCGCAAGACATCGATGCTGGGCAGGTTGCTGGGAAAGAACCTCAGGGGATATCCCGCCATCGATACCGAGATCTCTGATGTGTCGATGAAGAAATACAGGGGACTCGACACCTACAATTTCTTCATCACCGTGCACGAGACAGCCATCAACAATGTCATCAAGAAGAAATACAATATTTAGACGCTATATCTGACGCTATATGCCACACGTTTTCAGATTCCACAAAGGCAGCGAGACCATCGAGGGATGGCAGGAGACCACCCAACTCGGAACAAAGGACATTGAGGCCATCGACGACCCCAATGGTGCCAAGGCGTCTCTGCCTATCACCTCCATTCCCACACCGTTCGCCGGTTTCGAACTGGCAAAAACCGCTTTCGGCTATTGTGCCGAGATGGGGGTGAAGGGTTCGTCGATCTACCACAAGATGGCTGCCAATGCCCTCGACATACTCGAGATATTCTTTGGCTACCGCACCAAATATGCCCGTCTGTTCCAAATCGTGACTTGGGACAAGACCAACGACCTTCAGCGGTTGGCGGCCGACGGAGTGCCTGAGCATGCCGCCGTGGCTGCCACGCTCCAACTCTTTCTGTCGCAGGATGCCCGGAGTTTCAATTTTGCCCGCATGCAGTATATCTACATGCTCAACTACATCGGGGCGGGAGCAGTAGGTCAGATCAATATCGTAGGCGGCACATCGCCCACATCGGTGGCCATGGCGTCAGCCAACGACCTTTCATATGTGAATGATGTCTACCTGAGCGGCTATCACCTGGCGTTCCATCCCGATGAGGACGGCACCTTCCGCTCCCTGGTGGGGCGCGACCGAGAGTTCCGTGAGTTCATCTACCTGCTCTCCAAGCAACCGGAGTTCAATGCTCTCTACCCGGAGGTGCATGCCTATATAGATGCCTGCTTCAGGGCCGACAACGACACGGAATTCAAAAACCGCATGAATGCCATGCAGCCGGGCATGTATATGAGTGTCTATCAGCCGCTCATCGCCGGCAGTTCGCAACTGATGCTGCCGGGCGACATCCCGCTGATGTGCCTCCCAGGAGATAGAATCGCTACGGACAGTGATTTCCGTATCTTCTCTGAGAATGGGGGTGACCGCTTGCCTCTGGTGCTGCCCTCAGAACCTTATTTCGAACCAGAGATGCGCTACACCACCACCGACTGGAACTCCCACCTCATGGCGCCGCTCTGCGACCCGAGGCCGATGGAGGAGCGCACCCTGCCTTTCGACTCCACCCAATATCCCTACCTCACCACCGACGATGTGTTTGAGCCTTATCTGATGAAGGTGCCGTTCCCGGTGAACGAGGGGGCTTTCTTCACCAATTTCTTCCGTGGTGCCAACAAGACTTCCGACGAGTGCCAGTACCTGCTGCCGCTCAAACCGGAAATCATGCGCTATCTGTCGGTGAAAACACTGACGGGCTATGCCGGCAATACGTCGAAACCGGTGTTCCAACTCACGGAGATGCCTGACGGACGCATACAGGCGGTCATCAACATCCCGGTGCAGAAGGGCCGCTATGTCACGCTCCACAGGGAGTATACGGCAGCGCAGGTGGAACCTGATCCCGACCGCCTCATCTGGCCTATCATGGACTGCCGCTTCGACCTCTTCCTCTTCCCGGGCTATCATATCGATGACCCGACGCTGGAGAAACCACAGCGGGTGTACCTCGTCGATGAGGACACGGCAGGCTACCGCAAGGACCAGTTCCGCTATGCAGTCTATGCCTATCGCAACTATGGGGCAGAACCGCTGGCGCATACCCTCGTCGACAGGGCAGACAAGCGTAGGCAGTTCCTCTCATCCAAATACTTCTGCCTCACCGAGGAGTATGACTACCTCGTGGTCACCAACACCATCGCCAATGGCATACTTGTGCCGCTCTTCCGCGATGTGAGGCAGGGAAGCCGCATCTTCGACTTTGCCATCGATTTCGGAACGACCAACACACATATCGAATACCGGACGGATACTGATACAGAGCCGCAGCCTTTCACCGTCACTCCGGAGGAGGTGCAGGTGCTCTCGCTCAACTCTCTCTCACGGCGCTCTGTCGAGATGATCGACCAGGAGGGACTGGAGTCTTTCTATGGCGGTCCGGCACAGGCGTTCATGCAGGAGTTCGTGCCGGTGAGCATCGGACAGGGAGAGATTGCACGCTTCCCCATGCGCACCAACCTGTGTTACCGCGCAGGCCACAGCGTGGAGGGGCGCGACGTGTTCCCGCTTGCCGACTACAACATCGGCTTCCACTATGAGAAGGAGGATACATATGACTACAATGAGACACGGCCTGACCTGAAGTGGGACAGCAGCCGTGGCAACAACATCCTTATCGAGGCTTATTTCGAGGAAATCCTGATGCTCATCCGCAACAAGGTGCTGCTTTCGGGGGGCTTCCTCAGCCGCACTGGCATCACATGGTTCTATCCCGTGTGTATGCAGCCTTACCAGATTTCCAACCTGGAGAACTCATGGAACAAACTTTGCCGCAGGCTGATCGCTCCACAAGGATACAAACTGCAAAAAGTGGCGGAATCGCTGGCTCCTTACTATTACTATACGAAGAAGGAAGATGTGGATGCCGAGAGCCGGCCTGTCGTCTCGATGGACATCGGCGGTGGCACCACCGACTTCGTGGTCTATCATCGTGGCAACACGGCGGTGCTCATCTCTTCGGTGCGTTTCGCAGGCAACAACATCTATGGTGACTTCCTTGGAAGAGGCACGGAATACAACGGATTCTTCAAGGCTTTCGCTCCTGACTTCGACATGAAGTTGCGTGACATCAGCGGAGTGAGCGATGTGTATGCCAAGGCCAAGAAAAACAGTTCGGAGTTTGTCTCCTTCCTCTACTCGCTCGACAGCAATCCGCGCATGGTGGGCAGGGGCGTCTCGTTCTCTGAGGAACTGCGTGCCAATCAGGAACTGCGTATCGTGCTGATGCTCTTCTTTGCCGCCGAGGTGTGGTATGCCGCTCGCTTGCTGGAGATGAAGGGACTCAAGACTCCCGCTTATATCACCGTGAGCGGAACAGCCTCCAAGGTACTGGGACTCATCGGCAGCATTGATGCCTTGCAGTCTCTTGCCACACATATCTTCAATGATGTGCTGGGCGATGATGGGAAAGTGGAACTCAAACTGGTGGAGAACCCGAAGGAAATCACCTGCAAAGGCGGCCTCAATATGAAGCAGCGTTTCGTGGTGGACGATGTGGAGGAAATCACCCGCTTCCGCACGGGATCGGCCACCCTGGATGCCTTCACCGTGCCGCGTTACAACGACATCAATCCCAAAGTGCGCGAGGAGGTCCTGGCTTCCTATCGGGAGTTCGTCGACTATTTCTTTGCGCTCAACAAGAAATACAGTTTTACCAAATACTTCGGTGTGTCCAACGAACGGGAGTTCGCTCTCTTCCGCACCGTCCTCACGGAGAAAGCCGAACAGGACTTCAACAAGGCCATTGAGGCTCGCCGCGACAGCATGACGGATGAGGAGAATCCGGAGATCAAGGACTCGCTTTTCTTCATCCCGCTCACCGGCGGCATCAGCCGTCTGGCCCTGCACATCGCCCAAAACGGTTGATTGAAGATTGAAAATTGAAAATTGAAGATTGAAAATTGAAGATTGAAAATTTACTTCTCCGTATGTTGCGTTTTTGACGCAACCCCCATTCGCGAATCATATATCCAATCCCCTAAACTCCCCCCAAAACAATGAATACCGTCCTATCCCTGTTCCTTTTTGCCGCCGCCATCGCGTGGTTTGAGTTCCGTCTCAAACGAATCAGCCAGGAGAGCGACAAAGACCAGAAAGGTGCCTTCGACTTCTTTGCCACAAAGGAGGAACTCAAGAAAGCCGTGAAAAGCCTCACCGAGAAGGCTGTTGCCGACAAACAGGCTCTCGATGAGCGCATCACCTCGGTAGAGGAGAAGGCTTTCTTCGCGCAGAAGGCGGAAGAGAAGGCTGCCGAGGAGAAAAAGAAGGTGCCTGTGGTGGAACCAGACCCCTCTGTCATCTATTTCCGCTGGCCAGGGGATGATGGTTCTTTTCCTGACGCGCAGCGTCTTCGTGCGCAGACAGAGGAAACTTACTATCTCTTCCGACTCGACGAGACACGGACGCAGGCTGAGTTCGTCTTTGTCACCATGAGCGACACCCAACTGAGCAAGGCCAACAACAGTTCAAAGAAATACATTGAGCGGGCTTGCAATTTCACAGGGGCCAAGTCAGGACAATATGCCTGCACCCCAGGAAAGGCACATCTTGAGCGGGGAAGGTGGGTTGTCGACGTCAAGGCACGCATCGATTATCGGTGAAAACTGACGGAAGGAGCGCCTGTTGGATACTGGCAGAGGACACTTAGGCACATTTTTTAATAAAAAATTTGCTTGAATGGTCAAAAGTATTTATATTTGCACACGATTTTTACCCTTTTCATTGACAAAACTTAAAAAAACGCCTATCGGAACAACATTACTTAATTAGAATCAATCATTTAAGGAATGGAATATCTGAATGAGATGACTGACGAGCAACTCGCCATGTCATACATTGATGGTAACAATAGGGCGTTTGATTTGCTGTTGTCAAGGACGCAATCCAAACTGTTTACTTATATCATGTTCGTCGTGCGCGACCATGAGGTGGCCAACGATATCTTCCAGGAAACGTTCGTCAAGGTCATCACAAAACTGCAGCAACGGAAATACACCAATTCCGGCAAGTTCAGCGCGTGGCTCATCAGAATCGCCCACAATGTCATCATGGACTGGTATAGGGAGCAGCGCTCAGAGCGCATTGTGGAACCGACAGAGGACAATGACTTGTCGAACCTGAACAGCGGACTCCTTGACATGAATGTGGAAAATCAGTTTGTCAACGATCAGGTGCTGCGTGACGTGCGTAAACTGATGGACATGCTGCCTCCCACACAGCGCGAGGTGTGCTACATGAGGTTCTATCAGGGCATGTCGTTCAAGGAAATTGCTGAGACCACAGGCGTGAGTATCAACACATCGCTGGGACGCATGCGTTATGCCATCCTCAATTTAAGAAGGATGGTAAGGGAGCACAGCGTGGCGTTGCAGATGGAATAATAACGCAACCTCACAACCTTAAGATTTCAAAGTCTTTTCAATGCTGCTATGGTGCCGATGGGGTCATCGGCCTTGAACACGTAACTGCCGCTGACGAGTACGTCGACACCGGCATTTACCAGTCGTGGTGCTGTCTCCGCCTGCACTCCGCCGTCCACTTCAATCAGTGCCTGGCTGCCGGAAGCCTCGATGAGTGACCGCAGCCGCTTTACCTTGGCAATGGTGTTCTCGATGAATTTCTGTCCTCCGAAACCGGGGTTGACACTCATGAGCAGCACCATGTCCACATCGCAGATGATGTCCTCCAGCATGGAGACAGGTGTTGTGGGGTTGAGGGTCACACCGGCTTTCATACCGGCTTTGTGGATCTCGGTCACCGTGCGGTGGAGATGTGTGCAGGCTTCATAATGGATGTTCATCATCATGGCACCCAAGCGGGCTGTGGGAGCGATGTATTCCTCCGGATGAACGGTCATGAAATGCACGTCAAGAGGTTTCTGGCAGATGCCTGCCACCGCCTCAAGGACAGGAAAACCAAATGAGATGTTGGGAACAAAGACACCGTCCATAATGTCCATATGAAGCCAGTCGGCCTCACTGCGGTTGATCATGTCTATCTCGCCGCGCAGGTTGGTGAAATCGGCTGCAAGCAACGAGGGAGATACCATGGTTGACATGTGCTGGGGAATTTTAGTTGAGACAATACACTCCATGACGGCCACTCATCTCTATCACACGATAGGTGTGGGCGAATTCTCTGATGAAGTTGAGGGTGCGGGGTGATGGCTCAGTCTCTTCGTGGGTAAAAATCTTCATAGGCAAATCTTTTGGGGTTATACCTAAACAACGTTGGGTCTTTTGCTTTATTATATTTTTGCCAAAAAATAATTTTTTCATGTCAAGGAATCAAAAAAAAATGCTAAATTTGCAACTTCAATGGCGGGCGGCATTTTTATGCTGTATTCCTAAGATATGTCATTCAATCAACAATAGATTATGATTATTAAAGTTTGTGGCGTGTGTACGCGCGAGAACGTACAAGATTTGGAAACAATGGACGTTGACTGGCTGGGACTGATTTTCTGGCCGGAGAGTCCCAGATATGTTACGCAAGTTTCTGCACGAGGAGGATTCTATCCCGATTATTCCTCTTTCGCCAGAAATGCGAAGGAGTTGGGCGGAATGCCCGAGGAAGCACGGAAAAAGCATAAGGTCCTTCGTGTGGGTGTTTTTGTGGATGGCATGCCGCAGAATATCGTCACCCGTGTGTATAACTTCAATCTCGACCTCGTGCAGTTGCATGGTGAGGAGACACCTGTGATGATCGACAACCTGCGCCGCACGCTGATGCCTGATATCCGCACGGTGAAGATCATCAAGACGATTTTCGTGGAGAAGCCCGAAGATCTGGAAATTTGCGCTGAATATGAGCCAGTGGTCGATTATTTCCTCTTCCACACCAAGAGCAAGGAGAAAGGTGGAAGTGGAAAGCGTTTCGACTGGGATGTGCTCAAGGCATACAAAGGCAATGTGCCCTTCCTGCTGAGTGGTGGTATCGGACCCGATGATGTGGAGGCTGTCCGGAATTTCTCACATCCCATGTTTGCCGGCATTGACGTGAACTCTTGTTTCGAGATTGAGCCGGGCAAGAAAGACATGGATAAGGTGAGGAAGTTCGTGGAGGCAGTCAAGGCATGATGATGCGGCTGTATGGAACTGATTGATTATCTCAACCGTTATGATCGCTTCGCTGCGGGAGCAGGTGTTCGCTTGGTAGAAATCGGCGACGGTTATGCCCGTGCTCAGATGACAGTCACCGAGGCCCATGTCAATGGTGCCAACGTCTGTCAGGGAGGAGCCATTTTCACCTTGGCCGACTTGGCTTTTGCCGCTGCTGTCAACAGTGGTGGACTGATGACGGTCGGCACGTCCAACAGCATCACCTATCTCCGTTCTGCCCGCATCGGCGATGTGCTCACCGCAGAAGCACGGCAGGAAGACCATCACAAGATGCCTTTCTGTGAGATACGGGTGACCAATCAGGACGGTCTCCTTGTTTGTGTCATGACTGGATCGGCCTACCGCCGCCAAGTCCCGCTCGTAAAAGATTGAAATGAGGATTCTTGCTTTGGCAAGCGTCCCTACGGGCCGAGCGGAAGATTGAAATTGAAAATTAGTTTCTCCGTATGTTGCGCTTCCGGCGCATCCCCTACAAAAGGACTGATCTCTCACCCCTCACCTCTCACCCCTATCCACACAAAAAGGGAGGCTAGAAAACCTGGCCTCCCTTTTTGGTATGCTCGGCATGAGCATTGTCTAACGGGTGCAAGTCCCGAGTGAGCCCTAATAGCGGGAATCACATAGCCAAGAGCAAGGGTGTCCGTCGCGAGGCGGAATCTGAAAGAAGCTGGCGGCAAACATCTGGCCTG
>JAEEJK010000066.1 GCA_016281815.1 Prevotella sp. | reverse complement strand
GAAACGGGGTGTCAAAATTCGATACGCTGTACCAGTTAATGATTGAGGATAACCCTGATAAAGATTTCATCGAAAGAATAACTTCTTAGGAGGTGCTGTTCCCACCTCCTAAGAAGTCATGGCATATGACTGAGTAGTTACTTGAGCCGGGATAATCCGTTAATAATTCTTAAATAACAAGAAAATTGAAAGAAATATAGACTTTTTTGCGTCAAATATATAGGTCGCGTGTTGGAAGATTCAAAAATTGTTGCTAAATTTGCAATGTGAAAAACTATCGGCATTTTGCAAGCAGGATGCCGGATGTCTGACAATAAGATGACAAACACGTTTTAATCACATCGTTTAAATGAATAGTGTGAAATAGATATCAATCAGCATATAATTTTTTGTATTTTGGTATATAAGGATTTCAATAGGTAGTTTTTTTATATTAAGGTAAAGCCCCGGCAACAGTAGTGATACTATGTGCCGGGGCATTTTGTTGGAGAGACGGGTGACTTATTTCTCTGGAATGTTCTTCAATATCTCGATCAGATGGTCCCATACCATTTGCACTGTAGGAATCAGAAGACGCTCATCGGGGGTGTGGACTCCGCGAAGCGTCGGACCGAATGATACCATGTCCATGTTGGGATAGCGCTCGGAGAAAAGACCGCATTCCAAACCTGCATGGATGCCAAGAACCTTAGGCGCTTTGCCGAAAAGTTGATGATAGGTATCCACCACAATCTTCGTCAACTTGCTGTTGGGATTCATCTTCCAGGCGGGATAACCATCGCTCTGCTCCACCTCGGCACCTGCAAGTTGGAACTGGGCCTTCACCGTGTTGGCCATGTTGCGGAGATTGCTCATCACGTTGGAACGCTGACTGGCTACAACGGCGACTTCGTCTGAGGATGACTGCACGCTGGCTACATTGCTGCTCGTTTCCACAAGCCAGGCAATCTCCTCGTCCTGACACATCGAAAGAATGCCGTTGTCCAAGGCCTGAAGCGAACGGATGAGTTGGGTGGAGACGGACTTGGGAAGCACTTCCTCGGCTTCGGCACTCTCCATGGCAAATTCCATCGCGGTGTCGGTCACATGGAATTCTTCCTCTACCTCACTGATGAAGATGTTCCAGGCGGCTTTCACTTCCTCCTTCTTGTCCGACGGGACACTGAAAATGGCGACACCGTCGCGGGGAATGGCATTGTGCATCTTCCCGGAATTCCATTGGGCAAGGCGAACTCCGTATTTCTCGTCCATCATGTAGAGGAAACGGGCAAGCAACTTGATGGCGTTGGCGCGCTTCTTGTTGATGTCGTCGCCGGAGTGACCTCCATAGAGACCTTTGAGGGAGGCTTTGAGGAAGAACTGGTCGGCGGGGGCTGCCTCACGGGTGAAGCGGAAATGGGCATGGGTGGTGATGCCGCCGGCACATGACACGAATATCTGACCCTCATCCTCGGAGTCAAGGTTGATGAGCATGTCTCCGCTCATAAAACCGGCTTCCAGACCGAAGGCTCCGGTAAGGCCTGTCTCCTCATCCACAGTGAACAGACATTCAATGGGACCATGGCAGATATCATCGCTGGCAAGAATGGCAAGTTCAATGGCAACGCCAATGCCGTCGTCGGCTCCTAAGGTCGTTCCTTTGGCTTTCAGCCACTCGCCGTCGATGCAGGTCTCTATCGGGTCGTTCATGAAGTCTATCTCGCGGTCAACCAACTTGTCGCAAACCATGTCCATGTGACTTTGAAGCACAACGGTGGCGCGGTTCTCATACCCGGGAGTGGCGGGCTTGCTGATGAGAACATTGCCTGTGGCATCCACCTTCGTTGGAAGACCATGGTCCTTGCCGAATGAGGTAAGGTAGGCTATCATCTTCTCCTCGTGCTTGGAGGGACGGGGGATGGTGTTGATCTTGGCAAATTGGTCAAATACACGCTGGGGGGTCAGTTCCGTCTTTTTCATGTTGTTCTTTTTTAATGATTATTCTGATATGCGTTAAATTTCCACACTTTTTTTTGAGAATATGCCCGAATTGTATTAACTTTGCCGCGTAAAGTCCGCAACAGTGGGCAAATGGCTCATTTGTGAGGGCAAAGATAGGAAAAATGATTGAAACTCTCCTCATTAGCGTGTTAATAATTGCTATCGCTGCATTTTTGCTGGGTGTGAAGGTGATTTTTCGAAAAAACGGATCTTTCTCATCCATGCATATACATGACAGCGAGGCAATGAGAGAAAGGGGCATCCACTGCGTCATCGACCAGGACAGGGAGCAAAGAAGCAAAAAACAGGCGGTGAGAGAGAAATCAGAATAATGTCAATTGTCTCAAATATGGATTTCGATTGGAAAAGACTGCAGGGATATATTGTACCGGGACTCGTCATCCTGTTTATCATCCTGTTCGCCTATTATGTCTTGCTGTGACATAGAAAATAATTCTGATACTTAATGTGTGAAGGCTGGCAGGGCCGGCCTGCGAATTCGTATGGCATTTTCAACAAATCAATTATATTCAATGAACAAAAAAAACTTTTTACGCACACTGTCTGTGGCTGCCATTGCAGCACTGACAATGAGTGCATGCAACAACGCCGGCAAAATGGATGAAAAACCTGCTGCCGCACCGACCGCTGCTCCAAGCAGCCTCAAAATCGCATTTATTGAGGTCGACTCCATCATGACCCAGTATAACTTCTGCAAGGATTATTCCAAAATCTTGGAGAAGAGGGGAAACAATATCCAGAGCGCCCTCGCTTCACAGGAGAAAAACCTGGAGGCTGCCATCAAGAATTTCCAAAACAAGGCTCAGAACAACGGTTTCAAAAGCCAAAGTGAATATGAGGGTCAGCAGGCCGCCATTCAGCGCCAGCAGGAGCAATATGTGGCTACACGCGACAGACTCGCTGCCGAACTGCAGAGTGAGACCGACAAATTCAATGCCGCACTGCACGACAGCATAGATCACTTCATCGCAAAATACAATAAGGATAAGAAATACTCCATGATCCTCACCAAGCAGGGTGACAATATCCTCTATGGAGACAAATCTCTCGACATCACCAACGAGGTGGTGGCAGGACTCAACAAGGCTTACAAGTCTAAGCCTACCGAGAGCACCAAGAAATAACCATTATCTGACAATCACTGATGAAGAGACGTCACATTGTGGCGTCTCTTCTCACTTACATCACCACGATCGCCATGACCCGAAAACAACGATACCAGTTCCTGCTCGACTATTTCAAAGAGCAAATGCCGGAGGTCACGACAGAACTGCATTATGCCTCTCCTTTCCAACTGCTGGTGGCGACTGTCCTCAGCGCGCAGTGTACCGACAAACGCATCAATGAGGTGACACCGGCTCTCTTCGACAGATTTCCGGATGCCCAGACTATGGCGATGGCTGATGAGGGGGAAATCTTGCAACTCATCAGCAGTGTGTCTTATCCCAATTCCAAGGCCAGGCATCTCCTGGCGATGGCACAGATGCTCATGACGGATTTCGGAGGAGTAGTTCCTTCCGATCCCAAACTGCTCGTCAGCCTCCCTGGGGTGGGGCGAAAGACGGCGAATGTCGTACAGGCAGTGGCGTTTGGCAAATCCACCATGGCGGTCGACACGCATGTGTTCAGGGTAAGCCGGAGAATGGGACTGGTGAGAAAAACCGACGACACACCGCTCAAAGTGGAGATGGAACTGATGCGCAACATCCCTGCTGATGATGTGCCCCGTGCCCACCATTGGCTGCTCCTGCATGGCAGGTATGTCTGCACAAGCCGTGCACCACATTGCGACAAATGCGATTTCACCGCATTCTGCCCCAAACTCATGGATGGAGACAAATTGAGTAAATAATCTCCTCCCTATATTATCAATCCTATCAATCCTATCAATCCTATCAATCCTATCAATCCTATCTATAGCATCTATCCTCTCTATAGCATCTATCCTATCTATAGCCTCTATCCTTTCTATAGCATCTATCCATCCTATATCCCCTCAACAATGAACACCCATCTCATACTGCATTTCCTCAGTGATATAGCCGCAAACAACAACCGCCCCTGGTTCCAGGCTCACCGTGATGAATATATGGCGGCAAAAACTGACTTTGAGACAGGAATCTCAAAGGCTATCGGGAGAATTGCTGAATTCGACCCTTCTGTGGCGCATCTCTCTATTTCTGATGTGACCTATAGGTTCTACCGCGACACAAGGTTCTCACCCGACAAGTCTCCTTATAAACGACATCTGGGAGCATACATCGCTGCACACGGCAAAAAAGCATTCCATGGAGGATACTACCTGCATCTTCAGCCGGGAGAGTGCATGCTCGCATGCGGATGCTACTACCTGCCAACAAATATTCTTTCGGCATGTAGAAATGAAATCATGGCCAATACGGAGGAATGGCTGAGATGTGTCCGGCAACCTGATTTCCTCCGTTACTTCGGCGAACCGGGAAACAGAGGAAATAGTGGCTTCGGACAGGAACACCTCAAAACCTGTCCCGCAGGTTTCCCGCGTGACTTTGAGCATCTGGAGTATCTGCGCATGAAAGACTATTGCTGCTGGGTCAATGTCCCCGACGATTACTTCGAGGGGGACAGTTGGCTCGACGGCATGTGCGAGGTCTTCATGGCGGCTAAGCCGATGATGGATTTCGTCAATGCGGTTATTGACGATTACGAGTAGGACAAGGTGTTCTGATTACAACAATCTGAAACTGCGCTTGATCTTATCGACATAGGCATCGATGACGGCAACGGCGGTGATGTTCACCACGTCGCGTACACTGCTGCCATAGTCGGCAAAGTGAATGGCTTTGTTCAAACCCATCTGAATCGGACCGATAATCTCAATGTCGGGCTCCAGCGCTTGAAGCATCTTGTAGGAGGAGCGGGCACTGGTCAGGTTGGGGAAGATGAGCGTGTTCACATCCATGCCCTTCAGACGGTTGAAGGGGTAAAGGCTGTCGCGCAACTCACGGTCAAGGGCTGTGCTGATCTGCATTTCACCGTCTATCGGAAGGTCGGGCAACTGCTCGTGAATCTTTGCCACGGCATTGCGCACTTTCTTGCTGCCATCCGACTGGTCGCTGCCGAAATTGGAGTGGCTGATGAGGGCGATGCGGGGATGCTCGTTGAAGAACTTCACGGCGGTGGCGGCGAGTTTGGCGATGTCGATGAGGTCGTCGGTGCCGGGGTCATTGTTGATGAGGGTGTCTGCCACAAACAGAAGACCGCGCTGGGAGTTGATGATGTGCATCGTGCCGAAATTCTTGTACTCCGGGCGCACGCCGATGATTTCCTTCACCACCTTCAGCGTGTTGGAGTATTTCGTATACAGACCTGTGATGAAGGCGTCGGCATCACCGGTTTCCACCATCATCATACCGAAATAGTTGCGCTCAAACATCTTGTCGTTGGCTTCCTCAAAAGTGTAACCGTCTCGTTGACGCTTCTCGGTGAGGATGCGGGCGTAACGCTCGCGGCGCTCTGCCTCCCGGTCGTGGCGGAGGTTCACAATCTCTATGCCGTCAAGACTGAGTTCGAGTTGGGCTGCCAGTTTCTCAATGCGCTCGTCGTTGCCCAGAAGGATGGGTTGACAGATGCCCTCTGCCTTGGCTTGAACTGCGGCCTTGAGCATGGTGGGGTGGATGCCTTCTGCAAACACCACTCGCTGGGGATGGGCACGGGCGGTGTCATAGAGTTTGCGGGTCACCTTGGTCTGAAGACCGAGCATCTGGCGAAGACCGTTCTTGTATTCTTCCCAGTCGGTGATGGTGCGCCTGGCGACGCCGCTGTCGATGGCGGCCTTGGCTACAGCAGCCGACACCTCCGTGATGAGGCGTGGGTCAACAGGTTTGGGGATGAAATAGGAGGGACCGAAGGTCAGGTTGTTCACCTTATAGATATCATTCACTACGTCGGGCACGGGTTGCTTCGCAAGTTCGGCGATGGCAAGCACGGCGGCCATCTTCATCTCTTCGTTGATGGCTCGGGCATGCACATCGAGGGCCCCACGGAAAATATAGGGGAATCCGATGACGTTGTTGATCTGGTTGGGATAGTCGGAGCGACCGGTGGCCATCAGCACGTCGGGACGGGAGTCCATCGCATCTTCATAGGAAATCTCAGGCACGGGATTGGCAAGGGCAAAGACGATGGGGTCTTTGGCCATCGAGCGTACCATGTCTTTCGTCAGCACGTTACCCTTGGAGAGTCCCACAAAGACATCGGCTCCGCGAACCGCTTCCTCAAGGGTGTGGACATCAGTGCGGTCGGTGGCGAAGAAGCGTTTCTGCTCGTTCAGGTTCTCACGGTCACTGGTGATCACTCCTTTGGAGTCAAGCATCAGGATGTTCTCCTTCCTGGCACCGAGGGCCATGTAGAGTTTGGTGCAGGAGATGGCTGCGGCGCCGGCGCCGTTCACCACGATTTTCACTGCTGCGATGTCCTTGCCGTTCACCTCAAGGGCATTTTTTAAGCCGGCTGCTGAGATGATGGCGGTGCCGTGTTGGTCATCATGCATCACGGGAATGTCAAGGGTTCGCTTCAGGCGCTCCTCAATGTAAAAGCATTCGGGGGCCTTGATGTCCTCCAAGTTGATGCCGCCAAAGGTGGGGGCTATCTTCTCCACGGCTTCACAGAACTTCTCTGGGTCTTTCTCGGCTACCTCAATGTCAAACACGTCGATGCCGCCATAGATCTTGAAAAGCAGTCCCTTGCCTTCCATCACGGGCTTGCCGCTGAGGGCTCCGATGTCGCCCAGACCGAGAACCGCAGTGCCATTGCTGATCACTGCCACTAAGTTGCCCTTGTCAGTGTAGCGGTAGGCATCGTCGGGATGCTCCTGTATCTCCAGACAGGGAAAGGCGACGCCGGGGGAATAGGCGAGACTAAGATCGGTTTGGGTACGGTAGGGCTTGGTGGGTTTTACCTCGATTTTGCCGGGACGGCCGCTGTGATGATATTCAAGTGCGGCTTCTTTTGTGATTTTGACCATATAAAATGCTTTTTTCCTGAATAAGTTGATGTTTCCTGTTGTGATGATTCCTATGATAAGGAGTTGCAATGATTCCTATGACAAGGAGTTGTAATGATCCCTATGACAAGGAATGTTTTCATACTGTCACTCCAATTGTCTTTTTTGCGGACAAATTGTAAGAATATGGGGCGCTTAACTTCAAAACAGTTGCAAAAGTACTTCTTTTTTTCCCATTTGATGACATTTCGCGCTCTTTTTTGCTTTTTTTATCACAAATCCGCCGAGAGTTCCTCTCCCGGCGGATAATCATCTATCTAATATTAATATCCCTCTATCTATTCTATAGCATCTATTTCTCCTATAGCATCTATCCTTTCTATAGCATCTATCCTTTCTATAGCATCTATCCTCTCTATAGCATCTATTCCTATCATACGCCCCTTCACCGCATCACCCTTTTCTTTCCATCGATGATATACACTCCTTTATGAGTGATAGTTTCCACCTCTTGCCCGCTGAGTGTGAAAATGCCCTTTGAGGCTTGCTGTGAGTTGGATGTGATGGCTTTCATTCCGGTGGGATCCTCATACTCCATACTGCTGAGTTGGGCACCGACTTTGTCAGGCGTGACATGAATGGTAAACCAGAAACGGGCAAAGACCTGCTTGCCGTTGGCATCTCGGTAGCATATTGCCTGACCGATTTTGTAGGTGTCGTTCTCTTTCAGACGACCAGGGTATTGCCCGATGGTGAAGGTCATTGATGAGGGGACGAACTCACTGTATACGTAGCCTTCGCCGTAACTGCATACGGCTCCCTTGGCGTTGAACCAATGACCGTAACCGTTGGCCGTCGAGGCGCGGTTGACAATGTTGCCAGTAGTGGGATTGAGGGGATAAAACATCATCTTGCCTTTTCCGGGACCTGCCGAACCCCATCCCTGCATCTTTCCTCCAAAAGTGGACGGGTCGGTCTGGAAAGCGGTGCCCAGTTGAGCGAGTGCCTTCCCTGAGACATTGAAGGTGGTGCCGCTGTGGTTGACCGCATCCGTCGGGAAATATATGTCATAGTTGAAGGTGATGTCGGATATTTGGCGGCCGTCAATGACGGAATTCACATACACGGTGGCGCGGCTGTCAATATCGGTGCCTTCCAGACTGAATCGGTAGGGCCAGTGCTCGTCGTTCAGCATGTTCTCGTCCCATTTGTGCTGATTGTATCGCTTGGGGGCGGGAACTACGATGAGCCACAGACGGTCAACTCCTTCTGGAACAGTCATACCTACATCTTCTGTCACCTCTTGGCCGGTCTGGCAATACAGCGCGTCCTGCTGGATATATTGCCGGGTGCCGTCCTTCATCAGTGCTACATAACCCAAGCGGAAGGCGCGCTGGCTGGGGATGGTGTTGCGGATATAAGTCGTGCGGGTGGTCTTTGACCAGCCTGTATCGCCGTTCATCAATTCAGCGGGGTCGCCCTCTGCCAGGTTGGCACCTGTCGGCAGAGCGGTGAAGTGGGTGATTATCTCGGTGCCTGCTTCTGGCACCTGAAGCGGGATGATGTTGAAACCTGTGCTCTGAGGGGTGCTCGCCAAGGCTACTTGATAGGTGTTGTCGGCGGTCTGGACACAGCGGTAGTCGAAGTCGCCGATATAGGGCCTGCGGTAGGGAATGCATGCCCTGAAGTCCCATGACGCGCAATGGGCAGCATAATCATAGTAGAGCCGGAACAGCCCCTCTACGTCAAGTCCTTTGAGTTTCATCAGCGCATTGTTGAAATCGGAGACGCCTGTCATCGGCTGTCGCCACACCTGACCTACGGTGGTGATGTCATCATATTTGTCGCATAGGTAATAGTGCAGCCAATAACTTTGGTAGCGGTGCCACTCATGAGAGAATGCCAGGTTGTGTGACTTGCGGAATACATTGATGCTCTGATTGTACATCTCATTGGGATAGGACTGGGCGGCCTGCCATTGGGCGGTCTGCTCCCAGATGGCCTGACCGTTGCCGACGGGCAGGTGGAAACCGGTGCCGATGCTGTTCGATGAGTTGTGGTTGTTGCCGGAGGCATCGGCATAGCACATGTAGTGGAATGAATGGCCTACCTCATGGGCTACGGAGTGACCTACGGGCTTGCAGGCGGAGGGACCCAGCCAGAGCGCGCTCACCTCAAAGTCGTAACCGCCGCCATAGCACACCCAGTCCGTGGTGTGGTTGAGCAATACCATCACCTTGTATTTCCTCAGATTCGTCTTCTCCTTGTCCACAAAACCGAGTTTGTTGATCTCAAGGTCATAAAACTGCTCGCATTTGCGCAACAGGTCTTGCTCGTCCACACGGTAGGCGGTCGGGGATTGGGAGGGTAGGGTGGAGCCATAGCCTTTGTCCCAAAGCACGATAACGTTGTCCGACTCTATCGAACGGCTCTTCGACCAGGTGTAGCGGTTGTTGGGGTCGTTCTCGCTGTAGAGCAGCGTGTCGGGATTCCACGGATGTTTCCACTCGTCGGGAACATACATTGTCTTCTGGGCTGTCGCACCTGCAGCAATGAGGAGGAATAATAAGAGGATGGCTGATTTTCTCATGATCGGTTCTTTTCGTTTTGATTTTGGGTGCAAAGAAAACCTTTTTTTAATGAAATGGATACAACTTTCGTCCATTTTATTGGAATTATTGTCTAAAATCAGTTTTTTTCAGTACATTTGCACAAAATATGTGCAAACATCCCCTATGGCAAATCGAACTTCTTCTTATGATGATTACCGGCAGAAACTGAGGCAGCGAATTCTCGATGCAGCCATGGTGGCGTTTCGAGAGAAGGGTATCAAGGCGGTCAGAATGGATGACATCGCCAACCAACTGTCTATCTCCAAGCGTACACTTTATGAGATCTACAGCAACAAGGAAATGCTGCTCTATGAGTGTGTGAGAGACCATGACGAGGATATGGAGAGGCGGATGGCGGAGCAATTGACACCCGACAGCACCGTGATGGATATACTCATTCTTTTCCTGAGGATGCATATAGAGGACAGCAGCATGACCAACCCGCTCTTCTACGCAGAATTGGCAAAGTATCCCTCTGTGACCAGATATATAGAGGAACGGCATGAGAAACAGAGAAGCCGATCAGTGGGATTCATGCACCGAGGGGTGGAGGAGGGCTTCTTCCGCAGTGATATCAATTACCAGATTTTCAATGTCATGATAGAGGTGTTCATGAGACATATCATGGACAAGGAACTCTATAAGACCATACCCCTAACGGAGATCTTCCGGAATGTTATCATGGTCATGCTCAGAGGGTTCTGCACCGAGAAGGGATTGAACGTCATCGACAATTTCGAACTATAGACGCTCCACCTGCTTCACACCCTTCACGGTGCGAAGTTTCTTGATGAGTGCCTCCAGACGCGAAGTGTCATCCAGCAGTACCACAAGAATGCCGCCGAACAACCCGTCATGGCTGTCAATGTTGATGGAGCGCATCACGATCTTCTCTTCCTTGGAGATGATGTTGGTGATGTTGTTCACAATGCCGATGTCATCGTTGCCCACCACGCGAAGGGTGATGGCATATTGGGAGGAACCCTTGCCGCTCCACTTGGCACGAACCATCCGGTATCCGAAACGGCGGCGTAGTTCGGGGGCGTTGGGACAGTCGGCACGGTGAACCTTGATGCCGCCGTTGATCGTCACAAAACCGAAGATCTTGTCGCCATAAATGGGGTTGCAGCATTTGGCCAACTGAAAGTCGATGCCTCGGAGGTTCTGGTCAATCACGAGCACGTCGTCATTGCGGCGGGTGATTTCCTCGTCAGGATTGGCATAGGTGAATTCGCCGGCACTCCTGGTGGGAACTTGCGGGGCGTTGCCCTGGTCATGGTCGCGCACTTCGATGTATTTCTCTATCACCTCGTTGGGGTCGAGTTTCTCTTCGGCCAACTGCTTGTAGAAATCACGTGTCTCCTTGAAACCCATCTTGTGGATGAGATGCGACATTGTGGCTTCCTCCATCTCTATCTTACGGTTCTTGAAGCGGCGCTCAAGCATTTCCTTGGCAAACAGACCGTCCTTCACTTGGGTCTCCTTTAGCGCAAGCCTGATCTTGGACTTCGCACGCGAGGTCTTCACAATGCCAAGCCAGTCTTGCTTGGGCTTCTGACTGTTGGAGGTCAGCACTTCCACCGTGTCGCCGCTGCGCAATGGCTCTCTCACAGGCACCATCTTGTCGTTGATGCGGCCGCCAACACAGCGGTTGCCCACATTCGAGTGGATGTGGTAGGCAAAGTCGAGCACCGTGGCGCCCTTGGGAAACTTCAGCAGGTCGCCCTTGGGGGTGAACACAAACACCTCGTCCTCATAGAGATCCATCTTGAACTGGTCCATCATCTGCAGGTCGTCGTTGCTCTCCAGGGCAGCACGGATGTTGCTCAACCAGTCGTCGATCCCAGAGTCGCCCTTGATGCCTTTGTAGCGCCAGTGGGCGGCAAGACCGCGCTCTGCTACCTCGTCCATGCGCTCCGTGCGGATCTGCACTTCCACCCATTTGTTCTCAGGGCCGAGCACGGTGATGTGAAGGCTCTCGTAACCATTGGATTTGGGCACTGAGAGCCAGTCGCGCATACGCTTGGGGTTGGGCTGGTACATGTCGGTGATGATGGAGAAAGCCTGCCAGCATTGCATCTTCTCCTTCTCGACGGGGGCATCGATGATGATGCGGATGGCAAACAGGTCATAGATGCCTTCAAAACCGCATTTCTGCTTCTTCATCTTCTGCCAGATGCTGTGGATGCTTTTCGTGCGGCCTTTCATGTGGAATTTCAGACCACTCTCACGCAATTTCGTCTCAATGGGGCCGATGAAACGCTCGATATAGGCATCTCTGGCTCGCTTCGTGGCATTGAGTTTGTCCTTGATCATGTAGTAGGCATCATGCTCAAGGTATTTCAGACTGAGGTCTTCCAACTCGCTCTTCAACTTATACAGTCCGAGTTTGTGGGCCAATGGGGCATAGAGATAGGAGGCTTCTTCTGACACCCGCTGCTTCTCTTCCTCACGGTCGGTGTCGCGGATCTGTCGCATCAGGTTCACGCGGTCGGCAATCATGATGAGGATCACGCGCATGTCCTCGGCAAAGGAGATGAGCAGGTTGCGGAAATTCTCGCTCTCCACCGACGGACTCTTCATATACAGTTGCTGGATACGCTGCAGACCATGTATGATGTGGGCTACTCCTTCGCCAAACATGGACGCTATTTCTTCGGTCGAGCGATACTCACTGATCTGGCAGGAATAGATGATGATGGCCAGTACCCCTTCTCGCTTCAGACCAATCTCATCTATGGCGATTTGGGCGGTCTGAAGTCCAAATACCATCGGGTTGAGACCGAAAACGTTGAGTTGAATCTGATCGTTACGGAGTGCTTCCTCAATCAGCAAGTGTATCTTTGCCTCGTCATCGGGCAGGAGCAAGTCGCCAAGGGTTTCCTTCAGACGTGACAACTGCTCCATGACGGTGGTTTTCTCTTTATCTGTAAACTGCATCTTTTCCATTTCCAATCTTCCTCATGTTCAAAAAGCAAAATTACATATTTATTGTCAATACTCCTCACTTTTTGAGAAATATTAACCATAAACACAGCCTCCATGCAATCACATGGAGGCCCCTTCTTCTTCAGCCAATGAATGAACCCGCTCTAAATAGTCCTGCCATAATTCATCAAGTTGCATGGCTGTGATGTCATCAAGGGTCATTCCTTCGACTCATAGATGGCCGCTGACTTCAGGTGCATGTCGTGGATCTCATCGGCCAGCCATTGGGGAGTGAGCACCTTTACCAGGCTTCCAAGACTCATCAGGTGGCTGCTGAAATCTATCGTCGGACGCATGAAGTATTCGAAATCAGAGAAATTCTCTCCCTTGACAATCTCATGTTGGCTCCTGTGTATGGGCAAGTCTTTCAGATAAAAACGTTCATACCCATATGCCCTGATGACAATCCGCTCAGCCTTGGTGTCATCGCCGACAAGCACGCCATAGCACTCCTCGAAGTACTCCTGGGCATCAAAGTCAGGGTCAATCCTGAATTTGATATCGGTCACTTCCATATTCAGGATCCTGTCGAAGGAGAACATCCCAAAGTAGTCAGACTCCGGCTTCTCCTCCGTAGCGTCACGGTGAAAGTGCCCCAGGACATACCAGCGTTGCTTGAAGAGTTTGAGACAATAAGGTTCGAAGTCCAGATGATTGGGGTTGCCGGTACCGTATTTCCTGTAATCGACGGCAATCCTCACGCTCTTCTTCATCGCCTCGATGACCATCCCCAGGTAGCCCTTCTCTGCGGGAACAGACTGTAGCAAGATTCTATTTTGCATCGACAGGCTCTCGCTGATGATGTTGTTGACGGAAAGCGTGGAGAGAAGCCATTTCTGCACACTCTCATCCTCCAGCACCTCATCGTTGCCGATGTAATACTTGTATCCATTCTTTTTGTCACACTCGATATAGATGCCGAACAT
>JAEEJK010000005.1 GCA_016281815.1 Prevotella sp. | reverse complement strand
CTAGTGATCCAGCGGCGGAACGTGGTATCGCCGTTGCTCATCGGACAAAAGGTTATCTGGGGATAACAGGCTGATGGCGCCCAAGCGTCCACAGCGACGGCGCGGTTTGGCACCTCGATGTCGGCTCATCACATACTGGGGCTGGAGAAGGAACCAAAGGATGGGCTGTTCGCCCAATAAAGTGGCACGCGAGCTGGGTTCAGAACGTCGTGAGACAGGTCGGTCTCTATCTAGCGTGGGCGCCGGAGTTTTGAGCGGAGCCGCCACTAGTACGAGCGGACCGTGGTGGACAGACCTCCGGTGAGCCGGTTGTGGCGCCAGCCGCACGGCCGGGTATCCGTGTCTGGCAGGGATAAGCGCTGAAAGCATCTAAGCGCGAAGCCCCCCGCGAGATGAGAGCTCCCTGAGGGCCGTCGGAGACGACGACGTCGATAGGGCGCAGGTGTAAAGACGGTGACGTCAAAGCCGAGCGCTACTAATTGCCCGAGCACTTCCCGCCGTTGCCGTGCTTTCAGTTGGATTGTTCGTAGAAGACGAAAATGTCGCAGGAAAAGCCTCCGGGTTATTCCGGTCTATGGTCCTTGCCCCATCATGTCCCCCATACGCGGATCGCGCATACGGTGTGCTTTTCCGCGGCGAGACTCAGGTGGTTATTGCGGCGGGGTCCCACCTCTTCCCATCCCGAACAGAGAAGTTAAGCCCGCCAGCGCCGATGGTACTGCAATGCAATGCGGGAGAGTAGGTCGCCGCCTCCTTTCAAAGTCCGGGCCCCTCTGGTCAATGACCTGAGGGGCCCGGCAATTTTGTACCCCTCCCCAACCCTCCCCGAGGGGGAGGGAGAGAACTAGATGGTCTAGATGCTCTAGATGGTCTAGATATTCTAGATTTTCTAGATCTTCTAGATTTAATTGTTAATAGAACCTTTTAAAATCTTAAAATAGGTCAACAAGGCCTGCTTTTTGATAGAAATGCAGTTTTTTTTCGTACCTTTGCACCCGAGTTAAGTAAATGAACGTTTTTCCTCATTTTGTTAGGTCACGTTCAAAGTAAGTAACAAGGAGTCTTTGCGGTATCAATCATTATCTGTTACCGCTTTAAAAATAATAAGGGATAATATCAACAGACTCCATAAAATGATTTATGATGAAGACAGCATTGAAGTATGCATTTGCAGTGATTGCTTTTCTAACAGTGACTAATTCCGCTTCCGCTCAAGAGTCAACCTATGACTGGAGTGCTGTGGTGGATGCCATCATGATGGTGGAAAGCCGTGGCAACGTAAACGCCAGAAACGGTATCTATTGCGGACCCCTCCAGATTTCTCCGGGTTTGGTGACTGAAGTCAACAACATTCTCAAAAGGAAGAACAGTTCTAAGAGATATACGCTCAATGACCGTTTCAACAAACAGAAATCCAAGGAAATGTTCGTCATTATTCAGTCCTATTACAATCCGAAGAACAATATTGAGCGAGCAATCCGTATGTGGCAGGGAGGCATCAATTATAAAGTGGGACGCACCCAAAGATATTTTGAGAAAGTAATGAGTTTCCTCAACTAATCAGTTGATCAACAATACAAAAAATCCGGATTACAACCCGGATTTTTTGTATCATATAGAGACGAAGAACTCAGTTTCTTATTTGATATGGCTTTCCTTGATTTGCCATTTGGAGGTGGTGGTGGACTCGTTGCCCATGGAGTTGATCTTGGAAACTATTTCACCCGATTTCAGCCATCCGTTTTTGAAGAACTCATAGGTGCACTGACGTGTGCCCTCTATCTTCACCATGCCGCTTTCAAGCACGGTGTCAATATTTTCCTTTATTGCCTCTGCTTGTTCTGGCATCATTGTTTCCAACTGTTGGATGAGCAACTTCTTGATGTCTTCCTTTTTCATGTCAATGGAACTCGACGATTTCAGGGAATAGGTGTCTTTGTTCTTGGATTCAGGAACGACATAAGTGGTCTTGAAGATGAAGTTTCCCATTTTCTCATCTGAGATGGTGCCGGTGGTAAAGGTTTTGCCATAAAGGGAAGAATGGTTGCCAGTGTTGTTGCTTAACGTTTCAAGCAAATTTTCCTCTGTCATCTCATTCATGATGGCTTTCCTGATGCCCTCCCTACTCAGCACCTGCATGGTTTGCTCATCCGCGCCCTCAAAGATAACGTTTATCATGTTGTCGACAAAGAGATCAACCTTTTGCTTGATTTCTTCGTAGTTGTTGAGACGGATGATTTTGCCGTCCGGGTCGGTGGTCACGACCATGGGCACACCCACCAACATCTGCTGTTGCATCGTGGTGATCTTTTTCATGAGTTGGTTGTTGATGGGGGTGGTGTTGTCCCATTTCAACGTATTGACGGTGATGGTGTAACCGTCCTTTCGGGCATCAGTCACTTCATACTTGATGTCACCAGTAAAATTGATGGTGTCATTGCCCATAGGTGACTGTTGAATGACGGCCGATTGTGATTCATATATCACATAGTCGCCTTTCGAGAACTTGGCTGCCACCTTCACCGTGCCTTGGGCGAAGGTAGTGGCTGCCATGAGGATGACAGCCAGAGATACTAATACCTTTTTCATATTTTAATAACTTCTTGCGATGATTACCCGTGCAACAGAAGGCTTCCCACTTACCATGTCCACTCCGGGAGTTTGCTCCACGCCAAAGGGCACACAACGGATGGTAGCCTGTGTCTCTTCCTTGATACGTGCTTCGGTCTCGGCTGTGCCGTCCCAGTGGCAGAGGAAGAAGCCACCGTCTTTCACACGCTCCTTAAATTCCTCGTAGTTGTCACATTCATAGATCTGTGTCTCAAGTCTTTGGCGTGCTTTGGCCAAAAGATTTTTCTGAATGTCTTCCAACAACTGCTCCACATATTCCACAATGCCGTCAATGCTGTGGGTCTCCTTTTCCAAAGTGTCGCGGCGCATCACCTCAATGGTGCCGTTCTCCAGGTCGCGTCCGCCCATCACCAGACGGACAGGTACTCCCTTCAGTTCATAGTCAGCAAACTTGAATCCGGGACGTTTGTTCTCGGCGTCATCATATTTCACGGTGATGCCTGCTGCCCTCAGTGCCTCAATCACTGGCTGCAAACGCTCACTGATGGCGGCCAGTTGTTCACTGCCTTTGGTAATCGGCACAATGACCACCTGAATAGGAGCCAACCTTGGAGGAAGGACCAATCCATTGTCGTCGGAGTGTGTCATGATCAGTGCACCAATCAGACGGGTTGAGACACCCCATGAGGTGGCCCATACATACTCCGGCTTGTTCTCTTTGTTGAGGTAGGTCACATCAAATGCCTTTGCGAAGTTTTGGCCCAGGAAGTGAGAGGTGCCGCTCTGAAGGGCTTTGCCGTCCTGCATCATGGCCTCAATAGTGTAGGTGTCGAGTGCGCCGGCGAAGCGTTCCGTCTCGCTTTTCACACCTTTGACAACGGGCATGGCCATCCACTCCTCGGCAAACTGTGCGTAGACCTCCAGCATCTTTTTTGCCTCAGCCTCTGCCTCATCGCGTGTGGCATGTGCTGTGTGCCCTTCCTGCCACAAGAATTCAGATGTGCGGAGGAAGGGGCGGGTGCGCATTTCCCAGCGCATCACGTTGCACCATTGGTTGCACATGAGAGGCAGGTCTCGCCAGGAATGAATCCAGTTCTTATAAGTGTTCCATATAATGGTTTCCGATGTGGGACGGACAATCAGTTCCTCTTCCAACTTGGCAGCAGGGTCAACTTCCACGCCGCTCTTGTCTTCTTTTGCACGAAGGCGGTAATGTGTCACCACCGCACATTCCTTGGCAAATCCCTCAACATGCTCTGCCTCGCGTGATAGGAATGACTTGGGGATCAGCAGGGGAAAATAGGCATTCTGTGCGCCTGTTTCCTTAAACATCTTGTCAAGTTGCGACTGCATTTTCTCCCAAATGGCGTAACCGTATGGCTTGATTACCATGCAGCCACGTACGGCAGACTGCTCTGCCATATCTGCCTTAACAACCAAATCGTTGTACCACTGACTGTAATTCTCCGACCGCTTGGTCAAATCTTTCAATTCTTTTGCCATTGTATTTTCTTCATTTTGAAATTCATGCGCAAAGGTACTAAAAATCAAGCGCAGGACAAAGAAGATTCTGTTTTTTTATACGAGGTGACGCCAACTACGGTTCTTCTTCAAGTAGGGAAATAACAGACATCGCCAAAAAATTATTATTTGTTTACATTTTAGTGAGCAATCTGTCGTTTTTTTTTGAAAAAAAGCAAAAAAAACAGTCATTTCTTTTGCAACCATTTTTTTTATGCTATCTTTGCAAAATCAATGCAGGGATACAAAATGTACTTGCAATAATCAATTGAATTCAACTTTTACTAACATTAAACGTACAATTATGAAAAAAATGAATTTTGTGGCATACGTCATGTGTGCACTCATGTTTGTAGGTTGTAGTACCAACGCTGGAACAGGTAGCCTTCTGGGCGGTGGCGGTGGTGCTGTTCTCGGTGGCGTTCTTGGTCAACTGATTGGCAAAAACACCAAGAGCACAGTGATTGGCGCTGCTATAGGTACCGCTGTTGGAACAACTGCTGGTGCACTTATCGGAAAGCACATGGACAAGGTGAAGGCTAAGGCTGCTGCTGTGGAGAATGCTCAGGTGTCAGAGATTACTGACCAGAATGGACTCACCGCAGTGAAGGTGGCATTCGATGGCGGCATCCTTTTCGATCATGCCAAGTATGCCCTTAAACCCAATGTGAAGGTTGCCTTGTCAAAATTCGCCAGCATGCTGAAGTCAGAGCCTCAGTTGCTCATCGACATCCAGGGACATACTGACAGCACAGGTTCAGACAAAGTCAACTATCCTCTTTCAGAGAATCGTGCACAGGCTGTGGCCAACTATCTGGTCAGTTGTGGTGTTCCTTCTACTCAATTCCAGAACGTCTCTGGTTTCGGTCCCTCACAGCCAGTTGCTGACAACGGCACTGCTATCGGTCGTGCACAGAACCGCCGTGTAGAGGTTTACATGTATGCCAGCCAGGCTATGATTGACGCCGCCAACAACGGTACTCTTCAGTAATCATCTCATTGATTTTAAACATAAGAAGAGGGCGGATGCTTCATCCGCCCTCTTTTTACCATCATCGCAGACATCGATGATCATTACCATATAGCTTACTTCATATTTTATCACAGGATTCATTTCATATCGTTTATTTGTCCGAATGATGTTTATTGTCAGATGGTTACTGCGTGCACTTAAATGGTTGCTGCTCTTCTTTTTCGCTTCCACAATCCTGGCGGTTGTGGCTTATCGTTTTCTTCCCGTTCCTCTTACTCCCTTGATGCTCATCAGATGCGGAGAGCAGTTGAAAAATGGAAAAGAACTCAAACTGCACCATGATTGGGTGCCTCTGGAGAGCATCTCCCCACATCTGCCAGTTGCTGTGATGGCGAGTGAGGACCAGTTGTTCCTCAAACACAATGGATTTGATACCAAAGCCATCATGAAAGCCTATGAGAAAAATAAAAAGCGAAAAAAACCGATGGGAGGCAGCACCATTACCCAGCAGACAGCCAAGAATGTCTTCCTCTGGCATGGGCAAAACTATCTCCGCAAGGGGTTGGAGGCTTATTTCACGGTTCTGATGGAACTGTTTTGGAGCAAGCAGCGAATCATGGAGGTATATCTCAATTCCATAGAAATGGGCGACGGCATCTATGGCGCGGAGGCAGTGGCGCAGCACCATTTCGGAAAGAGTGCGGAAAAACTGACAAGGTCGGAGTGTGCGCTCATAGCAGCCACATTGCCCAATCCCCTTATGAGAAATTCCCAACATCCCACCCCGTATTTGTACAAACGTCAAAAGCAGATAGAGCATCAGATGAAGTTTATCCCCACATTCCCCAAGGAGGGAGAGAAAGTTAATCCCAAAACCACTTCCGGAGGCATCTATCATCAATAATATCCCACTATGGCTTCCACCGATCAGATATTGGAACAATTGAATGAGAGCCAGCAAAAGGCTGTCAAATATTGCGATGGTGCATCGCTTGTGATAGCAGGAGCAGGGTCGGGCAAGACCCGTGTTCTTACTTACAAGATAGCCTACCTCATACAGGAGAAGGGGTATCAGCCATGGACCATTCTCGCCCTCACTTTTACCAATAAGGCAGCAGAGGAGATGAAACTGCGAATAGCCAGGCTGGTGGGCGAGGAATGTGCCGCATACCTGAATATGGGCACATTCCACAGTGTTTTCGCCCGCATACTGAGAGTGGAGGCGGAACATATCGGATACGGGTCGAATTATACCATTTATGATGAGAATGACTCGCGCAGCCTCATGAAGAGCATCATCAAGGAACTGAACCTGGATGACACAAAATACAAGCCCGCTTCGGTGGGCAACATCATCTCACTGGCAAAAAACAGACTGATAACAGCAGGGTTGTATGCCGAGGACAGAGCGGCGCAGGAACGAGACCGTGGAGCGGGAATGCCGGCTCTTCACCAGATCTATACCCTGTACACCCAGCGGTGTCGTCTGGCCAATGCCATGGATTTTGATGACCTGCTGCTCAATACCTTTCTGCTCTTCAACAACCATGAGGAGATCCGGGAGAAATACGTGCGCAAGTTTGGCTATGTGCTTGTGGATGAGTATCAGGACACCAACTATGCACAGCAGCAAATCGTTTACCAACTGACCAAGGAGCGCCAGAAAGTTTGCGTTGTGGGTGATGATGCGCAGAGCATCTATGCCTTCAGAGGAGCCAACATTGACAATATACTGGGCTTTCAGCAACTGTATGTCAACACCCAACTCTTCAAACTGGAGCAAAACTATCGGTCGACACAACGTATTGTCAATGCAGCCAACAGTCTGATACGGCATAATGAGCGGCAGATACACAAGGATGTCTATAGCAGAAACGATGAGGGTGAACTGCTGGTCTATCAGCCTCTGTACAGCGACAAGGAGGAGACCATCGTGGTGAGCAAGCATATCAAGCGCATCAAAAAGGAGGAAGGGTGCTCCTACAGTGACTTCGCCATCCTTTACCGCACCAATTCGCAAAGCCGTGCCTTTGAGGAACAACTGCGAAAGGACAATATTCCATATCGCATCTTTGGCGGACTGAGTTTTTATCAGCGCAAGGAAGTCAAGGATGTCATCGCCTATTTCCGGCTGGTGGTCAATCCCGATGATGAGGAGGCGCTGAGGAGAATCATCAACTACCCGTCGCGTGGTATCGGGAATGTAACGGTGGGCAAGATACTGGATGTGGCCCATCAAAGTGGTTGCAGCATGTGGAAAGCCATGACCTCAATGACAGCCAGAGATTTTTCAGTGAGTGCTGCTGCTTGGGGAAAAATACAACAGTTCATCCAGTTGATTACCTCATTTGCAGACAGACAGGGGACAGACGATGTGTTCACGCTCGGTTGCGACATCATCAAGTTGACAGGCGTGGCACAGGATTTGGCCGGTGACACATCGCCGGAAGGCTTGTCACGGAAGGAAAACCTTGAGGAACTGCTCAACGGTATGAAAGATTTTGTGGAAACCCGCCGTGAGGAGACAGGTGCTGGCAACATACACCTCACTGATTATCTGCAGGAAGTTTCGCTGCTTACCGACCTTGATGGCGGAGGTGATGAGGCGGACAGCCAAGAAGGGCGTGTGGCGCTGATGACAGTGCATGGAGCCAAAGGCCTGGAATTTGCAACGGTTTTCATCGTCGGCTTGGAAGAGAATATCTTTCCGAGTCCGATGTCTTCCAACACATTAAGGGAGTTGGAGGAGGAGCGCCGCCTGTTGTATGTAGCCATTACCAGGGCGGAGAAGCATTGCTTCCTCACCAGTGTTCAGAACCGCATGAGGTATGGCCGTATGGAATTCAATCCCAGGAGCCGCTTCCTGAACGACATTGACCCCAAACTGATGCGCGTCTCTTCGGATGGCAGCGGGGATGCAGGGTCAGGTGGGTGGCACCGCAGGCCATCGTCACGCGAATGGTGGCAGAATTCCCAACCCACAGGCACACAGTTCAAAGCCGATCCGAGAAGGAGAGAAGTTCCGCCCCGTAGGCCGGAAAAAGCAGTTGATCCCTTTTCCGATGAATTCCGCAGACTTTTGCAGCCTAAGAGTGGCAGACAACCCATGGCTCCCAAGAAAGACGAAATCTCCACACCGGTATCAGGTGCTCCTGCTGTTCCTGCGGCAGGAGGACTCCGCGAGGGATGTACGATCCAGCACCAGCGTTTCGGTGTCGGCAAGGTCGTCAAATTAGAGGGAGTGGGGGAGAACCTGAAGGCTACCGTCGTATTCCGCAATACCGGCACCAAGCAGTTGCTGGTGAAATTTGCCAAGTTCACTGTCATCGATCATTGATGATGGCATTTGACATTTCAGTAGAAAGAGTATTTATAATAAGGTATATTATTAATAATGTATAACTGAATCATTAAGGAGAGTATAGGATGCTGTCGAAAGAACTCTTGAGAGAAAAAATTGCACTGTTGTCGAAAATGACACCTGATGACCGTCTTGCCATTCCTTGCCAGCAATTGCCTTCTGTGCAGGCGTTGTGTGAGATTGTGGCGTTGGTCAAAGATATCGTTTTCCCTGCTTATTTTGATGACAGGCAGGGGGATGTGATGTATCGGGAGTATCATATTGGCGTGAAGGTGGAAAGGCTGAGCGTACTGCTGAGTGAGCAGATCTCATTGGCATTGCGGTTTGAGAACAATCTTGATGAGGATTTGAACGAAAGGGCCAATGAATGTATGATGGAATTCATCAATGCGCTGCCCGAAATCAAGCGGTTGCTGTATACAGATGTGGAGGCCATCTATGACAATGACCCTGCTGTGCACAATTACAGTGAGGTCATCTTCTGCTACCCGGTCATCCAGGCCATGTTGCATTATCGGGTAGCACATCAGTTGCATCTGATGAATGTGCCCATCCTTCCCCGTATTCTCACCGAACACGCCCATTCCTCCACCGGCATAGACATCAACCCTGGCGCTCAGATAGGGGAGTATTTCGCCATTGACCATGGTACTGGCGTGGTGATAGGAGAAACCTGCATTATCGGGAATCATGTGACCATCTATCAGGGTGTGACACTTGGCGCCAAGAATTTTCAGATCGACGACAGCGGTCGGCCTGTCAATGTGCCGCGTCATCCTATCATAGGAGATAATGTCACCATCTATGCCAACTCTACCATTTTGGGTCGCATTACCATAGGCCACAACACTGTGATTGGTGGCAACATCTGGCTCACACACAGCGTGCCTCCAGGTTCACGAATCCTGCAGAGCAAGGCAGTGGATGTATCATTTACCGGTGGTTTGGGCATCTGACACCTCACTCCACACCCTCACAAGTTGAGTGAATGCGATATGGACAACAAAGATCCGCAGAGCAGGCACAGAAATATGGCCGCCATCAAGTCAAGAGATACGAAACCAGAACGAATCGTCAGAAGGTTTCTTTTCTCAAGAGGATTCCGATACAGGCTCTGCCATCAGCGGCTGCCAGGACATCCCGACATTGTCATGCGGAAATACCGCACCTGCATCTTTGTGAATGGTTGCTTTTGGCATGGGCATGAGGACTGCCGGTTCTTTCGGATGCCCAAAACCAATACAGATTTCTGGACCCAGAAGATTTTTCGCAACAGGGAAAGGGATAAGGCCGACCAAAAGGCACTGGCTGCTTTGGGATGGCATTGCATCACGATCTGGGAGTGCCAACTCCGTCCGCCCATACGCCAGCAGACACTCACTTCTCTGGAGTTCACGCTCAATCATATTTTCCTGAAAGACCATACGGTGGGATACCCCCAACTTGAGGAAGAAGAGGCTCTTGGAAGGGTGGCAGAAGAATAATCATCAGTATTTTAGGGCTTTTTTTATCCGATTTTGGGTAACTACTCAGCACCCCATGGAATGAGTAGTTACCTTACTGTTGCACAACAGCAAGTATTGCATTGAATTTGGAGTTTCCATTCTTCATAGCTGTTTCTGCTATGGAGTGTAACTTGGCAAAATCATCGGCACCGTCATCAGTTCGGAAACCACCACTGATTTTCTGTTTTATCTTTATCTTCCT
>JAEEJK010000065.1 GCA_016281815.1 Prevotella sp. | reverse complement strand
TGCCGATGATTTTGCCAAGTTACACTCCATAGCAGAAACAGCTATGAAGAATGGAAACTCCAAATTCAATGCAATACTTGCTGTTGTACGACAGTAAGGTAACTATTCATACCATGGGGTGCTGAGTAGTTACACTTGCATAACCAAATATTAAAAAAACTAAAAGAGAATAAGGAAGTAAGATGGGAAAAATACAAATAAAAAATACGCACACCTCTTTTTCAGGAAGTGTGCGTAACACTGTGCGTAAACTCTGTAAATACTTGATTTTCAGTGTTTATGGCGGAGAGAGAGGGATTCGAACCCCCGGTACGTCTCCGTACGACGGTTTTCAAGACCGTTGCAATCGACCACTCTGCCATCTCTCCTTGTTCTACACATGATGGATAACCTTCAATGCGAATGTGGCGGTTTTCCGAAAGCGAGTGCAAAATTAAGGGAAATATTTGTTTTAGCCAAATTTTCATTTGACTTTTTTGTTGTGGCTTGTTATTTTGTTTGTTTTTCTGCTTTTTATTTATCAACGCCCCCTACCCCCTCTAATCGGACTCCTCCGGTCTCTGGCCATCTCCCCTCGGACAAAGGGGGAGCAGGGAGTGGATGACCACAGCGAATAGAGAGACTAAGCAAAGATTGGGTAGGCTGCTCCTCGGCAATGAAAATAAAATAAGCATTTTATTTTGCATTGCTCTCAGTTTGCACTACCTTTGCACCCTATGACATACCCTGAGCAATTTGAAAACAAGATAGGATTCAGCGACATCAGGCAGTTGCTGCGTGAGCGCTGTCTCTCCACCCTCGGCAAGGACCGGGTGGACATGATGAAACCATCATCCGACGCTTTGACCATCAACCGATGGTTGAGTGAGATCCGTGAGTTCCGGCGTATCCAGGATGAAGCGGACGATTTCCCTCTGCATTTCTTCTACGACATGCGACAGAGCCTATACCGGCTCCGCATGGAAGGCACCCACCTCGACGAGGGGGAGTTGTTTGACCTGCGGCGCTCGCTGGAGACCATCAACGATATCGTCCGTTTTCTCAGTCGTACTCAGGGAGGTGACCATTCTGAGGATGAAGAGGAAGACTATGCTTACCCTACCCTGCATGCGCTTACAGGAAATGTGGCGACATTCCCCACCATCGTCCAGAAGATAGACCAGTTGCTTGACAAGTATGGGAAGATACGCGACAATGCTTCCCCACATTTGCTGGAGGTACGTCAGGAACTCTCTCGCACTGAGGGGTCGGTTTCCCGTACCCTCAACACCATCCTGCGTGCCGCCCAAAGTGAGGGACTGGTTGACAAGGATGCTGCCCCTACCCTTCGTGATGGTCGTCTGGTGCTTCCCGTTGCTCCAGCCATGAAACGCCGTCTCCGTGGCATCGTGCATGATGAGAGTGCCACGGGCAAAACCGTGTTCATCGAACCAGCCGAGGTGGTGGAAGCCAACAACCGCATCCGTGAGTTGGAGTCTGAGGAGCGGCGGGAGATCATCCGGATATTGACCGAACTGGCCAAACAACTTCGTCCGCATGTGCCAGCCATGCTCAACTCCTACGATTTTTTAGCAACCATTGACCTGATCAGGGCCAAGGCCGAATTGGCCCGCCACACATCGGCTTTTGAGCCAGAGGTGAGCGACAAACCCCATATCGACTGGATCAGAGCCATTCATCCGCTCCTCCAGTTATCCCTTGCCAAGCAAGGAAAGAAAGTCGTACCGTTGGACATCATGCTGACATCCGACAAGCGCATCCTGATTATCTCTGGTCCGAATGCAGGAGGCAAGTCGGTCTGTCTGAAGACCGTGGGTCTTCTTCAATACATGCTCCAATGCGGACTTTCCATCCCCGTTGGCGACCGTTCCCGTGCGGGAATTTTCCACCGCATCATGATAGATATCGGTGATGAGCAAAGCATCGAGAATGACCTGAGCACCTATTCCAGTCATTTGCTGAACATGAAGATGATGATGCGGCACGCTGATGCCCAAACGCTGCTCCTCATCGATGAGTTTGGCACAGGCACCGAGCCACAGATTGGCGGAGCCATCGCCGAATCCGTGTTGAAACAATTCTGGAAAAAGAAGGCATGGGGCGTCATCACCACCCATTACCAGAACCTGAAGCATTTTGCCGAACATCATCCGGGAGTTGTCAACGGAGCGATGCTCTATGACCGGCATGAGATGCGCCCCCTCTTCCAGTTGGAAATCGGTCAGCCGGGCAGTTCGTTCGCCATTGAGATAGCCCGCAAGACTGGCATTCCCGAAGAGGTAATCCGCGATGCCTCCGAGATAGTGGGCAGCGACTATATCCAGAGCGACAAATATCTGCAGGATATCGTGCGCGACAAGCGCTACTGGGAAGGCAAGCGGCAGACCATCCATCAGCGTGAGAAATCGATGGAAGCCACCATTGCCCGTTATGAGGAAGAAATCAGGCAGTTGCACGAGAGCCGCAAGACCATCCTCGCGCACGCCAAGCAACAGGCCGAGGAACTGCTGGCCGAGAGCAACCGTCGCATAGAGAACACCATCCGTGAGATCCGTGAGCACCAAGCCGAGAAGGAAGAGACCCGCCGCATCCGCGAGCAACTTTCCGACTTCCGTGATGAGGTGCAAGGGATTGACGAAGGAGCAGCCGACGAGTTGGTTTCCAAAAAAATCAAGCAGATACAAGAGCGCAAGGAACGACGAGAGAAACGCCGGCGCGAGAAAGCCACCAAAACTGCCACGGCGGCCCCTACAGTACCTCAGAAAGTTCCAGAAGAGGAACCACTCAAGGTTGGCGACACGGTGAGGATCAAAGGTCTCACGACGGTGGGCCGTATAGAGAGCATCCAGGGCAAGATGGCCAGCGTCGTCTTTGGCGACATGCGCACCAAGATGCGTGCAGAGCGTCTGGAGCGTGCTGATATGCCCGTGATTGAGCGCCCCGCCACCTACGCCTCAGTGGGTCGGCAAACCCGTGAGACCATCGACGACCGCAAACTCAACTTCAAGCAAGACATCAATGTGAGAGGCATGCGCGGCGACGAGGCCATCAATGCCGTCACCTATTTTATTGATGATGCCATCCTCGTGGGCATGAGCCGAGTCCGCATCCTTCACGGCACAGGTTCGGGAATCCTCCGCCAACTCATCAGGCAATATTTAGCAACAGTGCCCGCCGTGGAATCGTTCCACGACGAGCACGTGCAATTTGGCGGAGCCGGCATCACCGTTGTCGACCTTGCGTAGTCGGCTACGATGTCTTGCCTCAGAGTATCACGTTGAATCCGAACGACAATCCTCCATTGGAAGAGAGCGGTATCATCTCCTTGCTCATCTTTCCGAGCAGGCTGTCCATGCCCACGAAGAAATTGAATCCCTTGGTGTGGATGTTTGCCAGGAAACCAAAATTGGCTGTATAGTTGTTGACGGCAAGGCTGACCGAGCCATCCAGCCATTTCAACGGAGAGATATTTCCCGACAGGCGTGCCTCACCCCAAGAGTAAGGACCATTGATGCGGGCGGTTCCCAGCAATCCGACTTTCAGAATTCTGTATGTGGGAATGATATACTCACATCCGGCTGTCACGGTAGCGCCCAGTCCCGTAATGCGTGAGCCCTTGTCGCCCTTGTCACGGAGATTGAAGAAGTCGAGCATCTGATCGGCATACTTGTCAGCCTTTTTGTCAAGGACACCCGGCGAGTCAGAACCCACCGTCACGTCATGGAAGCCATCAAAGGTGAAATCCTCTGCATCATTGGTGGCAAAGTAGTCGTTTGACCAGAAGATGGCTCCAAGGTCACGGATGGCACCGCTCACCGTGAGGTCATCATTCACCTTATACACAGCACCGGCATCAATAGCAGCGCCAAATCCAGCAACGCCCACTTTGCCCATGTCCACGTCGCGGACATGAGGATATGTGGCAGAAGAGGCATTGTATTCCTTGACTTTGCTCACATATTTGAACCCTTTCATGCTCACATGCGACTCAGCATTGGCTTTGATGGTCCAATAATCGGTATGGTTGAGTTCAGCGTTCGTATTCTCCATTTTCATGTTGATATCGGCCATACCCACCAGCAGTTTCAACTTGGCACCAATCCTCAGTTTGCGGTCATATTGTCTGGAATGACCAAAACTCAGTTCGGTGAAAGCCTGTGCGCTGGCGTTGATGTCACCGATTTTGTAATGATCATTGGCGGTCTCAGCGGCAAACTGGAACAGTTTGAAGGGAGCCCTGACGTTGGCCTGCCCCCTGAGATTGAGTTCCACGGTGTTGTAGCCGTTCCATTTCTTGAAGCCCACCGACATGAGAGTCACCTTCACATCAGCATTGATCTTGTTGTCTCCTGAAGCGAATCCCTTCAGCGGATTGCTGAGATAAGGATTGAGGAAAGACGTCATTTTTTTGTTGCTCTCTTCAGGATAGAGTGGGTTCTTACGTACGAGGTCTCTGTATCCGAAATTTCCCATCATCGCCGCGTTGACATTACCCACCGCTGGTATGGAGAAATAGTTGGAATCGTTGGCCAAGGCAGGGTTGAGGTCATGTCTGTAGAGAAAATTGTCTGAGAAATAGCCGGTTCTCAAGTCTTGTGCATTGGCGATTGTCGCACATCCTGCGATGAAGGCGACAGCCATATATTTTGCAAATGATTTCATATCCGAGATGATGATTAGTGATTAATTGAGGTCATAGGCCACTTTGCCGAATTTCTGTACTTTGACATCTGTCACCTTGACGGTCTGTTTGTATGCGTTGAGCAATACACCGACCACTTTTTCATTTCCTTGCTTTGTGGTCATCTCCACTCGGAATCGTATTCCGTCAAGAATCTTGAATACATCGTTGTCTTTGGGTCTGATGTTGATGACCTCCTCCGTTTTGGCAACCTTCTTCCCATCAGGAGAAGGACTGATAATCTTCTCCACATCTACGGCCAGTCTGTCGTAACTGATAGGATTGCCGTTGTGGTCGATGCCATAAGGTTTGAGCGTGAGGAAGCCCGGAATCTTGTTATACACATTGGCATATACCCTGACAAATCCCTCAATGACCTTCTGGCCATCTTTCTCCGTCTCGACGAAGCGGATTTTCTTGAATGTGTCATTCCATCCGCTATATTCCTCATTATAAACGATGAGCGCCTCCTCTGCGAGTGAGATGCCCGAGGCGACAGAGAGCCTCAGTTTGCCTTCATAATATTTCGACAATGTGATTTCTGCCGTTTCCCTGTCATCACCCACTCCCTCAAGGTCGATCAGGGCAATGCTGTCGGGGATGTTGCGGATGACGTCACAGATATTAGGCAGCACGATGACGGTCGTATCGCTCTCGTGCGTTGCAGGCCTGCGTCTCAGACTGACGATGCTCTCTCCGTTGGACTTGAAGGAGAACTCAGGCACGTCGATGCGGCACAGCACATTTCCTTTCTTGTCTTTCGACACGATGGCGCCTTTCATCTTCGTTGCGAAAGGCACGGTGCTGGAGATATTGATATTGAGTTGCGGGTCGTAGAGGTCAAGGTTGACATCATCATCGCTGAGGAAGGGAGGGACATAGCGGAGAGCCACGCCACCCACATTTTTAAATGTCCTCACGGGTGCGAATCCGCCTTTGGCAGTGGTGACATTGAATTTGTCAATGACAGCGGTACCGCTTACAGAGAGGTCTTTCGCCTCAGCCACCTTGTCGAAATCGATGGCCGACTCCTTGACCACGACAGCCATGTTGAGAGCGCCATGGAATGTGAGACCCTCGCCTTGCGTATAGGTCATATAACTGCCGTCGGCCTTTTTCTCAGACAGGTCAACCCCCAACAGTTCGATGACGACTTTGACGCCTTCTGCGGTGTTCACATCCTTCAGTTCAAAGGTATTGTTGCCGTTAGGTGCGATGGTGCTGTTTTTCCATGTGGCATTTCCCACCTCCAGGCACTGCGGCAAAGTGAACGACAGGCGGCTGATGTTGCTCAGCGCGGCTTGCAGGTCTTTGGCGAAAGTCAGCGTGATGGTCAATTTGGTGGAGAAACCGATCTTCTCCAGCCGCATGATGTTTTTGGAATTGTAACTGACAGAGAAATCCAGATCCACCATCGGTGCTTGGAAAGAGATGTCATCATCCGCTTTCTTCACGCGTTTCATCACCGATTTCCTGGGATCGAAATCACCGAGGTCGATAACATATTTGCCTTTGTATGTTTTTGAAGGCACACTGAACCGGGGCACACCCATGTGGGCGATGAACTCATTGTCATCGATGGCGGAGATGTTGTACATCCCATCCTCACCCACTGAAAGGAAGTCGTTGATACCCAGGTCAAGTAAGTCGTCCAGAGGGATATCGTCAGTGTAGTTGTTGCTTGGTAGTTGGATGGTATTACCCAGTCCTACCGTCTTGTCGACATCTCCCAGGTCATAGTCTTTGTCGACGCAAGCAGCCATTGTCATGGCCAAAACCGCGGTGCACCATAAGGGAACGGTCCGCCTAATTCTATTCATATACATAAACATACATGTTGGTTGATTATAAAGTGCAAATTTAAGGGTTTTTAGCATAATAAACCATCGTGTGCATGTTAAAATATATAAAAAAGCCGTGTCTGCTGATGTAGACACGGCTTTTCTGAGCCTCTTGTCGGATTCGAACCAACGACCCCGAGATTACAAATCACGTGCTCTGGCCAACTGAGCTAAAGAGGCGGGTGGGCAAGCTACTTACATCGCGCCGCTCAACCTGCTACCTTTGCTACGTTCCCGTCCTGGAGGGTTTGCAAGGAGCTGGCCGTGCAAGACTTACCCGTTTTGCGGCTGCAAAATTACAAAAAAAAACGGAGACGCAACAAGTCGCGCCTCCAATTTTAGGTTTTTTAACAAGTGGCGGAGGGAGTTATGGATGCGTTTTTCTGAACTCATCCAACTGTTTGAAGCAATGTTTGTCGATGAGTTGCTGCAGATGTCGGTCGGGATTGCTGCGGATCAGGCATTTGTGGTCGAACACCATCATTACCCCATTTTTCTTGGTATAGGGCTTCCATTTCGGCAGTCCTTTGATATTGGGGTCGCCTGTATGCGCGAACTGTGCCCATGCGCTGCTCATGAGGTCAGCCAGTTTCAGGTCTTCCGCCGTTGCTTGCGGGAGTTCGTTTTTAGAGTGATGCAACGTGTTGAAGCAGAATTTCAGTTCATGTCCATGCTGTGAGGCTTTGGTCAGTGGAGACCTCCAGGTGAACATATAGGTGTAGGTCTTCGCGTTCCTGCTCTCCGCTATTTCATCGGCAGTGATCAGTGTCTTGGGCCGGAAGAGCCAGTCGATGCTGAGCAAGTCCTGCGGTATGGCATCCGGATACGCCTCTTTGAAAGCCTGTATATATTCATCGGTATCCGAGCCAAAGGTGGGCAGCAATGCTTCCCTCGCCTGTTCGAAAGTCATGGGCTGTTGATAGGCAAGTCTTTGGAGTTCATTGAACGTTGTACCGATAATGATGGGAATGTCATTGGAAATGGCTGCGAATCCCGGTTGGAAAGGTTGCTGCAACAAGGTTGTCCCGTCGGGTGTCGGTCCGAAGCCCCACATCATTGGTGTGCCCGGTCTTCTTGTTCCTATGCTGGCAGCCATCGCCCTTTGTCCCGCCTCATAGAGTTGCTTGTAGGACACCTCCTTGATGCGGTCGATATCGTCGGTGCTGATGCCCAGTTCCTTGAGCACAGCAACACCCAGTTTCTCGCTCATCTCCTTGGTGTTCACATTGAGGATGGTGCCGCTGAGGATAATGGCCTTGTGGAAAAGCCCCTTTGCGGGAGGCATGCAGAGCAGGGTGCCTACTTTTCCTCCCCCACCCGACTCACCAAATATGGTGACGTTGTCAGGGTCGCCACCGAAATTGCCGATGTTGTCCCTCACCCATTTCAAGGCAGCCACGACATCGAGCATACCGACATTGGCCGAGTTCTTGTATTTCTCCGAACAAGCAGACAAGTCGAGGAACCCAAGGATATTGAGTCTGTGGTTGACGCTCACGACCACCACATCCTTCTTGGCCAGTCCCATCCCCGGGTTCCATGCAGAGGTGCCCGAGTCAAAGCCTCCGCCGTGCAGCCACACCATCACGGGTTTTCTTGCCTTTCGGTCTGTGGTCCACACATTGAGCACACATGAGTTTTTCTCAGACATCTCAGCCTCGCTGAGCGTCCTTCCACCCACGTTCTGCATGGCCTGCGGTCCCCAGTGGTCGCAGATTCTGATGGTATCCCAGCGGTCGACAGGCAGTGGCGGTTGGAATCTCTCCACCTTGGCATAAGGAATGCCGAGGAAAGCCTGGGTTCCCTCCTGGTCGAACCCCTTCACCTTTCCCGATACTGTATTGACCACTAATGAATGGGGGTCGTCACCCTCCTCCGCAGACGGATTCATCTGTGTTTTTGAGTTCTGTACTCCTGCATACATTGCCATCAGGCACACAACCACGAAATAACGAAATCTACTCATAGGAATGAATTTGTTTGTGCAAATGTAGTCATAATTCGGGAATTATGTGTCTGAAGGGATAAAAAAGAAGTACTTTAGTGCCTAGAGAAGATCAAAAACCGCTTCGCTTCAGAAAAAAAAAGAAAAACATTTTTGAATGTCATTCGGCAAACGCTGCTGCTGGCGAAAAAACGCCAAGGCGTTCGCAAAAAAGAAGAAAAAGACACCTGGGGCGGGTCAGGGGTGGTACTGTAACTTCATGAATTTCAGAAAATAAGCCCCACCCCAACCCCTCCCCATCGTGGGGAGGGGAGTTCCATTCGGCTCACAGCATTCGATTTTTGACTTTTTAAAGGGGGCTCAATTTACTTCTTCAGCATCTTGTTGACTTCAGATTTGTCTATTACCACATAGATGGTATCGATGACATGGCCTTGGGGATTGCTGTTGCTACGCATCACATTGGCAAAGTCCTTGTCCAGCACCTCGACGTTGTCCACAAAATAGTCGAATCTGCCACGGTTTTCAAACCAGTTCCATCCTTGCACACGATGGTATTTGATTTTGATTTTCCAACCCTCCACCTGAGCCTGCTGCAAGAGCGAGATCAGACTGTCCTGGTCATTTCGGTCATTGTCAAACGAGAATTCAAATGGTTCGCCGGCGGTGTTCATTCCCGTCTGTGTCAGGTTGAGCCGTCCGTCCCAGGAGTCCCATATCAACCCGGACTTGGCGAATTCTGTGAGTGTGCCCACTTTCTCACCTACTGAATAATTCTCCTTGCACGACACGAGGATCATGCAAAACAAGAAGAAGCCTACAAAATACTTCACTGCTGTTTTCATCTTGATCATTTTATTTCACCCAACACGTCACTGTGACACGTTTTCACCTTGCAAATATAATGATTTTTCATGAATCATGAACTGCTCACGAAGTTTTTTTGTCCAGAATTTCCTTTGCTCCCCAATTCTTTAATTCTCTAATTCGGGACTTTTATTTTTTCTCACGAATTTTCGAATTATCGAATTATTTAGTGCTCCCCAATTCTTTAATTCGCTAATTCGGGATTTTTATTTTTTCTCATGATTTTTCGAATTATCGAATTATTTAGTGCTCCCCAATTCTCTAATTCGCTAATTCGGGATTTTTATTTTTTCTCATGAATTTTCGAATTATCGAATTATTTAGT
>JAEEJK010000064.1 GCA_016281815.1 Prevotella sp. | reverse complement strand
CGGTCGGCGATGTTGATGGTGAAGGCGAATAAGAAATCATCGTTAAGTGGGATCCTTCCAATTCGAAGGACAACTCGCAGACGGGTTACACAGGCAACACCCTCTTCGACTGCTACGAAATCATTGGCGAAGAGGTCGGCAAGCATCTTTGGCGCATCGATATGGGAAAAAACATCCGTGCAGGAGCCCATTATACCACCTTCCTCGTCTATGATTTCGATGGCGACGGGAAGGCAGAACTTGTGGCCAAAACCGCACCAGGCACCAAAGACGCCACAGGAGCATACGTGAGTGAAGCCGGTATCGATAACAGCATCACCGGCATCACAACCAACGAAAAAGACTTCCGCAACAGCAACGGACATGTCATAGATGGAGAAGAGTTTCTCACCATTTTCAGCGGCGAAAGGGGTCGCGCTTTGCAGACCATCTGGTACAATCCGAACCGTGGTATGGAAACGGGAAAGGCAAGTGCATACGGCACTTGGGAAACCATCATGGGCAAGAAGACCAATTACAACCGTGGTGAACGCTACAATGCCTGCGTTGCTTACCTCGACGGACTGGATCATCTTCCCTCCATCGTCATGCAGCGCGGTTATTATACGCAAGCCTATTTCTGGGCTGTCGATTGGGACGGCACCAACCTCACCACCCGCTGGCTCCACCGCGGACATACGGCCTCTACTTGGGATGTCGTCGATGGCAGTGGCAACGTGACTGCTTCGGGTTCTGGCAAGTCTTCCTACGGACAAGGAGTTCACGGCATCTCGGTGGGAGATGTCGATGACGACGGTTTCGATGAGATTGTGATGGGCTCGGCCACCATCGATCACGATGGCCAGTTGCTCTGTTCCACAGGCTTCGGCCATGGTGATGCTATTCACCTCGGTAAGTTTATCCCCGATCGTCCAGGTCTGCAAATCTTTATGCCCCACGAAGAAGCAGCAGCTGACTATGGCGACGACCTGCACGATGCAGCCACAGGCGAAATCCTTCATCGTGGTTACACCAGCAAGGACAATGGTCGTGGTCTTGCTTGTGATATGTTCTACAAGTTCAACACATCCACAGGCCTTGACAACTATTATGGCTGGGAATTCTGGAGTGGTGCCGAAAACACGCCCATCAATGCTGTATCAATGTCTGCAGTGGGATCAAAGCCCGACACCAACTTCCGAATCTATTGGAATGGTGACCTTTATGACGAATCCTTCGACGGACAGTTTAGCAGCAGCTCCAACACATGCAATCCGCGCATCATTTCGTGGAATGGTTCCTCAACCACGACGACAAGGTTGTCCACCTATGGCGGTAATCCACAATCGTGCAACTACACAAAGGCGACTCCTTGCCTGATAGCCGATATCTACGGTGACTGGCGCGAAGAAATCGTGATGTGGGATGCTTCCGACGAAGCCACCCTCGACATCTACAGCACCGTCACTACGACCCAATATCCCGTCCCCTGCCTCATGACCGATCATCTCTATCGCATGGGCATCGTGTGGCAGAATGCGAGCTACAACCAGCCTCCTCACCTCGGCTATTATCTGCCCGACGTATTCCTATGTTCCTACGAGGTCACTGAGGGTGCTCTTGTTGACACAATCGAAGTCGGACAACCCTATGCACTCGTCATCCGCACCAAGCTGGTCGAGTCGTGCACAATCAACAACGACAAATTGCCTGAAGGCATGACCTGGAACTTCGATGCCGAAGCGCAAACACTCACCATCAGCGGCACGACATCGACCTCAGGCACCACCACCCGCCTCTTTACCCTAACGGGGAAATACAACACCTGCAAGGCCACCGTGCGTATCATCGCAAAGGAAGGGGCTGGCATCTCAAAGATTAGGGAGGATGAACAACCTCGAGGTGAGAGATATGACCTGGCAGGGCGTAGGGCAGAAACGCCTTCCAATGGCATCCAAATCCAGAACAGACATAAATTCATAGAAAAATAAGGTTAATTACAAAAGAAACTAAAGCAAAAAGGTATTTGTATGGAAAATTTATCAGCGCGCCTCTGTGCATTGTCGCCATCTGCAACGTTGGCTATGTCACAGAAGAGTCAGGAACTCAAGAGTCAAGGCCTCGACATCATCAACCTGTCTGTGGGCGAACCAGACTTTTTTACTCCCGACCATATCAAGGAAGCTGCAAAAAAGGCTGTAGATGACAACTTCTCATTCTACACACCGGTGCCTGGCTATATGTCCCTCCGCGAGGCCATTAGCCGAAAACTCAAAAGTGAGAATGGTGTAGATTTCTCTCCTGCACAGATTGTTGTAGGTAATGGTGCCAAGCAGGAGATCTGCAATGTCATTCTCTCCATCGTTGACAAGGGTGACGAAGTGATCATCCCCACTCCTGCATGGGTGAGCTATTTCGAAATGGTAAAACTGGCAGAAGGCGTCAACGTACCCTTCCTATGCTGCCAGGAGCAGGACTTCAAGATTCTGCCCCACCAGCTCGAAAGCCTCATCACTCCACGCACCAAGGCGTTCCTCTTCTGCTCGCCCTCCAATCCCACGGGTGCCATCTACACCAAGGAGGAACTGGCGGCT
>JAEEJK010000063.1 GCA_016281815.1 Prevotella sp. | reverse complement strand
CCAATTTGTTGCATCAAACCCAAAGGTCGAGGATGCCTTTGGAGTCACATTTATGCGGATGTCATTTAGGAATTATTAACGACATCCAACAGCCATCTGAAGGGGGATTTTGGCTATTTACAAAAAGACTGAGTAGTTACCAATCACAGTCCTGAATGCAAAAAAATGCAAATTGTTATTAGGTTTCTCCCGTAATCCGACATATTTTTGTATTTTTGCAAAATCTACGGAAAACGAAATGGATCTCATTAGAAATTTTTGCATCATTGCACATATCGACCATGGTAAGTCTACACTGGCTGACCGTTTGCTGGAGCATACCCACACCATCCAAATCACAGAGGGGCAAATGCTCGACAATATGGACCTGGAGCGGGAGCGCGGCATCACCATCAAGAGCCACGCCATCCAAATGGAGTACGAGATGAACGGGAAGAAATATATCCTCAATCTCATTGACACTCCGGGACATGTGGACTTCTCTTACGAGGTGTCGCGCAGCATAGCCGCCTGTGAGGGTGCGCTGCTCGTGGTGGACGCCACACAGGGTGTTCAGGCACAGACCATCTCCAACCTCTACATGGCCATAGACCATAACCTGGAAATCATCCCCGTCATCAACAAGATAGACATGCCTCAGGCCATGCCCGACGAGGTGGAGGATGAGATTGTGGAACTGCTGGGTTGTGACCCCCAGGACATCATACGCGCATCGGGTAAGACTGGTGAGGGTGTCGAGGACATCCTCAAGGCGGTGGTGGAGCGCATCCCTCATCCCGAGGGCGATCCCAATGCCCCGCTGCAGGCTCTGATTTTCGACTCAGTTTTCAATTCGTTCCGTGGCATCATCGCTTACTTCAAGATCACCAACGGCAGCATCCGCAAAGGCGACAAGGTGAAGTTCTTCAACACCGGCATGGAGTATGATGCCGATGAGGTGGGCGTGCTCAAGATGGACATGATCCCACGTGACAGGCTCAACGCCGGTGAGGTGGGGTATATCATCAGCGGAATCAAGGATGCCAAGGAGGTGAAGGTGGGCGATACCATCACCCATGTGGCCAAGCCCTGCGAGAAGGCCATCGAGGGTTTCCAGGAGGTCAAGCCCATGGTGTTCGCCGGTGTCTATCCCATCGACCCCACCGACTATGAGAACCTCCGTTCCTCGTTGGAGAAACTGCAACTCAATGATGCCTCACTGTCGTTCTTCCCAGAGTCGTCGGTGGCGCTGGGCTTCGGATTCCGCTGCGGTTTCCTCGGTCTGCTCCACATGGAGATCATTCAGGAAAGGCTCGACAGGGAGTTTGACATGGATGTCATCACCACTGTGCCCAATGTGTCGTATATGGTTTACGACAAACAGGGAGGTTGCAAAGAGGTGCATAATCCGTCGGGACTGCCTGAGCAGACGCTCATCGACCATATTGAGGAACCCTATATCAAGGCATCGGTCATCACCACCACCAACTTCATTGGTCCCATCATGACGCTGTGTCTGGATAAGCGGGGTGAACTTATTAGCCAGGAGTTTGTCAGCGGCAACAGGGTGGAAATCAAGTTCTACCTGCCTTTGGGCGAGATCGTCATCGATTTCTACGATAAGTTGAAGAGCATCTCCAAGGGCTATGCCTCGTTTGACTACTACATCTGCGGATACAGACCTTCGAAACTGGCCAAACTCGATATCCTGCTCAACGGCGAACCGGTTGATGCACTCTCCACACTCACCCATCAGGACAATGCTGTCGCCTTCGGTCGCCGCATGTGCGAGAAACTTAAGGAACTCATCCCCCGCCAGCAGTTCGATATCGCCATCCAGGCGGCCATCGGTGCGAAGATTGTGGCACGTGAGACAGTGAAGTGCGTGCGCAAGGATGTCACTGCGAAGTGCTACGGCGGTGATGTGACTCGAAAGCGCAAACTCCTCGAGAAACAGAAGAGAGGAAAGAAGCGCATGAAGCAGATCGGCAATGTGGAGGTGCCTCAGAAAGCCTTCCTCGCCGTGCTGAAATTGGACTGACCTGATATGCTTTAGATAGTAAAGACCGATCAACGTGAATAACACAGAAAGGAGACAAGATGAAAGAAACACATACCACGCGCGACATCGCAAGGGAACTGGCGCGTAAATACAGTACCATGACGCACGCCGAACTCGACATCCTGGAGAGTGTCCTGGTTCCGCATAAGTATGCCAAGAACCAACTCATTCTCAAGGAGGGTGAGATTTGCCGTGACATTCTTTATATCGACAACGGACTGCTCAGACAGTTCTATTATAAGAAAGACATGGCTGTCACCGAGCATCTCGGTGTCGACGGTACTATCGTCATGTGCATCGAGAGCCTGTTCCAGGAGGAACCGACCCACCTTCAGGTGGAGGCGGTGGAGCCGTCTATCTGCTATGCCCTGCCCAAGCGGCGTCTGGAGGAGGTGGCCCTCCACAATGTGAACATCCAGATTCTCTACCGCAAAATTTTGGAGGAGTCACTCATCCTCTCCCAGGTGCATGCCGACCTCGTCAGGTTTGAGACGGCGCAGGACAAATATCGCCGGCTTTGCAAACTCATGCCCAAGGTGGTGCAGCGTGCCCCCCTCAACTATATTGCCAGTTATCTGCAGATGACGCCCGAGACGCTCAGCCGCGTCCGCGCCGCCACCCTGTTGGATTAGTTACCTCCCCCAACCCCTCCAAAGGAGGGGTGTCACATGGTCCGCTATGCTCTTTCGTGTTCTGCTTTTTTACTTATTTCGCATGAAAAAGTGAAAAAAAACGAATAATTGCTTGCAAATTTAAAATAAATTAACGACCTTTGTATTTCTAAAGCCTATTTTTATAGGAAACGGGTTACATTATTGATTATTAATTTTAATTAGAACAAGATGAAAAGATTATTTTTTGTGGTAGCGATTATGATGGCCACTACCTGTGCTTTTGCACAGCATGCCCCTGGCTCACTGACATTACAGCCCCGCATTGGTTTCAGTGGCGCAGACTTCAGCAACACTTCTGACACCAAGGCTCGTGTAGGAATGATTGTGGGTCCTGAGTTCGAATACACGATGAGCAACCGCTTCAGCCTCGCTTTTGGTCTGAATTACTCTCAGCAGGGTGCCGAAATGGACGCGAAGAAGACGTCCCTCTTCCCTAACAATACAACCATCAAGTTGGACTACCTTACTGTTCCCATCGTGGCTAACGTTTATCTGTTGAAAGGCTTGGCATTGAAGGCAGGTATTCAGCCAGGATTTAATCTCTCCGCTAAACTTGATGTTGACGGCACAAAGAGTGATTTCAAAGATGACGCCGTGAAGAAATTTGACTTTGCTATCCCCTTTGGCTTGTCATATGAATTCTTCAATATCGTTCTCGATGCTCGTTACACCATTGGTCTCACCAAGATTTTCGATGAGAAAATAGTTGACCTCGACAGCAAGAACGTCGGATTCCAATTAACACTGGGTTACAAGTTCACACTGTTCTAAGCCATACAAATTTATTTAGTGAGGGTGCTTTCAGAAGCACCCTCATTTTTTTTGGTATGCTCGGCATGAGCATTGTCTAACGGGTGCAAGTCCCGAGTGAGCCCTAATAGCGGGAATCACATAGCCAAGAGCAAGGGTGTCCGTCGCGAGGCGGAATCTGAAAGAAGCTGGCGGCAAACATCTGGCCTG
>JAEEJK010000062.1 GCA_016281815.1 Prevotella sp. | reverse complement strand
TTATATAAATATTGATATATTGAATTGTATTATGGTCACACAGTTTCAATGAGGTCTCTTGCCCTCTCCTTCCTTGATGCTGGCGGCTCAATAGACCACCCGAATTCCTTCAGGTTCTCCTTCAGCACATAGTCGATGATGGCATTGCGCTTGTATTGTTTGGTGCCCTTGATGAACTTGGGCTGCTTCTCCTTTCCTTGAATCACCATGATTACCTGTGTAAAAGTGTCAGGGAAGCGTTTAGCCACTTTTCTTATACGGGTCATATAATAAGCCACTTCCTTCTTGTTGAGATACCGGTTAAGCAAGGCTACGATTTCAATACTGCCACGAAGTTGAACGGCCTTCTTGTGAAGATACTCGTGAGCACAGGCCAACTTGTGGCGGGCAACTCCTATGACCTTGACTTCGACCACCAGTTCATCGAGACGGAAAAGTACGATGCCAAGATAACCTACAAGAAGTTCACGGGCTACAGTCCCGGCGTTGCCGTCATCGGCGACCTCATTGTAGGCATTGAAAACCGCGACGGCAACGCCAACGTGCGCTTCCACCAGCAGGACACGCTGGAGCGCATCTTCTCGAATCTTAAGCATACGACATCCACGTCAGGCGAGCCCGAATGGACTGCGGCTCATGCTCGCGCGAGATAGTGGAGACCGTGGAAAAGCACTGCGACCACTTCTACATCCGTGCCAACCGCTGCTCCTCGCTCTATGACAGCCTGCTGGCACTGAGGGGATGGAAACGCGAGGTGATCAACGGCATCGAGTATGAGTTGAACTCCATCATCGTGGAGAAATGGGAGGGAAAGGCATACCGTCTTGTCATACAACGTGAGCCCCGAATGGACGGTGAGCAGGACTTGTGGGAGGGGGAGTACACCTACCGCTGCATACTGACCAACGACTACACCTCGACGGCGCGTGAGATAGTTGAGTTATACAACCTAAGGGGCGGCAAGGAAAGAATCTTCGACGACATGAACAACGGTTTCGGATGGGCAAGGCTGCCCAAGTCATTCATGGCGGAGAACACCGTGTTCCTCCTGCTCACAGCTGTCATCCACAACTTTTACAAGTTCCTCATGGAACGACTTGATGCAACAGCCTTCGGACAGAGGAAGACTAGCAGGATCAAGGCATTCGTGTTCAAGTTCATCAGCGTCCCCGCCAAATGGATAAGGACAGCAAGACACTACGTACTGAACATCTACACGGACAACTGCTCATACCAGAACCCATTTGCTCTCGCTGACGGCTGAGAATCCGACTTTGAGGGTTACGACAGCATAAAGCCCCTGCAATGCTTATTGGGGTAAGGGGAAGGTGGGCAAAAACCATGCATAAACACGTTTATAACGACGTGAGAATCATCAAATTGGGTATCTGACAAAAATTAGACCGCATAACTATTAGTTGCGGATTTTAGGTTATACATCAATCCATGAAATTTGAGAGTTTACTCCTAAATTTTACATAAAAATCGGGAGTATGGTCACGAATTTTATAATCTTTTTCAGCGCAAAGATATAGCATTAATTTGGGAAAAGCAATTACTGCATCCCCTGTAACCCCGTTTTTAAGTATATTTATGGATATGATATCATGATTGGGAAAATAATCCCAATATAGCACTCCTGCTGCGCAGTGCACCGATAGCCTTAAATAACCACTTTCTTGGTTTGCACACGTCCGTCGGGCATGACAACCCTCATGAGGAAGATGCCCTCATGAGGTTGGATGACCCGCTCGCCAGATGGTGTGTAATACTCGATGCGTGATGGCGCCTCTGTGGAGAAAGAGGTGATACCCGTATCACCGGCTGCAACCTTGATGATGCCCTCCGTGTAGAGGCGGCTCACGTCCCATGTCAGTCCCTCGCCTGGAGTGGCGGGTATGATTTCTGCAAATGTGCCTGTGATGGAACCTGTGGCATCGAAGACCTTATACTCGGTGCCATCAAGGGGAGTCTCCTCAAATTTTCCGTCAGCCATCCTGAGGATGGCACCATTGGCGAGCGAGACATTGCCTTTCACTGCCACCGTGTTGCACGATGTGTTGTCGGCAGGTATGCACACCATGCCGTCTGCTGACACAGTCAGCGCGCCGATGGTCAGACGTGCCTTCTGCACCGTCTCGTCGCCAGGCATGATTGCACCGCCCGACTTGATGGTGACAGCACCGGCAATCGTACCTTTTCCGCCCAGGATGGCATCGGCATTCACCGTCACGGCACCCGTACCGTTGTTCCTTCCGTTGACAATCAGTTTGCCGCCGTTCACCGTGGTATATCCCTTGTAGATATTCGTTCCGGTGAGACGCCAGATGCCCGAGCCCTCCTTGATGATGTTGGTGGTGCCGTCATATTTGGAGGCAGTGCTGCTGGCACAGTTGTCGATAACCCCGGCAAAGGTCTCGTCGGTTCCCGCACCGCCGACATGCCATGTCATCACATGTCCTGCCGTGTTCTTGCTTGAGCCGCTGAGGAACGAGCCTGCATCACCGCTCAGACCACCCAGATACAGTTCTCCGTTGGTGCCCCAATAGATGATGCGGATGTTGCCTTTGAGGTATATCGTGTTGTTGGGCATGCCCTTGTAGGTGTTGTTGTTGAGCATCAGCTGTGAGCCATTGCTCGACGTGCCAGTGCCACGTGCAACCAAAGTGCCGTAGAATTCCCTCCAGTCGCCGTTGATATACTCACGCACCCAGTTGGACTCCCATTCCACGGTGCCAGTGCCCCTCACCGTACTCTTGATGGAGCAGTTGCGGCAGAAATAGACCTTGGAATAAGTGTCGGCAGCGACCTCTATGGGGAAGTCATAGGTGGCGTAGGTGTCGTTGGAGTCCTGTGTGCGGAACTCACCGCCGGCGAGCACCAGTTTGGATGATTTGCCCAGTTTGCACAGTTTGTCGCTCCACATCTTCGACACGCCATTGAGTTTGAGAACGCCACCTCTGACGATGGTGGGGCCAGCATAGTTGAAAAAGTCCTTCGTGGAGGGTTGCAGCGTGCCCTTTCCGTCGAGGATGAGTCCGCCTTGCCCCTCCATCTTGCCTGCCATCTGGACGGTGGCGCCCTGATTGCTGATGTTCAATTCTGTGTCCTTGTATATCATCGCACTGCGGTTGGTAGTAGTTGAACCGCCCGTGTAGCGCCAGGTGCCGCCATACCAAACCCAGTTTTGCGCATAGTCGAGGCTCGCGCCGATGCTGCTTGGCTCACCGCCGTTTTTGAGTGAGGCAAAAGCCACCTCACCGCCTCGGAGTACCGTTGCACCCGTATAGTCGTTGGTGGTTCCCAAGGTGAGAACACCTTTCCCTGCTTTGTTGAGCGACCCATCGCCGCTGATTTTCCCCGTTCCCGAGATGGAGAGGTCGGCATCGCCTTTCACGACGACGGCAGAAGGTGTCACTGCGGCGTTCAGGCTGACAGCGGCGTTGTCGTCCATGGGGAAGAGCACTTTTGCTCCGTCTTGGTAAACGCCCTCCTTCCAGGCCTCTGATGTCGTATCCCATGAGCCGTCGCCACCTTTCCAGGTGTAGTCGGGCGTGAACTGGTCGATGTCGATGAGTTCGGTCTCCTCAAGGGATGTCTTCACCTCTGTCGTGGCATATGATGATTTCTCCTCACCTTTGAAGGCGCATACACGCACCTGGTAGACGCTGCCCGGTTGCAGGTCTTTGAGAACATATGACTTCACACCTGCTGCCGTGCGCACCACTTCTTTGAATGTCCCGTCCTGACTGATTTCCACGATAAAACCATCTTCGCCTTCTGTCCAGTCACGCCATCCGATGGTGATGGAGGTAGGAGCGGCGTCTGTCTGTTCCAGAATCTGTGGAGCGCGGAGGTAGGCATCGACAGAAGCAGCGGTGATGCTGTTGATGTAATTCTCGATATTTGCATATCCGTTGGCGGCACGTGTCATGGCGTCGTTTTGGGAAGGATTGGTTCCGTTGGCGTTCTCCCACTCGTCGGGCATGCCGTCGTTGTCGGAGTCAGTACGTTTGTTGCCTTTCCACACTACCCATGCTGAGGGCTTGCCAAACGGCAGGAAATCCTCTGTGGAGATAATCACTCCCTCGCTGCCCAGCGACTGGCACTCGTCTACCATGTAGCAATCGACATAGTCGCGGTAGGGCAGGGAAGCACCCACGGTGGGCAGCACGCTCTCAAAGACGGTGTTGCCGGGAATGATGTCAAGGGCAGGGTAGGGGTAGGGCTGTTCTTTGAAAGTGGGTCCGCCGCCATATTCGCTGCGGGGTATCTCGTAGGGATTCAGTCGTCCGTCCCTGTTGCTGTCTTGCCAGTTGTCTGCGGCATAGATGTTGAAATCGCTGTTTCCCGACGTGCAGGCATTGCCGCCGCCTGCAGGTCCGTTGATGAACAGGTTGCCCTGGGTGTTGGCATAACTCTTTCCCTGTGAGTCGCCGCCCATGAGGTAGCACCCGTTTTTCCAGTTGTAGACGATGTTGTTGACATACTGATGCGCTCCCTTCACCTTGTTGTTGCGCGTGGCATTGTCGCAGTAGAAGTTGCGGTAGAGGGTGATGCTGTCGGCCTGCATCAGTCCGCCTGCGGAGTGGGTAAGCAATCCCTGTCCGAAGACGCAGTTCATGAGTGTGACGTTGTGCAGGTCGCCCTTGCCGTCGGGATTGATGGAGAACACCTCGTCGAGTCCCCAGGCAAACGAGCAGTGGTCAAAAATCATATTGGTGCCGTTGGAGATGCCGGCGCAGTCTTTTCCCGAGGAGCCTCCTTTGCCCATGCGGAAGCGCATGTGCCTCACGATGATGTTGGAAGAGCCCGAGAACGACACGCCGTCGCCATAGACGGTGATGCCCTCGCCGGGTGCCGTCTGGCCTGCCACATAGAGATTGTTGGAGAAGACGATGCGGCTGCTGATGTTGATGACACCTGCCACATCGAAGACGACGATGCGGTGGGGCTGGCTCACGGCATCGCGCAGAGAACCTGCTCCCGTGTCATTGAGATTGGTCACATGATAGACTGTGCCCGTGCGTCCGCCGGCGGCATAGCGCCCGAAACCCTGTGCGCCAGGGAAAGCGAGTTGCTGGGCCTGCATGAGTGCGCAGGAAAAAACCAAAATGAGGCAGACGAGTAATCTGCGGGAGTAAGTTCTGTTGTACATAATGGTGATATTGTAAGGCTCCCACCCATAAAGGGCAGGAGCCTTGATGAATAATAATCTTTAATTATCTCACGAGTACCTTGCGGGTCTTGACCGAACCGTCAGAGTAGGTCGTGCGCATGATGTTGACACCCTTGCTCAGGGATGAGGCACGCATGCCGTTGATGGTGTAGACCTCGGTGCGGAACACCTGGGCGGCAGCACCCACCACGGCAACGCCGTCGAGGGCACCCTCGTCGTACTGCTGCGACTTCTCGCCGTTGTTCATCAGGTACATGTCATAAATCTGACCACCCGACTTGGCTTTGGTGTGCAGGATGCGTACAAACACCTCGTCGGTGCCGTCATAGCTCAGTTGGGTGCGCTTCCAGTTGCGCTTGGTGAGTGAGTAAGCCACATCGCCAATCTTTGCCCATGTCTCGCCGTCGGCAGACACCTCCACCTGCATGGTGGGAATCTGGCCGTCATTGCCGTTGCCGGCATAGATGATGACGTCGAACGGTGCCTGATACTTGCTTGTCGTCTCCAGGCTGGCGTTGAACGGACCGTCGGTCGGCTGCTTGCCGAATGTAACGGCATTCTGTGTGATGCCCTCGGTGTCGTTCACTCCAATCACATCGTCTGCGGTGTCGGGGTTGCGCATTGAGCCATCGCCGATGTTGTAGCCTATGTTGAGCTTCTCCCAGGTCATCACCTGACCGATGGACTTCAGCACCCAGCCGTTGGCCTCGCAGGTCTCAGGAGCAAAGGCATTGTAGATGGTGGAGTCGTTGCCTTCCTCGGTCTTGATGACTTCCTTGACAGACTCTTGGTTGTAGTATGTACCGGCGTTCTTGCCCCAGGTGAAGAAGTAGTTGGCGTTGATAATCTCGCCAGCGTCGTTGGTCTGCTGACCCTTGCCTTCCCAGTCTTCGGCATTGGCATCAAAGTGTGCCATGACATCCCAGCGGATGTTGCTCTTGTCGACACCGTCGACACCGACAAACTTCGACTCAAGCTCTGAGGAGAGGAAGTCGTCGCCAGCGGCGAAGGCATAGATGGTGGTGGGAGAGGTAATCTCCACCGGCTCTGTGTATGCCTTGGAAGCGGTGATTTCCGAACTGTTGGCGAAGTTGTAGTACAGGGTTGCGCCCTCGGTGGCACTGTTGATGGTGACCAGCGATTTGCCAGCCTCACGGGTGATGGTAAAGGTAGGTGCGGCAGCCTTGCCCATGATGATGATGGCTGCCTCTGCAATCTCACTGTCGAGATAGCCGTCGCCCACGCCAAATGCCTTGACGGTGCAAGGTGAGGTAACGGTGAACGGAGCCTCATAGCGTGTGCTGGCGGTGGTGGGGTCTGTGCCATCGGTGGTGTAATAGATGGCAGTGGAGTTGGCGGCAGTGATGGACACGATGGTTTGGCCGTCCTGCTTGTCCTGCTGGATGTTGGGCTTGCTCACAGGCACCACGGTGTTCTTGGTGGCAGCCACGGCAGCAAGAGCCTGTACGGGCAGGCTGACGATGGCGCTCTCAGAAGCCACGAGCATGTCGTCGAGGGTGAGCGGCAACAACATGTAGGCGTTGCGGGTCTTGTTGTGCATGTGCATAGCCACTACGTCGCCGGCAGTAGCGAGCACGGCATCGTTGGCAAAGTAGTCACCCAGTTCGACACCGGTGATGCCGCCTTCGGTGAGCAGTTCAAGACCGTTCTCTATATCCAGACCTTCAAAGACCGCATTGGCTGCATCCTTGACCGTCAGCACATTGACATCTGTCTTCACTGCCTTGCCATAGCCCAGTGCCTCATAGAGGTTGGGGTTGAGGTTGAGCACGGGAACAAATGCAATCACCTGTTTGATGGTGGGCAGATAAGCGTTGTCGGCAGCGATGGTGGGGCTGATGACGATGGCGTCAAAGGCTTTCAGCTCCTCGGCAGTGGGCTGGGTGGCAGCCACGTCGATGTCGGTGACGGCAAAACGGCTGTCGCCGCTGATGAAAGCATAGGCATAGTCGTCGGCGTTGCTGGCATTGAAGAGGTAGCCAATCTTCTTGGCGTCCTCCACCTGAGGAGAGTCACCCTCACCAACGGTGATGTAATAGATGTGGCATCCGTTGGTGTTGTAGATTTGGATGTTGTAGGTACCGTCCTCGTTGGGTGTGTCGGCAGCATCGGTGGGCACTACCCATTCCTGGTCCATATAGGTGGTGGGAGCAGCCACAGCATTGCCGTCAGGACCCAGCAGCTTGGTGCCCGATGTGCCGGCACCGAGATACAGTTCCACGCCACGTGCATCTGTCAGCTTGTGTGACTCCACACCCATCTTGATGGTGGTGCCGGGAGCCACATGCGGGATGAGGAAATAGTTTTTCTTCGAACTGCCCAGCCATAGGTAGGAAGCACCCTGATAGGGACCGAAGCCGCTTGAGGAGTTGGGCTCCAGATAGTTGACTGCGATGGCGAGTGAGCGTGCGGTGGTGTTGGTGTAGAGCAGACCCTCGAGTTCGGGAATCACCTCTCCGTTTGCCATGATGGTGGCACCCTCGTTGGCCACGCCCTGGGCTGTCACCTCCCAGAAGCAGTTGTCTTTTGACAACTCGGTAGGCTCAGTGGCATCCTTTTTCTCCACGTCCGACCAGGCGCCGGTGGTGGGGCCTTTGGCCGACTCAGCCTTTAGATTCTCAACAGTATGGGCACTCCATTTCCTGAAGTCCCACGACTTGCGGTAGGTCTCCTGTGCATTGGCACTGATGGCCAACACAAGAAGCATGGTTAATGTAAAAAGTTTTCTCATAAACACAGTTTTGGTGAATAAATTATAGATTGAAAATGATTACAGGTCATAGGGCACCCAGTAGCCTCCGTCCATGATGCGCTGTCTCACGGTGGCGGCCAGTGCGGCGTCCTCATATTTAGTGCAGATGCGGTCGGCGGCGATGGATGGGTCGCCATACCTCACCACCATTCTGTTGATCATGGGATAGACCTTGCCTTCGGCGGCGAATTCCAGCATCGACTCATCGAGGAGAGCCATGTCGTTGAAACGGATGGTGCCCTGCTCACCCAGTTCGAAGGTGTTGATTTTGACCGTTCGCGGCACAAGTCCGGTGAAGCATCCGCGGATGCCGAGCGACGGATATTTGCGCGTGCCCCAGTTGGCGGTTCCTGTCCAGTCGCACTTGGTGGGGTCGACGGTGCTTGCGAAGCCCTCCCATTCCGGCATGCTGGGATTGAAGCAGTCATCTCCCTCACCCGCCTTGACACCTGTGTTGAGCACGGCATTGAAGGCGATGAAGCGTTTGAGGTGGTTGAGTGCCTCACAGAGCATCATGTGATACTGTGTTGCCCGGTAGATATAGATATGGCAGTCATCCTGATAGGCATTGACGCGAGCCGAACTGCCCACTGGGCGGAACTTGGCGATATAGCTGTTCCCACCCGACTGTCCAAACACACATTTGTATCGGGTGTCGTTGGTGGCGGCACCGGGATTGAGCTCATTGCTGAGGAACAGTTCCTGCGCCTTGGCCGACGGCCTGAGCAAGTAGAGGTTGGGATATTCGTTGGAGAAGTGCTTCAGCAACGTGTTGGTCTGGTTGTTGGTATAGTCATAGATGATGGCCGACACCGCCTCATAGGGATAAGGCTGGCTGTTGTTCCATATCGGAGAATAGTGTCCCGGGGTGGCGGCAGAAGGCAGCCAATAAACGTTGGAGCCTGGGTCGGAGGTGACATTGATTTGCTTGCCCAGTGCAGCCAGCAACACATCGGCGGCTCTTTTGTAATAAGCTGTCGCATCCTGTTTTTCAGCGTCGAGGATGGCTCCCTTCCACAGGCAGAGCTCGGCGAGAAGTCCGGCATACGACGGCGCCATATAGTTCCACTTGCGGTACTGACTGTTGGAGAGGCTCACGCTGTGGGTGGGGTCGAGCCACTCATACCAGTCGATTTCCAGACTGGTGTCCACGCCCTCATATCCCTGCTCCATCAGTTGCAGGCAGCGGTCGATGAGTTGGGGGAGCTGGAGCAGTTGGAAACGGTCGCCGGTACGGATTTCCGTCATCTCGGTGATGGGGTCGTCAAACCACATCGCCTGTCCATAGATTTCAGCCAGGGTCTTGTAGGTCCACACCTTGGTCCTCACCGTGGAAGCCACGAGCGATTTCCATGCGTCCATGTCCACATTGGGCTTCGACTTATATTCCCTCATGTTGTCGAGGTAGTCATTGCATGCGATGATGACCTCATAGAAACCCTGTGGGTTGGCATACGAGTTGGTCTGCAGGTTCTGGTCGTAGTTGTAGAGTGAAATCAGTTCATTGCTCGACTCCTCGGTAGGCTCTATCAGTTCGCCTCTGGTCTCAGTGAGCAGGATTTCCTTGTCGCCGACAGCCTGCATCTTCGTCATGATGCCAAGGAAACCGGTATACATCTCGGTGTTGGATGTAAAACCGTTCTCACCGTTGAACTCGTCTTCTGTCTCAGGGTCCCAGAAATCGGAACAGGCACATAGAGCGGCAATGCCTCCCACCAGACAAAGTGTGTGTATGAATGAATATATCCGTTTCATATCGTTCTTGTTTCTGTTGTTATCGTTTAGAATCTCAGGTTGACGCCCAGTCTCACGGAGCGTGGCGCGGTGGCCTTGGCATAGTCCACTCCCTGCATGAGAGAACTGTAGGAATAGGAGAATTCGGGGTCGAGCCCGAGGTAGTCGGTCAGGCAGAGCAGGTTTTGTCCTGTCGCAAAGATGGTTCCACCCTGAATGAAGTTCCAGATGGGCTTGTTCCAGGTATAGCTCAGGGTGACGTCACGCAGTTTGACATATCCTGCATTCTCTATCCATCTGTCGCTGAAAGCATTGTTGCCCACGCGGTCGTTGTAGCGCACACGCGGCATGTCGGTGTCCTGTCCCTCCATGAGCCAGCGGCGGTTGACCGACGAAGCCTGGTTGGAAAAGTCCTTCGACGACTCCGTTATCCTCCTCACCGCATTGTAGGCATCGTTGCCGAAAGCATAGGCGAAGGTGAGGTCGAGGGCGAAGTTCCTGTATTCGAACCTTGTGAAGAATGAGCCGAAGAGGTCGGGAGTGGCCGAGCCGATGATTTGCCTGTCGTCGTTGTTGATGATGCCGTCTTTGTTGACGTCCTCATAGTGGACATCGCCGGCAGCAAATTTCTTGCCGTTTGCCATCAGGTTGGCTGCCTCTGCCTCGGCGGTGGTCTTGAACACGCCAAGTGACTTCAGACCATAGAATGCATAGGGGTTTTCACCCACTTTGGTGATGACCTGTGCGTCGTCGGTCAGCGAGGTGACGATTTCGGGCAGTGTTCCCAGAGAATTGACCTTGTTGTTCAATGTGGTGACATTGCCACCGATGGTCCAAGTGAAATATCTTGTCGAGACCGGAGTGACAGCCAGGGAGACCTCAAAGCCTTTTGACTGAAGTTCTGCCTCATTGCTGTAGTAGGAGCTGGAACCCAGAATTGGCGAGCGGTCGCCAGAGATGAGCACGTCGGTTGCCTTGGTGTTGTAGTAGCCAACGCCCAGCATCAGGCGATGGTGCAGCAGAGCAGTCTCCAACCCGAAGTTGAGTGTGCGGTCGCGCTCCGCCTTGAGGTTGGTGCTGGGCACGTTGGCGCGGATGATGCCCGAAATGGTCTGATAGGGGTTGGATGTGTAGTAGTATTTCCCATATTTTGAGGAGTAGCGGCTGTTGCCCGTCATGGTGAGGTTGGCGTACACATTGAGCTTGTCGAGCCAGCTGAGGTTTCTGAGCGCCGGCAGGTTGCCTGCCATGAGCACCACATCGGCAGCAGGATAGAATGTCATTCTCGTGGCATTCTTTCCGATGGACGAGGCACCGTCGAATGCACCTGTGAAGCCCACCTTGACCAGGTTGTTGAATGTCCAGTCGGCATGGGCGTAGACGTTCATCCAGTTCCACTTGTTGTTGTAGCCTGAGAAATACTTGCCCAACGACTGTGCGTCGCCGAGTGTCTGGTAGAAGTCGTTGTTGGAGTTGCGTCCGAATCCAGCGTCATACTCATACGACGTGGTGACAGCCTGCCATCCTGCGTTGAAGTTGAACTTGTGTGTCTCGCCTATGTTGAACTTGTAGGCGGCATTGGCGTTGTAGAACATGTTGAACGCATGGTTGGTGCCCACGCGGATGGTGTTGTTAGCCTGTCCATACTGGTCGAACAGCGGCACGATGTCCTCGTTGTTGATGCCGGGGATGAATGCCTCCTCCTGGTTGTAGTTGTAGTACATGCCCACGATGCCGTTGAGGGTAAGGTTGCGGATGGGGGTGTAGATGAGGTGTACCTTCATGTTCATGTCATACTGGCGGTTTTTGCCCAACATGGTGTTGACCAGAGAGACAGGGTTGCTGACGATGAAGTCCTCATTCTCGATAGCTCCGAACCAGTAGCTGGCATAGGTGTTGATGAGGTTGCCATACATATCACTCTTATGCGGGCTGAGCAGAGGAGCGCGGCGGTATGCTGCCAGCATGGGGTTGGTCTCTGCCGAAAGTCCCTGCTCCTGGTACTGTCCCTTGAGGTATGCCGTGTTGATATTTGCCCTGATCTCAAACTGCTTGCTCACCAGCACCGATGCATTGATTTGGGCGTTGTATCGGTCGCTGTTGGTGTTGATGATGGTGCCTTTGTCGCCCATGTATCCGAGTGAGATGTTGTATTTTGCGATGTTGTCACCACCCTCAACCCTGAAGAGGTAGTCCATTGTGGAACTGTTGCGGTAGATTTCGTCCTGCCAGTTGGTGTCATACTGGTAGAGGTATGACTTGTTGGCCTGTGGGTCGCGGAGGAAATTGAAATCATTGAAGAATGCCTCCATATTGGGATAGTAGGTCAGACCCACATCGCTGAGGTAGTTCTTGTACTCAGAAGCCCCCATGAGCGGGATGCGCTTGGAGTTCCAGTTCATGCCTGCAATGGCTGAGAACGAGATGCGTGTGTTCATGTCGGATGAGGTGGCCTGGTCGGTCTCAATCATGATGACTCCGTTGGAACCCATCGAACCATAGGCAGCTGCCTCAGCACCCTTGAGCACGGTGATGTTGCGTATGTCGAGGTTGTTGAGTGCTTGGAAGAACGACCTGGAATAGCCTCCGATAATCTGGCTGAGGTTGGCATCAGGCAGATAGGGCACGCCGTTGATGACAATCAGCGGAGCATTCTCTGCCACCAGTGAGCGCACGCCCCTCAGTTGCATGAAAGCACCCTCGCCTGTCATACCGCTCTTGTTGACCACCTGCAGTCCGGGTATCTCTCCCTTGAGCGCGTTGTCGATGGAGAGCGACCCTTTGGCAAAATCCTTTCTGCTGATGTTGACCATGTTGGCAGCCGACGGTTCACCCTGTTCCGTTCCGAAAGGAGTGACCACCGTCTCGTTGTAGCGGGTCTTGTTCTCCTCCACCATATAGATGTTGAGGTCTTTGGCATTGGCATCGCTGATGTAGAGCACTTTCTGATAAAATCCTTCGTGCCAGATGGTGAGAGGATTGTCCTTGGCCGCACCCTCAATGGTGAATGCTCCGTCCTCTGCTGAGCGTACCGTCTTGCATCCCGGACTTGAGATGACGGCATCCGCAATGGGTTGGTTGGCGGTAGACCATATATGTCCGCTCAGTTGCTGTGAATAGGCATTGGCGGAGCACATCATTGCCAGCGCCATACATCCCAACAGTTTCTTGATAATATTGCTCATATGGATATGCTGTTCAAAGGATTAATAATTGTTGACCGTTGGCCTGAGGCACCAGTGGTGGATTTTCACATTGGTTTTGCCTTCCCAGCTTTCACATTTCAGTCGCATGACAATCTGTACGGGTGAGCCATCTCCCTTTACGTCGGGAATCACCAACTCATCCATCATCTGGCCTCCGTCGGTGTCGTAGTTGGCTGCCTTGCTGTTGCCGCCCACTTCCCTCACGTAACTGGCGTCATAGCCTTCGGGATGGGTGTTGGAAAGCGTGGTGCCACGGTCGTAGTGGAACTCTGTTGAAGTGCCCCAGGTGATGGTGCGCGAGCGTGCCACCTCCTGTCCGTCGATGAGAATCGAGACTGTGATGCCCAGACTCTGGTTCTGCACCGACCCCATGGCAAACCGATAGGCTCCCGGTGGGAAGAGATAGGGCCGCACGGTGCCGTCGGCATTGAGCTTGACGGGGGTGAAATCAAGTTGGAAACCATCTGCGTCGGCGATGTCAGAGGGCTTGTCGAATCGGATGACCCTGTTCTCATGATAGGGCCATACGCCCGGCAGGGGCGACCATGCCGCCACCTCTGTGGCACACTCCTTGAAATTGAGGTTCACCCGTTTGAAGTAATTCTCTTTCTGCTCGTCGGTGCAGTTCTCGTAGTAATAGAAATAGTCCTTGAGCCTGTACATGAGCAGGTTGTTGGGCAGGTGCAGTTTTCTGACCTTGTATACAATGCCGTTTGACAGTTCCATGGGGTCGGACACATCCACCTGCTGCACGTTGGTGCGCCACTGTGTGCCAAAAATGCTCTTGACGTCATTGACCTCAGTGGTCTGCAAATCGGCAGGTGAGTAGCGCTTGCTGTAGAACGAAGACTTGAGAATCCAGTCCTTCATGATGCTGTCGCTTCTCACCATCTCCCATGATGCCAGTCTCTGGTGTGCGTCGTCGAGAGCCTGGTTGATGACCTCATTGGAAGGCAGGAGCAGGGTGGCGGTAAGCGACTCTGAATTCATGTCGAAGTTGACCGCCTCGAAGAAGGTGTTGCGGTAGATGAAGATGGAGTCGTAGACCGTGTTGCCCTGGTCGTTGATGCCGATTGCCTTGGAGTTGGTGCGGTCAAACTCCTTGCCTCCGGAAGCCAGCACCATTTCCCGGAATATGGAATACTCGTCGGGCAGGTCGTTGATAAAGTCATAGAGAGATGTCGGTGTCTCTATCATCTCTGAGATGACATAGACATATCCTGTGGTGGTCTTGATGACCTCCTTGACCGCTCCGTTGTTGAAGAGGATGTGGTCGACGATGTTGCCTTCCTTTCCCATCTCGTCGATGGAGACGTTGACGTATTTGCCATGCCACATCATCAGGCGGGTTCCGTCCTCCAGGTTGGCGGGTGAGATGGAGATGTCGCTGATGTGTGAGCGTGTGATGAACTCGGTCTTCTCCTCGGGCTTGAGGAAATGGTCGTTGGTGACGACGAGAATGGTGCTGAGCTGTGCTTTCTTGTTGAGCTCGTCGTAGATGCCCTGTCCAGCAAAGAGTCCGTTCATTTCCGACAGGTCGCCTCTGCTGCTGATATACTCCTGCGACGACACATTGACGATTTTCAGCTCATTGTTGGAGATGGGCGTGTCGGCCTTTCCATAATGGTCGTCATCCTTCAGTTCCGAGCAAGAGGCCAACAGACCTATGGCGAGGAACATCATGTATGATTGAAATAGGGTTTTCATATCTGTATGTGTTTAGTCAATTGGAGTAAATTTGATGCAGTCGAACTGCAGGCTGAAGTTGTTGTTGGTGCTGGCAGCCGGGTCGAGGATGATGAAGCTGAACTGATGTGAGGCAGTCTCCTCAAATTCGATTTCATCATAGAGCGTGGTGGTGTATACCCCCGGAAGCGCACTGTTTACCTTAGTGTAAGGAGCAGTGAAGAGCGTCATGTCTTCTCTGTCGTCAAACGTCATCTTGAGCATGCCTCCGTTGCCGTCGGTCTGCTGCCTCATGAAATTGTTGCCCGTCATGAAGATGATGGTCAGTTCGACCTTGTATTTTCCCCTGACGATGGTGGGTGTCCGCATGCCGACCTTGCCCATGTAGCCCAGGTTGAACACCACGCGGTCGTAGTTGTTGGCATTCTTCATGTTGCTGCGGCAGGTCACATAGTCAATATCGCTGTAGTTGCGGTTTTTCGACCCTGCCTCGCCCATCTCATACTCAAAACATGTTGCCGTGGCGATGCGGAAACGCTGCTCGGAGGCGGTAGGCTCTGCTGGCTGATAATATTCGGGGTCGACGAGGTTTTTCACCTCGGTGTAGTCGGCGAGGTCCCACAGCACGGTTGTCTGTTCGGGTTCCCATACGGGCATCCATCCGTCGAGTTCGTGGATGTACCCGTTCTTTGCCAGCACGTTCGACTCGCTGGGAACAAACCTTGCCCGTTCTCCCGAGGCGTTGACGATATAGCGGTCGGCCTCGTTGGTGGCGAGGCTGTCGTAGGTGACTGTGAACACCTGGTTGTTGGCCGACGAACTCCAGATGCGTGTCACATCCGAACCCATCATGGCTCCCAGTTCACTGGTCTTGTATTGGTTGGCGAGGATGTGGTAGCCAACATATTCTCTCAGCAGAGAGTCCTCCGTGATGCCATCCTTGTCGGCGGTCTTGAGGTGGTTTCTCAGTTGCTCGAGCGAGTTGATGCCCGCTTTGGCGAAGGTGGCGTCAGCCACATTGAGGAGTGTGTAGTAATAATGTGTGATGACCTTCTGCCGCTCCTCATTGATTGTGGTGTCGGTCACCAATGAGAGTTTTTTGTCCCATCCGGTGGCACGCAGCGCATCTGCCATGATGGATGAGCGTCCGCCATCCACCACACGGTCGAACACCGTCTCCACCAGCGGTGTCATTGCCGATGAGAGCACGTAAATCTTGCCGTTGAAGGCACTGATTCCCATCTCGATGACGCGTCCTTCCTCATTGAGCACTGCCTGTCCTGCGTTGACCGAGTCGATGCGTATGTTGATGACGTCGCCGCTGAGGTTTTGCACGGTTTTCTTCTGCACGAACGACTCGGGAAGGATGGAGTCCTTGACGGTATGGTAGAGCACGAACTGCCGCGCATATTCCTTGGTCAGTTGCTGCAGACTGTCCACCCCCCTGCGGCGGTAGAAATCGCGCATCGCCTCGTTGTTGGGAACGAAAGCGGTGAAGCTGATGCCCGACGACGACTGGTTGAGCGCGTTGAACATATTGGAATAGTGAAGCAACTTCACATACTCGCTGTATCCCTCGGTCTCCTCCAGCAATGATGAGATAGGAGAGGTGAGCGTTGTCGTGTAGGTCTGGTCTTTGAAAGGATCGGTGTTGATGTCAAACACATCCTTGTCGCATGCGGCAAGCAACAGTGCTGCGGCAGCGAGGCAAACAACATGGTGTGCGAAATGTATCTTGTATTTCATGCTTCTTGTCCTTTCCTTACTTTGATGATGAGTAATATGGATTCTGTACCAAGAGCTTGTTGTGCTCGATATCAGCCTGCGGTATGGGCATGTACCATGCGTTGGCATCCTGAAGCACCGACCTTATCCATTGGGCGTTGGTGGTTTGGTTGCCCTCGATGACCTTGGTCATGAACTGAGTCTTGTACTTTCCTCCTCCTATGCGTCCGAGCCAGAGCAGGTCGTACCAGCGCTTGCCCTCAGCCATGAACTCCATCTCCTTTTGGTCGATGATTTCCTCGAGGAGTGTCAGTTCGTCGAGTTGTGAGATTTGAGCGGCGGCATCGGCCGACTGGGTGTCGATGTCCTTGAAGTTGCCCAGCAAGGCGCGGTTGCGCACCCTGTTGATCATGCTGACAGCCTCTGCCCAAGAGCCTTGTCCCTTCATGGTGAGTGCCTGGGCTTTCATGAGCATGACCTCAGCCACCCGGTAGAGGATGAAATTGGCATCCTGATGGGCACGAGCACCACCGGTGATGTCGGGCACGTCTGTCCCATAGTATTTCCAGATGTAGTACTGGTTGGACGAAGCCCATCCGATGACCTGTCCGTTGTCGGGCACGTAGGTGGCCATGAGCATGCGTCCCATGCGCCCGTCCTCGGTGAGTCCGCCGTCCTTCAGTGTCTGCGTCTCCTCTTTCATGCGTTCTGTCGCCCTTGTGGTGGGTCTCAGCGGTGTTGAGGTGGTGAGGGTGAAGAGCGAGTTGAAGTTGTTGGTCTGGTTTTGTGAGTAGTCCCAGTTGAGCTCGAGGATGGACTCATTGCTGTTGCCCGGATAGAACATGGTGTACCAGTCGTTGGTGTTGGACATGAACACCGGACGGAAAGCATCGGTGGCATTGAGGATGAGGTTGCAGTATTCGATGCACTGGTCATAGTCCTCGCTCCAGAGGCATGCATCGGCCATGAGGGCGTAGAGTGCCCACTTGGTGGCCCTGCCCTTGGTTGCCCAGTCTTCCTCATAGGTGCCTTTTGCCGCACCTGTCTCCAGGGCTGTCTTCACATCATTCTTGATTTGGGCGATAATCTCCGCCTCTGATGACTTCGCCAGGTCGAAACTGGCGGCATCGTTGACGTATGCCTGCAAGACGAGTGGCACCTCCTTGTAGTTTTTCACCAACAGCAGATAACAGTATGCCCTGAGGAAATAAGCCTCTGCGAGATGGGAGTTGAGGATGGCCTCGTAATAGGTGTCGTCTTTCACTTCCGGTGCATAGAGGATGACGGAGTTGGCCATTCCGATGACCTTGTAGAGATTCGACCAGTCGCAGAGCGAGTTGGTAGGCACCATGTTGAAGTCCTGCAGTTTGGCGTCGCCAGTATTGGTGGTGTAGATGGAACCGCCCCTCAGTTCGCCCCATTTGATGAAAGTGGGCACGCACTGCCGCATGTAGTAATAGCCGGAAGCGATGACCGCCTCGACATCCTCCTTCGACTTCCAGTAGTCATCGGTCACCTGCTCATTGTTGGGCAGCACGTCGAGCCAGTCGTTGCATGAGGTGGTGAAGGTGAGCGTGACTGCCAGTGTCAGTATGGATAATATGTTCTTTTTCATTGTCTTCAGGGATTAAAAGTCGACATTCAAACCAATGGCGAAGCGCTTTGACACAGGCGTTGTCGCGTTGTCGCGCACCAGACTGGTGGCCGACGGCATCGACACCTCCGGGTCCTGTCCCTTGTACTTGGTCCAGGTGAAAAGGTCATAGCCCGTGACAAACACGTTGAGCTTGTTGATGCCGATGTTCTTGAGCCACTTCTTGGGGAAGTTGTAGCTGAGCGAAAGCGTCTTGAGACGGATGAAAGAGGCATCCTCGACGAAGCGGTCGCTTCCGAGGTAGTTGTAGCCCATGCCGTAGAGGGCGCGTGGGATATCGGTCTGGTCGCCCTCTGCGCGCCATCTGTGCAGCACGGCTGTGCTTTGGTTGTTCTTGCCGTACATGTTTTCCAAGGAGATACGTGCGCCATTGATGACTTTCTGACCGTATCTGCCGTAGAAGAACGTGGTGAGGGTGAGGTCTTTCCATCTTACCTGGAATCCGCCGCCGCCGAAGAACTTCGGGTTGGCGTTGCCGAGGTAGACGATATCATTCTCGTTGATGACACCGTCGTGGTTGATGTCCTCATACATGGCATCACCGGGATAGGTCTGCACCGTACCGTTTTTCATGGTGATGACATTGCCCTGCCAGTCGTACATCACATTGCCGGCAGCGTCGTGTGCGTAGGTCTGCTCCCTGTTCTGGTATACGCCGAGGTAGCGGTATCCGTAGAACGAACCGACGGGCGCATTCTCCACGATGCGGAGCGCATAGTTGCCGTTGCCGAATGAGTAGTTGTCCATTACCCATGTGCTGGGCAGTTCCTTTACCTTATTAATATTGCGGCTCACATTGGCATTGACCGATACGGTCCATTCCTTGTTGCGCAGGATTTGGTATTCAAACCTCAGCTCCACACCCTTATTGCTCATCTTTCCCGAGTTGATGTATTTCACCGAGTTGTAGCCTGTGGAGGCAGGCAGCTTGGTGTCCCTGAGCAGCATGTCGCTGGTCTGTTTGTCGTAGTAGTCGAACGTGAAGCTGAACCTGTCGAACAGTCTGAGGTCGATACCGAGGTCCATTTCCCTGGTGGTCTCCCACTTCAGGTTGTCGAGCTGCATGCGGTCGGGTGTGATGGCGGGCATGTTCATATACTGTCCGAGACTCTTGTATGCTCCGAGATAGATGGAGGCGCCCGAGGGTGATGTGCCCGACCAGCCGTAGCCGAAACGAATCTTTCCCTCGTTGAACCATTTCTTGAAACTGTCGCTCCAGAAATTCTCCTGCTCGATGTTCCACGAGGCTCCGAAAGCGGGGAATGTGCCCCAACGCTTCTCCTTGCCCATGGTGGAGTTGCCCTCATGGTTGATGGTGCCTCTGAGGACATATCTGTTGTCGAACGAGTAGACCACCTGACCAATCATCGAGATGGAGCGGCGCTCTGAGTTGCCCGAGCCCGATGATGACACCACGCTTCCCACGACGGGGTCGCTGAGGTTGGCGGATGCGTTGCCGTATGTGCGGCTGGAGTAGCTGAAGCTCTGGTTGTCGGCAGTCTTGATGAGTCCGGTGGCAATAATCTTATGCTTCTCTGCAAACGTGTTGTTGTAGATGAGCTTGTTCTCACTCTGCAGGGCGAAGGCATCGGTGGTGGCGTCCACGCTCTGGTTGGCAAACGAACTGGTCCAGAGCACGCCGGTGGCCTCCTGCGGCAGGAACTGCTTGTTTTTGGTGGTGCGCATGTTCATCGACACCCATCCCTGATATTGCAGGTGGAAGGGGAAGTCATATTGCAGGGTGATGGTCAGTTTCTCATCGCGCTGCGTGGTCTTGTTGTAACCCTCGTTGACCATGGCCACTGGATTGTAGTTGGCCGAACTGACGCTGCTGGAACCGCTGTTGGTGAATGACCCCTGGAAGTCCTCATCGCGTGAGAAATAGACATCCGTGGGCTTTTTCGTCACGTCATCAATCCAGTAGGGACTGAGGTTGGGCATTTTCTGCATGGCGATGTTGCGCACGGAGGACAGTGCGTTGGCATCCTTGTTGGTGTTGGTGAACGAGAAGTCGGTGCGCACGCGCAGGCGGTCGCTGAAGTTGTATGTGATTTTAAGACCTGTCGACAGGCGCTGCACGCCGGTGCCCACCGTGGTGCCCTGCTCGTTGTAGTAACCGAGGTTGAACTTATACACTGCCTTCTCGCCACCTCCCGTCATCGAGAAGTTGTTGTCGGTGATGATGGCATCCTGCTTCACCGCCCCGAGCCAGTCGGTATCGACATTGTACTCGTCATAGTAGCGGAAATTGGGGTCGTAGTTGAGTTCGGCATTGTTGAAGAGCATGTTCATCTCGTTGCTGGCATTGCTGATGCCCTTGGCATTGGCAGCATTCCAGATGGCGTCCTGCATGAGTGCCACATACTGCACGCCATTGAGCAGCGGTATGCTCTTCGGCTCATGCTTGGTGGTGAACTTGGAGGAGAAAGAGAACTTGGTCTTACCCATCGACCCCCTTTTGGTGTTGATGAGGAGCACGCCGTTGGCACCCTTCGTTCCATAGATGGCGGTTGCTGAAGCATCCTTCAACACCTCGATGCTCTCGATGTTGGCAGGAGCGATGTTGAGCAATGCGCCGAAATCCTCCTCGTTGGCGGTGGAGAAATTGAAGTCGTCGGTGATGTCCACATCCTGCGGTACCCCGTCGATGACGATGAGCGGTTCGTTGGAAGCGCTCAGCGAACTGGTACCGCGGATACGAATGCTGGAGCGTGCGCCGGGGTCGCCGCCGAGGTTGATGTCAAGACCGGCCACCTGTCCCTGAAGGGCCTCCTCCACGGAGGTGACAGGCTGTGTCTCCACGATGGCCGACATGTCGACCTTCTGCACCGACGATGTCTGCTCCAGTCGGGAGATACCCATGCCGTCGCGTCCGCCACGGGCGCCGGTGACCACCACCTCCTGAAGCACGGTCTCGTTTTCCAACTGGAAGTCAATCTGTGTCTGTCCGGTATAGTTGACCGTTACGTTTTTCATACCGATATAGGTAGCCCTCACTTTCAGGTTTTTGGCATCAGCCGGCACCTGCAGCACATAGTTGCCGTCGATGTCGGTGACAGCACCCTTGATATAGCGGTTCTGGCTGTTGACCAGCACCACGTTGGCACCGATGATGGGGTCGTTGGTGCCATTGTCGAGTTTCTCTGTCACACATCCTGTGAGCACTTTTTCCTGAGCCATCATGCTCACCGAGCACAACAGCAAGACAATGCATGTGAATATCTTATTCTTCATAGCGCTCTGTTATTTAAGGATACCGTCGATGAAGTGCATGCAGCCGTCGGCGAAAGCAAACGGCAGGCAGAAGTATTTCTGAACGACGCTCACCATGCTGTCGGCGCTGAATCCTGCCGACAGTCCGGCAGCGTTCTCGCTGATGGTCAGATGCTCTCCTCCCATGGTGAGGAACTCGCCCTTGCAGGTGGAACCCGGGTAGGGATAACTGCTGATGGTGTTCATGAGCGACGATACAAAGTAGTTGCGCAGGTAGTTGGCCAACAAAGTCTTGTTGGTGGTCGACACATTGCCGGTGATGGTGTTGTCGTCGGCAATTTTCAATGCCGAGCATCCGGGGATGTCGGCGATGTTGTTTCTGATGGCTTCATTGGTGGGCACGAAGACGATGTAACGCGTGTCGTCGCTCGTGATGGAAGGCATTCCGCCATTGGCTACCAATCCTGCCTTTTGCAGCAACTGGGCAAAGAGATAATACTCATAGTTTCTGTCGTTGCCCACGGCAAGGCGGTGAGTCAGTCCGTCGCCCGATGCCTCTGCGAAGAGCTGGGGGTAGTCGTATGCGTATGCCCTGCCGTTGGCCCAGGAAGTGCCTGCTCCCTCACTTGGTATCTCACGGAAGGAGACGAAAGGCGAATCTTGATAATCGGGGCTCAGCTGCTGGTTGAACAGTGCGCTGGTGGTGATTTTGCCGTCGTGTACGAACCAGTAGTTGAAAGCGGTGTTGGTCTCCACCACCTGAGTGCCTGTGGTGCTGAGCTGTGATACGTTGGATGCCGTATGCATATTGACGATGCTGCGTGCCTGGCCCGCGCCCATGTTGGCGAAATTGCCGTCCACATCGCTGTACACCTCCAGGTCGCGTCCCTGCGTGGTGGTGTTGAGCCGCATCTGCGGTTCATTCTGGTTGAACTGTTTGTTGCTTGGCATCAATGTGACGAACGTGGATTTGTTGGATGCCAGCGAGAGCACCAGGTCGCTCTTGTCAAGAGCGTACATGAAGCATTGGTATGTGGTGTCGCGGAAAGCCGGTCCCACTACAGACGAGAAGATGGCGGGCGCCTCCATGTCGTTCATGCCATAGACGATGCCGTTCTCACAGAAGAGGCGGTCGTCCACCTTGCTGGTCTCGATGTTGATGGGTGTGCCGTAGGCTGTCTGCACACGTCCTTTCTCCACATCCTCCGGGAAGACGGGTGTGTCGTTGTCGGCAAACGACTGCATGATGAAATACTGCAGGATGAGCGGGTCGAGGTCGCTGAGCGAGTGATAGCCGCCCTCGGGTTTCCAGTAGTTGGTGAAGAATTTCGCGATGGCCTGGTTGGATGGTGCGAAGATGGTATAGGTGGCACGCTCCAGGGTGCTCATCATCCTGAAATTGGTCACCGGCCATTCGCAAGCGATGTTGGGGAGTGCCCCATGGGTGATGGTATAGACCACCTTGCCCAGTGTGGTGTTGGTCTCCTGGTCGGCCTCGGTCAGTTCGGCGTATGTGTCGTAGAGGCTGACGAAATCGCTGTAGTTGGCATTGTTCTTCAAAGTGGTGTAAATGGTCTCCATCGGATTGATGACCTGGTTGACATGATAGAGATATCCATTGTCGGTGACCACGGCATCCTGGTCGGTGACGCTGGCATTGGCCACATTGAAGCCATTGCTTCCGCCAGTCCACTGGCTGCCAGGGAAGAAATACTCGTAGTTGGACTTGGCGTCCACCCCCAGTGAGGAGAACATCATGTGGCTGAACACTGGCAGGTAGCGCTCATAGTGATAGACGGTGACGGTGGTGTCGACACCGTTGAGTTTGCCTCGCACCTGCTCCATGGCATCGGCGCTGCGCGTGCGGTGCTTGTAGTAGAGGCCAGCCCCATTCTGTTTTTGTTCCTCAGTAGCGCCATCTCCCTCGTCGGGTCGGAAATTGAGCATCTTCGCCCAGTCGTAGGCGTAATACATGAGGTGGAATCCTACCGTCTTTTTCAGTTGGGTGGGGTCTTTGGCAAACATGTCCTCCACCGTTGAGTATCCCTCCTTTTGCAGGAATGCTTGCCATGCCTCGTTGTTGGGAGCCATGACGGTGAGGATACTTTGTCCATTGACGATAGGCTGATAGCCCGTCAGTTCTATAGCTTTCAGGAATGTGGAATAGTCTCCTTCGCTCTCGAGTACTTGCCATGCATTGCCCTTCAGCCAACTTGGCGGGGCATAATGGTCGTCGTCGGCTATATCCCGACACGATACGACCAACATGCATACAATCATGCTGAGCACAGTCAGAAGTGATTTGTAGGTTGTCATTTAGGTTTGTTTATGAAGTTGTTATTCTAAGCAGTTTGATACGCCATTTCTTAATGGCGACAGTGTCTCATGGGTATTTGATTGCAAAATTAATAAAAAACGGTATAAAAAGCAAAAAAAGTGATAAAAAAGTTCTATCACCTTGTTCAACTTCATTCCGTAGTATATCGTTGAATGTAAATATCTCGCGCCCCACACCTGAATTATGCCCGACCTTGCGGGCGTGGTAATCATAGATTCTCCCAAGTCCCCAAATACTGCAGGGAGATTCTCATGCCGTAGTGCTTAGGATTGGATGTAGACATCAGAATAAGTTCTTCTTTCTGTTCAGCCCCATCATGGCAAGGGTAGTTTGTTCCATATGAAGCTTACTTCCATGACAATTTCCATAAAGTCATTATAACAGTTTTTCCTTGAAATAGGAGCGTTTTTCAAAGCTGCCACCTGAGAACGAAGCAGATCTAAGTTTTCCGTTATTTGTTTTCCAACACCCTCTCTCTCATAAGTATCATATTGTTCATTTGCCATTTCGGAAAGAATGACAAGAATATCTTTCCCATTTGTTTGGGGTTCCAGGCTTTTTTGAAAAGAAGTATCAACTATTTTCTTCATTGTCAAATTCACCTCGTTGCACTCCTCAAAAACATCTTCCATCGTATTGAATGCAAGTTTAAGATTTTCATCGAATTCTGCTGTAGAACAAGATGATAGAATCAAAATCACCATCGTAGCAATAATGGTAAAAAGACTGTTTCTTCTCATCGTTGAATGTTTTTTATGTTTGATAGTTCTGGTTGTTCTGATATTGCATGTGATTGACCAGTTTGCGCTCATCCATGAAGTTTCCAAGGCCGAGGGAGTCGAGGTATTCATTGGAGATGAACGGACTGTCGTATAGTTCATTGACGGTTCTCAGTAATGGCTCGTACTTTCTTTTGAGACGATGCAGCTCCTCATCAGTGAATAGATGGGATGGGTCGGATAACTGCTGCAGCTTCTCATGGAACTGTGCGGCTTCAACTGCACACAGCTTGGCCTTAGTTTTCATCTTCCTGTTTTGCCTTACAGCAAGAAATATCAGAAAAATGAATATGATGACCACTATAATGGCAATATATGGCATGGGTTGGCAGTTTTAATGCTTTTTATGATTAATGATGTTGTATCGTAACTACTCAGTCTTTTTGTAAATAGCCAAAATCCCCCTTCAGATGGCTGTTGGATGTCGTTAATAATTCCTAAATGACATCCGCATAAATGTGACTCCAAAGGCATCCTCGACCTTTGGGTTTGATGCAACAAATTGG
>JAEEJK010000061.1 GCA_016281815.1 Prevotella sp. | reverse complement strand
TTTTTATTTTTTCTCACGAATTTTCGAATTATCGAATTATTTAGTGCTCCCCAATTCTCTAATTCGGGATTTTTATTTTTTCTCACGAATTTTCGAATTATCGAATTATTTAGTGCTCCCCAATTCTCTAATTCGGGATTTTTATTTTTTCTCACGAATTTTCGAATTATCGAATTATTTAGTGATCACTAATTCTTTAATTCTCTAATTCGGGATTTTTATTTTTTCTCACGAATTTTCGAATTATCGAATTATTTAGTGCTCCCCAATTCTTTAATTCGCTAATTCGGGATTTTTATTTTTTCTCACGAATTTTCGAATTATCGAATTATTTAGTGCTCCCCAATTCTTTAATTCGCTAATTCGGGACTTTTATTATTTTTCTCACTCTAATTATCGAATTCAAGAATTATAGAATTAGAGAATTTCATGATCAATAAAAGATGAGTGCATTTGAATGGGATGGGAAAAGGGGACTCAGTTATTTATCATCATTTCGAGCAGATGAATGCCGACACCTGATTTTTGCTGATTCGTGAGCCGTTTGAGAAAGTCTTCGTCAGACCAGAGCGGCAACTTCATCCCCCCATAAATGTCGGCCAACTTTTTTACGCTGCACCGTCTCATTCCCTCTACCTGCAACACTGGCTGCGAAGGGCAGGTCACCGCTACCTTGAAGATGCCATCGGCAACATCATCCACAGGCGCCCATGTCATCTCTCTGTGCGAGGACGATTCTGGGCATCCGCCTAACTCCATCATGACCTGCAACAGAGAAGACAGCATGTTCTCTGAAATGTTATAAGGGAGTTTTCCGTCCTTTGAGCGAGGCGCAAGATAACCCACCCGGATGATGTTGGTCTTCAGTCCGCCATCGATGACCTGTTGCAGAATCTCCCTCTCCGCCAAGAATTTAGAGTAGGAATACTGGTCAGTCAACCGCTGATGGATATACAGTTCATGAGGAGAAATCGGCATCAGTTCGCCAGCGGGTCCGATGCCCGCAATGCTCAGTGTGGAGATGTGTATGAGTCGGGCACCTGTCATCCTGCACAACTCAGTCAGGTGGTTGGTGCCCCGGACGTTCACCTCCATGATATTGTCATCTTTGCTGAAATAGCGCACATCCGCCGCGCAGTTGATGAGGAGGTCGAAAGGAGCGAGGCCGATGACAGCCATCGCCGAGGGTCGGGTGATGTCGCCACAAACGACCCTCACCTTCTCTGGATTCAGAGAATGTTGTGGGAAATAGAACGACCACCGGCAGCGAAGTCTCTCCCAAGCCTCTTGCTCATCCCTGCCGCGCACCAAACAGGTCACCCTCCATGTACGAGCCGCCAAAAAGCGTGCCAGCACATGGATGCCCAGAAAACCCGTCGCCCCAGTAAGCAACACTGTTCCGCCATCGGGGTATGCCTCACCATGGGGCGTGCTCCCTTTTGCCAACAACTGATGAATGCCATCATAGTCGTAAGCCCCGAGGTCAAATCCATCGCTCTCGTCCGTCCGTTTGATGTGTTTGCACAGCAATCTCGGTGTGGGATTTGAGAAAATGTCGGCAAAAGCAACCGAGATGCCCTTTTTTCTTGCCTCCGCCACCAACTGCATGGCACTGAGCGACGTGCCCCCCATGGCAAAGAAGTGATCCGTAGCACCGATGCGCTCCAATCCCAGCACATCCGCCATCAGTGTGCACATCATCCTTTCTGCACTATCCGTCGGAACAACGGCTATGTCCTGCCGTCTGACCACATGAAGTTGTTTCCTATCCACTTTTCCGGAAGGCATCAGCGGCATCCGTTCCAACCTTACTACTTGTTTGGGAATCATCTGAGACGGCAGCGACTCTTGGAGTTTTTTGATCACATCCTCTTCAGAGATTGCTCCTTCGGCAGTGAAGAAAGCATAAATCTGTGGTTTCCCATTTACCTCCTCGGCAACCGCTGCGGCACTGCTGACACCAGGAATGGCCGATATGTGCTGTTCTATCTCCTCCAATGAGATACGCATGCCATCGATTTTCACCTGATTGTCCAGTCGTCCCACAAACTCCAGCATGCCTTCTTCATTCCATCTCGCAAGGTCACCCGTATGATACACCTTCCCGTCATGGAACCCACAGGCGGTGAACTTTTTCTCGGTGAGTTGGGGGTCGTTCCAATAGCCAGCAGCCATCTGAGGTCCTGCTAGCCACAGTTCACCCACTGCTCCCTGTGGCAGCAAGCAACCAAAAGGATCCACCACGAAGGCATGGCAGTTGTCCAAAGGACGTCCGATGGGGATAGTGCCGTACACCTTTCCCTTCTTCAGTTCGCAATATGTCGCATCCACGGTGAACTCCGTCGGACCATAAGTGTTGTATACCCTTCCGCAGATTGCCGGATTCGACGTCAGGCGCTCCCCACCGAGACATAAATAATCCATGTTTATCGGATGCGCCCCCGCCAGGGCCACGCCCAACCGGGTGGTGAGGCATCCGCCTGTGATATGCTGCCGCTGCAAGAAAAGAGCCAGTTCATCCAGGTCGGTCCGCACCTCCTCGGGAACCATCACCACACATCCACCCACGGTCAGCACAGGAAACAGGTCTTCCACAGAAGCATCGAAAGCCAATGTTGAGTGGCATGCTATGCGGCTGTTGCCCGACAACGGCCATCGCCTGACGCAGAAACGGATGAGGTTAGTCAGTCCGACATGTCTGACAATCACCCCTTTAGGCATTCCCGTCGACCCCGACGTATAGATCATATAAGCCATGCCCTGCGGAGAAGAATGGTCAACTGGCAGACCTGGCGCATCCGACACGACAGAAGTCCTGACATATTCGGCATCGATGACGAGTCGAATCCCCGCATCCCGAATGATATGCTCCCTGCGTTTGGGAGGCAGATACTTGTCGATGGGTACATAAGCGGCTCCTGCACGCATGATGGAAAGAGCGGCAACAAGAAACTCACAGCACGGGGTTGTGTCGATCCCCACGAAAGAGTTTTCCCCCACCCCATCCGTCAACAGTTTGTTGGCCAACGCACGCGACTGCCGTTCCAATTCTTTGTAAGTCAGCGCATGGACACCATCACTGACAGCCATCGCATCGGGAGTTGCCTCAGCCTGACGGAGAAACATTCCCACCACTGTGAGTCCTTGGTCAAAGTACGTTTGTTCCCCGGCAGACAACCGCATGATTTGGGCTTTCTGACCTTCGTCAACCAATTCAATCTCCCCGACCGGCCTGTCCTCATCCACCATCAGTTCATCGATGCAATGACGCAGGGCATCGCACAACCGCTTCAAGTCAGCCAACTCATACAAGGCATCACTGGCCTCCACCCGCACATCATATTCCTCCCCAGAGGAGTAGACCATCACGCTGAGATCACTTTGGGAGTCCTGCCTTGGCAACTGTCTCCCCTCGAATCTTCGTCCGTTGATGACCGTTTGTTCCAAAATTCCGTTGCTTTGGAAGCCAAAAGTGATTTTGGGAACGACACCCATGTCGGCGCAGAAATGCGTAAACGGATATGCCCTGTGGCGGTGGATGTCCATCAAGCGTTTTCTCACCTGCGCCATCAGCATGTGGATTGTCATGGCAGGGTCGATGTCGGCGACAAAGGGAATGGTGTTCACAAACATGCCATAAGCCTCTGCCAGTCTTTTGTCATAACGTCCGTGGTTCAGCGTACAGAATGCCACTTTGGTCTGATGAGCCAGTTTGCTCAGTGTCAGACAGAAGGCGGACATCAGAAAGTGGTATGGGGAAACCTGATGTGCGGCGCACCACTCATCGACAGCACCCATGTGCAAGGAGAATTTTTGCGATATGCCCTTGCCGTCATCGCAGTTCCCCTTTTGTGAGAGCCGTGTGACCTCCGCATCGGAAAAAAGTGTCTGAAAAAAGTCCTTCGCACGAACATAGGCGGCAGAGCCGAGACCCTCCTGTTCACGCAGTGCCCAGTCGAAAAGTGTCATGGCCGGCATCTTTAGTGGTTGCCCCATATAGGCGGCAGGAAGGTCGGATCCTATCAGCCGTCCCGCAATAGTGAATCCGTCAGCAATGCTGTGATGGAGGTCGCTCAGCAGCAGCACCTGTGTGTCGGTTTCCACCACCTCGAACCTGCATAGCGGCTGATGAGAGAAAAGATGAAAAGGTCGCACGAAACCTTTCTTCATATACAATCCCGCCTCTTTGTCCGTCATTCTGGAATGAACGACAGGTATCTCCATCGCTTCATCGGCAAACTGCACAATTGAGCCGTCTTCGGTTCTGAGAAACTGGATGTGCAGTTCTGTCCGCGCCGCACTGATTCGCCTAACAGCATCCAGGAGCCTGTCTGCCGATATGGTCTTGTCAAAGACAATCACCGAAGGCAAGTTCCATGCTGTGGAAGCCGGAATGTAACTGCAGGAAAGCAGGATTCCCAGTTGTGAGTCAAGCAACGGATATGTTTTCATTCAAGACAGGCTATTTGGCGAAACGCGATACAAAGGTAAGGCAAATCGGTAGGATATAGCGTCACCTCGTAATAAAGATTGTTAAACGATTGAAGATTGGCTGTTGGCCTTTGGCCATTGGCTGTTGGCTGTTGGCTGTTGGCTTTTGGGTGTTGAGGATTAAAAAATTGTGGGAGTTTTTCTGATTTAGAAAATAAATGAGTACCTTAGCGCGCTATATTCCGGATGAGGACTGACCATAGGAGGAAAAGACATTCAATCACATAAATTATCAACATGAAAAAATTCATTACTTTCGTCCTGCTGCTGACCGTATTGGTCGCACAGGCACAGACATCGAGACAATTCACCCTCAACCTCACAGAGAGCGGAGATGCCCAGATGGTGGCATTCCTGCCCGACAAGCCATCCGGCAAGGCCATCGTAGGCATTCCCGGCGGAGGGTATTCGATGCTCTCCAACACCCACGAAGGCACACAATGGTCGGGTTGGCTCAACCAGCAAGGCATCGCCTATTTCGTGGTCAACTACCGTCTGCCGAATGGCGACCGCAGCATCCCCATCGGTGACGTGGAGAAAGGGTTCCGTATTGTCCGTGACTCCGCTGCTGTCTGGGGTATCAATCCCCGTGACGTAGGTATCATGGGCTTTTCCGCCGGCGGCCACCTGGCCTCCGTCATTTCCACCATGTCAGATTATGAAGTGCGCCCTGACTTCTCCATCCTGTTCTATCCGGTCATCTCCATGGATGAGCGGGTGTCGCACAAGTATTCCTGTATCAATTTCCTCGGAGAGGAAGGACATAAGAATCCGGAACTGGTGAAGAAGTACTCCACCCAGAATGCCGTGAAGCGCCATCTGACCCCTCCCGCCATCATCATCACCGCCAATGACGACCGGCTGGTTCCCCCTGTCACCAATGCCATCGCCTACTATAGTGCCATGCGCAATGCCGGCAACGAATGTACCCTGCATGTCTATCCCAGCGGTGACCATGGTTTCGGTGTCGGCCCCTGGTTCAAATACCATGACCAGATGCTGTCGGATTTGGGCAACTGGCTCAATCACCTCAAAACCCCGAAAACCGACGCTATCCGTGTGGCATGCATCGGCAACAGCATCACCGACGGCCATGGCATAGAGATGGCACCCCAGCATGGTTATCCCGCCCTCTTGCAGCAAAAACTTGGCGACAACTATTGGGTGAAGAATTTCGGAGTGAGTGCTCGCACCATGCTCAACAAAGGCGACTTCCCCTATATGAATGAGATGGCATGGCGTGATGCCTTGGCTTTCAACCCCGACATCGTCATCATCAAACTGGGCACCAATGACTCCAAACCACAGAACTGGCAGTATGGTTCAGAATTCAAGCAGGATCTGAAGCAGATGATCACCCAACTCTGTCCCAGTCTGGCCACACCAGTCAAGAAAAAAGGCAAGAAGGCCAAGGTCTCTGCGCCCACCAAACCGCAGATTTATCTCTGCACGCCCATTCCGGCATTCAAGTCAACGTGGAACATCAACGACTCTGTCATCGTCAATGGCATCATCCCCATCCAGCAGGAGGTGGCCAAGGAATATGGGCTGAGTGTGATAGACCTCCATACCCTCTTCGCTGAAGACGGTGACAAGGTGCAGGGTGATGGCATCCACCCCAATGATAAGGGAGTGCGCAAGATGGCGGATATCATCGCAGAGGCCATCAAGAAATGAGATAGACAAATTGGAGATATAGAGGATCTTGCCTCATCCGCCGATGATGACATGGAAGCCATGGGCGGAGAGGATAGAAGCAGATTTTTGCAGGGCATCATCGGAAGGAGCGGCCATGGAAATGCCCTCCGGGTTGAATACCGAGCCCATGCGGCGGTGCTTGTCCCTGCCCACATCATGATAAGGCAACAGATGCACAACAGGATTTTTCCCAGGCAACGACCTGAGGAAAAGTCCTGTTTTTCTGATATTCTCCTCATCGGCATTGATGCCCTCAATAAGGGGTATGCGTATGGAGAAATCATGGTCCTTTTCTGCCAACCACCGGATGTTGTCGAGAATGAGTTGGTTGGACACGCCCGTAAACCGTTGGTGCTTCTCACTGTCCATCAGTTTCAGGTCAACCAGCATCAGTTCACACTCTTTCGCCACTTCACTGACCACCTGCTGAGCCGCATAGAGGGAGGTGTCCACAGTGCGGTGGAATCCCCTCCTGCCGAGTTCGCGGAGCAGTGTTAGGGTATATGAAGGATGCATCAGGGGTTCGCCTCCGCACAGCGTCACGCCACCACCGCTGTCCATCATGACATCGCGTTCCTTTTCAATTTCCTCCATCAGTGCCTCCATCGACCACTCCCTGCCGCATATCTCCAGTGCCATGGTGGGACACTGTTCCGCACATTTGCCGCAGAGCGTGCAGTTTTGCTCATTGCGGATGATGCCGTCGTCCCCCCATTCCAGTGCCTGGTGCGGACAGGCATCCATGCAACCGAGGCATCCCATACATCGGCCCTGTTTGTAGAGCAACTGTGGGTGGACCGACCAGGACTCCGGGTTGTGGCACCACACACATCTCAGCGGGCAACCCTTCATAAAAATGGTTGTCCGTATGCCAGGTCCGTCATTGATGGCATAGCGTTTGATGTCGAAAATCAGCGTTGTATCCGTGGCAGCCATCTACATCTCCTCGTTCTGTGTCCGGGCAATGATTTCGTTCTGCAACTGCTCAGTCATGTCGTTGAAGTAGTCGGAATATCCCGCCACGCGCACCAGGAGGTCGCGGTAGTTCTCCGGATGCTGCTGGGCATCTAAGAGCGTCGCCGTGTCCACCACATTGAACTGGATATGGTGTCCGCCGAACTTGAAATAGGTGCGGATCAGGCTGGCCAGTTTTCTCATATCCTCGTCACGCCGGAGCAAGGCAGGCACGAGGCGCACGTTTAGCAGTGTGCCCCCACTCTTTGTCTGGTCGAGTTTTCCCAAAGACTTGATGACTGCCGTGGGTCCGTGGCTGTCGGAGCCATGTGCCGGCGAGGTGCCATCGCTGATGGCGAAATGAGCCAACCGTCCGTTGGGCGTCGCCCCGCACACCGAACCGAAGTAGTTGTGGCAGGTGGTGCTGAGCATGTTGAGATGCGTCTCTCCCCCCCGGGTGTTGGGTCTTCCCTCGATCGCCTTTACCAAATCCTCATAGATCCGCACGGCGATGCTGTCGGCATATTCGTCATCATTGCCAAAGAAAGGCGTATGGTAGCGTATATACTGTCTCATCACCTCATGACCTTCGAAATTGTCAGCCAAAGCCGCCAGCATCTCGTCCATCGAATAGCGTTTCTCCTCAAAAACATGTTTTTTCAAAGTCGTGAAACAATCGGTGAGCGTACCCAAGCCCGTACACTGGATATATGTGGTGTTGTAGCGTGCCCCTCCGCTGTAATAGTCCTTTCCCTTCTCGATGCAGTCATCGATGAAGAGGCTGAGGAAGGTGGCCGGAGCATACAGCGAGAACATCCGTTCGATATAGTTGTTCACCGACAGTTTCAGATTGACGAAATAAGTCATCTGCCGGTGCCAAGCCTCATAGAGTTGTTCAAACGAGGCAAAAGTCCTCGGGTCACCCGTTTTTAGTCCGAGTGTTTTGCCTGTCTCGGGGTCGACACCATTATGGAGCGTGATTTCCAGGATTTTGGGCGTGTTGAGATAGCCGGTGAGGAGATAAGCCTCCTTGCCGAAGGCACCCACCTCGATACATCCTGAGCATCCGCCCTCACGCGCATCCTCAGCGGTCTTCCCGGCACGCATCATCTCTCGGACGTAAGCATCAGGGTTAAATACAGACGGATAGCCATGGCCCTGCCGGATGACCCTGATGCCCTCGAGCAGGAAATCATCAGGCGTGTTGCCTGCGATGTGGATGCTCAGTCCAGGCTGCAGTTGATGGAGTTCCTCCTGAACCTCCAGGATGAGGTATGACAGTTCATTGGCCCCACTGGCACCATTCTTGTCGATTCCCCCGATATTGATATTGGTGAAGTCGTTGTAGGTGCCCGACTCCAGTGCCGTCACCCCCACCTTTGGCGGAGCCGGTTGGTTGTTGAACTTGATCCACAGGCAAGAGATGAGTTCCTTGGCATCATCCCGTGTAAGAGACCCGTCTGCCAGTCCTTTTTGATAGAACGGGAAAAGGTGTTGGTCGATATGTCCCGGATTCATGGAATCCCATCCGTTGAGTTCGGTCACGGTGCCGAGATGCACGAACCAATACATCTGTATGGCCTCCCACAGGTCGCGTGGTGCATGAGCCGGCACCCAATGGCACACCTCAGCGATCTTCTCCAATTCCCGTTTCCGTTGTTTATTGGTTTCCACCTCAGCCATCTTCTCCGCCAACTGGGCATGCCTTTCCGCGAAGAGAATGGCAGCGTCGCAAGAGACCGCCATCGCCTCCAGTTCCTGCTGCTTGTCGGTAGCCTCAGGGTCATAGATGAAATCCAAGGCCTCTATCTGTTTCCGGATTCTCTCCTTCACGTCAAGCAGTCCTTCGCGGTACATCTTGCCGTCCATGGCGGTATGTCCGGCAGCCCGTTGTTCCATGAACTCCGTGAACACCCCCGCGTGGTAAGCCTCCTCCCATTCTTTTGACACATGGGAGAAAATGCGCTCCCGCTGCGTCTTTCCCTTCCAATATGGGATGACCTCCCGCTGATAGGTGTCGATGTCCTCCTGACTGATGAAGTATGGCTGCAGTTTCCGTTCATTGAGTGTATGCAGGTCCTCGACGGAATGGCAGGTGAGTTCAGGGAATGTCGGCACCGCCTTGGGCTTTGGTCCCCGCTCCCCCACAATCAATTCATCCTCACCGATATAGATGGTCTTTTTCTTGCAGATCTCATAAAAATTTCTCGCCCTCAGCATGGCAATGGGCATGGTGCCATAGTTTTCTTTATAGAAACCGGTCTCGATGAGTGCCCTCTCTATGCTCAGGGTGGTAGGCGTCTGCATGTTCTGCTCCCGCAGCCGTCTGATGCGGGCATTCATGCCCTTGTCGTTTTCTGGATATTTCATGGGTTGATTCGGGATTGTCCCCGATAAACATATTTTGCGTTTTGTTCAACAATTGCTTTTAGGAGGTTGTTTCCACCATTGTTCTGACTTCCCTGATAGTCAGCATATACATACCCCAGTGGCCCCGGGATGTTGCCGATCTGTTCTGCTGTCCACGGATTGAGAGTCGCGGCATAGGAAGCAGGGGAATTGGCGAGGCTGAGGAATGTATATACATAATGGGAACGGTTGGTGTTGTTGCTGGCCAAAAGGAGTGAGGCATTGATCTGCGATTTCTTGGTGTCGGTGCTGCTGTTGTAGGCATCCTCCACACTTGCCTGGCAGTCCACCCAATTCCCTGCCAGTGTCATATTGCAGGAGAAATTGTTCACCACGTTGTCGTCAGGCCAGTTCTCGATGATGGCCCCGTAGACGACATCCCGGTAACCGTTGCTGCTATTACCGTATGGATTTTTGCTGACGATGGACACCTTTCCCCGCACATCATCCAGTGTGTGATTATTTCTGACATCAGGCATGATATACGGACTGCGCGACGCATCCGAGAAGCACTCCCTCATGCTTGCTCTCCATGTCTCGCTCTGATCATCGAGCGAAAAGATCAGATGAGAATCCTCTTTCTGCATGATGACCGACACCGCCTCGCTGGGGTTGTTCCTGACGAAGTTGATGAGCACGTCGATGGCATCCTTGAATTTCACACCTGTTGATACCGAACCATGATAGATGGTAAGGTTGTCAAGTGTGATGTCATCCACAGAATTGGAGGTATAACGCGGTCTGAGGTCGAAAGCCCTCACGCCGTTGGCCAAGAGTCCTGCCAGGTCCTCACTCTGGCATCTGGCGGCGGAAGTGCTTACACCGCCCGTGCATGCATTATGGGCGCCAGGTGTGGACAGCATGCTGAAATAGACATTCCCCGGCAAGGTGCTCATCCACAGATTGGACGGTTGGGTGACAGTGAACTGCAAGGTGTTGACATCTTTTGCGTTGATCTGGTCAAAAAGTTGGCTGTAATACTTTCCATCAGCCGTATGCACCGTCACGAGCACCCCTTCACTTAGTGTCTGTGGTAGGAGATAGACGGTGTATGCGCTCATCCCGTTGCCCCTCACCGTGACCACATCGCTCTGCATGGAGGACGCATAAGTGCCCGCTTCACCCTGTGGATAGGAGAAGGTGACATTCTCCCCTTTTCTCACAATAGTCATCGGACCCGCAATGGCGGTATGGTCGGGCGCATAGATGCTCACGCTCTCCACATTGTCAAAAGGAACTTCCACCTGCAACGTTGTCACCCATTCAGAGATGTCGTAATAGGAACTGACATCCTCATGGGTAAGTGTGCAGGTGGCACTGCCGAGGATATAGTCTGCCCCCTCGGCATTCTCCACAGCCGACTGCTCCGCCGCCACCGATGTATCCAGTTGGGCATAGGTGTACGTCATATCGATATATCTCTTTTCATAATGTTCAAAAATGACATTGACGAGATAAAGCACATCTGTCACCGTCAGTTTGCCATCATCATTCATGTCTGCCAACGGCATCTCACAGGTAAGGGCGTTGTGCAGGATCATATTCACTATCTGCATGACATCCGACACGGAGAGTTTTCCATCGTCGTTGACATCGCCCACGAGTTTTCTCAGGCTCTCAATCAGGTCGGCTATCTCCTGATCCTCCGCATCGAGGCCATCGGTCTCCGGGTCATAATAGCGTGTGATCTCAATACCGTCGGGAGCGTAGCACGTCCAGTGAGCGTTGTTGCCCGGATTTCCCTGATTTTTTATGCCGTACTGCCATGTGCCCACCTGGCCGGCCCCGACGCGTACATAGATGACATTCTGATACAGTCCCTCTTGGAATGCGGTGAGTGCCCCAGTCTGATTGTTGGGATAGTTGTTGCCATCGATGGCAAACCCAGTCGATGCCGTTGTCGGTTGCTCATATACACTGCACAGTTGCAACTTCGTATCACCGAAATAGAGATACACAGGCGGACTGTCCGCTTTCTGGGTGTGCAACGGATAGGCGACATCGTTGGAAGCCATGCGGTGGAATGCCTGAATGGAGAAACGGTATATACCAGGAACCGTGATGTCGAACGAACCACTCATCACCTCACCAGTTCCCTGGTACTGCTCCGCCGTCTGCGTTGGTTGGGCTTTGAGGTATGTCTTCGTCGTGAGGCCGTCGGTCTCATCTGCCAGCGCTACGCACTCCTTGCGCATCTGCTGCATGTCCGATTCATGCTCGGAAGGAGAAACGACCATCCACCCACTTACCCCATTATCAGAGCCAGAGCCGTTGGTGATTAGATTGCCTTCCCCGTCGATGGTCACGTAGAGATCGTTCTGCTGTGCACTGGCCAGCAGGATGGTCTTTCCCTTGGCGATGAAGTGCCATGTGGATTTCTCCTCTTCTGTTGACCAGTCGGTATAGGCTTCGTCCTCTATGTTATAGAGATAAAGTCCATTGTCAGCAAACTGTATGGTCGTGTTGTTGCTGCCATCGGTAGCGATGACCACAGGGAGTCCCCATTCATCCACGATGGCATGTGTATTCCATTTGTTGCCCCTGGCGAGATAACGGCCGTCATAGGTGCGGAGGAAATAGGTGCCATCGAACACAGGAATGGTGGTCAGAGAGAGTTTCTGTTCCGTGTTGGCTTCATGCCCCTCATATCCGATGGCGCCGGCAGGGATCACCAGCGTATAGGTGGTTTGCGGCATCAGATCAGGTACTGCAAATGAGAATCCATTGGGCGCTTCTGTCACCTCCAAAGTCTTCCCTGAAAGGGTGACGCCGCTGAAATCTGTTTTGAGCACCGCATTGGGGTCATTGGTAGACAGATCATTGAAAGTGAAGGAGACTGTCTGGCCCGGCTGCACATATTTGGCATTGGTGGCGGCAGCACCGATCTGGTATCCGTAAGAATTGGGATTGAGGGCAATTTTTACTGCAGCCGAAGATTTCAGGTATAAATTCCCAGCAGTCAGTTCAAGCACCCCGCCTTTTGTGGTTTTCATTTCATCGGTCACAAGGGCAGCAGGGTCCTGGGTAAACGAAACCACCGCCTCACCGTCAACGGAGAGCAGGTATTCGCCAGCAATCGGCACAGGCACCTGATACCAGAAATCAGGCGTGACAGGAGTTTCGGGCAATTGAAATGCGCCATAACTCACATAAGGCGTTGTCATCTGAGAGATGCGACTTGTCGTTACTGTGAGCCAGTTGGCACCTTCAGCGGTATTGCCCACCTCCAATATGAGTTTCTTATCTGTTACTTGGATGTCCTCCAAGTGATAGGTCTTGGGCTCATAGGCAACCAAGCCTTTGTCATTGATAACCTCAGTGGGTTTGGTGATATTGTTGGCTTTGATGAACGCGTTGAGCGTGCCGTTGGGCACCACTTGGCCAATCCACGCTTGGTGGGCATGGAAGATGATATCCGCGCTGTAAATTCCATCATCCACATCGTATTCCAACCGCATGACGGATCCTGTATAGTGGTTGTCCTTATAGTATTCCTGGTAGGTGTTTTGATACGTACCCGTATTTCCTACCCATTCCTTCAGTCTGAAACTCGTTCCAGGCATCATCGACACAGCGGCATTGTAAGCCTCTATCTTGATATGGTCGATAAAGACCTTGGCATTGTTGCCTGAACCATCTGAAACTGCCCCCAGTCCCACACAGATTTTTCCCTTGGTGGGTTCGCTTAGGTGCAGGTAGATCTCATCCTCCATCCATGTTTGGTAAAGGAAGTTGTTGATGATGCCGTAATGCTCCTCGCCGGCGTCATTTACAAAGCCGATGAAATTGAAACTCTGAGTGGCCGACTGATAGTTGTTGTACGCGGAATAGGAGATGCGGTATTTACCGGCAGGTAGAGAGACTTGCTGCTCATAGCAGATTTTGCCACCCCAACCTGTGCTGATGCCCAGTGCTCCGCCGGAGGAAGTTCCACTGGGACCGGCTGTTGGCGCATTGGCTCCATTGACCTGCCCTGTCGTTCCATAGCCGAAAGCAGCGCTCGAGGACCACGGAGCACTGGCAGTCAGTTTCCATCCCGCTATTTCGGCAGAATTGGCCTCCTGTAAAGAAGGCATGTTTTCCAATTGCCAGGAACTGCTGTCATCAAAGCCTGGATTGGTCAGGTAGATGTCTGTCACATCCGTCTGCGGGAAAGCATTGGCCGCATACAGCAGGACGGATAATAGTAGTAGATATGTTTTTTTCATTGTGGTGAGGGATGATTTTTTATTTTGCGGTTTATTGGGGGGGAGGAGGCTTCTAGGAAATCCTAGGTAATTCTAGGTTTTTCTAGGATTTTCTAGGTTCTCCTAGGTTCTCCTAGGATTTCCTAGGGATTTCTAGGGATTTCTAGGATTACTTATGATTTTCTTTTCTAGTTCTTCCAGTTTTTTCCTTAGATTTTGGTTCTCTGCTTTTAGTCGTGCGTTTTCTTCTTCGAGGGATTTGAGTTTGGCATCCTGGGCTTGCCGGTAGCCGGTGCGCGCGGCGTACATGCGCTCCTTGATGCCACCCTCTTTCACGAAGCGCTCTTCCAGTCGCTCTAAATAGCGGCACATCATTTTGTCGGCCTGATGGCAGAGCGTCAATGCCAAGTTGGCCATTTCTTCGTCGTTCATCTTCCCCATCAGTGGCTCATAATCGCTGTAGTCATTATGCTTGTGACAGAAATTGCGCAATCGCTGTTGACGAGGGTTATCTTTTTGCCATACATTCAGATGGTGAGTATGCAGATAGTCAAGATAATCGGCACGAAGTTCTTGAAGACTGCCACGGGCAGTGTTGATCAGTTTGATTTCCATTTCTGAACTAGTCTACCCATCTTCACTTCCTTCCACAATGTTTTGCTTGCCGCTACGAGCGGCCTGCACCATTTGGTCTACCGTTCGACTGCCATAGGCAGGGAGATAACGGTTGCAAAATTCCACGGTCAACTGATAGAGGGTGTCGCTCTTTCGGTAGAAAAAGAGATCTTTCCAAATGACAGCCTTCTTCAGCACCTTTCCTTTGGTCTCATTATCTGCCATAGATGTTATATTATATGTAGGTACAAAGATAAATTAAACTTATTGAAATTCAAAACAGAATATGCTTTTTTTGTTTCTTGAAGTGTCTTTATTCCTCCTGCCTATTCCTGTTGCTCATCACGGAATGAGAAAGTTTTTGTAACAAAGCAGATAATAAATGACCCCAAAAAGAACTTGGAAAATGGTGAAAAGTGCATAATTTTGCACATGAATCGATAAAACCAAACTTTTACCTACCTAAGAATGAAAAGAATACAGACATTTTTATCTGCGGCACTGTTTGTCATGGCTATATCGGCACAAGGGGTGAAGCCCCTGCCCACCCTGCATCAGGAAGGCAGGTGGCTGATGGACGAGCATGGCAACCATGTGGTGCTGCACGGCGTGATGGACACCCCCAATGCGTGGTTCAATGGTGGCCGCTGGGGATGGAGTTACAGCAGCGTGACACCCTGTATCAACTATTTCGAGAAACTCTTTACGGGCCTCGAGAAGGCCAAGTGCGACGTGTTCCGCCTGCACATGGACCCCGCCTGGACCAATGACCCCAACAAGCAGAGTGACGGCAAGGAGAGCGGCGAGGCCGACATCTCCCGTTTCAGTTCGACGCGCCTCAACACCTATCTGCGCACCCTCTATTTCCCGCTTGCCAAACGCGCCATGAACCACGGCATGTATGTGGTGGTGCGCCCGCCAGGAGTCTGCCCCGGCAACCTGCAGGTGGGCGACTATTACAATCAATATCTGATGACGGTCTGGGACATCTTTTCCAAAAACGACTCCATCCGCAAATATGCCGGACAGATCAGCATCGAGTTGGCCAATGAGCCCGTTTCGCTGAAGAACCGCAACGGTCAGGATGACCCCGCCGCGCTGCATGACTTCTTCCAGCCCATTGTCGACAAGATACGTGCCAACGGCTTCACCGGCATCATCTGGGTGCCGGGTACAGGATGGCAAGCCAATTATACCAGTTATGCCACCCATCCCATCGAGGGCTACAACATCGGCTATGCCGTGCACGACTACTGCGGATGGTATGGATGCAGTGACGATACCCCCAGTCCGACCAACAAGATCAACCAATTCCACAAGCAGGTTCCCGTGGTGGACACCAATCCCGTGATTATCACCGAGGTAGACTGGAGTCCGAAAAAAGAAGGCACCGGTCACTACAACGAGCACGGTGAATGGGTGGAAAGCAACTGGGGCACGTGGGCTACCGGCTCCACCTCGAAATGGGGCAAGGCCTACAAAGCCATGCTCGACCATTTTGGCAACATCTCGATGACCCTCTCCGGCACCAGTTGTCTCATTGATGTCGACCGGTTGCTGAAAGACGGTTCTGTGGTCCCTGCCTTCGATGGTTATGAGGAAGCCTGCGGAAAGGCCTGCATGGACTGGTATGCCGAGTATTATGAGGTAGACTGGCCCCGTGCCGACTTCAAGAACAAGTCGGTGAGCGACCAAGGCAACGGACGCTTCAAGAACCCCGTTATTTTTGCTGATTTCCCCGACCCTGACGTCATCCGCGTGGGAGACACCTACTATATGGTGACAACGACGATGCACCATTTCCCCGGAGCCACCATCGTGAAGTCGAAAGACCTGGTGAACTGGGAGTACTGTGCCCAGCCCCTTGCCCAACTCGCCACCACAGACCGTTACAATCTGCAGAACGGTCAAAACGCCTATGCTGCCGGCATGTGGGCTTGTTCGATGAAATACCATAACGGGAAGTTCTATCTGCTCATCAACGGCAACGACACCGGCGGATGGTTGCTCACCGCCACCGACCCCGAGGGCAAATGGGAACAGAAGTCGATCTCGCGCATCTACTACGACCCCGGCATGCTGTTCGACAACGGCAAGGTGTATGTGGCCTGTGGCATCGGCAACATCCAGATGTGTGAGTTGGACGAGGACTTCAACTTCATCCAGGAAAAACGCGTCATCAGCGACAAAGACGGTCTGGAGGGCAGCCATCTTTATAAAATCGGTGACTACTACTATATCTACGCCACCTATGGCGGTTGGCCGTCGGGTCAGGCTGTCTTCCGCTCCAAGAACATTTTCGGTCCCTACGAAGAGAAGATGCTGGTGGAAAAGATCATCAACGGCAAACCCAATACCGTTCATCAGGGGGCACTGTTTGACACACCCAACGGCGAGTGGTGGACCATCATGCAGGAAGATCTCGGTGCCCTGGGCCGTATGCCCAACCTCCAGCCTGTGAGATGGCAGGACGGGTGGCCCATCGTAGGCAACAACGGTGTGCCTTACCCGACCTACACCAAACCCGACGTCGGAGCGAGTTACCCCCGAACAGGCATGCCCACCAACGACAATTTCCGCTCCTATCCTCTCGGTCAGCAATGGGAATGGAACCACAACCCCAACAACGGCGCATGGTCGCTGTTTGAGCGCCAGGGATGGCTACGACTCAAGACTGGCGACAAAGCCAACCGCCTGACCCAGGCCCGTAACATGCTTACCCAGCGTATCTTCGCCTTCGCCGACCGCGCCTCGGCAGGAACCGTCCGCATAGATGTGAGCCAACTGTCTGAGGGTGACCGTGCTGGCATCTGTATCTTCCAAGACCCTTATGCCATGATAGCCGCCGAGAAGAAAAACGGACAGTATCAACTGGTATGGCAAGAAGGCACTCTGAGTGACGGAGAACCCTCCAGCAAGAGAAAAACCCTTTCTCTCGGTGAACTGACCGACGGCATCATCTATCTGCGCGCCACGGTGAGTTACAGCACCAGCAAGACACAGTTCTATTACTCCACCGACAACCAAACTTATGAGAAACTGGGAAATCAGACTTCCCTCGGCTTCAACCTCTCCGTCTTTGTGGGTGCCCGTTTTGGTCTTTTCTGCTACGCCACACAAGACGGCAGCGAGGGATATGCCGACTTCGACTGGTTCTCCACCGAGTCAGATTTCGACGAGATCATGTTCTATCCTGAAAACTTCGAGGGATTCAGCGAAGACATGCTCACCGCCGTCGAACTGAAACTCCAGGACGTAAGCAAAGAGGTGATGGTGGGCAACAGCGGTCAACTTCAGATAGAAGCCACTTACCGCGACGGCCATACCGACAATGTCGCCGCCCAATGCAAGTTTGAGGTTGATGCCAACAATGTGATAGAGGTCAAAAACGGTCAGATACGCGGTCTGAGTGAGGGAACCGCCACTGTAGGCGTGACCTACACCGACCCCATGGGCAACGAACTGTCAGGATCATTTAATGTCCGTTCCACTTTCTTCCCATTTGGCGCACAATACATCAACACCTCCCTATTTGCCCAAGGCACCTACAATGAGAATACCCGCGCCTTCCGTCCCGGACAATGGGGACAGATGGGTTGGGAATATCCCAATGGTGCCGATATGTCGGCCTACAAATATCTGGTTATCAAACTGAAACAGGCGCAGACCTGCGGTGCTCACCTGAATATCTTCACGACAGGCAGCATCTGGGGCGAGAATTACGCCTCTCCCGATTTCGGTTCGAAGAAACAGATTGTGATCAACCTGAAGACAGCCAAATACACCTCTGACAGCCGAAAAGGTCAGGCTCTTGACACCAAGAACATCCGCATCGTCGACTTCTGGGGCAACGGCAATGGCACCATTGTCGTGGATGATATGTATCTGACCAACAATGAGGACTATTCGCCGATGTCCACTTCGATTGATGAAGTGACGGTAGCAAATGACGAACCGATGAATGTATACACCCTCTCCGGCCAACTCATCCGCCAGGCCGTCCACCCACAGCAAGCCACACAGGGACTGCCCCGTGGCCTGTATATCATCGGAGGCAAGAAAGTGGTGGTTAAGTAGATTAGGAGATTAGGAGTTTAGGAGTTTAGGAGTTTAGGAGTATAGGAGTATAGGAGTTTAGGAGATTAGACAATAGTCATAATAGGCGGGAATATATCACAAGAAGCCCGTCCCTGATGTTGAGGGACGGGCTTTTTGTTAGCACAGCCTCCATCATGGAGACGGCGCGTAGAGTTAATTGGTACTCTTTATATGACCGTATCATTTGATGAAGTTTCAGTCGGTTTTCGAATGAAAAAAATGCAAATATGCGGTATTTTTTTTTTATTTTTTATTATCTTTGCTGCGTCGATTGTGTCGACTTTTTTTACAACACTTAAAAAGTAAAATTCTATACATATCAAAATTATTGATAACTAATTGTTATTCAATTGTTTACAAGCAGCATCAATAACTAATAAGTAGCATAAAAATAAAAGTAGCACGGTTTTTAAGTATAATAAAATAAAAGAGATTATGAAACAATTTTTTATTAGCATTTCTTTATTCCTGACTTTCTGTCTTGGAGCGTTTGCCGAAAGGCCATTGGACTTTGGACTTGACCCACAGATTGTGCAGCGTCGCCATTGCCATGCATTGCAAAACCTTTACAATGACATTCTCAACCTGCAGTTCGACCAAATCATTTTTGAGTACACCAGCGTAGGGCCTGATATGAAAACACCAGTGCGCCTGACGGGTGTCATCTCTATGAATCCTGCCGTTTTCAATAAAGAGGCCTCACCACGTGCTTTGGTGCTCTACAATGAGTTCACCACTGCCAAGCACAAGGAGCGCACGTCGCAGGACGAGATTGACGACGTGGCGTTTTATTTGAACAAATTTCAGAATATTATTGCCGTCTCTGCCGACCTCTATGGATGGACACTTACCGAGGATAAGCCGCAAGCTTACTGTTGTCCTGAAATCACTTCCGTGGAGACCATCGATGCCTGGGATGCCGCCAAGATGATTCTTCAGCAAGAGGGCTACGAATACGAGAATCTGCCTACGTTCAATGTTGGCTATTCTTCGGGAGGATTCTCCGCCATTGCTGTGCAGAAATACATCAGCGAGAAACGCCCCGACATATTCTTCGACCTCACCGCAGCTGGTGGCTCACCCTTCGACATCACCACGGTATATGAGAACTATGTAAAGACCAACTTCACCGGCTACAAGTGTGCCCTCCCCCTCATGATGGTGGCGTATAAGGAGACTTACAATCTGCCTTTCAATTATCAGGATGTCTTCCTCCCACCGCTTGGCGACAACATCCAAGAGTGGATTCTCTCTAAAGACTACAACACATGGGAAATCAACGAAAAAATTGGTCTTGAGGCCAACGTTGACGAGATACTAACCCCTGCCGCATGCGACTATACCCAGGGAATGGGCAGAATCATCTATGAGAAATTCCGCGACAATTCGCTCTGTGGCCCTTGGTGCGACTGGCAGCCTGACACTAAGACGAAGTATTTCATTTTCCACAGCGAGGGAGACTTGTATATGCATTATTTCGTTGGTATGGAAATGGCCAACTACTTGAAGAAGAAGGGTTGCGACGTGAAAACCGATTTCGGAAACTGGGGCAACCATGTGGATTATAGTTTGATTGTCTTCACATTGAAAACCCTCATTGAGATAGAAAAGGTAATTGCCGACTCATCCAGCAACGAGATTGTCGACGACATCAACGATAACATGGACAAGGTCACCGACATTTCAGAAGCGATGAACAGCAACATCGTCAACAATGTCAAGCAAATTAGCGATATTCCCAATTACGATGCCACGAAATACTATACTCTCGACGGGCGTGAGATAGAGGGCAATCCCCAAAAGGGCATCTACATTCATCAGGGTAAGAAAATAGTCATCAAGTAGATGGTCATCATGCATTGTTATTGTGTGAATCAAGCAGAATGACAAACCATGCGGGCCGGGGTTCGACTCCCCTGCCCGCAACAAAGAAACAACATAGCAGACTCAATCAAAGAAAATGATGAAAAAAAGTATTCTACTGATACTCGCTCTCGTGTGTGCAATAGCACAAGGGGCATGGGCACAGGGTCAGTTCGGCGACCTGCCGAAAACCGTCAGCGCCAGCGACGTGGAGGTGACTGAGGTAAGATACCTGCTGTTCATGAGCCACGACTCCCTTGTAGTGAACACTGAGACTGGAGTCATCGACACGCTCCACATTAATGACGGCCAGAAGATTCTGACCGAGGAGGAGTATCATCAACTTGCTACGCGGCCAGCCATGGCACGGCGCAGAATAGCCGACGTTACGCCAAATACCGAAGAGTATGGCGGCTTCACATCCGAGGGCTATCAGTATTTTGGTTCTTATGCCAAGCTCTACTCCTACAAATACCCATCCATCGATGCCAATGGCGAGAAGGTGGTGCTTTCAGCGCTCATGGGCGTACCGACGAAGATATTCGCCGACGCTGTTCCTGCCAAGCCCGAAAACGTCGTCATTGGATGCCATGAGACCATCACCAGCAATTACGAGTGCCCCACGAACTACAATCACGGGGGCAGTGCGCAAAGCGGTAATGGCATGCTGCTGGAGTTCTGCCGTTATGATGCAGGGCGCCAACCCTGCTGTCTCGTCATCCTGGCCGACTACGAGGGCTACGGCTGTACCGCCAATCGACCGCATCCTTATCTTTACCAAGAGCTGACGGCTCGTCAGGTGGTCGATGCCGTGCGCTACGGACTGGCGCTCTACAACACCAATATTGGCACATCGAATACTGATTTTGCAAGGTTTGAAAGCGACGATTGGAAGAGCGTCTGCATAGGCTTCTCTCAGGGCGGCAGCGTGGCGTTGGCCACGCACAAGTTCATCGAGACCAATAACTTGTCAGACGAGCTTCACTTTGCAGGCTCCGTATGCGGCGACGGCCCCTACGACCCCATCGCCCACCTGCGCTACTATATGGAGGACGAGGGGCGCACCTACCATATTAAGGATGGTGTGGAGAAAAAGACCACCCACGTACCTGGCACCGTCTCCATGCCCATCGTCATGCCACTCATCCTGAAAGGCATGTGCGACAGCAACCCACTCATGCGCCAGCATAGCCTCACGGAGTACCTCTCCGACCGCTTCTTTGCCACCAGTTCCACGTTTATGCTGGAATCGAAGAGCCAGCCAAACAAAGAAGACCAGTATAGCACCGAGCGTGTGAACGAAGTCTATCGCGCATGCAGGAACAATAATGCCGCGAACTGGACTGGCAAGGTCCATAATCCCTATGGCGAGGACATTCAAGTAGGAGGCTCTTTTACGGATATGAAGGCTATGCTGTTCAAGGACGACGGCGACAACGTGTGGGGTAAGATGGAGTATATGCTGACCCGTGAAGCCTACAACTATTTCAACACCAAGAGCAACTTCGAGGACGAATACGGCAACCGCATAACCCCCACCGGACGCGGAACCATGGAAGACCTGCACCGCGCCTTAGAGAGCAACAACCTCACTGTGGGCTGGACACCATCGCACCGCATCGCCTTCTACCACTCCACCTACGACACGGTGGTGCCCTATGCCAACCTGCTCTCGTTCATCAAGAACCAACCATCGCTGACCTATTATACGACTTCTGCGAGGTGCTTAGTAGCCGGGGTTAACCCCACGTCGGCATCTAAGGCAGAGGCCAGCGTATTCATCTATGATAATCCTGCTGCCAACGACCATGTGGCTGCTGGCAAGGATTTCTTCTTCTTCGGTTCATCAATGGTCATAGCAGGCATTACACCCGACTATTGGCTGTTCAAATGGGTGCTGACGGGAGACAATTAGAGTTAGGATTTAGAAGTTTAGAGATTAGAATAGATATGACAAAGAAATATATTACGCTAGTTCTTGTGTGCCTGCTCTCGCTGTCAGCATCTGCCTACCGTTATCATGGATGGATGACGTTGACGCTCAACGAAAACACTTTATACCATGTGGTGGGCACCTTCGACACCGACGACAATACCGTATCGCTGGGCAATGGCCTCAATGCTTGTATCTCGCATTATGAGGAGGGAGAGATAGTCATTCCCAGCACCTATACCGAAGGGGGGCACACGTGGAAGGTGAAAGTGGGCCCCATGGCCTTTCGCTTCTGCACAGGAATTACCAAAGTCACCATTGAGGAGGGCGTGGAGCATATTGGCGACTTCGCCTTTGTGGGCTGTTCTAAGCTGACCAATGTCGTGCTGCCCTCCACCCTGAAGACCATCGGCTCTGGAGCCTTCTCGGAGTTGGCATCGCTGCGCAACGTGAAGTGTTTGGCCACCACAGCTCCCACATGGCTGTGGAACGACGTGTTTGCCGCGCTCGGCACGACGAAAAGCATGGAGAAGATGGCTGCTACGCGCATACTCTACGTACCCAGCGGCGCCACAGACAGCTATCTGAGCACCAAGTTCGACGGCACTCAGACAAAAGCCAAAGAAATAGTGGGCTGGCAGGAGGCCTTCAACCGCATCTATGAACTGACCGACGAGCCGCAGACTATAGGGTCGCTGGATGAGTTGAAGGCTTTCCGCAATGCCGTGAACAATGGAGATCAATATAAAGGAAGTTCAAACAATTCGGTGGTACTCACGGCCGACATTGACTTGGCATCGGAAACCAACTGGACGCCCATCGGCACCGAGAGCAATCCCTTCGACGGAGTGTTCGACGGCGGAGGCCATACCATCCAGAACCTCTGCATCAATCGGCCGGAAGAAGACAATGTCGGACTCTTCGGCTATGCCAGACATGCCACCATTTATAACCTGCACCTGCTCAATCCGAAGGTTTATGGTCATGATTATGTGGGAACCCTGCTGGGCTGTGCACTTAATGATATGCGCATCAGCGACGTGCTCGTCACTGGCACTGACTCTGGCGATGACTATTACACGGTGAATGGAGACCTGTACTGTGGCGGCATCGTGGGCTTTGCCTATTCCAAGTCCGTCATCGAGCGCTGCGTGTTCAGCGGTGTCATCAAGGGCACAGTGTTACGGAGTGGCGGCATTTTGGGCGAGGCCTACTTCGATGTGACCGTCAGCGACTGCGCGGCGTCGCACCATATCCAGACCAACAAAACCAAGGGCTGTCCTTTGGGAGGCATCATCGGCTATGCTGTAAGGGCCACCGTCAACAGGTGTATGGCTAGGAACACGCTGACGCAAAGCGGTTCAAAAGAAATGAAGTTTGGATATGTGATAGGCGAGGTGGATAGCAAGGTGCAAGATCAAGAGCCACGCAACAATATCATCACCAACTGCGCCTACTGGACTTCTGGCAGCGACATCAATACCGTTGGCGCAATAACGGAAAACGAATATGTCAAACTCACGCAAAGCGGAAACAAGGCATTTGACACAGAAGCCCTCATGACGGGCGATGCTGCCAAGGCGCAATTGGGCGATGACTGGACCTACTTCACAGGGAACCATATCGACTATCCCATTCCTACCACGCTGAAGGATATGTACATGAACCATATGGTGTTATGGAAATCCGACAACGGTCTGGTCTATACCCCGGTGGGCACGCCCGCCAATCCTACGGCCTTCGAGGTGTGTGCCTACGAGGGTGAGGCCACAACACTCACCATCCCCGACACCTACAGCGGCAAGCCTGTCACCGCCATCCTTCCCGAGGTATTCAAGGGCAACAGCACCCTGCAGACGCTCACCATCGGCAGCAACGTGACAGACATCGGCGCGAGTGCCTTCGAGGATTGCGACGCCCTGACCGAAGTCGTCCTGCCTGATGCCGTGGAGTATGTACATGCCCGCGCCTTCCGTGGCTGCGACAACCTCACGTCGTTCAGCATAGGCAAGAAATTTGCCCATCATGATGACAACTTCATTGCCTACTGCCCCAAGTTGACTACTCTGAAAACGACAGATGGCAATCCCAACGACAACTCCTATTATTGCGAGGATGGCGTCTTGATGCACAACACCGATATCATGTTCGTCATTGCCTGTGCAGCTGGAAAGACTGGCGATTACATAATAAATCAAGCTAGTACGAGTAAAAAAAATGTAAAAATCTTCCCCGACTGTTTCGCTGGTTGCACAGGATTGACAAGTATTACATTACCCTCGTACAACAAATATGAGTTGGGCAAGGGTGCCTTCAATGGGGCTACCAACCTGCGCTATATCAACATGGCCTCCATTACAGCCATCGACTTGGAGTCGGGAACAGCCACCACCTACACCGCCGACCGCCACGACCCCAACTCTCCGTTCTACGGACTTAGCCAGAGCACCATCGTCTATCTGCCATCCGGACACACAGTTGCTGCCAACGAACCTAACATCGTGATTGAAGGCACGGCCAACAGCATCATCCTGACCGACGGCTGGGACTTCAATCCTCCTGTGGCCATCACGGCAACAAATGGCATCACCTACAACCGCACACTTCAGGCCACTCCCGTCTTCACTGAGTCGGGCTACAAGTTCCAGCGCTGCGGCTACACCGTCTGCCTGCCCTACGACCTGACGCTTACCGCCACTAATGCGAAGGTCTATGCCCCAACGGCGGTAGAGACTACCGAGGGCATCACCACTGTCACCTTCAAAGAGGTGGAAAGCAAGACGATGACTGCCTATACACCTTATTATGTAGTAGTAGATGGTGATGGCGAGGTGAGTCTCAGCAATACTGAAACCGTTGAAATCCCTGTTCCAAATTTGAAAACCACAACCATCTCCGGCTTTGACTTCAAGGGCAGTAACGAGACCATCTCCAATGCCCAACTCTGTGCCGACGCCAACAAGCCCGCCTACATACTGCAGAGCGATGGCAACTGGCACAAGGTGGCTCAGGGTGTGGCAGATGCCTGCGTAGGCCCTTTCCGTGCTTATTTCCAGGCCAATGCAGCCCATGAGGCCACACAGATGGTGACAAAGTTAGTATATCTTGGCGACGTGAACGGTGACTGGGCAATTACAGTAACCGACGTGATGCTGTTGGTCAACCATATCTTGGGCCATGTCAATGAGATTTTCATCGAGGAGAATGCCGATACCAACGGAGATGGAAAAATCACCGTGACCGATGTGATGGTATTGGTGAACATGATTTTCAATGGCAATTAGAAATCCTTCAATGTGGTGACCAACCTCGACGATGCACCCATCGGCTATGGCGGCTGTGGCAGTGGTCCAGCCAGGGCTGGTGAAAGCAACCTCTGGGATGTTGAGGAATGACATTCAGGTTGGGATCAACTGTAAGAAACCACAAGAATTTTCAGAAGCACAGCCCCTGTGATCACAGAGGCTGTGCTTTTTATTTGTGGCGGTTTAGTGATGTCGATGAGAAAAAGAATCACATTGATTATGGCCCCGAACAGCGAGAAATTCGTTCATGGCGACGAGCATTACCATGTGAAGGTTTTCAAGGCATTTCAACACAAAGGTACAAAGGCTTATAAAGCAAATGGCTTCGGAAAATCCGAAGCCATTTGTCTTTATCCGAAATTGTCGAACATGATGCTCTCAGGCTCAACGCCCAACGAATCGAGCATTCCCTGAACGGCCTTGGACATGGGTCCCGGACCGCACATGTAGTACTCGATATCCTCAGGAGCCTCATGGTCCTTGAGATAGGTCTCATACATCACCTGATGTACGAATCCGGCTGTGTATTTCACGCCAGCCTCATCTGCTGCAGGGTCAGGACGGTCGAGTGCGAGGTGGAAATGGAAGTTGGGGAATTCCTTCTCCAGTGCGAGGAAGTCCTCAATGAAGAAAGCCTCTACCAGTGCCCTTGCCCCGTAGAAGAAATGCATCTCACGGTCGCGTGTCTGCAAGGTTTTCGTCATGTGCATGATCTGAGCGCGTAGAGGAGCCATACCGGCACCACCACCTACCCAAATCATCTCCTTCTTGGAGTCGAAGATAGGATGGAAGTCACCATAGGGACCGCTCATGATCACCTTGTCGCCCGGTTTGCGCGAGAAGATGTAGGAAGAGGCGATGCCCGTGGGCACATCCTGGAATCCCACCTCCGGTTTCGGCTTGAACGGTGTGGTGGCAATACGCACGGTCAGTGTGATGCGGTCGCCCTCGGCCGGGTAATTCGCCATGGAGTAGGCACGGATGGTAGGCTCCGGGTTGTGTGCCTTCAGCGAGAAGATGTTGAAGTGCTCCCACGAACCGATATAATCCTTTCCGATGTCCTCCTTGTCGAAATCCTTGTCGTAGTCAATGCAGTCGTATGCCGGAATCTTGATCTGGGCATACGAGCCTGGGATGAAGTCCATGTGCTCACCCGGAGGCAATGCGACAATGAACTCCTTGATAAACGACGACACGTTTTTGTTGGAGATGACGGTGCACTCCCATTCCTTGACACCCAGCACACTCTCGGGCACCTTGATTTTGAGGTCACCCTTCACTTTGCACTGGCATCCGAGACGCCAATGGTCCTTGATTTCCTTGCGTGTGAAGTGCGGCTTTTCTGAGTCGAGGATCTCGCCGCCACCTTCCAGCACCTGCACCTTGCACTGTCCGCACGAAGCCTTTCCGCCGCAAGCCGATGGCAGGAAGATGCCGTTCTCATTGAGTGTGGTCATGAGGCTGCTGCCCTGCCCCACTGAGATGGTCTTGTCGCCATTGATGAGAATGTTGACATTGCCACTTGGCGACAGGTATTTCTTCGCCACCAGCAAAATGATGACCAAAAGGAGAATGATAACAAGGAAAACTCCTATACTTGCTAAAATAAATTGAAACATAATTCTTATCCTCCTTTCTTTAGATGTTAAGACCTGAGAAGCACATCATGGCCAGAGCCATGAGGCCTACGGTAATGAACGTGATGCCCAGTCCGCGCAGGGGCTCAGGCACATCGCTGTACTCCATCTTCTCCCTGATGGCACCCATGGCCACGATGGCCAGCGTCCATCCGATGCCGCTGCCGAGCGCATAGACGAGCGCATCGAGCAGGCTGCCGATATACTGCGAACTCGACGGGTCGAGGTTGATGCGCTGCTGCATGAAGAGCGACGCGCCCATGATGGCACAGTTGACAGCGATGAGCGGCAGGAAGATACCCAGTGCCGCATAGAGCGACGGTGAATACTTCTCGACGGTCATCTCCACCAGTTGCACCATGCCTGCAATGACGGCGATGAAGAGGATGAAACTGAGATAAGAGAGGTCGACGCCCGGGATGAGGCAGTCGGGACCCAGCACTTTGGTCTGGAGCAGATAGTCGACCGGGACGGTGACCAGCAGCACGAAAGTGACGGCGAGTCCGAGTCCGAGTGAAGTCTTGACGTTCTTTGAAACGGCCAGGAAGGAGCACATTCCAAGGAAGAACGCGAAAATCATGTTGTCGACGAAGATCGACCTGAAAAACAAACTAACGAGATGTTCCATAATCATTTCTCCTCCTTGTAAAAGTAAGCCCTATGTACCCAGATGACACATCCGAGCAGGATGAGCGCCATGGCCGGCATGGTCATCATTCCATTATTGATATATCCGGCATCATACACAGCCTGCGGGATGATTTGGAACCCGAGCAATGTGCCACGTCCGAGCAATTCGCGCAAAGCGCCCACGATGACAAGAATCATCGCATAGCCCAGTCCGTTGCCCACACCGTCGAGGAAACTTGGCCAAGGCTTGTTCATCATGGCGAAAGCCTCGAGTCGTCCCATCAGGATGCAGTTGGTGATGATGAGTCCCACATAAACAGAGAGTTGCACGCTCACATCGTAGGCGAAAGCCTTGAGCACCTGGCTGACGATGGTGACGAGCGTGGCCACCACCACCAGTTGCACGATGATTCTGATGCGGTTGGGGATGGTGTTACGTATCAAAGATATAATGACGTTGGAGAAAGCCGTGATGATGGTGACGGCGAGTCCCATGACGATGGCCGGCTTGAGTTGTGACGTGACAGCCAGCGCGGAACAGATGCCCAGCACCTGAATGAGGATGGGATGGTCGAGGTTGAGCGGTTTGGCAAAAGCCTCTTTGTTCTCCTTTGAAAACAGTTTACTCATATCTATTGTTCTCCGTTATTTTGAAGTGACTTGAAGTATACGGCATATTTGGCAAAGCCCTCCTTGAGCATGTCGCGCACACCATTTGAGGTGAGCGTGGCACCGGTGACGGCATCCACCTCACTGGCCGGGTTGCTGACATTCTTTTCCACAGACAAGGCGACATCGTCGCTGCCCTCGGCATAGATCTTCTTGCCTTGGAAGCGCTCCTGCCATTCCTTGCTGTCCTTGATCTCTGCACCGAGGCCGGCAGTTTCACCCTCATGATTGAAATAAGCCCCATAAATGGTGTTTCCGTCGGCATTAACGGCCACATAACCATTGATAGGTCCCCAGAGGCCCATTCCATAGACAGGCACGACATATTTGTCCTCACCGTCGACTTTGCAGAAATAGACGACCAGGTCGCCATTCTTGTAGTCAGCACTGTTGAGCAGGAATCCGTTGTTCTCAGCGCCTTCATGGTCGTTGGGTGTAGCAACTCCGTCATCATTGAGGATGACATCGCTGAGCACCACCTCATTATATTTGGCAGCCGCCTCGCTGTCGCTCAGTCCTCTGATGTTGAGAGCGTAGAGGATTTGCTTTTTCTTGTCGAGCGCCACGTTGGCATCCTGTCTGTCCTTGAGCATCTGATAGACAAAGGCAAGCAGGAAGGCCACGATAATGACCATGATGGCCGAATAGATAATGGTGTAGGTATTTGAATTGGTGTTCAATCCCTTCTTTGTATCATTTGCCATAGTCATATATTATTTAGAGGTGATACGTTTCATACGCTTGGAGACATTGCGCTGCACCACACAATGGTCGATGAGCGGTGCGAACATGTTCATGAAGAGGATGGCGAGCATCATACCCTCGGGATAGCCCGGGTTCATCACACGGATGATGATGGCCATGACACCGATGAGGAAGCCATAGACCCACTTGCCACATTCGGTGCGAGCACTGGTGACTGGGTCGGTGGCCATGAAGACAGCACCGAAGGCGAAGCCACCCAGTACGAGATGCTCGTAGAACGGGATGGTGGTCATGCCCACAGCCTCGAAGATGGCAGCCATAAGGCTTCCGCCAACGAAGACACTCAACATTGTCTTCCACGAAGCGATGCCTGTCCAAAGGAGCAGGATGGCACCGAGGGCGATGGCGATGACGCTGGTCTCACCGATGGAACCAGGAATGAATCCTGTGATCATGTCGCAAAGGTTGGAGGAGACCTCAGTCCCCTGCCCTACTTGTGCGAGCGGAGTGGCGCAGGTATAGGAATCGGGAAGGGTATTGCCCAATCCGAAGATTTTGTCGGAAGCGACCCACACGGTGTCACCGCTCATCTTCTGCGGATAGGAGAAGAAGAGGAAGGCACGTGTGACCAGGGCGACATTGAAGATGTTCATACCCGTTCCGCCGAAAATCTCCTTGGCGAAGATGACAGCGAACGCACAGGCGATGGCCAGTATCCACAGCGGACAGCCCACCGGAACGATGAGCGGAATAATGATGCCAGAAACCAGATAGCCCTCCTGGATCTCCTCACCTTTCCACTGTGCCCATGCAAACTCGATGCCCAGTCCTACGATATAACTGACCAGGATTTTGGGCAGAACGGCCAGGAATCCATAGAAGAAGATGCTCCAGAACCCTGCCTGATCGAGTGTGCCTGCAGCGAGATAGTTCTGATATCCCACGTTGTACATGCCGAACAGCATGGCCGGCATGAGTGCGATCACCACCATACTCATGATGCGCTTCGAGTCGATGGCATCATGGATATGGGCACCACTGCGGGCAGTGGTGTTGGGCACGTAGAGGAACGTCTCGAATCCGTCGAACACGCTTCTGAAAGCGTGCAACTTCCCGCCTTCCTCGAAGGCAGGTTTGATTTTGTTCAGATAATTTCTCAATGACATAATTCCAAGTGCTTTAAGTGATTACGCGTTCTCTTTTCTGAGCAGGTCGAGTCCTTCGCGTACGATGCGCTGCAACTCGAGTTTTGAAGAGTCAACAAACTCCGCCAAGGCGAAATCCTCCGGGGAGACCTCATAGATGCCGAGTTGTTCCTGTTTGTCGATGTTGCCCGTGATAATGGCCTTGATGAGGTACTCGGGATAAATATCCATAGGCAACACGCTGTCGTATTCACCGCTCATGATCATGTGGCGCTCCCCGCCCTTGACGCGGGCATCGAGCGTATACTCACGGTTCTTGCCTAAAAGCCATGAGAAGTAACTGCGGTTGGCAGAGAACTGCTTGAAGCGGGGCATGATCCATCCCAGGATCTCGTCGTTGTCATCACCCTCGGGGATGGCGGTCACCTCAGAGGCATGAGCCCCCACAAAGTCGTCGAGGCTGCATTTGGTACCTGTGAGCGGATTGCCACTGATGAGGCGGACATGCTCCCGTCCGTCGAAATGGCCTGCGAGCACATCACGAAGCGGTTGTCCCACCATCACGTCGGCATAGCAGGGATTGTTCATCTCGCTTCCGGCCAGTGCGATGGTGCGGCAGAGGTCCACCTTACCCTCACCGAAGAGTCTGCCGATAAAAATGACGGATGTGGGATCCACTGTCCACACCACTTCTCCCTTGTTGACCGGGTCGAGGTGGTTGATCTGCACGCCCACATTGGCAGCGGGACAAGGACCGTCGAACACATTCACCTCCACATCTTTTATATTGGAGAGGGGTCCCGACGCCTGTGACTTGGAAATGCCAAGATAAGTCTTGGCCACACGGCTGAGTGCAGAAAGACCTGTTTGGAAAGCCTTCTCGTTGCCTTGGAGTTCGATGTCGAAGTCAGCGGAAAGCGGCATGTCTCTGAAAGCACTCACAAAGATAGATTTGGGCATGGTGTCAGGTGTGGTCGACACCGCGTAGGGCAATTGGTTGATGTAGCCGAACAGTCCGCCTTCCAGCAACGCTTTCACCACGGTTTCCCCATCGAGTTTTGCCGGGTCCTTGACCCCAAAGTCCCGATAGGACTGTTTCTCATCGGCCTTCACCTTCACGCACAGCAATTTGCGCCGCTCACCCCTTACCACCGCCGTGACGGTGCCACTGACTGGCGAGGCAAAAGCCACCTCAGGGAATTTCTTGTTGACGAACAAGGCATCCCCGGCCTTGACCTGATCTCCCTCCCGGACCACTACTTTGGGCATTACTCCCGTGAAATCACTGGGCACCAAAGCGTATTCGCCCGAAGGTTTCACCGTCACCCTTTGGGTACTGGCTTTTCCTGCGAGGTTGATGTCAAGGCCTTTTCGTAATTTGATTACTTGAGCCATATAATAATAAAGTTAATGAAATATGTCTATTCTCAAATGCTTGGCAAACACAATATTCACACGGCAATCCCTTGACCGTTCACATTTCGCTGCAAATTTAATAAAAATTAAGTTATGAGCAAAATAAAACTGCCTATTTTTGAATTCAAGTTTCTCATTTGCTCAACTTGTAAGTAGTTAAGTAGTTAAGAAGTTATCGCTTCGCTGAGAAGTAAAAGCCATTACCTTTTATTACTTGGGAGAGACAGTTTTGGCCGAATGGGGACGACAAGCGGAAGTTGAATTTTTGAACAAAAAACCATGTCGTGCGACAAATATGGAGGGTGTTCCGTCGATTTGTCACAAATAGGCGCGTGTGTCGCATCATTATGGAAGGGAAATGATGAAAAAATTAGGAATGAGGTGATTTAGTGGTTACATTTGCATTGTCAAAACGAAAAAACAAAAAAGTCAAACAATAAAAAAAATAAGAATTATGAAAACGAAGAATTTTTTCAAGAACAGTAAGAGAGTGTTAGCAGCATTCCTTTTGACAGGAGCAATGTCAGTGGCCATTTGGAGCATAGCAAATTACGACAAATCCAACGCCATGTATAACGCCCAGAACAACGATACCGAAATGAGCGGTACGTTAAGCAACGTGTTCAGCAACGCTATCATCAAGCAGGTGAAGGAAATCAATGTAGAGATTGCCAAACTGGAGCAGAAGAAAGCCAACGTGATGAACAAACTCGAAAAAGCCAAGGCCGACCGCAACAAGGAGCATGCAATGGTAGCAGGTATGTATTACCAACCGGCACAGGACGTCTCTGAGATGGCCATCCTCGAAGGGCAGGTAAAAAAACTTGATAAGAAGATTGCAGCCCTGGAGAAGAAAGAAAAAAATCTCGCACTAAAGTAAGTGGCGAAAAGTGAGGAATACGAGACTTGAAGTTGTGAGGTTGTGGGGGTGACCCTGCAACCTCACTCTTTTTTATTTGATTTTGTTCAAGTTATGTGAGTTTATGTTTCATAAGATGCTTAAAAGAAGATTATATTTGGTCACCAACAATTAAAACTGTAATTTTGCATAACAAAAGGCCGAATAACTATCATCATTATAAACCAATCAGCACAAATGAAACATCTCTTTACTTCTTTTTTTGCGTTGGCTGTAGCCACTGCTGTCCATGCCGGAGTGATCACGGTAACAGTAGACAGCACCCGCTATCAGACAGTGACAGGCTTTGGTGCTGCCGCCTGTGACGGAGCCATGTGCCCGTTAGGCACCGACACTAAGCCCGTGACACTGCTCTATGGCCCGACATCGAAAATTGGACTTAACATCATGCGCATGGAAATCTCCCCCAATTTCGTGGGCGATGTAAAGGTTCCCGAATGGGGCAACTGGGATACGCCCTATGACTGGCAAGGTTCGGTGCCATCAGCAAAAATCGTCAAGCAGCGCGGCGGCATTGTCTTCGGCACGCCATGGTCACCCCCCGGTGAGTACAAGACCAACGGCACAGCCCAGGGCGGCAACAGCGATGATCAGGGCAGAAAACGAGGCCAACTGCGCGAGGACTGCTACGAGAAGTTCTTCCCCTGGCTGAACTCGTTTCTGAAGTATATGAAGTCGAAAGGTGTTGATGTGGATGCCGTATCCATCCAAAACGAGCCCGACTGGTGGGTGGACTACTCCGGCTGTCTCTACACGGCACAGCAGCAACTCAAATTGGTGAAGAACTATGCCCACATGCTTGACAGGGAAACCTATAAAGGAGTGAGGCTGATCAGTGCAGAGCCATTAGGTTTCGACCCCAATTACTCCAACACGTTGCTGAGAGACGAGGTGGCTCGTGACCAGATAGACATCATCGCAGGTCACCTCTACGGTCATCCGCCATTGGGGAACATGAAGAGTGCCTCGACCTTGGCCGCCAAATATGGAAAGGAAGTCTGGATGACGGAGCACTCTGTGACCGACAATATCAACCGCCTGCCCAACTGGCACGAACAGTTGATTTTTGCTGAGGAACTCAACGAATGTATGTTGTCGGGCTGTACTGGCTACATCTACTGGTATATGCGCGCCCACTGGGCCTTTGTCGGCACCGGCGAGACGAAGTATAATCCCGGCAACACCAAGAATCAACTCCTGCCCCGCGCCTTCGTCATGTCTCATTTCTCGAAGCACGTCACCGGCTCAACCCGCCTCGGCACCAAAGCCAGCGTCAACACCGGCACCAACTCTGCTTTTGAGACATCTGCCTATATCAAAGGCGATTCGCTCATCGTCATGGCCATCGACACCACAAAGAACGCCCATGACCTGAAACTCAAACTGCCCGTAAAAGTGAAGAGCGGCGTACACCTGCTGTCCACGTCGAACGAGTCGCTTTGCCAGGAATCCCCCATCACCATCAATGAACCCGTTCAGGAACTGACCGTCAGTTTGCCCGCCCGCAGTCTCAATACATATATCTTCATGATAGAGAAGGAAGAGACCGCCATCCGTGAACTGAAATCCGAAGACTGTCAGTCGTCTCACACTGAATACTTTGACCTGCAAGGACGCCGCATGACAGTGCCCCGCGGAATGTATATCGAGAAGCGCAGTGACGGTACCTCCAGGAAGGTTTTCCTCGGAAGATAAGATAAAGAAGTCTATCCTGCTACACCAAGAATAAAGCGGCCCTCCATGGTGGAGAGCCGCTTTTTATGGTCGCATGACGACAGCAAGGTCTACTTTTTCTTCAGACGAACCGCATCAAGGAAGTTCACCATTTTCTGCAAATTCTCAGCAGAGTACATGCCCATGCCATGACCGCCTTCCGGCACAAAGGTAGCCTCTGTCCTCACACCGGCAGCCTTCAGCAGTTCATAGAATTTCTTGCCTTGGCAGCAAGGCACCACATTGTCTTTCTCACCATGGAAGATAATGATGGGCACATCCTTCTTGTCCACATAGTTGGTAGCGCTCAATCCGAGATATTTGTCGGGGTCATCAGCCAGTTTGGTTCCACCCAGCAGCACATCCTCCGGACTGGAAGCACCGAAAGCCATGTGGTCGCCACAATCCATGGCAGTGAGGTCAACAGGTCCCGACCAGTCGCAGGCAGCGTTGACGAGGCTCTTTTTCTTAGTATATTTGCCCACAGAGCCTTCAATATCAACACTCTCCTTGCCCACCTTGGCCACTTTTATGCCATTGGTGGTTGCGCAAACAGAAGAGAGGTGTCCACCCGAAGAGAAACCGGATGTGGCGATGAAAGAGGTATCGAACTTATATTTCTTTGCTTCACCCCGCACGAAACGGATGACAGCCTTGATGTCGTTGATTTGGGCAGGCCATTTGGCATCGCCGCTGGAACGGTGGTTGGGGCACACCACGGCATAGCCAGCATTGAGCAACGCCGCCACGATGGTGCCAAGGTCGGCCGCCCCCTTGCTGTTGTTGGAGAACCAGGCACTCCCATAGATGTGCACCACCACAGGATAGGACGCTTTTACCTGTTTGGGGAGATAGATGTCGCAAGTGTGATAAGCCTTGTCATCACCTGCATAGTTCACGTCCTTCCATTCCTGGGACGTCTCCAATTTTGTCTGTTGCTGGAAGCCACCAAAGCCTCCAAAACCGCCTGCTGGCTGTGCCATCATGGCTGAAGCACTCATCAATGCTGTTGCAAGTGCCAATGATCTGAAATAGTTCTTCATAAGTTTTTGTTAGAATAAAAAATCTTGTTATAAATGAATAATGTTAAGTCTGTCACTCTATTTTCCTGAACACGAGCCAAGGGATGATGCCCTTCCACTTCTTATGCGGATATTCTTTAATGTTTCCTATATCATGTCTTTGTCCGTTGGCAGAGCGATAGAAGCAGTAGTCGCTTCCTCCAGTGATATAAATGGCGTCAATGAACCCGTATTCACGGAGCGCATCTGCGAAATCCCAAAGCGTCTCCTTGTTTTTGGTAGCGATATAATAAAGCGTGTCTCTCATACGGCCGATGGCCCTGCGCTCCACTTTCCCGTGCAGGAAAAACTGAGGTGGGATTTCTCCGTCACTGACCAATACGAACTGTCTGAAAAACGACCCTTCGTTTTCCACCACATAATCTTTTACTGTTTCACGGCGTGAAACGCCGATGACCATCTGATCGCCAACCATAGCCATGTATCCAAGCCGGCTTTGGTCTTTCTGCATTTCCAACCCGTCGACGACAAGTGAGCCCAGATAGGTAGAGTCTACCTTATGGTCTGCAGAACGACAATAGAGATAGACCGACGCATCAGCCGTGTCGGGTTCCTCAAACTCTATATTTGCACGAAGGCCGTGAATGGCATGGAAAACGAGGTCTACTCCAAGAATGCTGTCACTCGTAACGATGACTTGAGCCTTTTCTTGCTTTGGCGGCATTTTCAGTTTGTTGATGTTTTCCTTGGGAGTTGTCGAAACAGACACTCCGATGTTGTGATAATAATTCCATGCCCTGAATGCCACCAAGGTCAAGGCCACAATCACAGCGACCGCCAATGCTTTCAGCAATCTTCGCAGCCATTTCTTCCGTTTGTTCTCAGTCGGTGCAAGGGAATTCGGTGTCGGAGCATCTTCTTCGTCACGCACGATGATGATCTCAGGAATTTCCGGTTCCCTATTCTGTTCATCGGTGTGCTGTCCAAAAATTTCAAAATCATTGTTCATGTTCTCTCTCCTTCAACATTCTTTCGAAAAGTACTTTCAACGCATCCCGTGATACCTTCACCGTGTAGATGCTTCCTAATTCCTCAGGCTTTGCCTGCAAGTAACCGAACGTGATAGTCTGATCATATAGGTCGATAATTCTGATGTATTGCTTGTTGACAATAATGCTTCTGCCGACACGTATGAACATGTCTGCATTTTTCAACGAATTGATATGATTCTCAAATACATGCAACTGGGATGTGAACCTGCGTTTCTGCCCATTGGTGAGCACCAGGTCGCAATAATTGCCATCGGCCTTTATATAGACAATTTCATCGACGGCCACCCTTACCAACAGATTCGAGGTCTTAATGATCATCCATTCCATGCGGCAAAGATAGCAAATGATTGGAGAAATGCCAAGGGATTTCGGTTCTTTTTGCAGTTAAGAGGTGAGGGGTGAGAGGTGAGAGGTGGGAGATGTGTCCCTTAAAAAGGAAAAATCGACTGCATGAACAAGTTTTTTGCAGTTTTTGGCATTTTTTGGGGGTATTCTTAATTTTTTTTCTTACTTTCGCAAGTTAAAAGAACAAATATCAATCATATGGCTGTAAAGATACTCAGTGTTGATGACGAACTTGACCTTGAACTGTTGTTGACACAATACTTCAGAAGGAAGATCAGAAAAGGAGAATACGAGTTCCGTTTTGCCCACAATGGATTGGAGGCACTCACGATGCTGCTCAAGGAAAAGGACTTTGACATAATCCTGAGCGACATCAACATGCCCGAGATGGACGGACTGTCACTGCTGACCAAGATCAATGAGATGCGCAATCCTGCACTGAAATGCATCATGGTGTCAGCCTACGGCGACATGGGCAACATCCGCCAGGCGATGAACAACGGAGCCTTCGACTTTGCGACGAAGCCCATCGACCTCGATGACCTCAGTCTGACCATCGAGAAAGCCATCGAGCAAATCACTTATATCAAGAAGATGCAGCAGGAACACAACCAGTTGGAGTCCATCAAGGGCGACCTCGCCGTCGCGAGGGAGATTCAGCAGGCCATCCTGCCCCGCATTTTCCCACCCTTCCCGGAAAACAGCCATCAACTTGATATCGCAGCATCGATGAATGCTGCCAAGGACGTAGGCGGAGATTTCTACGATTTCTTCCGCATCGACGCCGACCGTATCGGATTCGTCATCGCCGATGTGAGCGGAAAGGGCGTCCCTGCAGCCATTTTCATGGCCGTCAGCCGCACGCTCATCCGCGCCACAGGTCTCAGGGGTGTCAAACCCTCGGAGTGCATGTCCTACTCCAACAATCTCTTGTCGGAAGAATCCGTGAGCAGCATGTTCGTCACCGTGTTTTATGGCATCTACAATATAAAGACAGGTGAGGTGACCTATACCAATGCCGGGCATAACCCTCCCTATGTGGTCAAAGCCAATGGACGTGTCGAAAGGCTGCCTTTCAGCGATTGCATCATTGCGGGAATTATCAAGGACTATCCGTTCACAGAAAAGACCCTCCAATTGGAACCCGGCGATACGCTGCTGCTCTATACCGACGGAGTGACAGAGGCCCTCAACACTCAAGAGGAGGAGTATGGTGAAGAGCGTCTGGAGGCACTGCTCAGAAGTGCCTCACAGACGGATTGCCAGCAGATGATCGACATGGTGAAAGCCGATGTGAAAGCCTTTGAAGGAGATGCGGAACAGAGCGACGACATCACGTTGCTTGCCCTCAAACGACTCTAATCACCCAACTGCGTGAACAGGAAGCAGATCATAACGGCATGCGCGGGTCTTCTGCTGGCAGGAGTCGCCGCCGCAGGTTTCCTCGGTTGGCATTTTGAGCGCAAGAAGGTCAATGACCTTCAAACTCAGATTGTCGAACTGAAGAAACAGGAGATGCGGTCGGCAGTGGACAGGAGCGTCAGTGCCCAGATGGAGGACATCGCCAACGAGCAGAGAGAAATCTCTGACGAGAAGCGAGAGGAAGCCCTCCGTCAGACAAGGGTAGCCAATGAGATGCGTCTGCGCTCTGAGCAGGAGCGGATGAACGCCCTTGAGGCGGAGAAAAACGCCGTCGCCTCAGAGAAAAAGGCCGTGGAAGCCTCGACGGTGGCAGAGAAGCAGCGCCAGTTTGCTGAGCAGCAGCAGAAAGTCGCAGAGCAACAGCAGCAGTTGGCTGAGCACCAGCGCATCCAGGCAGAGTTCTCGAAGCGCAAGGCCGACACGCTGAGTTACATCGCCCTCGGACGTTCGCTGGGCTCCATCTCCACCATCCAAGCCCAGGCCGGCAACGAAGACATCGCCAACCAGTTGAGTTACGCCTCCTATCTCTACACCTCCCGATATGGAGGAGACATCTACTATCCCGCCGTCTTCCAGTCACTCATGCGGTCGAGCCAGAGCAAGGTTTCCTGGTCGGAGCACCCGGGGGCAGTGATGAATATAGAGCATTATCCAGGAATGGACAACGGGCTCGTCTCTGTCAGCAACTATGGTGAAATCCTTCTGAGCGAGAGAAGGGGCAACCGGCTGAAGACAACCATCCTTTACAACAACAGCAAGTATGATTTCCGCGACGTGCTGGTGGACCGTAATTCAGGAAACATCTACGCTGTCAGCCGCACAGGCCATCTCGTCATCATCCTGAAAGACCTGAAGACCGTCTATACCATCGTGCTTGACAAGATAGAGCATCCCATGCGGTTGCACGACATCAGTGAGAACAATCTGCTCGTTATCGGAGAACAAGCCTTTGGTCTGATAGACCTGAAGCGCATGATTCTCAGAAACACCAAGCAACTTCCGTTCCGTATTATCTTGGGTTCGCGCAAGGAAGGCTTGCCGCTGATCTTCGACGACAAAGGCATGATGCATCTGGTGAGAGGTATCGAGAACTATGACTCCCAAAAAGTGCCCGTGGAAGGAACCGTGACAGCCTACTGCGAGTCGAAGAACACCGGTATCGAAGCCTACGGCATGAGCGACGGCACCATCTGGATCACAGACAAAAAGGGAAATAAGCAGAAACTCATAGGGCATCTCTCACGCATCTCAAAGATGAAACTGAATGGCCGACGGCTTTTCTCAGCCAGTTATGACGGCAGCGTGAACCTTTGGGTGGCCGACAATGAGAAGGTGGAGCCGATGACGCTGGTTGAAACCGGTAACTGGATCATGCACTTCACCTTCGACGCATCTAAAAATTCTTTCTGGTTGGGTGATGCGAAAGGCAACCTGACCGCGGTCAACATCTCCGTTCCGCTCATGGTGGAAACCATCAGGAAAAAACTGAAGCGCAACCTAACCCAAGAGGAATGGAACTATTTCATCGGACAGGACGTACCTTATGAGAAGTTCATCGGTAGCCAAGGAAAGGAGGCAAGCCGATGAGAAGACTGCTGACAACCCTGGCAATTCTGTGTTTCACAGCCTTGGCTCATGGTCAGGGCATCCCTTTCATCCACAATTTCACGGCCAATGATTATCATGCCAACAACACCAATTTCGACATCGAGACCGACAAGATGGGCAATGTGTTTGTGGCCAATTTTGAGGGACTGCTC
>JAEEJK010000060.1 GCA_016281815.1 Prevotella sp. | reverse complement strand
CCAATTTGTTGCATCAAACCCAAAGGTCGAGGATGCCTTTGGAGTCACATTTATGCGGATGTCATTTAGGAATTATTAACGACATCCAACAGCCATCTGAAGGGGGATTTTGGCTATTTACAAAAAGACTGAGTAGTTACGGGCTAGATGGGCTAGATGAACTAGATGGGCTAGATGAACTAGGATAACTAGGGAAACTAGGAAGACTAGAATACTAGCAGGCCATCATAGATGGAAGACATAGGCACATGAGGCGGCAAGTTCTGCTCCGAGGACATAGAGCAGGATAAGTGGTGCGGCACTGGCAATGCCCCTTGTGAGAGCCGCCACCACATCATCGAGAGACCTCAGTTTTCCCGCCAGGATCCCATAAATGACCGCATCCACTATGATACAGAAGGCAATGGCAGGAATGCAACTTCTGCTGAAACTGCTTGGAAAAAGTTGTCCTGTCGCACTGAGCAGTGCGGCATGCGGCATCAAGGTAAGGAAAGCCAATACCAACAACAGCAGCACAGTAGTGATGGCCACGATGCGCAGGGCAAAGGTTTGTCTGTAGCGCCTTTCATCGCTCCTCATCCGGATAGCCTCCAGGATGCCCGACTCCCTTGTTGCTCCGTATGCGATGGCCGCCACCAAGATCCATACGATTGGTGGCGCAGCCACATTGTCGACAAAAGAACCAAAGAACCATCTGATGCCCTCGCTTCCCAACAACGACCTCACCTGTGACTCAGGCAAGGCGGCATTGATGAGCCACGACACCAGAAAGAGCAGCACCTGCATCGCCGGAATGACCAGCACCACCCAGTTGAGAATGTTCCTGAGGTTCTTAATCCTCATCAGGCATTAGGTTGTCAATATCCAAGATTCTGAGTTCGAGGGCCCTCACCACCAGTCTTGTGGCGTTGACACCATATCCGCTGTTGCCATTAGGGAATAGTTTCTGCACCAGTTCGTTCTGTCTTTTCTCCAGGCTCTTCACTCCGAACGGCATGCCTCTCAGATTGGTGATTTGCTCTTTGGTATAGCCAAGTGCGAGATGTCTGAGGAATCGTTCATCATATTCGTCAATCTCATAATTGACAAGCGCCTCCTGCCTCATGAGTTGGCTGCCTACGCTGTACTTGAACCTTTCTACGATTTTCTCCAAAATGGGCTGATTGAACACCAGTTGTTTTCCGCTCATGACGCTGAACACATCTCCCCTTGTAAGCAGTTCTCCGCTCTTGAGGATGATGCCGTCAGCACCGGCATCCAAGACATCCACCCATAATTTCTCATTGAGGATTTCACCTGTGAAGATCAGCACCTTGACTTTGGGGTACAGTTCCTTTGTCTGGCGGCATATTTCCACCCCCACGGTGGTAGAGCCACCCAGTCCGAGGTCGAGCAAGACGAGGTCAGGCAACTGCTGTTTGATGAGTTTCCAATAGGTCATCTCATTGTTGGCAGTACCGATGATCTGCGCTTCCGGAATGTCATTGCGGATAATGCCCTCGGTGCCTTTCAGTTCCAGGGCCACATCCTCTACGATGATGATTTTAAATTGTTCCATGGTTTGTATTGTGAATAATTGATGATCTTGAATTATGCAGCCATGTTCCTGGCCTTGACCAGTGTAACGACCAGTTCAGTGATTCCTTCCTGGTTGTTCTCTGCCCTGATGCCACATCCCCTCGCATTGGTGGCATCACCTATGTCCCTGACGATTTGTCGGCAGAGCAGGAAAGGCAGGTTTCCCAATGAAGGATTGAACAGTTCGTGACATTCCTCATCGGTCAGTTTCATCTTTGGGTAAGACAGGCGGAAGGTCACATACCGATTTCCGCTCTCGCTGACCACCATGTCGGGAGACGCTCCCCCACCCTGTTTCGCCAGCAAGCCGAACAGGTATCTCAACATCTGCCTGTCGCCAAGGATAGCCACCTCGGCCAATTGATGATGAGCCATTGCCGGCAACAACTGTCCTATTTTCACCGGCACACACTCTGGAGGCACGCTCTCCATCTGCCTCATAGCCTGAAGACTGAGGATGGAATACAGTTCCTTGTAATAATCCGCCAGTTCGGAGACACTCTGAAGTTGTTCGTCCCTCTTGTCGATGAGCATTCTTATTCTTGAAGGATAATACATGGTTTCATGCTTCAATGTGCTAAGGCAGTTGTCGAGCACGCTATTGCATACATGCAGTTTGTCGTTCTCAAACTCACACCTCTTCACCTCATCCTCGGCGAGGTCGATGTCAGCCAACCTTCTGTGCCTGACCTCAATGCTTTCCTGGAGGGTGGTGATGAGTTCATCGGCGATGGCCTGCAACTGCTGTGGCAGTCTCTCATCATCATATGCCGTTGCTTTTCGCTCCTTTCCACCCACATTCCGTCCTCCGCCGGCAAGCCGTTCAATCTCCGACAGTTTCCGCTCATCGTCAGCCTCTCCCCTCAGCACATCATTCATAGCCTTCACCCGGTCCAAGCAGAACCGATAGTTGACCTGATGCCTGTAATAAAGAAGGAAATATGCCATGAAGATGAGGAGGGACAGGATGATAAGAATCACGATGGCCATATATTTGTTTGCCTTCGACTTCTGCATTGTGCGGCAATACTCCTCAAGCGTGCTGTCCGCCGACATCTCCTTATACAGTTGGGTGTATACCTTATTATTATATCTGTAGACAGCCCATTCATGGAGAGCCAGTGCAGCCACCGCCACATCATTACGCATGGTGCGTATGGCATTGAAATCAACGGGCAGTCTGTCATGATACCAGAAAATCTCAGACTGGAGCACAGACTTGCTGCTCTGCAGCACCAAGGTGTCCGATCCGTTGGGCACCATCAGCCTATAAGCCTTGTTGAAAGCAACGATGGCAGAATCAGCATAACTGATTGCCTCCTTGTAGCGGTCCTCCTCATTGCATTTCGACACCAACGATGTGTATCTGCCAGCCTGTGCCAGCAAACTGTCGGTCTGGGCATTGGCATGGGCACCTGTCGCTGCGCATATCATCAGTGCGAGCACCATCATCGTTTTCCTCACCCCTTTTGGCAGCCGGAAATAGAAACGGCTTCCCTTGCCCGGGGTACTGTCCACCCCTATGCTGCAGACGCTGAAGAGCGAACTGATTTTCTTGTATTTCTCGATGATGCCCTTGCAGTTGACCAGTCCGAAGCCATGTCCATGCTCGCGGGAGGGGGTGTTTGGTGTATTGCTGTCGCCTCCTTCCTCGGGGAAACTTTTTTTCTCCACCCTGAAAGCATCCTCCATCTGTTCCTCGGTCATTCCGATGCCCGTATCCTCCACACTCACCTCCACATATTTGTCTGAGTCGTCGGCATAGACGGTCACGCTTCCACCCTCAGCGGTAAACTTGCGCGCATTGTCGGCGAGGGTGTTGATCATAAAGAGTGTCAGGGTGCGGTCGGCCTTCACCCATTGTTCAGAAGGTTTCACTGCCAGTTCGATGCCCTTCATCTGGAATCCCCTTCTGCTGTGCGCCACGATATCGAAAAGCGCCTGCAAGGGAAAACTCTCAATGTGGAGGCTCAGTTCACCCTTCCTCAACTGAATCCACTGTGTGAGGATATCGTTGTATTGCATAATGCGGTCGGTGAGTTCAGCCACATAGGCATATCGTTCTTCCCTGCGTTTCTCATCCTCGTTGGCAGAGTTGAGTTTTCTGATTTCGAGGAGGATGCGGTCGAGGTAAGGCGTCACCATGTTCGCAAGAGAGACTTTGGCTCTTTGCTCCAGATTGAGTCGTTTGTTGTTGTCAATATGCAGTTCGCAGACCGCCATTTTCTCCATGGTCTCCTCATAGCGCTCATTGAGTTGCTCCAACCTTTGTTGGTTTTCCTTTTTCCATTCCTCCAAGGGTTGCAGCAGTTCATCAGCCGGATTGCGCCGGTCGTCTCTCCGCTTCAGATAGGTGAAGAAAAAGAGAGCCGCCACAGCGAGAGCCATAGCGATGATGATGGCCACGATCATGACATTGAGTTGTTTCACGGCAGTGTCGAGTTGCTCGGCACGAGACTCCAGATACAGGTCCTGTCGTGTACGGTCCTGAATGGCGATATAGTCACGTCTGTTGCTGTTGGTCTCCTCCTTGTTGTTGAGAGCGGCATACGATACGCTGAGTTGCTCCTGGATGGAAGCCACGAGGTCGGGAGCCTTATAGATGGCAGAGTCGTTGTGCAGGGCTGCATAAAGACAGTCGAGCGATGAATTGTAGTCGCCAATATACCAATAGCATTGTGCGAGGGTTCGGTAACTGCCCGCCGTCTGATATACATCCCCATATTCCAAAAAAATGTCCAGCGAACGCTGAGCGAGGTTTCCTGCGAGCAAACTGTCGGGCATGTCATCGACATTGATGTTGCGTATGACCGGATAGTTGTCGTTGAGCAACCTTTGTCTGAGTGTTGGTTCCTGCAGGTGCTCACTCATTGCCTGTAGTGAGTTGGCCACCCAGAACGGGAAGTTGTACTCGACTGCAAGGTCATAGCATTTGAAGAGATACTCCATTTCCGTCTGGTTGATCTCCTCCTGTGTACCTTCTGTGATGATGCCGCCAGCACCCACATTATACAGATAGTTGAGCAGTTGGCTGTTGTCGGAGAGAATTTTCCCGTAGGGGTCAATTTTCGCCATCGCCTCCACCGACTGTTGCTCGAGGCCCACATAATAATAATAGGTGGAAGTGACGATGTCGAGTTCCGACCGAGCATAAATCATTCGGTCGAGTTGATGTTCATTGAGGGTGCTTTCTTCTTCCTCGATGCGCTTGAGTCTGAGTGTGGCACTCTCGCGGTAGGTGTAGAAGTCCTTGTTGCGCGATTGTCTTTGGCAAAGTCTCATCCTTTGGACATCGGCAATAAGCAGTTCCACCTGATTGTCTGTTATATTGAGCACGGTGTCGAGTTGGAGTGCCGCCAACTCATATTGCATCCGTGCGATGCTTACGAAAGCCTTGTTGTTGTACGCCTCGGCCAGTCCGCCGTCATATCGTCCCGCGGCCCTGATGGCTTCGTTGGCATAATAGAGTGTGGAATCAAGGTTGCGGTATCTGAAATCGTATGCCACACGGTTGAGTTTGTCAACCTTTTCCCCGTCAGACACGGAGCAGGCCGACATGGCCATCAAGATGCCCCACAGCACCAACAGGCCAGACAAACGACACATACGACAACTCTTCATCTTTCAAAATAACGTCCAACTGCTGAAAGTTGAACAAAGTACCGCCAGGCATCTCGACCCGACGGTACTTATCTCTGTTTAGTATCTGCAGGATTACCCGCGTGCTTTGGCTATATAGCCAAGAGCCTCCTCACATTTGTCAGAGATGGCTTTCCAGTTTTTGGCAGCCACCACCTCTTTGGGGAAGAGTTTGGAACCCATGCCCACGCACAGCACGCCGGCCTTGATCCAGTTGGTGAGGTTCTCCTCGTCGGGCGACACACCTCCTGTGACCATGATGTTCGACCAGCGCAGGGGAGCCATGACATTCTTGACAAACGAGGGACCGCCGACATTTCCTGCGGGGAATACCTTGGTCACATCGCATCCCAAGGCCTGGGCGTTGTTGATCTCGCTTACAGAGCCACAACCCGGGCTATAGGGGACGAGGCGGCGGTTGCACACCTCACAGATAGCGGGATTGAAGTTGGGACCTACGATGAAGTTGGCACCCAACTGCAGATACAGGGCTGCAGTAGCGGGATCCACCACGGTACCAACACCCATAATCATCTCCGGGCAGTTGGCAATGACCCATTTGTTGACCTCTGCGAACACCTCGTGTGCGAAATCGCCACGGTTGGTGAACTCAAAGACTCTCACGCCACCGTCATAGCATGCCTTGACGACATTCTTCACCACCTCGGGGTCGCTGTTATAGAACACTGGCACCATGCCTGTCTCGCGCATGGCGGTAATCACTTGTACTTTATTGAATTTTGCCATTTTTTCCGAACTACTTATATCTCATTTACAATGATTTGCATTATCTCTGTACGCGGCCTGAGGCATCGCCACCGGCGAGGTTCTCCACCTCCTCGCGTGATACGAGGTTGAAATCGCCAGGAATGGTGTGTTTGAGTGCAGAAGCAGCCACAGCAAACTCAAGAGCCTTTCCCTGGTCATCAGGATAGGTAAGCAGTCCGTGGATGAGGCCACCGGAGAAAGAGTCACCACCACCCACGCGGTCGATGATGGGTTGGATGTCGTAGCGCTTGCTCTGGTAGAAGTCCTTGCCGTTGTAGATAAGAGCCTTCCATCCGTTGTGAGAGGCAGAGAACGACTCACGGAGTGTGCTGACCACATATTTGAATCCGAAGGTCTCCATCATTCCCTTAAAAATGCCATAGTAGCCCTCAGCATCCGTCTTTCCGCCTTCCACGTCAGCCTCCGGCTTGAATCCGAGGCAGAGTTGGGCATCCTCCTCATTGCCGATGCAGACATCGACATACTTCATCAGCGGTTTCATGATGCTCTGTGCTTTCTCTGTGGTCCACAGTTTCTTGCGGAAATTGAGGTCGACGCTCACGGTCACGCCATGCCTCTTGGCAGCCTCGCAAGCCAGTCTGGTGAGTTCTGCAGCCTTGTCGCTGATGGCAGGTGTGATGCCACTCCAGTGGAACCACTGGGCCCCCTCCATGATCTGGTCGAAATCGAAGTCGCTTGGCTCAGCCTCAGCGATGGCACTCTTGGCCCTGTCGTAAATCACCTTGGAAGGGCGCATGGAAGCACCAGTCTCCAAGAAATAGATGCCCACGCGGTCACCACCACGTGCGATATAATCAGTTTTAACACCGAAGCGGCGCAAAGCATTGACTGCGCACTGTCCGATCTCGTGTTTCGGGAGTTTTGTCACGAAGTAAGCCTCATGTCCGTAGTTGGCGGCACTCACAGCCACGTTGGCCTCGCCTCCGCCGTAAACCACGTCGAAATAGTCGCTCTGAATGAATCTCTTCTGTCCCGGTGACGAGAGTCGGAGCATGATCTCGCCCAATGTGATAACTTTTGCCATTCTTTTAAAGGTTTGTTTTTTGATGAATTGTTTTTGTTGTCTGTCTTTTCACGCACAAAAATACGGCATTTTTGGTGAACAGCGAAATTATTTCACTGTTTTTTGTCCATCTGTTGCGTAAAGGATTGCGTAAGTCGCTTGACTACTTGCTTGGAGAATGTATTATCTCCAACCTTTTCACGTCATGATAGTCGATGGGGTCGTGGCCATCGAGGAAATGGATGAGGAGGTCAGAGCAACGCTTGCCGATGCTGTGCCCCTGATCTTTGCGGGGAGCATCGCAGATGGCGGCCACATAACTGTTGCAGACCACTTTGTAGATTTTGTTTTTCTTCAGTTTTTTGCCGTCCGGCGTGTAAATGCGCACATCCTTTACCACACGCTTCAGGGTATCAGCCAGGAGTTCACACCGCACTCCCGACACCAATGGCGGGTCGTGGCTGTCGTTGGTGAAACACGAAATATACATCTGCCTGAATTCCTCACCAGTGACCTCCATCTCAATGCATTGGTTTCCAAAAGGATCCAGGCGCAGCACATCATTCACAGTAAATGGTCCTGCTTTCTTTTTCGCCATTCTCACACCTCCGCCGTTCTGCAGTGCGATGTCTGCCCCTGTCATTTCCCTCAGCGCGTCGCACATGAGACTTCCCAGTTGCTCGACATTGGTGAAGTCGCGTTCCGCCGTGGTAAGCACCCGTTTGAACTCTGGGTTGGAAGCAAAGAATTTCACCATCGCCACCGCCACCTCGTTCTTCTTTCCATATCCTTTCACATCGATGTTCTTGGCCGTTTTTCCCACCAGTTTGCCATCCACCACGTTGAGCGTGATGTAGGTAGCCAGTTTGAGTTTGTTCTCATTCTGGGTGATGAGCACCCCGTTGTGCAGTTCGCCCCCTTTGAGTTGGGTATGTGTATGTCCGCCGATGATGAGGTCGAAATAGGGGAATTTCTCAGCCAGTGCCACATCATCCTCAAATCCCACATGTGATAGCAGGATATAGATATCCACCTTGTCGCGGAGCCACTCATATTTCGGTATGACCTCCTCGGGTGGTGTGAAGGATAGTCCTTTCAAGTTATCGGGATGTGAATCGGGCAATCCTCTCGCCCCTAACTGCACCACGCCAAGCACACCGATTCTGATGCCGTCGATGACATAGATGTGATAGGGTTCCGTCTGGATACCCAAATCCGCCTCCGCCTTCATATTGGCACAGAGATAGGGGAAGTTGGAGGTGGTGATGACCTTTGACAGTCCCTTCTGTCCGCTGTCGAACTCATGGTTGCCGAGCGCCGTGGCGTCAAATCCGATGAGGTTCATCAGTGCCGTCATGGGATATGTCGGTATGGGATAAAGGTCATTGACCGGGTCACCTGTACGGTTATCGCCCGCCGAAAAGACGAGTGTCTGTTTGTCGATTTCACGCAGGCTGTCGGCGATGGCTGCCAGCATGGGCATGTGGTCGAGGGTGGCATGCATGTCGTTGACAGAGAGGATGTGCAGTTCACGGGTCTGCGCCGTGGCAAATGTCAGTGCCGTGAGCATCAAAAGGCATGAGAGAAGGAGGTTGCGCATTTTTTAGGAGTTTAGAAGTTTAGGAGTTTAGGAGTTTAGAAGTTTGGGAGTTTAGAAGTTTAGAAGTTTAGAAGTTTGGGAGTTTAGAAGTTTGGGAGTTTAGGAGTTTGGGAGTTTAGGAGTTTAGACATATGATTTAGGAAGAATGGCGGACGCGATACATCGCGTCCCTACCCTTTCACACAGAAGATACCATCATTCATCCTTTTCAGATGTTGAGAAAGTGATTTCCTGATTGTTGGTCAAGGGGGAGTCAGGACTGATGGTATGGCCCCATTTGTCATAGATGACAGCATCTTTGGCGTGTCTTCTGTCAATGTCGCACCTTGCGAAATAACGCAGGAGTGCATCCCGGGCTGTCGCGCCCTTGAAAATGACAATGGATTTTCCGTTTACTTTGATATTCATGAAGTTTAGGAGTTTAGGAGTATAGGAGTATAGGAGTATAGGAGTTTGGGAGTTTGGGAGTTTGGGAGTTATGGGATAAGAACGACAGTAGCACTACGGGCAGCCTGCGCTCCCATGACGAGCACCTGCGCGATATCCGCTGTCTTGGACGGACCGCTGATGAAGGTGCCGTAACCATAGTCATTGAACTCGATGCGCTTGTATGCCTCGTGCATGTTGTTGACAATCTCTGTCTTCTTCAGCAGGATGATGAGATTCTCTGAGATAAAGCACACGGCTTTTTCCACCATGGCCTGCGGAATCCAGACGCATGCATTCTCTGCCACGCCGAACATTCCCCTGATGACCCCCACGTCAGTGCCGTTGAGAGCCTGCGGCGAACCGATGGTATCAGGATTGCGCGTGGCAATGGTGATCTCTGGCAAGTTGCTGGCTATTTCCTTGGCATCAGGATAGAGTTCGCGGATGAGTTCATTGATATCCTTTCCGGGTTCCAGTTCGATGACCTTACCACCCACGTTCTCAGTCATCGAGATGAACTGCACGAGTGGGTCGGGATAGGTGATGCCCTTGATGTCATCCAGACGGGGCATGTCGTATTTTTCCCTGACGTTGCTTCTGTATTTTGACAGTATATCTTCTTTCTTGCTCATGGATTTGAGGTTTTTGGGAACCTCCCCTACCCCCTCCAAAGGAGGGGAAGAGGGCTGGTTCAATATTGAATTTAAAAATATATACTCACTTGACTTTTCCTTTTTTCCACAGTTCCTGGAACGAGTAGCGTGGGAATCGCATCATCTTGTGACCGTCGGCCCAGGGATTGAGCCCGCACTCCATGAGGAATGACGGCACCCAGTTGGCCATGGGTGCGAATTTCATCGCGGTGTTGTACATTCCACTGCTTCCGAAGAGCATCTTCATGCCCTTGCACATGCGTTTCTTGTCGGGGTTGGCAGTTCCGAAATCATCGAGTTGCTGCCTCCACTTGTAGATTTGGTCGCCGAGGTCGACTTTGACGGGACATACCGTCTGGCAACTGAGGCAGAGGGTGCATGCCGAGACATTGCCGCTGTGCTTCTGCTTGTCGCGCAGCATACCGAGGTTGATGCCCACCGGTCCCGGGATGAAATAAGTATAGGAATAGCCACCACTGCGCCGGTATACCGGGCAGGTGTTCATACATGAGCCGCACCTAATGCACTTGAGTGTCTCCCAGTGCTCAGGGTTGCCCACCCATTCGCTGCGGCCGTTGTCCACCAGGATGATGTGCATCTTCTGTGCCGTAGGTCTGGCTTTCCTGAAGTGGCTGGTGAACGTGGTGGTGGGCTGTCCGGTACCTGCACGGCAGAGCATGCGCTGGAATACAGCCAGACAGTCATAGTTGGGTATGACTTTCTCCAATCCCATGGCAGCGATGTGCAGTTTGGGGCAAGAGGTGCTCATATCGGCATTTCCCTCGTTGGTACACACCACGATGTCGCCCGTCTCAGCAATTCCGAAATTGGCGCCTGTCATGCCCGCATCGGCTGTAAGGAACTCATTGCGGAGACTCAGACGAGCCATATAGGTGAGGTATGTGGGGTCGTGATTACCTTTCTCCGTGCCAAGTTTTTCCTCGAAAAGTTCACCCACATCGTCATGGTTGAGGTGGATGGCCGGCATCACGATATGGCTGGGAGCCTGCCCCTTGAGTTGGATGATGCGCTCGCCGAGGTCGGTCTCCACCACCTCGATGCCGTTTTTCTCCAAAAAGGGGTTCATCTCACACTCCTCGGTGAGCATGCTCTTGCTCTTGACGATTTTCTTCACCTTATGCTCGCGCAGGATGCCCAGCACAATCTCATTGAACTCAGCGGCATCCTTCGCCCAGTGGACGATACATCCGTTTTTCTCCGCATTGGTGGCGAACTGTTCGAGGTATTCATCGAGGTGTGACACGGTGTGACGCTTGATGGCCGAAGCCTTGTCACGCAACTGCTCCCACTCGTCGAGTCCGAGTGCCATGTTGTCGCGCTTGGTGCGCACCGACCAGAATGTGGCATCATGCCAACTGGCATATTTTTGGTTCTTCAAGAACTCCTTTGCTGCTTTTGAATGTGGTGTGCTCATAGTCCTGCTGCTAAAATTTCTACTGCATGTTTAAACTGAATGTCCATGCCGCGTTTTTTGGCGACTCCGGACATGTGCATGAGACAGGAACAATCAGGCCCGGTGACATACTCCGCTCCTGTGTCGATGTGCCTTTTCACTTTCTCCGCTCCCATCTGTGCCGACACGGCTGTCTCCTCCACGGAGAACATCCCGCCAAATCCGCAGCACTCATCGGGGCGCTCGGGTTCCACCACGGTGATACCCTTCTTGAGTTCAAGCAAGTCTTTGATTTTATTGAACTTGTCCACGTGCATCTCACTGGGTGAACTCAGTCCCAATTCCCTTACACCGTGGCATGAATTATGGAGGCTCACCTTATGTGGGAACTCTCCCGGAAGACTTTTCACCTTCACCACATCGTGGAGGAATGCGATGACGTCGATTGCTTTCTCAGCGGTCACACACTTTTGCTTGCCTTCGAGCAAACGGGGATAGTTGATCTTGACAAAAGCAGTGCAACTCACGGAAGGTGCGACGACATAATCAAACTCCTTGAACATGTCCTCGAACTTCTCTGCAAGTGGCACGGCCATTTTCTCAAAGCCCGCATTGGCCATGGGCTGTCCGCAGCACGTCTGGTTGAGCGGATACGTGACATCCAGTCCCAAATGCTTCAGCAATTTGTAGGTTGCCACACCCACTTCGGGATATACGGCATCTACGTAACAGGGGATAAACAAACCGATTTTCATGTATTATAATATTGTAAGACTAGTGTTTTTTATAATATTTTGCAAATATAGCAAAAATAATCGTTCCGACAAGTTTTTAGCGACAAAAAAGCAAAAAAAGATGGTTTTGTTTTGTATTGCGTCAGGATTGCGCTAACTTCGCGGCATGATAGGCAAAAAACGTTTTTTCTCACTGTTGTGGGCACTCATTGCCCTCTTCGTGTCCCACTCTGCCAATGCTCAGCCAACGGATTCTGCACTTGTAGCGGCCCCTCTTCCCACGGACTCCTTGGAAATCAGTCTGCTCACCTGTTCACCCCATTCCGAGGTGTACAGTCTGTACGGCCATACCGCCATCCGCGTGCATGACAAGGCGTCGGGCAGTGATATCGCCGTCAACTACGGACTGTTTGACTTCAACCAACCCCATTTTGTTCTGCGATTCGTGTTCGGGCTCACCGACTACAGCATGGGTTCAGTCCCTTTCCGGTATTTCGAGATGGAGTATCGGGAGCGAGGCAGCAGTGTCACCGAACAAGTGCTCAACCTGACCCACGAGGAGAAGGTGCGCATCCTCCAGGCGCTGGAAGCCAACAGCCGCAACCCCATTTACCGTTACAATTATTTCCACGACAACTGCACCACCCGTGCCCGCGACATGCTCCTCTCCCATATTGACGGCGAGGTGAAGTTCACCAGTGCGGCCGACAGCAGCGCCACCTTCCGCAGCATGGTACACGACTGGAACGAAGATTCGCCCTGGGCACGCTTCGGCAACGACATCCTGCTCGGAGTGGGCGCAGACAAAAAGACGACGCGTGAGGAGAGGCAGTTCCTGCCCGACAACTTGATGAAGGACTTCGCCAGCGCCACCATCGTTGGTGACAGCGTGCGGCCATTGGTGCTGCGCACAGAGACAGTGGTACCAGCCGGTCTGCAGATCACAGAAAAAGGATTTCCACTCCGCCCCTGGGTGTGTGCCCTGATTCTCCTGGCCATCACCCTGCTCGTCACATGGATCGAATGGCGGCGGCACCGCATCTTTTGGGGCTATGACCTGTTGCTGATGGTGGCATGCGGTTTGGCCGGGTTGTTGCTGACAGCGATGATTTTCTCGCAACATCCCACAGTAAGTCTCAACCTGCAGATCCTGCTTTTCAATCCTATACCCTTGATATTCGCTATCCCCGTAGTCCGCGCCGCCATCCGGCACAAGCGCCATTGGTGGTGGAAATGGTCGTTGGGACTCCTCATTTTGTTCTTCATTGGCAGTTTCTTCCAGCATTATGCCGAGGGCATGCTCATTTTGGCACTGTCTTTGCTAGGAAGAGATTTACAGGCATTTTTCTGGATGAAGGATGAAAAAAATGAGGGATAAGGGTATGTTTTCCGCATTGCAAATGCTGATATTAATAGGCGGTCGGATTGCAAATCCGCCCGAACTAAGAGATTGAAAATTGAAGATTGAAGATTGAAAATTAGTAGATTGAAGATTGAAAATTAGTAGATTGAAGATTGAAAATTGGTAGATTGAAATAAAATTCGTAATTTTGCACGATTATTCGAAAAAATAACAACAAGATAAAGTAATGGGATTTTTAGACTTTTTACAATCCGTATTCGGCAACAAGTCTTCACGTGACATGAAGCTGATACAACCCATCGTGGAAAAGGTGAAAGCCGCCTATCCTGAGATTCAGGCCCTGGACAATGATGCCCTGCGTGCCCGTACCCAGGAAATCAAGCGCTACGTGCAGGACTCCGCCAAGGCTGAGCGTGCCCAGGTAGACGAACTGAAAGCGAAGATAGAGGACACCCCCATCGATGAGCGCAAGGTCATTTTCGACCAGGTAGATAAGATAGAGAAAGAGATACTTGAGATCTACGAGAAGGCCCTCGACGAGGTGCTTCCCGTGGCTTTCAGCATCGTCAAGGAAACCGCCCGCCGCTTTGCCGAGAACGAGGAGGTCATCGTTACCGCCAACGACTTCGACCGCGAGTTGGCCGCCACCCGCGACTTTGTGGAGATCAGGGACGACAAGGCCGTTTACCACAACCACTGGATGGCCGGCGGCAACGACATGGTGTGGGACATGGTACACTACGACGTGCAACTCTTCGGTGGTGCCGTGCTCCATCAGGGCAAGATTGCCGAGATGGCCACTGGTGAGGGAAAGACCCTCGTCGCCACCCTCCCCGTGTTCCTCAACGCCCTTACCGGCAACGGTGTCCACGTGGTGACAGTGAACGATTACCTCGCCAAGCGTGACTCCGAGTGGATGGGACCTCTCTACGAGTTCAACGGCCTTTCGGTCGACTGCATCGACAAGCACCGCCCCAACTCCCCCGAGCGCCGCAAGGCCTATCAGGCCGACATCACTTTCGGTACCAACAATGAGTTCGGTTTCGACTACCTCCGCGACAACATGGCCATCTCGCCCGCCGACCTCGTGCAGCGCGCCCACAACTACGCCATTGTCGACGAGGTTGACTCCGTGCTCATCGATGATGCCCGTACCCCGCTGATTATTTCCGGTCCTGTGGAGCGCGGCGACGACCAGATGTTCGAGGAATATCAGCCCCTCGTGGAGCAGTTGGTCAACGTGCAGCGCCGCCTGGCCGGTGAGTTGCTTGCCGAGGCCCGTCAGAAGATCACCAAGGGCACCGAGACCAACGACAGCAAGATGGTGGCAGAGGGCTTCCTCAGCCTCTTCCGCTCCTTCAAGGCCCTTCCCAAGAACAAGGCCCTCATCAAATACCTCTCCGAGGAAGGCATCAAGGCCGGCATGCTCTCCACCGAGGAAGAGTATATGCAGAACAACAACAAGCGCATGCCTGAGGCAGTGGCTCCCCTCTACTTCGTTGTCGACGAGAAGATCAACTCCGTTGACCTCACCGACAAAGGTGTGGAATGGCTGGCCCAGAAGGTGGACGACAAGGACCTCTTTGTGCTGCCCGACATCACCGGACAGATGTCAGCCCTTGAGAACCGCCACGACCTGAGTGCCGAAGAGCGTCTGAAACTGAAAGACGAGTATATGGCCCACTATGCCACCCAAAGCGAGCGCGTGCATACCCTGCAGCAATTGCTGAAAGCCTACACCATGTTCAACAAGGATGAGGAGTATGTGATCATGGACGGCGAGGTGAAGATTGTCGACGAGCAGACCGGCCGTATCATGGAAGGCCGCCGCTGGAGCGACGGTCTGCATCAGGCCGTGGAAGCCAAAGAGCACGTAAAGGTGGAGGCAGCCACACAGACCTATGCCACCATCACCCTCCAGAACTACTTCCGCATGTACCACAAGTTGGCAGGTATGACCGGTACCGCCATCACCGAGGCCGGTGAGTTCTGGGATATCTACAAACTCGACGTGGTGGAGATTCCCACCAACAAGCCCGTGGCACGTAATGATATGAACGACCGCGTCTACAAGACCCAGCGCGAGAAATACAAGGCTGTCATCGACGAGATTGTCGCCATGCGCGAGTCTGGTCGCCCCACCCTTGTGGGTACCACCTCCGTCGACATCTCCGAGTTGCTCTCCCGCATGCTCAAGATGCGCAATATCCCCCACAACGTGCTCAACGCCAAGTTGCACCAGCGTGAGGCCGACATCGTGGCTCAGGCAGGCCGCAGCACTCCCGGTGAGGTAATTGACCAAAACGGGAACAAGAAAGAATGTATGCTGGGCGCCGTGACCATCGCCACCAACATGGCCGGTCGTGGTACCGATATCAAACTCACCCCAGAGGTGAAGGCTGCCGGCGGTCTGGCCATCATCGGCACCGAGCGCCATGAGAGCCGCCGCGTCGACCGCCAGTTGCGTGGTCGTGCCGGCCGTCAGGGCGACCCGGGCAGTTCGGTATTCTACGTATCGCTTGAGGACAAACTCATGCGTCTGTTCGCCTCCGAGCGCATCGCCAAGGTGATGGACAAGTTCGGTTTCCAGGACGGCGAGCGTATCGAGCACAAGATGATCAACAATAGCATCGAGCGTGCTCAGAAGAAAGTGGAGGAGAACCACTTCGGCATCCGTAAGCGTCTGCTCGAATACGATGATGTGATGAACCAGCAGCGCAAAGTGATCTATGAGAAGCGCCGCCACGCCCTGATGGGTGAGCGCATCGGCATGGACATCGCCAACGTATTCTGGGACCGTGTGGTGAGCATCATCAACAACAATTCTGGTGACTACCATGCCTGCAGCGACATGTTTGTGAAGACCTTCTATATCGAGTGCCCCTTCACCGAGCAGGAGTTGGCCTCTACCAACCGCGACGCCCTCTGCGAGAAAGCCTACACCGCTGTGATGGATGCCTTCAAGGCCCGCATGGACAAGTTGCAGGCGCTCACCTGGAGTGTCATCAAGGATGTCTATGAGCAGCAGGGACAGATTTACCAACGTGTGAATGTGCCGATGACCGACGGACGCGGTTTCATGAACATCCCCTGCGACCTGAAAGAGGCCTATGACACCGAGTGCAAGTCTGTGGTCAAGCAATTTGAGAAAGTGGTGATGCTGCACATCATCGACGACTGTTGGAAAGAGAACCTGCGTCTGCTCGACGAGTTGAAGCACAGCGTGCAGAACAGTGCCTCGATAGAGCAGAAAGACCCGCTGGTCATCTTCAAGATTGAGAGTGCAAAACTCTTCGACGACATGATCGACGAGATGAACAACCGCACCACCGAGATCCTCTCCCGCGGACAGTTGTATCAGCCCGAGCAGACTCCCGAACAGGCACAGCAGCAGCGCCGCCTGTCGGAGGCGGCTCCTGAGAAGCACAGCCAGCGTTTCAATGAGAGCAAGGGCGACGAGATGGTGGATCAGGGCCAGAAGGCTGCTGCCAGCCACGACACCCGCGCCACCGCCGCACAGCGCACCCAGCCCATCAAGAAGGATAAGTTGCCTGGTCGCAACGACCCATGTCCCTGCGGCAGCGGCAAGAAATTCAAGCAATGCCACGGTAAGGGATTGGTGTAAAAAGTGGTGAGAGGTGAGAGATATGAGAATATCAACACAGAGATACAGAGATACAGAGATTAAATCTTTGTAAAAAGAAGTGAGAGGTGAGAGGTGAGAGATATGAAAATATCAACACAAAGATACAGAGATACAGAGATTTTATTCTTTGTACCTCTGTGTTGAAAAATTTAGAGCGCAATTGCAAAAAAATCTCTGTATCTTTGTGTCTCTGTGTTGAAAAATTTAGAGCGCAATTGCAAAAAAATCTCTGTACCTTTGTGTCTCTGTGTTGAAAAACTCGAAGCGCACTGGCAAAAAAACTCTGTACCTCTGTAACTCTGTGTTGAAAAACTCGGAGCACACTGGCAAAAAAATCTCTGTATCTCTGTGTCTCTGTGTTGAAAAACTCGGAGCACACTGGCAAAAAAAATCTGTATCTCTGTAACTCTGTGTTGAAAAACTCGGAGCGCACTGGCAAAAAACTCTGTACCTCTGTAACTCTGTGTTGAAAAACTCGGAGCGCACTGGAAAAAAGATCTCTGTATCTCTGTAACTCTGTGTTGAAAAAACCGGAGCGCACTGGCAAAAAGAACTCTGTATCTCTGTAACTCTGTGTTGAAATTAATATTCGGAACTTTTAGATAAGAAATATATGATTAGCATCAAGGGCCTGAGAAAGGCATTCGGCGACAATGTTGCCGTGGATATTGATGAGTACAGCATTCAGGATGGTGAACTCATCGGATTGGTAGGTAACAACGGAGCGGGCAAGACTACCTTGTTCCGTCTGATGCTCGACCTGCTGAAAGCAGACAACGGCACCGTGGAATACACCTACGAGGACGGCAGCATTATCAATCCCGCACTGAGTGAGGAGTGGAAAAACCGCACCGGTGCCTATATTGACGAGGGGTTCCTCATCGACTTTCTCACGCCGGAGGAGTACTTTGAGTTCATCGGCAAAGTGAGCGGTTTGACAAAGGCTGAGGTGGAAGAACGGTTGGCTGTCTATGAGCGGTTGATGGCTGGTGAGATCCTGGGCCACAAGAAACTCATCCGCGACCTGTCGGCTGGCAACAAGCACAAGGTGGGCATCATCTCCGCGCTCCTCACCCGTCCGAACTTGGTCATCCTCGACGAGCCCTTCAATTTCCTCGACCCCTCGAGCCAAACCATTTTGAAGCATACGCTGACAGAATATAATAAGGAGACGGGAGCCACGATCATCATCAGCAGCCACAACCTGGCGCACACCATCGACATCAGTTCACGCATCACCCTGCTCGAGCATGGCCACATCATGAAAGACCTGGCCAACACCGACCACAGCGCAGCGGAGGAACTGGAGTCCTATTTCGATGAGGCAGCCGAGGGTGGCATGACTGAAGAGACAACAGAAGAGACAACGGAAGTGCCCCCGGTCAATGAGCCTGGGCAGCATGAGACAGAAGACGCGTAGAGACGGTGGAACAAACAGCATAGGAGCCGCTCGATCATAAACCATCAGCCTGGTTTTAATCAGGAATAATGTTTTTATAAAAAAATTATCGTATCTTTACAGCCGCAAACCAACAGACAGGAAGACTATGGCTACAATCATTTTACAAGTACCCGACGAGTCACTCGTCGCAAAGGTGAAACAGGCCTGCAAAATGCTTGTGGGCGTTGCCTCTGTGAAAGTTCAAAAAGAGGCTAAGCCCAAAAAATATGACATCACCAAGACCGCCGGCTACAGAGAAGCAATGGAAGACATCAAAGAAGGAAGGGTGACTAACGCTGAGAGTGTAGAAGACATGTTTATGCAAATATTAGGCTATGTACCAAATTAGCTACACTAAGCGCTTCGAAAAGAACCTGAAACGCTGCCAAAAGCGTGGACTTGATATTAGGCTCATCTACGATGCTATTAATATATTGGCAGCCACAGGAACACTTCCTCCTCTGTATCATCCACACCGATTGTCGGGAAACCGGGAAGGGCAATGGGAATGCCACATTCAGCCCGACTGGCTGATGACGTGGGAGCAGAACGACATGCAGTTGACACTTCTGTTCCTTCAAACCGGTACTCATTCCGACCTCTTCTGAGAAAATGACGTTCTAACTGAAGGACACGGTGGAGCAAAGAAATTTGTTCATGTCCTCCTCTTGTTGCTCAAAGTCAAATGCAGGAAGCGTGAATAATTTGATTTGCATGCTGAATGGTATTTTTCGTCGAATTCTTGTTGGCCTCGGAAAGGCCGCCCTTTCCGAGGCCATCAAGAATTCTCCTTTAATTACTTTTTCTTTTTTATAGGAAGAACTATTGAGCCAATCGGAATCCGGATTCGCGGTACCTGAACGACGGGTAGCCGCTATAGCGGCCCGAAACACGACAGTACCCCGCGTCGTAGCTCCAACTGCCGCCACGCATCACGCGCTGCGAGCCAGTGGAAGGTCTCCTCTCTTATTTCACGATTTTCACTGCGGTATCCGTTTCCTTATCCAATACCCTGACGAGATAGACACCTGAAGGAACAATTTCCAAAGAGCAACGGTATTCCTTTCCCTTGGTGAGGACTTTTGTCACAGGTTTGCCCAGCATATCGTAGATGATAACGCCGGAAAGTAGTCTCTCTCCTCTCACATATACTATTCCTGCAGTGCGGTCATAATGAATGGTAATGTCACGGGCTGCCGACCCTATTGATTCCACTCTGTCCGGCACCATGCCCAAGTCCTTGAACGTCATCAGGGAAACGTTGCTGTACGCATAGTCTATACGCCCATTGTTTGTCCACACACTCATAGACTGCTCATCAAAGGTGAGTTTGTCAATCTGGTCCAATGAATACACGGCTTTTCTCGTGTTGCCATTGGTAAACACATAGAAATTGTCCCCGTCGTCAGGAACAGCCGAAAAAACAGACAGGATCATCATATTAGCCCATAGGATGACCGTCATTCGATAAAGCCATTGAGTTCTCATATATTAGCATTGTTTGATGTTTTATCACTCTTTCTCTCCTTCTGATGTTATTGGATGATGACAACATCACAAGGATGGTTACAAATATATGAAAACTTTCTTGTTCGGCAATGAGAGTTACAAAAAATGATTAATCCAAGAGGAATCTTTTTTACTCTTTTTGCGAACGCCTTGGCGTTTTTTCGTGAGCATCAGCGTTTGAAGAATGTCATCCAAATCTGTTTTTTTATCTTTTTCAGAAGCGAAGCGGTTTTTAATCATCTCTTCTTTTAGGATTGTTGGTTATCAACGCCCCCTGACCCCCTCTAATCTTAGAGGGGGAGTTAGTTACTACTGCGAATGGGGTATGACTTTGATTGAAGGCCAAAGGTAGGAGGCGGCTTCCAAATATAAATTCAACACAGAGTTACAAAGACACAGAGGAAAAGGAAAATCTCTGTACCTCTGTATCTTTGTGTTGATATTGATATTAAAGGCTTCATTTTGTATTGCGTTCGCCTTTCACTACTTTGACCTTCGGTCGAAGGTAGGTGTCGGCTCGGAAAAGCAAAATCAAAAACTTCGTTATTTGTTTTGCTTTTCGCTCGCCTTGCACTACCTTTGCAACATGATTAGCAAGAACAAACAGAAACTGTTGCGGCAACTGGAGCAGAAGAAGCACCGGGCAGCAACAGGTTTGTTTTTGGCTGAGGGTCCGAAGGTGGTGGGCGACCTGCTTGCCATAGGGCCAGCAGAGACACTCATCGCCACAGAGGAATGGGCAACACAGCATCCTGATGCCGAGACGAAGGAATGGATCATCGTCAACGAGGACGAACTTCGGAGGGTGAGTTTCTTGCAACACCCCCAACAGGTGATGGGCATCTTCCCGCTTCCCAAACGCTATGGGAAAGGCTGCCGGATTCTTCAACAAGCGAAGCGGCAGAGCCGAGCGGCAAATCCGGCAGAACATTCCTGCGGCCGGAATGCAAATCCAGCAGAAGAATCCTGCGGTCGGATTCTTCAACAAGCGAAGCGGCAGAGCCGAGCGGCAAATCCGCCCGAACTTTGCACCATTGCCCTGCCCCACCATGAGGAGGACATGGAGGAAGCCATCCGACACATCACCAGCGAGTTGTGCCTTGCTCTCGATGGTGTGCAGGATCCCGGCAATGTGGGCACCATCATCCGCATCGCCGACTGGTTTGGCATCCAACACATCTACTGCTCACCCGACACCGCCGACGCCTACAGTCCGAAAGTGGTGCAGGCCACGATGGGCAGCATCGCCCGCGTGGAAGTGGTCTATACCGACCTCAACCTGTTGGCCACCCAATTGCCAGAGGGTACACCTGTCTATGGCACAGTGCTCGACGGCGAAAACCTCTACTCCACCCCACTCACTCCACATGGCCTGCTCGTCATGGGGAATGAGGGCAAGGGCATCAGTGCCCGCATGGCATCACGGCTCACCCACCGTCTGCTCATCCCGCCCTACCCCGCCGGCCGCGCTACCGCCGACAGCCTCAACGTGGCCATCGCCACCGCCATCTGCTGCGCGGAGTTTAGGAGAGTGCAAAGTTCATAGTTCATAGTGCATAGTTCATAGTTGGAAAATGGAAAAGGAATTTTTATATAAGAATAGGAGTTTCTCCTCTTGTCTCAACACCGCGTATGTGTGGTTTTGCGACAATTTCAAGACGATTGTGCGCGTCACCTGGCTTCCTTTGCTGATTTATAGCATATTTGCAGGTCTGTCTCTCGTCTGCACCCTCCGCGATGCACGAATTGTAGAATTCGCCGAGCAATCACCCGGTCTTTTCCTCACTATTTTTATCGTGGCCAGCATCGGTGTGCTGGCATGTTACCTATGGGCATGGAGCCGACTTTTAAGCCTGCTCAACGGCCTGACCGGCAAGAAGAACATCCTGCTTCTGCTCATCCTCTTCCTCAGCGATATCGTCATTGGCTTTATCATAGGAGGAATTCTCTTCGGAGGCTGCTGGCTATTGTTCCGTCACCAAGGAGTCACACCTGCCGCCTTCCTCCTTGACAACTGGCTCGTCTGCCTTATCGGCTTCATCGTGATTTTGTTGCTGACCCTCCCCTTGGCATACGCCAGTGCCCGATACATCATGAAGCCGGATACGAGTTATCTGCTCGACCTGCCCAAGACCTATCCCACAGGACTGCGGCACTTGGGATTCATCTTCATCACCACACTCATCACCGGCATCATCACCGGTATCATCGCCATCGTGATAGCACTGCCGCAACTCATCCTGATGACGGCGCAGACCATCTCTGCCTTCGGTGTGCAACAAGGCGACCCATCGGGCATGCCCGGCTACTTCATCCCGCTCCATGGGGCGACCACAGCCGTGACCACCATCCTGTTTTTCTATCTCACCGTCTATATGCTGCTGGTCTCCGTGTTCATGTATGGATCGATAGAGAAAGAAGAAGAGGTGCGGCACGCCACTCTCATCAGCGAGGAAGCACCAACCGACAACGAACAACAACCCAAGACTTTCTAAAATGACAGCACCCACCACACCAACCGACAAACCTCAGCGTATCCTGTTCATCGACCGCGACGGCACCCTTATCGAAGAACCCGCCGACGAGCAGATTGATGCCTTTGAGAAACTCCGCTTCACCCCTGGCGTATTCCGCAACCTGTCGTTCATCCGCCAGCATCTGGACTTCAAACTGGTGATGGTGAGCAACCAAGACGGTCTGGGCACCGACTCCTTCCCGGAGGACACATTCTGGCCCGTACACAACTTCATCCTCCAGACATTGGAGAGTGAGGGCGTGACGTTTGACGCCATCCATATCGACCGTCATTTCCCCGAAGACAACCACCCCGACCGCAAGCCCGGGACAGGGATGCTCAAGGAGTATATCGACAATCCCGCCTATGACCTCGCAGGAAGTTATGTGATCGGTGACCGAGAGACCGACCGTGAACTGGCAAGGAGATTAGGTTGCAAGGCCCTCATCCTGGGTGACGAGGGCGTGACATGGGACAGCATCGCCGAGACCCTTTTTGCAGGAGAGCGCCGTGCCAGCGTGAGGCGCACGACCCACGAGACCGATATCGCCATCGACCTGCTGATCGACGGCAGCGGGCACTGTGACATCCACACCGGACTCGGATTCTTCGACCACATGCTCGAGCAGATAGGCAAGCACGGGATGATGGACCTGAAGATAGAGGTGAAAGGCGACCTCCACGTGGACGAGCACCACACCATCGAAGACACCGCCATCGCCTTAGGAGAGTGCATCCGCCGAGCCCTTGGCGACAAGCGGGGCATCGAGCGCTATGGCTACTGCCTGCCGATGGACGACTGCCTGTGCAGTGTGGCCCTTGACTTCGGCGGCCGCCCCTGGTTGGTGTGGGACGCCGAGTTCCACCGCGAGCATGTGGGCGACATGCCTACGGAGATGTTCCTCCATTTCTTCAAGAGCCTGAGCGACGCCGCCCTGATGAATCTCAACATCAAGGCAGAAGGCACCAATGAGCACCACAAGATAGAAGGTATCTTCAAGGCCCTTGCCCGTGCCCTGAAAATGGCTGTGCGCCGCGACATCTATCATTATGAACTGCCCTCAACAAAAGGAATGCTGTAATGGTCTTTTATATATTTTTACACCGATATGATGACAAAAAGTCATTCAAGTGTCTATTAAATATATCGTAGATTGATAGAAATGATGGGGACAGGTATTCCACGATAGTAAAAGTGATTATTCCTAATGTCAGTTATCTTCGTACAGTAACCCAACAACAGGATAATACCAAAATGGACTTGAAGACTCGCTATGAGGGAGTAAATGAGGGAGTAAACGAGGGAGTAATCGAGGGAGAAGGAATCAAGGTGACATGTTTTTAAAAACCAGTCACCTTGATTCCCTTGATTCCCTTGATTCTATATCACCTTGATTCTTTGGCATAAAAATTTGGTGGTAAGGAAATAAACAATTAACTTTGCTACGTTAATTAACGATCATATTATTTAAAACAACGACCATGGCAAAAAAGATTTATTCACAGCCTATGACAAAGATTTTGTCATTGCACGTTAGTGGGGATGTGTGCAACCCACCCATTGTACCGACTAGTCCTGACAAACCTGATGAGCCAATGTACGGCCCTCCTGTTCCTAAATCTTTATTCTAAGGAATTAGAGGGTGTGTCAAAATGTAGATTTTCATTGCCGGCATTTACAATTTGTAATCATTATGGCGGCCTGAAGGGCCAATGAGCGGTTAGCCCAGGGCAACGCCCTGGGTTTTTATGTGTGGCAACAACTGCGCCCTGTAAGGGCAAAAGAATTGATTATCAACGCTTTTGCCCTTACAGGGCGACTTTAATACTCTGCCTTATACCCAGGGCGATTGCCCTGGGCTAACAGATGCTGGCCTTTCAGGCCGTTCTCCTTCCTTACAATCTGT
>JAEEJK010000059.1 GCA_016281815.1 Prevotella sp. | reverse complement strand
GATGAAAGAGGTGTTTAAGCGTGCCGCCCTCGACGGAGAGTGGCGGCCGATGATGGAGCACCTCGGCAAGACCTACGAGGACTCATCGAGCGTGCGCCAGTTGATGGAGGGTGAGCGCAACCTGCAGGGGTTCATGACGGCCATGCTCTCGCTCAACCCCTATTACCTAGCCGCTCCGGAGATGGAGATGAACCACGGCTACTGCGACTTCTTCCTCATGCCCGACCTCAACCGCTACCCGATGGTGCGCCACAGTTATATCCTTGAGTTGAAGTACCTCAAGACCGACGCCACGGAGGCAGAGGCAGAGCGTCAGTGGGCGGAGGCCACAGAGCAGATCCGTGGCTACGCCGAAGGCCCCCGCGTACGCCAACTCATCCGTGACACACAACTCCATCTCATCGTCATGCAGGTGAAAGGCTGCAAGATGATGAGAACCGAGGAAATTGTGTAGGCTCATCATTGACTACAAGGGATGCCTGGTCTTGAGAAAAAAAAGAGAGATTCTTTTTGTAGTGCACATTTATTTCTATACCTTTGCATCCGAAAGGCAATCAGGCGACAGATGTCGCCTCGATGAAAGGGAATCCGGTGTGAATCCGGAACAGTTCCTGCTGCTGTGATCCCCATTATGGAGGTTTGCTTGTATAACGCCACTGGTGAGAAGCCGGGAAGGTAAAGCAGACTGGGGAAAGTCAGAAGACCTGCCTAAAAATCATGACGCCCGTACAGGAATATGCGTAGGCGTAAAACTACGATTGTAATGACACGAAAACTGACAGCAATACTGCTGGCATTATGCACATTCGTGACTGGATGGGCGCAGAGTGACGTCTGGCGCACAGACAGTCTGCAAGAGGTTGTGGTCACTGGTACCGGTACCCAACACCTATTGAAAAATGCTCCAGTGCAGACAGAGGTTATCACGAGCAAAATGCTGCGCAACTATGCCGGCAAGAGCATCGAGGACATTTTATCCGGACTCTTGCCCTCGTTCTCTTTCAACGAGGACGACATGGGGTCGCAGATGCAGATGAACGGCCTTGGCAACAGTTATATCCTTATCCTCATTGACGGCAAGCGCATCCATGGCGACGTAGGCGGGCAAAACGACCTTTCACTAATTGATCCCCAAAATATTGAGAAGATAGAGGTAGTAAAGGGAGCATCGAGCGCGCTCTATGGTTCGGATGCCATCGCCGGTGTGGTGAACATCATCACCAAGCGCCACGACCAAGACGGTGTTTTGCTGGAAAACACCAGCCGCGTGGGCAGTTATGGCGACATCAGACAGCATAACGGCATCGGTCTCAATTTCGGCAAAATCAGTTCATACACCAATTTCCAACTACAACACTCCGATGGTTGGCAGAACACCTCAGTAGAGCACACAGAGGGTTCGGAGCCCCCTATCACCGACTCACGCAACAAGACTGTCAACCGCCACACCAACTGGCAGGTATCGGAGCACCTGACCTACACACCGACCAAGAATCTGGAACTGTATGCCGATGGCAGTATCTATTGGAAACGCATCTACCGTCCGAGCGGCAAATATGCACATTACGACGTGAAGACCTACGACATGAAATACCGAAATGCCTCCGTCTCTGCCGGTGGGAAATGGAAACTGAACAAGACCGACAACATATCCCTCGACATCGACTGGAACCGTCATGCCTACTACTATTACTTCACAGCAACCACCTTGGTGGAAGATTATGAGAAGAGCAAAGGCACTATATACTATCCCTATTTCCCCTACCTGCCCGATCAGGAGGAACTTCAAAGTGACCAACAACGCATGATGGCTCATTTGAAAGGTGTGTTTGAACTGCCCTATGAGAACCGGCTGAGCGCAGGTGTGGAGTACCGATACGACTGGCTGAAGGCCCCCAACCGTGTGGCAGGGGGAAAAGCAAGCGACTGGACGGGAGCCTTGTATGTGCAGGACGAGTTCAACCTCATCCCCAACATCAACATCACCGCAGGACTGCGTCTCAACCAAAACGAGCAATTCGGTACCCGGCTGACCCCAAAAATCTCAGCCATGTGGAAAATCGGCCTGCCATGGCGGTTGCGCGCCACCTGGAGTCAGGGATTCAAAACCCCGACCACCAAGGAACTCTTTTACCGGTATGTGCGGCAGATGAGCGGCACATATCTCTACTTAGGCAATACCGATCTGAAGCCCCAGACCAGCAATTACTACAGTGTAAGCGGCGAATATACTTGGCAAGGACTCAGTGTGACCGTCTCCGCTTATTATAACAAGGTCAGCGACATGATAGCCCTGGTGACCATCCCCAACTATCAGGCCCCTGATGAGTACATCGCGCTGTATGACCCAGTCAAGACCCGCCAATATCAGAACATCGAAGATGCCAAGACCTATGGTGTGGATGTGAACGTGCGCTACACATGGAAAGACCTTTCTGTCGGAGCAGGATACAGTTATTTGGACACCGAAGCGCACCAATATGACACGACCCACGACCGAATCACAGAGGTGACCATCGACGGCATGGCTCACCACAAAGGCAACCTGTTCGCCACATGGACCCACGCCTTCACTCCCTGCTACCGCCTCGGATTAGGAATCTATGACAGGTTCTCCACCAAGCGCTATTACCAGATAGACGGTGACGGAAAAGGCTATCAGATATGGCGGTTGTCCACCACTCACGACTTCGGCCATTCAAAGACCATGACCTACCGCGCAGAGGCCGGCATCGACAATCTTTTCAACTACGTCGACCGCATCCCTCACGGTCTTCACTTAGGCACCACCACCCCTGGCCGCACTTTCTATGTATCATTCAGCGTCCGTTTCAACGAAGGAAAGAAACTTAAAAACAACTATAAGTCAAATTTAAACACAAGAGACAATGAAGAAAATTAAGTTTTTAATGATGGCCATAGCAGCCATCTTTCTGGCAGTCAACTTCACTGCCTGTAGTAACGATGATGACAAAAACAGCATCGACAACAACTACACCATCTACCAGAATGCCGTCAACCAAACGGTGAAAACTCAGAAGAAGAACCCAAAGGTGATTCTGCTCGTAGCCTTCGGTTCTACCTGGCAGCAGGCATATGATGCTTTCGATGCCACCGTGGAAGCCTACAAAACCGCCTTCCCCGGCTATGACGTGTTCCTTTCCTTCTCGTCAGCCATCTGCATCAACCGTGCAGCAGCCGGCGAGAATGTGAAGCCCCGCAACTTCTACGCCCCTCCCTTCTGGCTCAACGCTTTCGCACAGGAAGGTGTGAAATATTCTGAAATCGTGGTGCAGTCGCTGCAGGTCATCCCCGGTGAGGAATATACCCGTGTGATCAACTACATCAAGGACTTCGCCAACAATGCCAACGGTGACATTGATGACAAATATCTGTCGAATGTGACCATCAAACTCGGTGTGCCCCTTCTGCAAGATGCCGAGAGCGATGTCAACGAGGTGGCCAAACAACTCAATATCCTTTACAACGCTCGTGCAAAAGAAGGTGTGATCGCCTTCATGGGCCATGGCAACCCCGACTCCTACGATACCTACAAAGCCAATGTGCGCTACACCCAACTTGAGGAAGCCCTCCAGACATACAGCAAGAACTACTATGTAGGTACCGTGGACATGATGGAAAATTTCAAGACTCATGTACTGAAGCGCATGCAGGACAACGGCATCAAGAGCGGCAAGGTGTATTGCCATCCGCTGATGTCGATTGACGGCGACCACGGTCACAACGACATGGCCGGCGATGACGATGCCTGGGACAACGGTTTTGAGGAGAACGAGGAAGGCGAGGTAGAGGACACCAGTTGGAAGATGTATTTCCACCACATGGGTTATACCTGCGACAACTCAACAATGATAGAGAAGGGCCTGCTTGAACTTCCCACCATCCGTCAGATCTGGATGAACCATACCAGGGATGCCATCAACGGCGAGCCTCTCGACTATTACCACTCAAAGAATCCGGAATAAGGATTTTGGTTGAACGTTATGAATAAAAAGAGCATCATGGTGACGATTGCAGCACTCCTCGCGGGGAGTGCTGCTTTTTCACAAATCCACCAAAAGACACGCAGTGACTCATCCTCGGTAAGCCACTCCTACAATCTCAACCCCATAGTGGTCACAGGTTCGGGCCATCACCAGCGCATGAAGTCAACATCCACCCCCGTGCATGTCCTCAGCAATCAGGAAATCCGTGAACAGGGAATTGTCACCTTTGATGCCGCCATCCAAAGGATGATGCCCCAAATCTCGCTGGCGCCCAACTCCATGGGTAGTTTTCTACGCATGAACGGTCTCGGCAACAAATACATCCTTATCCTCATCAACGGGCAAAAACTCTCAGGCGACATTTCCAACAATGTGGACCTCAACCGCATCAACATGTCAAGGGTGAAGCGTATTGAGGTGCTCGACGGAGCCGCCTCATCACTCTACGGCAGTGATGCCATCGCCGGAGTCATCAACATCATCACCGACCAACCCACCCAGCATCTCATCAGTGCCACGTCCGACACACGCATCTCAGGACATGGGCAACTGACAGAGTCTGTCACTCTCGACATATTCAAAAAAGGCTTCGGATCCTATACCTCGTTCACACACGACAGAGCCGACAGTTATCAGAACAACGGTCTGGAATATCTAAAAGGGTCGGACACTGAGACCCAACCCACCATAGCCCCTCTTTTCACTGGCTACCGGTCACACATCCTCGGGCAGAAATTTACTTATGCCCCCAGCCAACACCTGGCTTTGAATGCCGGCATCGACTGGTCATACAAAATCACGGACCGTCCTGAGACCCAAGCCGACATCACAGGAGGCACGGACTATGAGATGCGCTACAAAGGACTCCGATGGAACGTGGGTGGCATCTACAAGTTCAACAACAAGCACTCCCTTCAGGGCGATTTCACCTCAGACCATTACCGCTATGGTAAGGAATACGATGTGGAGACCAAGACCTACGCCATCGGTGACTATGTGCTATCGAAAAAACAAAGACAGACAGAGATGGAACTGAAGGCCATTCTCGGACTGATGCCCCACTCCACCACCATCCTTGGGGCTGACTGGCGTCAGGACTACCTGATGGCCACCTCCGGCAACATCGACCAAAGTGCATACACCCTTTCCGCTTACGCCCAACATGAGGCAACTTTGCTCAAGAACCTTATCGCCACGCTGGGACTTCGCCTGACTCATCACGAGACCTTCCACCAGCAATTGACCCCCAAGGCCACCCTGATGTATGCCCCGGGCAACTTCCGATTCCGGGCAACCTATTCAGCAGGATTCCGGGCACCAGGTCTCGACGAACTCTACTACCACTACTTCTCCGTCAACCGAGGAAAAGCCCAAATCAGTTTCGGCAACAAAGACCTTTCGCCCGAGAAAAGTCACTATTTTTCCCTGAACGCAGAGTACCGTTCGCATATAATCGCCGTCAGTATAACAGGATATATCAACCGTATCAACGACATGGTGGTGAAAAAGAACATTGATGCCGATGCTGAAGCCTTGTCCATGCTGAGAAAGGAATTTCCCGAGATGACCGATGACCAAGCCACAAAATTGGAACATTACGCATTGTACCAGAACAGTGACAAGGGAGATGTGAAGGGAGTGCAACTGAATGTCTCCGCCAATATCTTCCGAGGGTTCAATCTCTCAGCCAACTACGCCTATACCCATGCCCGCTCCAAGACAGATGAGGGATGGAACAGCCTGGAACGCAGCATCCGTCATGTCGGTACCGTCGCAGCCAATTACCATCACGCGTGGGGTAAATACGGGCTGAACGTCAACCTCAACGGACGTTTTCAATCGAAGACCTACTACCCCAGTTACGAAAACGCACCCGGATATGGTGTGTGGAACCTTCAGACCACACATTCCATCGACTGCACACGCTGGGCCTTCATCGAACCGAGCCTCGGAGTGGAGAATATCTTCGACAAGGCCGACCGGCGCATCGACTCCACCAATAGGAAATACGCTCTTTACAGTCCAGGCAGAATGGTGGTGGCCGGACTCAAAATCAAGTTCAAGAAATAACATGATACAAGGACACGGCGACGACACGTATAACTATCCCGGGATACGGAGCAATTTCAGTTCCAACATCTATCCCCATGCCGACCTGTCGGCATTGAAAGCCCACCTATGCAAGAACATGGGCGTGATAGGGAATTATCCAGAACCCGATGCCCATTCTCTGGAGGAACTCATCGCCAGAAAATATGGGGTGTCTGCCACCAACGTCCTTGTTACCAACGGAGCCACAGATGCCATCTATCTCATCGCCCAAACGTTCTCCAAAAACACCTGCACATATTATGAGACGGGGTATTTGCCCACTTTTTGCGAATATGAGGATGCATGCCGGATGTTCGGTCTCAAAAAACGGGCAGAAAGAGGATCTCAGGCATCAGGAAACACAATTCTTTGGCTCTGCAATCCCAACAACCCTACAGGAGACGTATATTCCACAGAAGAGATAGCCCGATATGCCCGTAATTACGCTTTTGTCGTGATCGACCAGTCGTATGAGGAATACACCCTTGCGCCGATCATGCCCCATCAGGAAGCGGCAGGTTCCGAAAACATCCTACAACTCCACTCTCTCACCAAGACATTTGCCATCCCTGGATTGCGCATTGGCTATGTCATCGCATCAGAACACCTCATCGCCCTTCTCCGAGAGAACATCCGTCCATGGGCTGTCAACGCCCTTGCCATCGAAGCCGCCAAATGGCTGATAGAAAATGATGTCCAAATGATGTCCGACCTCCGCTCCTACCTATCTGAAACCCAACGACTTCGAGGTATGCTCAATCAGATTGAAGGCATCATAGCCGCCAACACTCAAACTCATTTCATTCTTTCCCAAATCACTTTTTCCACCGCAGCCCAACTCAAAGCCTATCTTGCCAGGAAGCATCATCTTCTGATTAGGGATGCTTCCAATATCTGCGGTCTATCAGCCCATCATTTCCGGGTTTCCACCCAACGTCCGGATGAAAATGAACGGTTGGTGGAAGGGATAAAGGAGTTTAAACAATACTCTTTTTGAAGGGAGTGTCTGTCGGGACAAACTATGCCTTATTTCACCACAAACTTTCTTCCATTCTGAATGTAGATGCCACGAGCCGGGGATGCCACTTTACGGCCCTGAAGGTCGAAGATATCATTGGATTTGGCAAAACCGTCTTCTCTTACATTTTCAATACCCGAAGCGAATTCCTTCTCAACGACCATTGTCAATGGAGCAGCGCCGATGACTTCCCACATGGAGAGATCATCAGAATCGAAATGCCCATTGGCCACCATCTCCTTGGAAGTACCCTTCTCCACACATGTCACATCATCGAAAAACACATTACCCCTGAGTTGTCCGAAAGCGAACTGTAGTTTGTCATGCGGATATTTGGCAGTGAATTCCCATGAGAAGTTCTTGAAAGTCTGAGTCACTTTGTAACCAGTCTGTTTTTGAATATCCTTGCTATTTCCATCATTATCTTTGTTGGGACTGTCAGACCACACCAGCCACAAGGCACAAGTTCCGCTGTTTTCAGCCTTGATCTTAGCCTTGACCACATACGTCTTCCCCTGCGTGAGGGGTTCGATCAGTGTCGTCCTGCATAGTTTGTCCCCAATGGCCTTACCCGCATCACCGCCATTCACCACCAGAACATCGTTTTTGGCAGGATCGAGGCTCTTCACCTGGAAGGAAGTTGACTGAGTCTTTCCCGTGAAGTCAGTATACTCCACAGTCACGGTGCCCTCCCCCTCTTCTTTGGCGGAAAGCGTGTTGCGGTCGGCAGTCATGAAGTCAGGAACGACAAGCCTCACATACTCAGACACATCCTCCGTATGGCCATCGGCGAAGACCGCTTTCACATTGACTGTTTTTTTGGTACCCATATTCATCTGCACATCGCCGACATCATTTAGACGAGAAACCTCCAGGAAGACCCTAAGGTTATCAGGCATGTTGTATTCAGGATCAGCCTTCGGTTCCATCCCCATCACTTTCAGTGTCTCATAGGCATAGCGCTTACCCATGATGCGGTATCCAGACGCGCTGAAATGCCAGGGATCATTTCCGTTGCCCGGCACATCCTTTGCGCTGACCACATGAGCCGTGGGAATCACCTGCGGCAGGCGAGCGATGACCGCATTGTGTCCATAACAAGCCCCGCCCTGGTCCTGGTATTCCGTCTCGCCAGCGAACAGCGGCACATCTTTAGCCTCCAGTCCGAGGTCTTTCAGAATATCGTTATATATTTTCTTCACCTTATTTGGCCAGTCCTGCTGGGTATTGTTCGACTCCCCCTGATGCAAGAGAATACCCTTGATGACACCCACCTCCTGCGCTTTTTTCGCCATGTCGATGAGTCGCTTATAAGGATTGCCGCCATAGTAATTTTTGGCCAGTGTGACATACCACTCTTTGGAGTTGGCAGCAATCGTGCTCTGATACTTGTCCTTGTCGAACATCTCAATGGGAGATCCGCCCATAGCCACCGCCACCACACCGATTTTCACATCGGCAGGCATAGCCGCCACCATCGTGCGCCCGAAATAATCCGCCATGCCCAGTTTTCCCATCGGACTGACGATGGGGCAAAAAGCCGTGTACCACTGTCCCATGGTACGCTTCGGATTGTCAAACTTCGTTGTGGCCAGCATCTGGAAACGCGGGTCAACATATTTGTTGTCAATGGTTTCCCATTGAGCGTTTCCCTCCATATTGGACTGTCCGAAACAAAGATAGATGTGGAAATTGGGGTCAACTTCGGCGTTTGCTCCAAGGAAAGATGTAGCCAGCATCATTCCGGCTAATACAAGACGTTTCATTTATTGATGGTTTTTTGTTGGTTTCTGGGTGCAAAATTAGTATTAATGGGAGAAATGGGCTTTGTGTGTTATTTCAAAGAGTTTTATGGATATTACATGGAGAGGGGATAGAGGGGAGAAAGGGGATGGATAGGGATAGATGCTATAGATAGGGATAGATGCTATAGATAGAGATAGATGCTATAGAAAGGGATAGATGCTATAGATAGGGATAGATGCTATAGATAGGGATAGATGCTATAGATAGGGATAGATGCTATAGAAAGGGATAGAGGGGATAGAGGGGATAGAGGGAAGTAGAGATAGATGCTATAGGGTGGATGATGGGGGAGACTTTTTCTTTTTTTGGTCGTAGTATTCGGCGGTGGCGGTGAAGAATACGTCGCCGCTGGAATTGAGGGCGGTTTCCACGGAGTCCTGGACAACACCGATGATGAAGCCGATGGCTACAGCCTGCATGGCCACATCATTGCCGATGCCGAGGAAAGAACATGCCAAGGGCACCAGCAGCAGCGATCCACCAGCCACCCCGGAAGCACCGCAAGCCCCCAATGTAGCGATGATGCTGAGAATGAGCGCCGGCACGAAACTCACCTCCATGCCCAATGTATGGGCGACCGCCAGTGTCATGACAGTAATGGTGACCGCAGCCCCATTCATATTGATGGTAGCCCCCAGAGGTATGCTGACAGAATAGAAATCCTCGTTGATGCCCAGGTTTTTACACAAAGTCATATTGATAGGGATGTTGGCAGCAGAGGAACGGGTGAAGAAAGCGTTGATGCCGCTCTCCTTCAGGCATGTGAAGAGCAAGGGATATGGATTGCGGCGCAGCAGCAGGAAATTGATCAGCGGATTGGAGATGAGAGCATTTACCAACATGCACCCCACCAGCAAGAGAACAAGATGTCCGTATGTAGTGAAGACCTCCAGACCGCTTTCCGACACCGATGCGAAGACCAGGCCCAAGATGCCGAAAGGAGCAAACTGAATGACCCATCTCACAGTCTGGGAGACAACCTCCGACAAGTCGTGTATGACATCGATAGTCTTTTGGCTCGCCTTTTTCTTGAGAGCCAATCCGAAGATGATGGCCCAGAAGAGGATGCCGATATAATTGGCTGTTGAAGTGGACATCAGCGGATTGGCCACCATATTGGTAAGCAAATTGATGAACACATCCGCCAAAGCGCTGGGAGCCTGTCCTGAGGCCACATCCCTCAGTTGGATAGTCGCCGGGAACAGGAAACTGAACGTCACCGCCAGCAAGGCCGCTATAAAAGTACTAAGGAGATATAGCGACACCACAATGCGGAACCTTGGTCCCAGTCCCTCACCCGCCTTTGCCACCGATGACATGACGAGCACCGCCACCAGCACAGGAGCGATGGCCTTCAGCGCACTGACGAACACCATTCCGAGTATACCTATCGCCGCCCACTGCGGAGCGACGATTCCCAATACCGCACCAATGATAAGTCCGATGAGGATACGGAGCACAAGGCTTGTTTTAGTCCATCTCCGAAGCAAGGCTAACAGCATTTTTCCCATATTTGTCGGTTTGAGTGCAAAGGTAATGCAAAATGATGAAATAAAGATGAAAAAACAAATACATTTGATTTTTACTCGTTTAATCGGATTTTTTATCTAATTTTGCACAATCAATCAGAAAGAGCCATCGTGTCTTCAAGTGAACCAAGGAATCAGGATTCCCCGAAAGAGTTGAATCCCAGGAATCAAGTCAGTGCCTACGCCCGTATAGACGGAGCGAAGTTAGGTGTATTATGGATTATCAGTTTTGCCCTGTTTGTCGGCAATTTCCACTACCCCATCTGTGGCATACTCTGGACCGCGACCATGGTCTATACCCCCTTCTATGTTGCTATTCTGACCAAGCGCTATGCCGACGAGGTGTGTGGTGGCAAGATAGGTTATTTCCAAGCCTACCTTCATTCCATGCTCACGGTCTTTCATGCCTCTCTGATTCTTGCCATAGTGCAATGGGCCTATTTCCAGTATCTTGACCATGGTTTTATCATTGAGCAATACCTGTCGGTACTCAACGACAAGGAATTTACTGAATCCTTCAGTCGCATGGGTTATTCCAAAGACCTCATCACCCAAATGAGTGAACAACTACGCAAGATGCGCCCGATAGACATAGCCATACAATTGCTGTGGTCGAACATGGTGGCAGGTTTGGTCATGAGTCTCACGACCGCCTTATATGCGAGTGTCACTCGGCGTATCAAATAACATCAACACATGGAAAAATTAAATAAGAATCCCCAGTTGGACATATCTGTCGTCATTCCTCTTTACAATGAAGAAGAGTCTCTTCCAGAACTCTATTCCTGGATAGAACGTGTGATGGAAGAGCACGGCTTCAGTTTCGAGGTATTGTTCATCAATGATGGTTCCACCGACCATTCCTGGGACGTGATAGAAGAACTTTCCACTCGTTCGGAGCATGTCCGTGGCATCAAGTTCCGCCGCAACTATGGCAAGAGTCCCGCCCTGTACTGTGGTTTCAAGGAAGCGGTGGGCGATGTAGTCATCACGATGGACGCCGACCTTCAGGACTCCCCCGACGAGATTCCCGAACTCTACCGCATGATCAAGAGCGAGGGATACGACCTGGTGTCGGGTTACAAGCAGAAACGCTATGACCCTCTTTCGAAGACCCTTCCCACCAAACTTTTCAATGCCACGGTGCGGCGCATCAGCGGCATCAAGAACCTTCACGACTTCAACTGCGGTCTGAAGGCCTACCGTCATGAGGTGGTGAAGAACATTGAGGTGTATGGCGAGATGCATCGTTTCATCCCCTATTTGGCCAAGAATGCCGGTTTTGACAAGATCGGCGAGAAGGTGGTACATCATCAGGCCCGCAAATACGGCAAGTCCAAATTCGGTCTCAACCGTTTTGTCAACGGTTACCTTGACCTGCTTACCCTATGGTTCCTTAGCAGTTTCGGACGGAAGCCGATGCATGTCTTCGGATTTTTAGGCACCATCATGTTCTTCATCGGTTTTGTGGCCGCCATCATCATAGGCGCCAACAAGTTGATCGCCCTTGCCCATGGTGTTCCCCAGCGACTTGTGACCGACTCCCCCTATTTCTACATCTCCCTGACGATGATGATTATCGGCACCCAGTTGTTCCTTGCCGGTTTTGTCGGCGACCTCATCAGCCGTTCATCGAGCACACGCAATGACTATCAGATAGAGGAGGCTATCCGATGCGGAGAATAGCATTCATTTTTATTGTCTTGTTGTTGGTGGCCTGTGACGCAGTCGACTGTCCTCTCAGTGCCGTCAAGGGATGCAAGTATGAACTTGCAGGTGCCGATACGGTGCTCACCGACACCCTCTCCGTTGTTGCCAAGCGCATCGAAAAGCAGGACACCATCCTGCTCAACCGCTTCATCCAGGGAAAGACATTTGTGATTCCGGTGAGTTACAAACAGCCCTCCGACCTGCTCCTCTTCCTATTTACAGATACGTTTAACGTGACCCGCACTGACACTGTGAGGCTCTACAAGACCGACATCTCCCATTTCGAGTCAGTGGACTGCTCACCCACTTTCTTCCACCAACTCGACAAGATAGAGTATACTCACCATGTCATCGACTCCATTGTCATCTCCAAATCCATTGTGAACTATGACACGATCAGCAGTCATATGCAACTATATATCAAGCCTGGCCATTAGTCTGCTGTTGGCTCTTCCCCTGAGTGCACAGTCAGCCAAGGTTCTCGATACGGACTTAGAGCCGGACACCACCCCTTGGCTGAATGGTTTTGCCATTGGTGTAGACCTTGCCGGATTGGTTCAGAACGCGGTCAGCGATTACGGACAGATGGAGGCCCAACTCCGCATCAATCTCCGTGACCGCTATTTTCCCGTATTGGAGGCAGGCCTTGGCATGGCGAGCCACGATGATGAGATCACCCAGATCACCTATTCCTCAAAATCTCCCTACTTCCGTATCGGTGGCGACTACAACCTGATGAAGGACAAGCACGATGCTTACCGCATTTACGGCGGCATCCGCTATGGTTTCAGTTTTTTCAAGTACGACTTTTCCCATCCCGACATAAAGGATCCTTTCTGGGGAGGTGTAGCCGAATGGGCAGCCGATGACGTCAACTGCAGTTGCCATTGGGCAGAGTTTTCTGGAGGAGTAGATGCCAAAATATGGGGTCCCATTCACCTTGGATGGAGTGTTCGATACCGCAAGCGCATCGCCCACGACTTCGGTGAACATGGCAAAGTGTGGTATGTGCCCGGTTTTGGAAAGAGTGGCAGCACCCGCATCGGATACACTTTTATGATATCTTTGGATATATAAGAGGTAAGAGGTGAGAGGTGAGAGGTGTGAGGTGAGAAATGAGAGGTGTGAGGTGAGAGGTGAGAGGTGTGAGGTGAGAAATGAGAGGTGAGGTGAGAGATTTGAGGTTTTTGTGAACAAGATATAGATTCATACATGAAAGGAAGCAATAAGAAACTGATTTGGCAGATACCATTCCTTGTGCTGCTCATTGTAGGCACAGTGCTTATTATCATGCAGCAGCAAAATATGCCATACAAGACAACGACTGCCCCCATCTTTGGCACGTATTACCATATCACCTACCAAAGCGACAAGGATTTGCAATCCGAGATTGAGGCAGCCCTCCAACAGGTAGACCAGTCGCTTTCTCCCTTCAACCCCAGTTCCATCATCACCAAGATGAACAATAACGAGGAAGTTCAGGCAGACCAACTATTCAAGGATGTCTACCGCATCGCCCAGCAAGTTTCCACCATTACAGAAGGGGCATTTGACATCACTGTCGCTCCCCTTGTCAACCAATGGGGATTTGGTTTCAAGGAAGGCACGTCCCCCGACCAGCATATGATCGACAGTCTGCTTCAGTTTGTGGGTTACGATAAAATCAGTTTATCATCAGACGGTCATCTCACCAAGAAAGATCCCCGTGTGATGCTCGACTGCAGTGCTATAGCCAAAGGGTATGCCTGTGATGTGGTGGCATCGGTTCTGAGCCGTCATGATGTGGTCAATTACATGGTAGAGATAGGCGGTGAGATAGTGACGAAGGGTGTCAATGAGAAGCGTCTGCCCTGGCGCATCGGTGTCAACCGTCCGACAGATGATCCCACTCAGAGTTCCACAGAGTTGGAGACGATCCTTAATGTGACCGACAAAGCGATGGCAACCAGTGGCAACTACCGCAATTTCTACTATAAGGACGGTAAGAAATACGCCCACACCATCGACCCTAAGACAGGCCGTCCCGTTCAGCATAGTCTTCTTTCTGCCACGGTGCTCGCCAACCAATGTGCCATTGCCGATGCCTATGCCACCGCGTTCATGGTGATGGGCATTGAGAAAGCCCAGAAGTTGCTTGAGCAACATCCCGAGTTGATGGTTTATTTCATCTACTCAGACGGAAAGGACGACTATCAGGTATGGTTCTCCCCTACCCTCCGTGAGAAGATTGTCGGAGACTGACCCCATCCCATGGACAACCGCAACGAATTCATCTACGAACGCCTTCTACGCCATCCCTTGTTTCAAGGAATGAGCCAGAACGGCCTGACCTCCCTTGTGGGTCACACCAAACTTGAATTTGTGCGTATGGACACTGGTCATGTCATCTGTTCTGATGGCAGTCCCTGTGAACAGATGATTTTCCTGATGAGCGGTCGAGTAACACTTCTTTCCTATTCCGATGACCACAGTTATCATGTTGAAGAGCGCATCTCAGCCCCCATGCTGATGCCTCCGGAGTACCTTTTCGGGCTTTCCCAACGCCATCCCCACACCTGTCAATCCGCATCCCCATGCGAACTGCTCATGCTCAGCAAGTCAGAAGTTTTACGTTTGCTTGAGAGCAACGACATTTTCCGTACCAACCTGCTCAACATCATAGCCACGCGGACACAACGTCTTGCCCGCCGTCCCTGGCATACTCATCCTCAGACCCTCCGACACAAGATCTGTCGTTATCTGAGTGAGCGTTGCCATTACCCGGCTGGCGAGAAAGTATTCCATCTGAAGATGCAGCAGATAGCCACAGCCCTTGGAAAGAGCCGTCTGAATGTATCCCGCGAACTTCACCTCATGGAGCACGAAGGCCTTCTGAAACTCAGCCGTGGGAATATTCTAGTGATGGCATTGGAAAGGCTGTTTTAGCGTACGGACAGCCTTTTTCTATAAAGAGAAACAAAATAGAAGCACAGGAGCAAGGCCAGGAGCACCGCAACGATGGACCAGATCAATGTTGACGACCCGCCGCCACCATTTCCGATGTAATCCACTAATCCATTGGCAGATGCGCTGACAGAGTCAGCGGCATGTGAGCAACATGAGTCACTTCCATGGCAGCATGAGTCAGCCATGTTGTCACAACAGCCATGATGGTTGGCCAGCGTGTCCACCACCTTCTTTGGTTTGATCTGTTCAATCTTGGATTGGACATCGTCCAACCTGACTCGAGGACGGCGGTAACTACCTGGAGAAATAATGTCCAATAATTGCGAAGTGAATATTGTCATAAATGATATCTGATAATGATTGTTCTCTTTTATTGCCTATATACAGCATGCAAATATACATGAAAAAACGCTACCTTGGTGTGATAGGTATAAAAAAATAACAACTATTAAGCAAAAGTGCTGGGAAGGGGCGGCGGCAAAGCCACCGCTTACGGAAAAAGGCGGCGCAAGGGAAGGGGCGGCTCGCAGGAAGGGGCGGCGGCAAAGCCGCCGCTTACGGAGAAAGGCGGCGCAAGGGAAGAAGCGGCTCGCGGGAAGGGGAGGGTGTGTCAAAATGAAATCATTTGAACGCGCAACTTACAGATTGTAAGGAAGGAGAACGGCCTGAAAGGCCAGCATCTGTTAGCCCAGGGCATCGCCCTGGGTATAAGGCAGAGTATTAAAGTCGCCCTGTAAGGGCAAAAGCGTTGATAATCAATTCTTTTGCCCTTACAGGGCGCAGTTGTTGCCACACATAAAAACCTAGGGCGTTGCCCTGGGCTAACCGCTCATTGGCCCTTCAGGCCGCCATAATGATTACAAATTGTAAATGCCGGCAATGAAAATCTACATTTTGACACACCCTCTTACGGAGAAAGGCAAACTGAGGGGGAGAATCAGAGAGGGAGGAGGAATGAGAGGAATGTGAACAACAAGCCTAAGAGGAAACTGATGGCATTGCAAAGGAAACTGTAGATGGCGGCCTGGGACAGTTTCTTGATGAAAAGGTAATACCATAATGTTTCGACAATGAAGACGATGCCTTCGGCCAAGAGGATGATACCCCAATCTGGATGTACAGCCTTCACGTACATGTTGAGCGGAATGTTGGTGAGGATGTTGACAACCACAGAAGCAACAAGCACCCTTTTCCTTCGCTCTCGGAGAGCGAGGAGCACCAAGATTTCGATGATGATAGTAAAGAGAAGGGTGAGCATCATGGGAGGTGGGAGGTGAGAGGTGAGAGGTGAGAGGTGAGAGGTGAGAGGTGGGAGGTGAGGGGTGAGAGATATGATGAGGTGCGAGATATGATGAATTAAATCAGGGAGAGAAGGAAGCCTGGCATGAGGGCAGCAGCAAGCAAACCGAAGGCCAGTCCTTCCCTACCCTTCAGAACCACATTGGCAAGGTATAAGGTGACAGGCATGGTGCAGTTGATGAAAAACAATCCTGTCAGGACAGCAGGCATACTTGAACCGCCCCATAAGAAGCAAGCCCCCACTGCCGAGAGCATCAATAAGAGAGCGCTGACAATGCCCAAAGCCCGCGCTATCCATCCCCCAGCCATTTTGCCCAGCATGGAAACGGCTCCCATCCCCAGAATGACGGCAGAGTTTTTCGTTATACCTGTGGCGAAAGTCTCTCCTATCAGTGAGCGCCCCATGACAAAAGCCATGATGGCAACCATGAACAGACATACTTCTGTTTTGGAGAAATGCCTTTTTGCCACCTTGTTTTTCTCCTCAGGAAGAGAACCTGCTGAGCCTTCCATCCATAGGAAGCCAACCGCAGCCAGACATATTGCGAACAGGAAAGCGTAGAGCAAGAACCAAGAGCAGCACACACCGCCCACCGCCAGTCCGAACGCGCCCGACGACACAAAGGTGCCCAGAGCACGGATGTCATTTCCCGTCATCAAGGCAGTCTGCTTGCCTCCCCACACATGGAAAAACGAGTTGCCCATTCCCAGCAACACCGCCACTCCCCAGAGGACTCTCGGAGCCGACAGTCCCAGGTTGATGACAAGAGCCGCCGCCAACACCGCCGCCGTCAACAAAAGTGCCGCCACCAGCAACAGCCAATGTCTGTCTCTGACACAGTCTGCCCAATAGCCCGTCAACGGCTGTGTGAGGAACGCGAGCAAATTGTATATGGCGAACACCCTCACCACCTGCATGGTATCTTCTGGAGCCATGAACAGGTAAAGGCAGCAGATGCACAATCCATCCACGAGGAAATGCATCAGTGTGCAGATGGCCGTCATACCGACCACATCAGAGCGAATGCTATTCATGCTATATGCCAAAAGGAGTTTTTCACATACAAAAATAGGTAAATTATCATAAAAAATACATGAATAGAACATTAATTTTCAATTATTCATTAACTTTGCGTGCTCAAAGGACATCAACAAACATGACATCTACAGATAAAGACCTCCTGCATACTCAGGAAACACCTGCTCCAGACATCCATCAGACGGATGAGGAGCGCAAGAATCCTTTTTTTGAACCCTTCGACACCCCTCACGGCACCTATCCCTTTGACAAGATACGTCTGGAGGATTTTGAGCCAGCGTTCATCGAAGGCATCCGCCGCGACAAGGAGCAGATAGACAAGACTATCAACAACCCCTCGAAACCCACTTTCGACAACACCATCATCTGCAAGGATGACGACCCTGTATACTATGGTCTTCTCGACCGAGTGTCAACCGTTTTCTTCAATCTTCTCAGCGCCGAGACCACCGACGAGTTGGATGCACTTGCCCAGAAGATCGAGCCCCTGCTCACCCAGCATCACAACGATGTGATGCTCAATGAGCGTCTGTTCGACCGCATCCGTCAAGTACACCTTCACCACCGCCGCCTCACACCCGAGGAGAAGCGATTGCTCGACAACACCTACGAAGGTTTCACCCGCTGTGGTGCACTCCTTGATGAAGAAGGCAAGGCCCGCCTCCGTCAACTCAACGAAGAGAGCAGCATGCTCTCCCTTCAGTTCTCCCAGAACCTCCGCAAGGAGCGCAAGGCTTTCACGCTGCACCTGACCGACGAAGCCGACCTTGCCGGACTGCCAGAACGAGTGCGTGAGGCCGCCGCCCAGGAAGCCAAGGATGAAGGTAAAGACGGTTGGGTGTTCACCCTCGATGCCCCAAGCATCGGTCCTTTCATGAAATACTCCACCCGCCGGGACCTCCGCGAGCAACTCTACATGGCGAGCAGTACGGTTTGCACCCACGACAATACCGAGAACAACATAGAGATATGCAAGCGCATCGTGAATGTTCAGCGTGAGCGTGCCCAACTGCTTGGTTACAAAAGCCTTGCAGACTTCGTGCTTCGCCGCCGTATGGCCAGCAATGTGCGCAATGTCTACCGTTTGCTTGACCAACTCATCGACGCGTATAAGCCCACCGCTCTAAAAGAGATCTCGGAAGTGGAGCGGTTAGCCCAAAAGAAAGAAGGCCGCCAGTATCAGTTTGAGCCATGGGACCTTGCCCATTACTCCTATGAGTTGCAGATGCAGAAGTACAACATCGACTCTGAGATGCTGCGCCCCTATTTCGAATTGTCCAAAGTGACAGAAGGCATTTTCGGCCTTGCCAACCGCCTTTATGGTATCACCTTCCGCGAGAACAAAGACATCCCCGTCTATCACCCAGATGTGAAGGCCTACGAGGTGTTTGACAAGGACGGCAGTTATCTCGCCGTTTTCTATGCCGACTTCCATCCCCGCAAAGGCAAGCAAGGCGGAGCGTGGATGACCAATTTCCAAGGGCAGTACATCAACAGCAAGGGTGAGAATGTCCGTCCCCATGTGAGTGTGGTGATGAACCTGACCAAACCCACCGACAGCCAGCCCTCCCTTCTCAGCCTCGGCGAGGTGGAGACCTTCCTGCATGAGTTCGGGCACTCTCTTCACGGCATGTTTGCCAACACCCGTTTTGAGAGCATGTCAGGCACCAGTGTATGGTGGGACTTCGTGGAACTTCCCTCCCAGTTCATGGAGAACTACGCTGTGGAGAAAGAGTTTCTCCGCACCTTTGCCTTCCATTACCAGACAGGAGAGCCCTTGCCCGATGAGTTGATTGACCGTATTCTGAAAAGCCGCAATTTCCAAGTAGCCTACGGCTGCCTCCGTCAGGTGAGTTTCTGTCTTCTCGACATGGCCTACTACACCATGCGTGAAGAGTTCAGTGGCGACCTGATAGAGTTTGAGCACAAGGCATGGGCCAAGGCGGTTCTGTTGCCCCAGAAGCCCAACACCTGCATGACCACACAGTTCTCCCACATCATGGCCGGCGGCTATGCGTCGGGTTATTACAGTTACAAGTGGGCAGAAGTGCTTGAGGCCGATGCATTCAGCGTGTTCAAAAAACGCGGCATTTTCGACCGCGAGACAGCGCAGCGATTCCGCGACTGTATACTCTCCCGTGGCGGGACAGAGCATCCTATGACACTTTACAAGCAATTCCGTGGCAGCGAGCCCACCATTGACGCATTACTCCGCCGCAATGGCATCCGCCGTCCTCACAAAAAGAAATGACGACATGAACATGGAAGACAAACAGCACCAACTCGACCTGCGCTACCTGCGCATGGCCCGGATATGGGCAGAGAACAGTTACTGCCATCGCCGTCAAGTGGGAGCACTTGTGGTGAAGGACAAGATGATCATCAGCGACGGCTACAACGGAACTCCAAGCGGTTTTGAGAACGTGTGCGAAGACGATCACAACGTGACGAAGCCCTATGTCCTTCATGCCGAGGCCAATGCCATCACCAAACTTGCCCGCAGTCACAACAACAGCACCGGAGCCACCCTTTATGTCACCGCCTCGCCCTGCCTGGAATGCTCCAAACTCATCATCCAGTCGGGCATCCGCCGCGTGGTTTATGGCGAGGAATACCGCCTATCCGACGGCATTGACCTGCTTCGCCGAGCCAACATAGATATAAAATTCATCAACCTCACCGAACATGAATCTGAATAAGTCCAACCGCTATATGCCATTGATGCTTGCCGCCTGCGTAGTGCTCGGCATCATCATCGGTTCGTTCTATGCCAACCATTTCTCTGGCAACCGTCTGAACATCATCAACTCAGGCAGCAACCGTCTGAACAACCTGCTCCACATCATCGATGACCAGTATGTGGACAGTGTCAACATGAACGACCTGGTGGAGAAAGCCATTCCCGAGATTCTTGGCGAACTGGATCCCCACTCCGTGTATATCAGTGCCAAGGACGTGCAGTCGGCCAATGACGAATTGCATGGTTCGTTTTCCGGTGTGGGCATCGAATTTGTTATCCGCAAGGACACCATCCACATTCAGAACGTGATAGCCGGCGGTCCCGCTGAGGAAGCCGGCCTGCAGGCAGGCGACAAGATTGTGAGTGTTGACGACAAGCCCTTTGTGGGAAAAGAAGTGACCAATGAGGAAGCCATGCGTCGCCTGAAAGGTCCCCGTGGCACGAAGGTGAAGATCGGTGTGGAGCGCTTTCATCAGAACAAGGTGAGATACTACACGGTGACACGTGACGACATTGTCACCCACAGCATCAGTACGGTATACATGATTGATGAGAAAAACCGCATCGGCTATATCCGCATCAAAAATTTTGGAGAGAACACCTATGGTGAGATGCTCGGTGCCCTTGCCCAACTCTCCCAGGAAGGCATGAACAACCTGATCATCGACCTCCGAGACAACTCAGGCGGATACATGGCACCAGCGGTTCAGATAGCCAATGAGTTTCTCCCCAAGGGGCGCTGCATCGTCTACACCGAAGGTCGCAAGCAGCCCCGTGAGATTTTCCCCAGTGACGGTCGCGGAGCCTATCAGCAAATACCTCTTGTGGTGCTCATCAACGAAGGTTCAGCCTCAGCCTCAGAGATTTTTGCCGGCGCCATTCAGGACAATGACCGCGGCACGGTCATCGGCCGCCGTTCCTTTGGCAAGGGACTGGTACAGAAACCCATTGAGTTCTCCGACGGCAGCATGATCAGACTAACCATCTCCCGTTATTACACCCCATCAGGCCGCTGCATTCAGAAGCCCTACACGACAGGCAACGACAAGGACTATGAGGAAGACCTTCTCACGCGTTATGCCCGTGGTGAATATTTCTCACAAGACAGCATCAAACACACCGGTCCGGCCTACCACACCCGCATTGGGCGCACGGTCTATGGCGGTGGCGGCATCACCCCCGACATCTTTGTCCCAGAAGACACCCTCGGCATCACCTCTTATTATAAGGAGGCCGCCATGAGTGGCATGATCATTCAGTTTGCTTTCGACTACACTGATGAGAACCGAGACAAGATGAAAGGCTACAACAACATGCAGAGCCTGCTCTCCTATCTGAAGAAGCAAAACCTATTGGAGAAATTTGCGGCATACGGAGACAAGAACGGTTTGCAGCGCCGCAACCTGATGCTTCAGAAATCGCATGCCCTCTTTGAGCGCTACATCTACAGCCGCATCATCTACAACATGCTTGATGAGGAAGCGTGGATGGAATACCTGAACACTGATGATCCGACTATCGAGGAAACCCTCAAGATAATAAGGAACAATGACGCCTTTCCCAAGAAAGAAACTGGGGATTCATTAACAACTACCACAAGAGGAAATCATGAACGTCATGATATTGAATATATGTTGTGGTTCCCAAAGATGGTCAGTAAAGTTTGACATCAGCGATGACCATCACCCCAATGTGGTCATTGAGCAATCTGACAATTTGCGTTCGCATCATAGACAATTCGGCTCTCAGGGCCGAATTGTTTATTTTCACCATGAGCGTCTGATTAGAGATGAACACCTGTTCTGTATATTTTGCAATCACCGGCCCCATCACCTCCCCCCAAGAATCGATGAGCCTACGTTGCAGCAAAGGAGTCTCAAGGCCAGAGACTCTCAGGAACCTCGCCAAGACATCATCCAGTTTTTTTACGTCTCTCCGGAACATTATTGTTATTGTTTCAGGTGAATATCTCCATGCTCAACCTCAAAGATTCTGTATTCTGACGAGGAGTGTCGCAGGATCTTATCAAGATGGTCGCGGTTGGTGTCGGTCATGAAAATCTGTCCGAAACTGTTTCCCGAAACCAATTTTACGATTTGCTCCACCCGTGCGGCATCCAGTTTATCGAAGATATCATCAAGCAGCAGGAGCGGTATAGTACTGCTGTTGGTGCGTTTTAGGAAATCAAACTGTGCCAGTTTGAGAGCGATGGCAAACGACTTGTTCTGTCCCTGGCTCCCTTCTTTTTTCATGGGATACCCTCCCAGACTCATGTTTAGGTCATCACGGTGAATGCCATGCAAAGAATAACCGAGGATTCTGTCCTTGGCCCTGTCGCGCTGTATGACCTCCAACAAGTCTCCCCTCTGTCCATGAGACACATATTCGATGTCCACCTTTTCACTTTCATTGCATATATGGCTGTAGATCTGTTGGAAAACCGGCACGAATTCCTTTACGAAGACCGTTCTTTTGGCATATACCTTTTCCCCCTCCGCAGCCATCTGCATCTCCAGGACCTCCAGGAGAGCGGGATCAGGTTCCTCCTCCATTTTGAGCAGAGCGTTGCGCTGCTGCAAAGCCTTGTTGTAGTTGTTGAGAGCCAGCAGGTATGCATTGTCAAACTGTGAGATGACCATATCCATCAGTCTCCTTCTCTCCTCGCTTCCCCCATCGATAATGGCAGAGTCGCGTGGTGAGACCATGATGAGAGGAATGAGTCCTATATGTTCGGAGAGCCGTTTGTATTCTTTCTTGTTGCGTTTGAAGTGCTTTTTCTGCCCTCGTTTCATTCCGCAATAGATATTTTCGGCATCCCCGTTCTCCGTCACATATTGTCCCTCCACCATGAAGAAATCCTGCTCATGTGAGATGATCTGAGAGTCGACAGCCGTATGTGCACTCCTGCAGAACGACAGCAGATGCACAGCGTCGAGGAAATTTGTCTTCCCCATCCCATTCTGCCCCAGCAGGCAGTTGAGTTTGGGAGACAAGTCCACATTTGCCATCAGGATATTCTTATAGTTGACAATTGAGATATTGTTGAGTATCATGAGATTTACGCAGTGTGACACACTATTTTCTGCAAAGTTACGCCATTTGTGGATGAAAAACGAAAAAAGTTTGCAATAAATTTCAGCATTTAGGAAAATATGAGTAATTTTGCGTCGCAAAAAATGATGCCTTCCATTTTGATGTCCCACCATCATATCAAGGTCCATTAAAGAACAAGAACAACAATCAAAACAAAAAACAATAATGGCAAAGAAACAAGCAAATGACAACTCCGAATTAATGGAGACCCTCAACAAGTCGGAGGCATTTCTGACTAAGTACAAGAAAACCATCATTTTCTGCCTTGTAGCACTCATCGTTCTGATAGGCGCCATTCTCGCTTGGAGAAGTTATTCCGCTTCCCGCAATGAGAAGGCCAGCACGGCACTTGCCCGTTGTCAGGACCTCTACATGATGCAGGATTTCGACAAGGCGCTGAAAGGTGACAGTCTGGGTGCCCCCGGATTCATTCAGATAGCCAGTGAATATGGAAACACCAAAGCCGGTAACCTCGCCAACCTTTATGCAGGTCTTTGCTATGCCAAGCAGGACAAGTGGGAGGAAGCAGTGAAATATCTTGATTCCTTCAGTCCTAAGGGCGATTTGATGGTGAGTCCTCTTGCAGTGATCGCCATGGGCGATGCCTATGCCAATGTGAAGCAGTTGGACAAAGCCCTGAGTGCTTTTGAGAAAGCCGCCAACATGGCAGACAAAGCCACAGAGTCGGGCACCAACAATTCCGTAGCCCCGATTGCTCTGAAGAAAGCCGCCTTCATTCTGATGGAGCAGAAGAAGAATGACGAGGCTCTGAAGCATTTCCAGACCATCAAGGAAAAGTACCTTGGTTCCGCCGCTCAGCAGGACATTGACAAGTATATCGAATATTTGGCCAAATAAGTGATGGGCACAGCACTCCACCGTCTCACCGAGGAAAACCTGTCGAATGTGCCCGATGCCAGCAACATGTGTTTTGGCATAGTGGTATCAGAGTGGAACAGTCAGGTAACCAATGCGCTGTTAAGTGGTGCTGTCAGCACGCTTGAGGCCCATGGTGCCCTTCCAGAGAACATCCATGTGAAGACCGTTCCTGGCAGTTTTGAACTGATTTACGGAGCGCATCAGATGACCCTCAACGGCGGTTACGACGCCATCATCATTCTGGGCAGTGTCATCCGCGGCGAAACCCCTCATTTCGACTATATTTGCCAGGGTGTGACCTACGGCATTGCCCGTCTGAACGCAAAGAGCGAGATACCTGTTGTCTATGGTCTTCTGACCACCGACACATTGGAGCAGGCTCTTGACCGTGCTGGCGGCAGTCTTGGCAACAAAGGTGATGAATGTGCAGTGGTTGCCATCAAGATGGCCAAGTTCTGACTATGTTTGACTAACACTCATACTGTATATATTTTGATACTCTGAAGGGAGGCTCCCACGTGTGGGAGCCTCATTTTTTAGGAGTGTAGGAGATTAGGAGATTAGGAGATTAGGAGTTTAGGAGTTTAGGAGTTTGGGAGTTTGGGAGTTTAGACATGTGTCTGCTTAGGAGGCTGAGAGTATAGACAAACGCTATTATGCGTCTTACGACTCAAATTGTATCTCATACATACAACATTTTCAAAATGGAAGTTGAGAAAATGCCAAACAAGAATGACAGGCAAGACGAACCAAAACAAATCCCCGCAGCATGAAAACTGCGGGGATTTGACATATGAATGCGTTGTGTTGTGTCAAGAACATTAGTCCTCCACCACGACAGGCTTGTACTTGGGAACGAGGGTCTTCATGATCACCCAACCAATCAGGTAGGCAACAGCACAGAAGCAGAAGACGATCATATAAGCACCAGGTTTGCCCTCATATCCGAAGAAGGTGAAAGCAGCACCTTGTCCCTCAGCATAATCGAAGAGGTTGCCCGAGATCTTGTTGATGAGCATGGAACCGAGACCACCAGCCATGGCACCGATGCCAGTAATGGTAGCGATGGTGGATTTCGGGAACATATCACCCACGGTGGAGAAGATATTTGCCGACCAAGCCTGGTGTCCAGCACCAGCCAGACCGATGATGATAGCCGGCCACCATGCCGGGTCAATGGGACTATTCTGCCACATTGCCAACGGCTGAGCGAAGAGTGCGAAGAGCGGGAAGAATGCAAAGATCAGCATGGCCAGCATACGACCTGCATAAGGATTCATTCCTCGCTTCTCAACAAACAGTTTTGGCAGGTATCCACCGAAAATAGACACCACGGTGACGATCAGATAGAGGGTGAAGATCAGTGCCTGTCCCATGGTGGAACTTGACTTGTAATTGAACTGGTCGGAGAAATATGCCGGAGCCCAGAAGAGGTAGAACCACCACACACCGTCGGTCATGAACTTACCCACGATGAACGACCAAGTCTGCTTGAATGTAAAACACTTGGCAAAGTTGATGGCCGGTCCTTCATCATTTGCTTCCTTGGGATCTTCCACATCCTCACTATCTTGGTTGATATAAGTGAGTTCAGCAGCATTGACATGCTTGCTCTTGTTGGGTTTGTCATAGACAAACACCCAGAGAGCCATCCAGAGGAAACCCAACGCACCGATGATGATGAACGCCATCTCCCAACCGAATTTCTCAGCCAATGGTGGGATGCTGATGGGAGCAGCGAGTGCGCCCACTGAGGCACCAGCATTGAAAATAGATGTTGCGAAGGCACGGTCTTTTTTGGGGAAATACTCAGCGGTCACCTTGATGGCGGCCGGGAAGTTTCCACTCTCACCCAATGCCAGCACGGCGCGGCAGAAGAGGAAGAGATAGACGCTGATGGTAGCGATGCTCAATGCGGTGGCCGAACCAGCCTCCACAGCCCTCAGGGCCTCGATGCTGGCAATGCCCTCATACTTCATGGTCACCCATCCGCATGCAGCGTGAAGGCATGCGCCCAGCGACCAAACGAAAATCGCCCAAAGGTAACCCTTTTTGGTACCCATCCAGTCGATGAACTTACCTGCGAAGAGGCAGAACACGGCATAAAGGATGGAGAAAGCAGCAGTGATTGTGCCATAGTCAGCATCAGACCAATGGAACTCAGGTGCGATGAAATCTTTCCATGTGAGCGACAGCACCTGACGGTCCATGTAGTTGACCGTGGTCGCAAAAAACAGCATAGAACAAATAATCCAACGGTAGTTGGTCATTTTAGAAGTTTGAATAGGACTCATAAATATTAAAGTGATTAGTTGTTTGATCGTTTGATTTTGCAAAGATAATGCAAAATAGTCGTAACAGGGGCATTTGATTGTTAATTTTTGGAAAAAATTATCTTTCACGGCCGATGATGATGGCAAAAAAAGAGCATGCGGAGGCTAAACCTCCGCTTACAGAAAATGGACAAAGTATGGATATTTTTTGGTGAATCATGCTCTTTTCTATTGCTTTTTCCATTGTCAAAGGGGTATGGAAGCAGTTTTTGGAAAAAAACAAGGGCGAAAATTTGGTAGATTCAGAAAATAGCAGTACTTTTGCATCCGCAAATGAAAAATCGCGGAGTGGAGCAGTTGGTAGCTCGCCAGGCTCATAACCTGGAGGTCGCATGTTCGAGTCCTGCCTCCGCAACTAAAGAAGGATGATTGCCGTTGGCAATCATCCTTCTTGTATTGTGGCTGCGGTGAAACCGCAGCTTACGGAGAAGGGATAGATGGGAAGGGATTACGGAGATTCCTGCCTTTGTCTTACCGCCTCAAAGAGGAGGATGGCAGCACTGACCGACACATTGAGGGAGTCGAGCCTTCCAAGCATGGGGATACGGATATGGGCATCTGCCGCCTTCCGCCAAATGTCGGTGAGTCCGGTGGACTCTGTCCCCATCACGATAGCCGTAGACTTTTTCATGTCCACCATATAATATAGATGGGAGTCCTGCAGTTGAGCCGTGAGGATGGTGATATGGTGCTGTTTAAAGAAACGTATGCACTCTTCCGAGTTGCAAGCCACACATGGGACTGTAAATATCGCCCCTATCGAACTACGGATGAGGTTGGGATTATAGAGATCGGTGAGCGGGTCACAGACGATGACCGCATCCGCCCCCGCAGCATCCGCCGACCGCAGCACCGCCCCCAGGTTGCCCGGTTTCTCCACGCTTTCAAGGACGACGAAGAGCGGATTCTCCCGAAGTTGGAGGTCATCCAGTGTCAGTTTTCTTTCCCTGATGACCGCCACGACCCCCTCTGTAGTCCCCCTATAGGCAATACGCCCATATACCTCGGGCGACACCTGGTGCCACACAGCCTCCGCCGCCCATTTGTCCAAGAAGTTGGCAGCATCACCTTGCAGCAGAGAAGGGCAAAAATAGATTTCCTCTGCCACAAATCCTCCCTCGCAGCAATGTGAGAGTTCGCGCAATCCTTCAGCGACAAAGAGTCCCGCCCTCCTTCTCTCCCCCGCTTTTTGCTGGAGAGAGAGGAGCCGCTTGATTCTCGGGTTTTGTGTACTGGTAATGACGACTTGCTGCATCAGAACTTATAATCTATGCCCACGCCGAACACCCCATTTGTGCGTGAATAGGTATCCGTTCCAGGCATTCCTGTACCCAAATAATTATCCGTTTTCACATCGTAATCGCTGTAGATGGAGCAGAAATAACTGACATTGAGCCGTAGGTTCTTGTTAATGTTGACAGCGCCGCCCAGGCCCACGCTGTAACTGTCGCAGGCAAATGAAGTGTTGGTCTGATACTCATCAGAGAGTCCGTAGTCTGTACGTTGTCCACCCGCACTGACGGTGAACATATCATTGATATCGTACTCCACGCCCGCCAGTATCTCATGGGTGCCACCTTTCAGTTTCTCCTGACGGTCATTCGCCATTTTCGCATGTTTGTCGTCGAAGAAATGATACTCCAGGGCGGCTCTAAGTTTCGGAGTGAACTCATACTGAGCAGCGACCGCGAGCAGCGACGGCATATCATAACGCGTCTTCTCGCCGTCCATGTAAGGTTTCATCTTGCCGCCAAGTTCCGCGTCTATCTTTTGCAGCACCGTCCTGCCTGCATCATTCTGGCCAAGATACGTCACAAGACCCGTTCCCAATCCCGCTGTCAGTTCGTTGGTGGTATTGGGTATATTCAGTTTTGTGCGGAACTCATATTTTGCCCCCAAGGTAAGAGGACCATTGTGATAGTCCACACTGATGATGGGCGTGAATCCCCACCCTTTCTGGTCGACATCGAGTTGCAGTTTGGCCAGTTCGCCGAATAATTCATGTTGGTTAGCGATGACATGTCCCTGATAGTAACCGTCGTAATAGTTGGCCCTCAGACCCACAGCCGCCGAGAAATTGTCATGGAAACGGTAGGTGAAATTCAGTTGTCCCCCATAGATGTACTGCTTGCCTTTCATCTGCGAGTCCAGTTTGTATTGTCCAGGAATGATGCCATTCCCAGCGAACATGGACCCCAGCAACACGTTGAACATCGGCACACCCTCGTCGTACTCAACGAAGCCCCCGCTTCCCACAATTCCAATCATCGATGAGAGCGCCCAATTATCGTGCTTATATACAGCAAACAGCGCAGGCACAAAAGGAGCCGTTGCCTTCCCAAGGAACTTGTGCGTCGGCTCACCATACATTCCCTGAATCAAAGGAAACGTGGTGGTGATATCACGGTTCTGATGGGGACTCTGCCAGTTGAACGACAGTTGCCATCCCTCATGTGTCCAAGCCAGACCAGCCGGGTTGCTGAATGCGGCATCTATCTGATAGGTAGCGCCACGAGCGAACATTCTGTCGAAAGCGATGTGATAGTTGGTGTTGGTCATCAGTCCGCCCGCCCATGAGAAGGAAAACGATGCGACTGTAAACAATAGAGTGATCAATGATTTTTTCATATTATATGCAATTAAGAGTAATGAAATTCGAGTTATGAAAATCAAACAGAGTCATTAAGATCAAAGAACATCCACCACCATTCCTTCCTGTGCGAGTGTAGTCTGTGGGAAAATGCTCTGTGCCTCCTGCAGCAAGACCGACTCGTCCTCATAGCGCGAACTGTAATGTCCGATCAAGAGTTGGTGTGCCTTGGCCTGCAGTGCCACTGTCGCCGCCTCAGCCGCTGTGCTGTGGCAATATGCTTCTGCCAGATCTTTATGGCGCTCATCATAGGTGCTCTCATGATAGAGCAAACTCACCCCCTCGATGAATTGGTGAAGAGCAGGCATATATCGTGTGTCCGAGCAATAGGCAAACGACCTTATCGGGTCGGGCGGTGTGACCAATCGCTCATTGGCAACGACATTTCCGTCCTCATCCGTCCAGTCCGCCCCATTTTTGATGTCCATCATCTTTGTCACCGGAATATGGTAGAAATCGACCATATCCCTCCGGATATGCGGCAGTGTGGGTTTCTCCTTGAACAGATACCCGCAACACGGGATGCGGTGTTTCAGAGGCAATGTGGTCACGGTGACCGCACTATCCTCATAAATGACCTGGGACGCTGTGGTATCCACCGGATGGAAAATGACCTCAAATGACAGGTCGGGAGCGAACATGGCCAGCATATCATCGAGGAGTTTTTTCAGAGCCTGGGGAGCATAAACATGCAGAGGCACCATTCTCCCCGACAGAGCGAAAGAGCAGATCAGTCCGATAAGACCGAAGCAGTGGTCCCCATGCAGGTGGGTGATGAAAACCGCCCTGAGCCTTGTGAACCTCACTTTTGCGCGTCTCAGTTGTATCTGCGTTCCCTCGCCGCAGTCGACCATGAATACCCGTCCTCTGACCTCAACGACCTGAGATGAAGCGAAATGTCGGGTAGTGGGTTTGGCGCTGCCACATCCCAAAACATAAACTTTGAATGGCTCCATGGTGCGAGTTTGTCACATCTGTCTCTTGAATGCGAAGATTCCCTTGTCATTCTCGAGATACAGCGAGTCTTGATCAAGGTTGACGATATCAAAAGTGTCTTTTGACAGGATGAGATGTCCGTTGAATACTTTCCATGAAGTATAGGGATTGGATTCCGCCGTGACGGTTGATTCCACCACCCCACCATCCTTGATTTCAAAATTCTTGTCCAGGCTGACCCACCGTCCCAAGAGCGAAGTGAGGTTGATCACTTTCTGTGCCGTGTTTTCCTCCTCACCTATCACACCGATGACAGCCATTCTGTCGCCTTGGAACTGTCCCCCCTGCACATCAGCATCACCCTCGTCGCTGACAAAGACGTATTCGATGGTGTCGCCGCTGTTGGTAAGCAATGTAAGGGAGTTCATGCCCGCGTCGATACATTCGCCATATACGGTGCTGTCTCCTTCCTCCACGCTCTCTTCCTCCACCTTGACGACGGGGAGTTGGCTTCCCTCTGTTTTCTTTTTGCATCCTGCCATAGAGATGAGCACGGCAGCCATGAGGGAAAGCCCCATGAGTCTCATTGTTGAAGCGTAACAGTAATTTTTCATGATTGTTGTTCTTTTTCCAATTCTTTCGCCTCATTCCAAAGTTGGTCCATCTCCCCAAGTGTCATCTGGGTGAGCGGTTTACCCACACGGATGGAATGTTGCTCCACATAATTGAATCGTCTGATGAATTTTTGGTTGGTATGCTCAAGCGCATTGTCGGGATTGAGGTGATAGAGCCTTGCAGCATTGATGACACTGAAGATGAAGTCGCCGAGTTCCTCAGTCGATTTCTGCTTGTCCCCCTTTTTGAGTTCTGTCTCCAGTTCAGCCAGTTCCTCCCTCACCTTTTGCCACACATCCTCAGGTTTTTCCCAGTCGAAGCCTACATTTCTTGCCTTGTCCTGTATGCGGTAAGCCTTGATGATGCTTGGCAGTGCCGCCGGCACCCCCGACAGCACAGTTTTGTTGCCGTCCTTCTCCCGCAGTTTGATCTGCTCCCAGTTTTGCAGCACCTGTTCAGCAGAGTCAGCCTTCTCCTTGCCATACACATGAGGGTGTCGGAAGATGAGTTTGTCGGCCTGTTTGTTGCACACATCAGCGATATCGAAATTTTCTTTTTCCTGTCCGATGAGCGCATAGAAGCATACATGCATGATGACATCCCCCAATTCCTTGCAGATGTTCTTGTTGTCATCGTTCATCAGCGCCTCGCAGAGTTCGAAGACCTCCTCAATGGTGTTAGGTCTCAGACTTTCATTGGTTTGTTTTTTGTCCCAAGGGCACTCTTTCCTGAGTCTGTCGAGCACATCGAGCAGTCGTCCGAAGGCCTCGAGTTTCTCTTCTCTTGTATGCATGATAATGTGATTGGATATTGTCTTTAGAGATGCAAACTTACTATTTTTTTTTGAAAAGGCGTACGTTTTGGCGAGGTTTTTTCGAGTTCCTTCTAACGTTCCTTTATTTTCTCCATTCTCGCCTTATATGCAGCGCTGTTAGGAAAGACAGATTTGAAATAGATTTTGGGAATCACCTCGACGTTCAGTCCTGCCGGAATCATCCCTGAGGAACTGATGACGGTGCCGTCGCTGAATTTCGCCTCAAACGACCATTTCTGTCCATCGAGCAACCTTTCCTTTTGTATGTCAGGCAGGTCCCAGGACTTGAATTTGTAACTTTTGTGGAGTTGGTACAGATGTTCGGTGATGATAGCCTCCCGCATCATATCGAGGTATTTCCCGTCCACCTTAAAGTGAAGATTCTTATAGGAATATGTGACGAGCGCCGAGTCGCCTTCCTCTTTCGTGATGGTAAAAGGCAGGTCAGGATTATATGACATACCCGATGAGTCATAACTCACTGAGATGAGTTCCCCTTTAGGCTCCGGCCTTTGGTCTGCGATCCTTTCACCAGCCAATATACGGCATTCCCTTTCATACATGTTATATCGCAGTTCCTCTCGCTCTATCTGGCCAACAATTCTCTGATATTTTCCTGATTTCAAGAGAGAGGGGCCCGCCCAGTCCTGGTGATCTTGGATGAATTTATTTTCTTCATGGCGTTTTTGTATGCTGTCGGCTTTGAGTTTTGCCGTTTGTCCGTCCCACTTGCTCAAGTCGTAGAGTTCATCCACACATTCTCGGTCGCTGCTCATCAGCCTGGGAAGTGGTGTACGCGACTTGTTCTTAGTAATGAGTTTTCTCAGACGTTTTACATCATCTTTGTGGTATTGTTCCTGAGCGCAAGCCTCCATACCGACCATCATCGCCATTATCAAAAAAATATATCTCATATCCTGGTTTTATGGTTGACAAGGCAAAGATAGTGCAAAGATTGCAAAACAACAAACAAACATGCAGTTTTTAATGTCCTACAGGGGTATATTGTCCAATTATAAAAACCTCATCAAGCGCTCTATTCCAGGTTTCGACAACTCCACGTCAATCGTTGTCCCTTCTGGTGAGAGCAGGGTGCACTGGCGGCGTTTGATGTTCAGTTTATACACCCGTTTTGTGTTGATGATGGTGTATCTGTCGACACGTAGGAAAACCGCAGGGTCGAGCAACTGCTCCATCGCAGCCAGGCTCTCCATGATGTCTTCCTGATGTCCGAAAGTACAGAGATGAGCATAATTGCCATCGGCAGTGATAAAGGCGATGTCGGAAGCATCGATAAAGAGTTTTCCATTGACTGTCCTCAGAGAGAGGCGTGAGGGAGGCGTGTTGTCAGTAGATGGTTCGCCATGCAATTGGCATGCCTTTGATATGGCCGTTGCCAGTTCATTTTTATCGATAGGTTTGAGCAAATAATCGACCGCCGCCAGTTTGATGGCCCCGAGCAGATATTTCCTATCGGCGTATGCTGTGGTGAAGATGACATGTGGCAGCGGGATAGTCTGTTTTACCTCGTTGAGCAGTTGCATGGCATCACGTCCCTGCAGTTGGATGTCGAGGAACAGCAGGTCGGGCTGATGTCTGAGAATGCTCCTTAGGGCACTGTCATAATTGTCGCAACTGTCTACCACCTCCACCTCCTGTCGGAAATCCTCCAATTTCTGCAAGAGGGATAGTCGCGGCAGGCGCTCATCTTCCACAACGATGGTTTTCAATGTCTTCATGACTTTTCTTTATAGTTTGCTTCCTCATACATGTAATGTATGGGTACGCTCATGGAATAGCAGGTTCCCGCAGGTTTTCCATTGGCGTCATACAGGTCGGTCACTTTCTGTCGGATGGGGCGCTTGTTGGTCTGGTTGCAAAGAGCGATCTGCTCGTTGAGCAGCAGCAATCCCTGCTTGGTGGAGTTCGTGTTCAGCCGAGCCGCCTCAGCGCGCCCCACTCCATTATCGGCCACCTCCACCACCACATCCTCCTTCTCCCATCGGATACGGATGTCGATGAATCCACCCCCTATTTTGTTGCCGATGCCATGTTTCACAGCGTTTTGGCAATAGGTATAGAGCAGCATGGTCGGCAACAGAGTCTGTCGGTCAACCTCTTCATCCACGGTGATGCCATATTCCAGTCTGTCGCCCATCCTCAGTTTTTCCAAATCGAGGTACAAGCGGATATAATCCAGTTCTTCGCCAATGCTGCGAGCCGGCCTGTCGATGTCCGACAATGTCTGGTTGGTGAAATCGCTGTACATCTTGAGGTAGTGCATGGCCTCCTCGCAGCTGTTGTTCATCAGGAAGTACTCGATGCTTGCCAACACATTGGCATGAAAATGAGGAATGGCTTTCAGGCGGATAGCCTTGATTTGCAGTTCTTTCTGCCGTTTCTCCCGCTGCAGCCGCTCCAAAGCCTTCCTGTTGGCCCGCCTTTCATATAGATAGGCGAGGCGCCAACTGAGCAGCACAACCACCAAGGCCATTGTCAACCATGCCCACCACCGTTTCCACCAGGGACGTGTTCCCTCTATGATGGTCGAAGAAGGGTCGAAAGCCATCAGCCTCTGAGGTTGGAAAGACGACAGTTCCTCGAGTCCTGCCAGCCACACCGTACCATCATCCTGCTCCACCATCGGTGTAGTCATCGGTTCGATGACAGTGAAGCCATTGGTGTGGTCGAACCATTGTGCATCGCCGATACGGCAGTCATTGTCGATGCGAGCCACCAGCAGGCCGTCGAGAGCGGCTATTATCAGGAAACCATGTGGTGAACGATGCAATGAACGGATTTCGTGTCCGTTGAGCAAAGGCAACTGACAAGTGAGGTCTTCCACTTCCCCATGGCGAATGAGGAAAAGAGAGTCAGTCGAAGCGAAGAAGATATTTCCCTGTCCGTCCGCCTCCATGGTAGTGATGACCTTCTTAAGCACCTGTTCCTGCTGTGCCTTGCCATCCTGCCATCCTGTGACGTGGTAGAGTCCGGTGCTGCTGCCTACCCACAGTTCTCCCCTGTTGTCCTCGGCAGCGCACCAAGGGTGCATGATTTTCTGCGTCAGCGTGTCAAGGCACTGTTGCTGCGGGTCGTAGGCGAGTATCCCTTGCCGGTTTCCGATGATGAGCCGGCCGGCAGCCTGCGCCACAAACTGGTAGCGGTCTTGTGGCAGCCGCAGCCAGCGCAGGGAGGCATCTTCGACAGCCGCCACATCCCCCTTTCCCACCATGAATACTGTATTTCCTATTCTAGTGGCACTCGGGTTGAAGAATTGTCCCTCCTCCTCATAGCGTAGTTGTCCGTCGACCAACATTTTGCCGTTGAGCGTGCCCATGACGAGTCGACCTTTGCCATCGATGGCGAGAGCACGCACGATGTCGTTGCCGTCGCTGAGCCTGTGGTTGGTGAAGTCGGTGCGGAAGAAAAGATATACGCCCTGGTAGGTGGCCATCCACAGGCGTCCCCACCTATCTACGAACAGACTCTTGATGAGATTGAAGCCACTAGCCAATTTGCTGACCTTTTGCCCATCATACAGGTAGAGGTTGTGTGCATCGGCAATGAAGAGTCCACCGTCGTGAGTATGTCGGACAAAAAGGCCGTAGTCGGGAGCCTCGAAAGAGAAAGGTGTAGCCAAAGACAAATGCCCGTCACTGAGCAAGTAGATACCGTCGGCAGCCAGGGCTAAGAGTTTCCCATCCATCCTGATGAGCGAGAAGAAGTTGTCCTTGGCAGTGAGCAGCCGCGAATTTCGGTCGTGAATCACATACAGTCCCTTTTCCGTTGGCACATAGACATCCTCTCCATCGACATACATCTTGCGGTCGGGCATCATCAAGTCGAGCACATCAGCCTTGAACATAGGAGTCCAACCGTCTATGGTCAACCTTGCGAGTGTGCGGTGAGTCTCCTGCTCATCTTCCAAGAGAATGATGCCTTTGGACAGGTCGGTGGCATTAAAATTGTTGAGCAACCAATGCTGTCTGGGCTCATCACTGTTGGTCAGCCATTGCTGGTCGGGATCGATGGGCCGCATTGTGACTTTGTCGCCATCAACGAGCCACCGTCGCCGGAACCCTAATGCACTCACGCCCTCCGGTGTCTCTGTGATTTGCACGATGTTCTCTCGTCTTCCTTTTAGGAAAGGTGTGAGTGAACGCCCGTCATAACGCACGAAGCCAGAGAGCGTACCGATCCAGATATATCCCTCGCTATTCTGAAACACCGTCTCTGCCTGCATCTGTGGCAAACCATCGAGGGTAGTAAAACGGCGACAACTTAGTTGACTGGCAATTGAGTCGCCAGCCCACGCGCAGATGACAGTCAGCCACCCGCTAAGGAGTATGAAAATCCATCTTCTCATCCGCCACAAAATTAAAGATTTTCCCACGTATATGCAACGGTTGCCCTGATTTTGGGGGAAAGTTTTTCGTTTCGTCCGCCGGGAAAGGTGTTTCGTCACTCGCAGAGGGTGTTTCGTCAAAAAGGCGTTGATCGTGCCCCTCTATCCATGATTAATTTAGTAAATTTGCTTGCCAAATAATCAAATGAAATTATCATTGAATTAGTGAAGGAGTTAAAGAAGTTAAGTAGTTAAACCATATGAATACAAAAAATTACACCATTCATTTAATGCAGCGGGCTGCCATGGCCATGCTCGTATTATTATTTGCCAGCACATCTGCCATGGCGCAGTTTGTTGCCATTTATGCCGATCCGTATTCAAGTGGCAGGGTACAGGTTGTCACTGACATGGATGAGTGGGGCACATACGCTGACGGAGCCAGTTTTACAATGGCCTCCCCTGGTGAAACCGTTTATTTCGGTTTTGAGCCAGAGACCGATTACGAGTTTGAGAGAATCACCTACGAGAACGTCTCGGCAGATGCTGTCACCAGCCTTCCAAGCGGTCTCTATTCATTCACCATGCCAGAGGTAGATGCCAATACCTTTGTGAACATCAGGGTATATTTCAAGTCTATTCCTGTAGTAACAACAGGTATAGACATCAACGAGGACAACTTTCCTGACGAGAACTTCCGCAACTGGCTTCTCTCCCAATCCTACGGCAAGGACGCTGTCATTACCGACACAGAAATGGCCGGTATCAACAAGATTTCTGCCCGAGGCTGTGGAATAGAGGATTTAACAGGCATCGAGTTCTTCACAGAATTGACCGAACTTGATGTCACCAATTTAGAAGGAACACATTCCGAGGAGAACTGGAACAAAATTGCCTCTATCAACCTGAGCAACAATACCAAACTGATAAAACTCTACATTACCAACAACAAGGTGAGTTCGCTCGATCTCTCCAATCTTCCCAACCTGCGCAATTTGGATGCCGATCATAATCTACTGACCACGCTTGATGTCACCGGCAATCCCAAGTTGGAGAGTCTTTTCTGCAGCAACAACCAACTGACCGCGCTTAATGTCACCGGCAATCCCAGTTTGACGACCTTGTCGTGCTCCGGAAACCAATTATCCGCACTTGATGTATCCCAAAATCCGTTGATGTACCAATTGCTATGTGACAACAACCAGTTGACTTCCATTGATGTGACCCATCTCAACAAAATGATCATCTTCAATTGCAACAACAACCAGTTGACCTCACTTGACTTGACTGGTTGCACAGAGATGTTCCAACTATACTGCTACAACAACCAAATCAACGGTCAGGCAATGGAAGACCTTGTCAACTCTTTGGAATCTCCTCCCAGAGGTGGCTATATGGTGGTTTTAGACTTGGACAATGAGACAGAGCAGAATGCCATCACCACAGAGCAAATAGACATAGCCAAAGCGAAAGGATGGTCGGTAGAAGGTATCAGCGGAGAAGACTTTTATCCACTTGGAAACAGTGATGAACACGAATATGTTGACCTCGGCCTGACCAGCGGCACCTTGTGGGCTACCTGCAATGTTGGAGCAACCCGGCCCCAGGATGTCGGTCTCTTTTTCGCGTGGGGTGACACAGAAGGACACGGAAGCGACATCTCCGACGGTTATCTTTTCAGTTGGGAGAATTACAAATGGGGCGAAGTAATCGGTGAGGATACCTATTTTACCAAATACTGCACCGACAGCAGCCGTGGCAAAGACGGTTTCACCGACGGCAAATACGAACTTGACCCTGAGGATGATGCCGCCTACAAGAATTGGGGCAGCGAATGGCGGACCCCAAGCAAGGAAGAATTTGATGAACTGAAATCCGAATGTACCTGGACGCCGATGACCATCGGTGAAATCAAGGGCTACGAAGTGGTGGGTCCCAACGGCAACACCATCTTCCTTCCCGAGACAGGGTGGCGTATTGACGATATGCTTCTCGACGGCGGTGCCTATTGGTCACGCTCTTCCAATCCCGAAGATGTGGGAGGTGCATACTATCTCGGCTGGGATGATTGGGGACAGTATGAGTATGGCGGAAAGATGGATGGCCAATGTGTGCGCCCGGTAGTCAACAAAGAGATACCTTCCCTCCTCGGTGACGTGAACGGCGACGGCTCGATCACCGTGACCGACGTGATGATGCTGGTCAATTATATACTTGGCAATGTCAATGATAATTTCATCCTTCGTAATGCCGACACCAACAAAGACGACAATATCACCGTGACCGATGTGATGATTTTGGTGAAGATGATATTAAGCAACAACTAAGAAAGGGAATAATACCATTTAAAGCCCCACACTGGCATCACTGCTGGCATGGGGCAAAACCCTTAGAAATAGTTGTTCCGAGTATGAAGAACACCACTATTGTTTTTTATTTGCTGCAAAGTTAAGAGGGTGTTGTCCCAAATCATGGGACATGCAAGAAAAAATTCTTCTAAATCCAAAAAAATTGAATCAGTTGTCAAACCAGAATACGATTCTGCTTGGTTCACCCTCATCCTCACTATATTTCATGTATTCGTATATCTTATAATACGATAACATCCATTCTCTCACATATTCTTCGCTATTTCCTGCTACTTTGGTACAATCCTCAAAATAGGAATCCAAGCATTTCCCGAATTCCTCTGTTGTCAGCCAGCTATGCGTATGTGCATCTCCATCCCATAATTTATATTCCTCCAAGACCTCAGGGCTGACATCCGTGGGCAAGCCTCTTGGGTCGAATAGTGCATCACAATCACCTCTCGTCCCGGCAAGGACACCAAATAGCGAATATATTCTCTCGCCATCAGCTTCAAAGTCATAGACAAACTTTTTCTTCTTCCTGCTTTTATGCTCTATATGTATATGAATATCTGTTCCCATATCATTTTCTTCTTAATCAATAACTTCTGTAACCTTTGAGGTAATTCCAGGCCTCTCTGTATTTCTTCAGTCTCCTCAGATCCTCATCGCTGACTTCCGGCAGTCTTTTCAAATCCATATTGTCTTCCAAATCGGCCATCTTCACCTCACGTGCGATAGGGTTTCTTGCCGCACGCCTGACATAGTCCTCATAGGATTCCCCCTCCCGATGTGTCAAACACACGACGGCCTTTCTGATAAACTCCGAGAATTCCATTTCCTCCATCATCTCCGGGGTAACATCCGTATCCTCAATCACGTCATGAAGAAGTGCGACAATCTGTGCCGGCAAGGTCTCGCATCTTTTTGCAACACGTACCACATGGCCAAAGTACGCCTTGCCGGCCTTGTCCTTTTGGTCACGATGCTTCCAGGATGCCAAATCAAGGGCTTTTACGAACTGTTTTGCCAGAGCAACAGGTAAAAGATCGCAATCGTGCTTATCGTCAATCTTCCAATACAAATCAACTTCCCTATCGGTAAAATAAGGGGAGACCATCTCCTCGCATTCTTTGAATGTCCTGGCCTTCACCTTTTTTATGGGGTTCCAGTTGATGTTCTTCAATTCCAATACAATCTCCCCATCATCGAGAAGAGAAATTTCCAGGCTCATATCATTTACACTGGAGTAGTCTTCATCATCCTCGTCATCCTCATTCTTTTTCCTAATGGTATATTGAGACAACGTTGCTTCATGCTCTGCAAGGAATGTTGCCCATAATTGTTCCAATTTGTCCGTGTATTCAGATTGCAGGAGCCTGCCCGAATGACCACATGACCAGTCAAAATCAGGCATTTCCTTTTGCAGCATCTCTGTGGATAGGATAGGTTCCCGTTCCGTATCTATCAAGATATCCATATCCAATTCGGCATAATGCACCTCACACTCTTTTCCTGACCAGTCATCTCCTATGAATGGGATGGAACTGAAATGGCCGCATGCAAATATACCTGTGTTCCCTTTTCCGCATCTTGCCATAAAGAAACGGTCACCATATTGGACAATCTCATGATCCCACACCGGCCAGACGAAGTCTTCGATGTCACCATTATCTATCGCCTTTCTGCAGTCATCCAGTTTCCAATTGGATATCGCAGGATTCCAGAATAATATGAAAGTTCTCATACGCTTCTTTTATCTATAGTACTTCTTGTCTTTGTTGGTTGATTGTGAAGTTATTGTTTTGCCCCAACCTCTTTACTGCGTTGTATGGGTCTCATTACTTTTCGGTCACAATGTCGCTAAAGTCATCATGACAATAACTGGCCCATCTTTGATTCCTCAACATTTCAATGGTCACTTCTGTGGTACAGTATGCCAGTTCTTTTTTGAGTCTTTTCTTCCATTCCTCAAAACTGAAGTCGGGAAGCATCATCTCGTCTGTGCAAAGCTCTTCCACATACCATGCCTCTTTCGCATGGAGCGCCTTCGCGATTGCATATATTTCACAGCGGATTTGGCACCATCCGTTTTCATTGCAGTTTAACGAGGACATTCTACAGCAGGTGTTGATCAATATGAAATCCGAGAAAACTATAAAACATTCTTCGTCAAAGTCCATGTTGATGCCTTTCAGTTCATTTGGCATATAGCCATAAACAAACTTGTCTTCATCTTCATCTTGAAAATGAAGTCCGCTCTTGTACGGTATTACAGCATATAAATAAGAAGACATAATTATAAAATTAGTTGTTCTTTCTATTTTTGTGGACATTTGCCATGAGGCTTGGGCTTGAAGTCATCGTTACTCCCATGTCTCAATCACACCGCAAAGATAGGCATACGTTGTCCCAAATCATGGGACAAACTCCAACTTTTCAAAAATAATTTCAAAAAAACAAGCCATATTCAGAAACTGTATGGGAAAAGTGCACTAAAAGTTCCTTTTTATGGCGAAATAGGCAACTTTTCCATTTTTTTCCGTATCTTTGTCTGTGTAATCGACAAATTTATTACTATGGACAAGAAGTTGAACAGAATAAAGACCGTACTGGTTGACAAGGGCAAAACCAACAAGTGGCTTGCTGAGAAGTTGGGAAAAGACCCGGCAACCTTCAGCAAGTGGTGTACCAACAAAAGCCAGCCGTCCCTTATGATGATGACCATAGCGAAGCTTCTGCAGGTAGAGCTTAATGACCTCGTTCGTTTGGAAGAGATAGCAGATCCCGTTGTCAAGAAAAAAACTGAGGGATAATAAAATTATTTCTTGCCTGTCCCGCGATTTGAAACAAGAGGACTGTTAATTTGCAGTAAAATAATTAGTTGTGGAGCAGTTATTGGTAAATATGTTGGTAGTGGTTGGATAAATAATCCCACGAATGACAACAACTTTGAACAATAACTGGAATCTGGAAACTCATTAGCATACATATTGAATTCTTAGAAAGTATGGTGAAATCTAAAAAAGGCAATAAGGATAATTTGACATTATCATTAACAACAATTGGTGATTTGTTGTTAAAAAACAGAATCACCAGGAAAGAAGATGGTAGACCTATCGATAACGTCAGGCTTACCATTCCTGAGTATCAACGTCCTTACAAATGGACTGCACGTAATGCCATACAATTGCTTGATGACATTCTTGAAGCAAGAAACAGCAACAAGGAGGTATATCGAGTTGGCACTCTAATCTTGCATAAGACCAAAAACGACAATGGGCAAGATGTGTATGAGATTGTAGATGGGCAACAAAGAACTATAACTTTTTCTCTATTGCTTACCGCATTGTACGAACTTGAAGAAGATCAAGAGAAAAGACCCGTGATAGATTTCCTTCACCAACAAGTGTTTGACAATCCGTTTAGTCGCCATAATATTCCCAACAATTTGAATGCATTCAGACGAAGGACATACAAGAGTGCAGAGGGTGATAAAAGCGTTGAGCACAACATGGACATGAAATCCTTGCGTAATTTCATAGAACAACAATGCGAACTGATAGTTGTAATTACCGAAGATGTATCAGAAGCCTTCCAGTTCTTCGATTCTCAGAATGCCAGAGGTAAGGCCTTATATCCTCACGACCTGCTGAAAGCATATCATCTGCGTGAGATGGCAGACATTGATGAAGTTAGAACAGAGCAGATAGTCAAAGAATGGGAAAAGATTCCTCAGCAAGATTTGGCCGTTTTCTTTGGCGATTATTTGTACCGAATCAAAGAATGGATTAACGGGAATTGGGCATATAAATTGAGTGAGCATAACATTTTCAAGTTTAAAGGCATTACAAAAAAAGCCAACACACCTTATGCTCAGTTCTTCAAGAGTGCATATTCGTATGCAGAGTTTATAAACTCCTCTGCCATGCCTTTTGTGTCGGGAACAAGAGAGGTGAATGCTTTTCAGTTAAATACTCCAATCATTGCGGGCAAGCCATTCTTTGACTACACGAAGCATTACTACGAAATCCTTAAAGACATTCAAGATAATAGTAAATATGAGGGCTTCTACATCAAAGGCAATAAGATAGTAGACACTTTGGACAAATATTACAACAAAGGCGTTGGAAACAGAATAACACGATTGCTTTTTGACACAGCATTGTTGCTATATGTAGATCGTTTCTGTCCTGCGACATATCCTACCAAGGTTGATACAGAACTGTTTGAGCAGTTCGTGGCATTTGCCTTTGTATGGGCTTACTCTCTCCGCGCTCAATATTCACATTTGGGCTGGCAATCTGCACAAAACTATGTACTTGAAAGAAGTGGTATCACAAACGCCTTTAATATCTACAAACTGATAGCCGACTCCGACACTCCAATCTCATTGCTGAGTACGTTGGCAGACAAGCTGAACCCATTGTCAAGAGAAGACATATTTGACAGGGTTTATCAGAAAGTAGACGATAAGACAATAGATGAGCATGAAGGTAACTTGTTTAAATATTACCTCCATTTCTTTAAGATTAATCACTTTTATAACGAATAGGCAATATGGATAATTCTACATTTCCACTTGAAGAGCGTTCAATATACCAGATATATCTGGAAAGCCAGGAAACAAAAACTTACGTGATTCCTGTATATCAACGTAACTATGCTTGGGAAGAAGATGAGATTACCGCATTGATCAAGGATGTGTACGATTCTTTTGTTAAAAACAAAAATGATTTCTATTATATAGGTACATTGGTGACCTATAAACGTGGGGATAGTATTTATGAGGTGATAGACGGCCAACAGCGATTAACCACGATTTATATCATCTTAAAGGTTTTAGGTTTTAAGGAAATCCGAAACAGATTAACCTATGGAGCAAGAAAAAAATCTGCTTCAACGATTGCCAAATTGAATGAATACCCCAATTTAGGCGAAGAAGTAGACAGTGGCATCAGAAATGGCTATAACTATGCGAAAAAAGCAGTCGATGCTATTGTGGAAGAATCCGAACGAGGGGAGTTTACGAAGTATTTCCTTGACCAAGTACATATCATCCACTATAAAGTACCTAAAGATGTTGACCTAAATCACTACTTTGAGGTAATGAATTCTCGTGGCGAGCAGTTGGAGAAGCATGAGATTGTAAAGTCATTGCTTGGACAATATCTTAACAAGAAAGAATTGGCTACTTTCAGCCGTGTTTGGGAGGCTTGTAGTGAAATGAATATTTATGTACAACAAGCTTTTCCCGAAGCAAAGGTATTTGGCTCCCATCTTCACAAATTCATTATTGATTCATTTGAGGACATTCCCGAACAAAACGAATCGGAAGGGAAATCTACTATTTTTAACCTTCTTCAGCAGCCAATCAGCGAAATGGAAGATTTCTCTGAAATAGAGCAGAATGACAAGTTCCAACCGATTATAGACTTTCCTAACTTCTTGCTGATAGTTCTGAAAGTAACCATGATGGAATATGAAGGCTTTGAGCCTGTCAAGTTCACACTTGATGATAAAGAATTGCTCAATGAGTTTAATAAAGCATTACACTTTGTGGCTGACGAAGTTGAATTCGTGAAAGACTTTGCATTAAACCTTTTGAAGGCAAAATACTTGCTTGATAACTATATTGTCCACCATTCCCAAGGTGATAAAGAACAATTGGGGGACAATCCATGGAAATTGCAGTTCTATTATCTTGAAAATGCGAAAAAGCGATACCCCAAAAATATATCTGAGAATCCAGACATCCAGAAAGAAATGGTTCATTTGCTCTCGATGTTTGAGGTGTCTTTCACGCCCAAACAGCGCAAGAACTATCTCTTCTACTCCATGATGTTCTTGTTTGACAACGATGAGCCTTATGAACAGGATTATTTGGAATTCCTTCAGTGCCTAGCAGATAAGTATTTCTATGATGTATATCTTAATCCCAAATGTCTTAACGAAAGGAATCAGCCTGGACCAAATGCATTTGATAACGCTTTGTTTGAAGATGGAGTAATGAATGTTGATGAAATTGGTGATGAAGAGGTTGACTATAGAATGACATTTGAGGAAATCTACAAACAAGGAAGAGCAGATGTGCCATTGTTTGTATTTAATTACACAGACTACATACTTTGGAAAAAGTATGCTGATGAGTTACGGGGTAATAAGACAAAGAAAGGGTCGAAAGAACGAAGCCAATTCTTCGAGGAACTAGGGTGTAGCGATTTTGAACTTGAACCGTTCAACAACTTCTATTTCTCTCGAACTCGCAAATCCTTGGAACATTATTACCCACAAGCCAAGGCTGGCGACGGAAAGCCTTTAAGTTCTTATGACATCAACTGTTTTGGAAATTTTGCAATGATTGGTGCTGAAGCGAATAGTTCTGGCTCCAACTGGGATCCAAGAACAAAACTCGACCACTACAGCGACGGTAAATCTGATCAAGTAAGTGTTGCTTCCCTGAAATTCAAGATTATGATGCAGAAGTGTAAGGACAATGACTTGGCAATTCGCAATGGATTATTAGAGAGAGATGCTCACATGGAATGGAATGCAGAAGATATCCTGGAGCATCAGAGAAAGATGCTGGATATAATCATACAATGAAATATTAAATTTCAGATATGGCAAGACAAAGGGGACTACCAGAGAAGTATAGACCATCCATAGAGGATGCTGAATGGTTTGTCAATTACTGGAAGGGGCTGCCGAACTATTCTGACCAGGAACTGGCATTAGACAAGTTGTTCATGGTGCTTTGCCCTAAGAACAATTGTATTGAGGACATTCTCATCAAATGTTCTGCACTCAACAACTTTTATAGCACAAACATCTTTGATATTCATACGTTGGCTAGCCACATACTTAGTTTAGAGATTGATGCAAGACTCAAGGATGGGGACTACTCGTTGATTAACGACATAGCGAATGTGGAGGTGAACGGTAAGACTCACTGTTTCTATTCGTTTGCCACCAAATATTGTAGTCACCATCAACCAGAGACTTATGCAATTTATGACAATTATGTGGAAAAGGTTCTTTTATCTCTGAACAAGAAAGAGCCGTTCGCTAATTTCAAAAAGGACCAACTGAAGGACTATGGCAATTATATGGGAGTGATCCTAAGCTTTCGCCAACATTTTGGGTTGTCGAAATATTCCATCAAGGAGTTGGATCAGTACCTGTGGCAACTGGGCAAATGGTATTACAACCGGTATGGGTTGTATTATAGATACTATAATAGGGAGACAGAATCTCCATTCTTAAAGGAGAGCGTTCAAAGTAAGTTCTGGTGGGGCGAAAAGAAGTTTGTCGAAGGTCATCTTTCTGTTGGTTATTGGAAAGAGTCTGGCAAGGAATGGCTAAAAGAAGCAAATGAACAGATTCGAGATCTTGCTGCCAGACTAACACCAGAACAATTTGGTGTTGTGACTTATATCTCTGTTTTATATGGAAAATGGTGCCCATATGATGACCAATCATGGTTAATCGAATATTGAACAAATTTTATAGATATCATCGGAATAAATGAACTAAAAACCTTGGAAAATATGCAATTATTAGAACTGATAAAGAAAAGGTATAGTTGTAGGAATTACAAGCCTACTTGTGTAGAAAAGGAGAAGATGGATTACATCATGGAATGTGTTCGGCTGGCTCCTTCGGCTTGTAACAAGCAGCCGTGGTCTTTCCGGATAGTGACGAATGAAGAAGACAGAAAGAAACTCTGTCGATGCTATAACCGTGAGTGGTTTGCCACCGCTCCAGTAATGGTTATCGCATCCATCCTGCACGATGAAGAATGGGTACGTGGTGACGGAAAGCATCATGGTGACATCGATATTGCCATTGCTGTGGAACAATTATGCCTGGCAGCAACAGAACAAGGTATCGGTACATGCTGGGTGTGCAACTTTGATACAACACTCTGCAAAAACCTGTTCGGATTATCAGGAAACGAGGAACCAGCCGTGTTGATACCATTGGGCTATCCGGCAGATGAGTCAAAGAATAAAACCCGCAAAGCAATAGAGGAAATCGTTGCTTATTAAAACGTCTCTTTACTCAGCAAAAGTTTGAAAAATGTGATTTTTCTACTTTTTTCTCTCGCCTGTCCCATGATTTGACACAACGTCGGATTATTTTTGCACGCAAAAATCGGGAATGCCCTCCATTCGTGTAGTGATTCAATCATATTCTACGAAAAAGACGATAAATAATACTAACCGCTTTTGCCAACAGTGATGCCATTGACCATATTTGTCTGGGACATTGGTTACCCTAACGGCAAATACAGCAAGTGATAATCTAACGAGTATGAAAACTGCTTTCAAATTCAAGGAATACATTTGGCTTGTTGAAACCATTCACAAGGCCAAGAAAATCACGTTCTCGGAGATTCAGGAGAAATGGCTCCGAAGTTCCCTGAACGAGGGATCGGAATTGGCCCGCTCCACATTCAACCGACACAAGGATGCCATCGAGGACATGTTCGGCATCTATATCGAGTGTGACAAAAAGAATGGATACAAGTATTACATCGGCAACGATGAGGTGCTGGAGGATGAGAGTGTGCAGAAATGGCTTCTCTCCACGCTTTCCGTCAACAACATCATCAGCGAGAGCCTG
>JAEEJK010000058.1 GCA_016281815.1 Prevotella sp. | reverse complement strand
CCTCGCCTTCAACCTCAAGTGAATTGAATGCATAGCCACAGTTCACTACGCGGAAATAGCCTTCCACCTGGCCAAAGGCTCCTACACTCATTGCGGAGGCAACAAGCGTCATAAGTAAACCTTTTGTAAATTTTCTCATAACAATAAAATATTTAAGTTTAAAAAATAATAATTCCTCAATTTGGAGGTTAGTGCATGATTAGCCTTATGAATTTTTCAATGGTGAATTTAGAAAATTCCCATAGTTCTTTTATCTCTAAACAGGATTTTTTATGTCATTTGTACAAATATCGCGGTGCAAATTTATAAACTCTTCGCCAATTGACAAAGAAAAATCATGTTTTTATTTCTTAATAATTGTAAAAATGGGCTTGGCGAGAGAAAAATGGATTTTTTGAGAGTATTTTTTAGATATCTGCATTTTTTAGATATTCTGGATTCTTTGGTTCTTTTAAGGGGTTAGAGTCCTTCCCGGAAAAAATCGAGGGCCTCCTCGATATCCCGTGTGGTGGCTGTCTGGTTGATGCGAATGTCGCCGATGTCTCCCAGCAGGGTGAAGTTGATGGTGTCACCTTGGTTTTTCTTGTCGTGGGTCATCAGTTCGAGTAGGACAGGATAATCGTCGCAGGTGATGGGCAGTTGGCCATAATGCTCTTTGATATATGAGACAGTCGCCCTCATCTTGTGGGAAGGGAACCCAGTTTTCACGCAACTCAGATAGAGTTCGCTCACGAGTCCGTAGGCCACGGCAAATCCGTGGAGGATGGGTTGCTTGCGTTTCAGTGCCCACGATTCGAAGGCATGGCCGATGGTGTGTCCGAGGTTGAGGGCTTTGCGGATTCCATTCTCATGTGGGTCTTCTTCGACGATGCGCTCCTTGACGGCCACCGACTGTCCCACCATCTGCTGGAGCAGTTGGAGATCGGGATGAAGGATGTCGAAGTTGAGTAAGTCGGCCCAGGTGTCATCGTCGGCGATTAGACCGTGCTTCAGCATCTCTGCATATCCCGAACAGAGGTTGTCGGAGTCGAGTGTGCTGAGGAATGGGGTGTGTATGATGACGCACTCAGAGTCGGCGAACGCTCCTACCTCGTTTTTCAGTCCTCGGAAATTGATGCCTGTCTTCCCGCCGACGGAGGCATCGACCATGGCGAGCAGGGTGGTGGGGATGTTGATGTAATTGATGCCCCGCTTGAAGGTGGCTGCGGCAAAGCCCCCGAGGTCGGTGACCATCCCTCCTCCGAGACAGATGAGGCATGAGTGCCGTGTAGCACCGTTGTCGCCTAATTCGGCCCACACCTGTGCGAGAGTATCGATATTCTTATGAGTATCGGTTGCAGGAATGGTGATATGATGCGCATGGCGCAGACCGGGATGGCTGCTGAGCAGTGGCCAGCAGAGTTGGCGGGTCGTGGTGTCGGTGAGCACGAAGGTCTTGTCGTGGCTGCATCCGGACAGGGCGATGGCAAGGTCTTCGTGGAGATGATATGACAGGATGACTTTGGACATGATATGTTTTGAGGATTGAGGTCTGAGATTTGTCTCTTTACCTTATTATATTAATATACATCGGAATCACAGGACAAAGTTACAACTTCATCGCTGAATAAGGAAATAATTTATGATTTTTTTCAATCGCCCACTTAAACCTTACGGACTCTCATTCGTCAAACAATCAACTAAACGACGGCAAGGATGCCGATATCCTATTCATTACGCATTTATAATAATTTGCACTTATAATTATCAATGATGAGACATTTTTTTACTTGCTTATGTTTATGGCTTGCTTTTTCGGCCACAACATACGCGCAGCAGGGAATTAAAGGACGTATTATAGACAAACAGTCTAAGGAGGGCATTATGCAGGCCACCCTGCAGTTGCTACGCACAGACAGCACCTTCGTCACAGGTGTGCTCTCCGATGATGAGGGCAACTTCACCATGCCAGTAGACAGTGCCGGCACGTATATCCTCAAAATTACGAGTGTGGGATATACGACCGTAGCCAAGCGCCTTACCTTGGCGGAGGGCACCGAGGCCGACTTAGGCAATGTCTCCATGAGCGGCGATGCCATTCTCCTCAAGGGTGTAACCGCCACCGGTATGGCATCGAAGGTGGTGGTGAAGGAAGATACCTTTGTATATAACTCCGCCGCTTACCGCGTACCAGAAGGTTCTGTCGTGGAGGAGTTGGTGAGGAAACTCCCCGGTGCTCAGGTGGATGACGATGGCAAGATCACCATCAACGGCAAGCAAGTGAAGAAAATCCTCGTCGATGGCAAGGAGTTCATGACCGGCGATACCCAGACCGCGCTGAAAAACCTCCCCACCTCGATCGTGGACCGCATCAAGGCCTACGATGAGCGGAGCGACCTGGCCCGCATCACTGGCATCGACGACGGCGAGGAGCAGACTGTGCTCGACTTCGGTCTGAAGGCAGGCATGAACAAGGGCTTCTTCGGCAATGCCGACCTCGCCATCGGTACACATGACCGCTATGCCGAGCGTGTGATGGCGGCCCTCTTTAAAGATAAATACCGCATCATGTTCATGGGCAGTGCCAACAACACCAACGACATGGGATTCCCCGGTGGTGGCGGCGGACGTCGTGGCATGGGTGGCATGGGAGGCGCCATGGGCGGTCTCAACACCTCGAAGATGATAGGTCTTCAGTTCAACTACGAGGATACCGACAAACTGAAGGCGGACGCCAGCATCAGGTGGAACCACAACAATGGTGACGTCTATACGAAGCAGTCGACGGAGCAGTTTGTGGGTAAAACAAGTTCTTTCTCCAACAGCATCAATCAGAACTATACCCGCCGCAACTCATGGAACGGCCAGATGCGTTTGGAGTGGACTCCCGACTCGATGACCAACATCATGTTCCGTCCGAGTTTCACCGTGTCTTCCAATGATGGCAACCAATCCACCATTTCAGCCACCTTCAATGAAGACCCCTACACCCGTGTCATTGACCCCCTGTCAGAGGAAGGGTTGAAGAAACTTGCCCAATATGACAGCGACAGCACCAGGATCATCGTCAACAATCAGAACAACGTCTCCCTTTCTTATGGAAAGTCGAACTCCGTCAACGGTATGCTGCAGTTCAACCGCAAACTCAACAACCGAGGCCGTAATGTCACCTTACGCGTGGACGGCAATTACAGCGACAACGACAATACGAGTCTGACCATCAACAGGACAACCCTCTTTCAGACCTTGAGTTATCTCGGCCTTGACTCGACCTACCAGACCAACCGATATAGTCTGACACCGTCGACGAGAAAGGGATACTCTCTTCAGGCAGCCTATACCGAGCCCCTCAATAGATACATGTTCTTGCAGTTGAGTTACCGCTACAACTACAGTTACAATGAGAGCGACCGTTCCACCTACGACTTCAGTCACTTGGGAACAGCATTCTCTGAGGGTATCGTGCCCAAATACCGCACATGGGCACCCTATCTCGACAGAGTGACGGATGGAATTGAGAGCCACAAAGAGACCAACCTGAGCCGCTACTCGGAGTATTCCAACTATATCCATGACATCCAGGCTACCTACCGTTGGATTCAGCCGAAGTTCCAACTCAATGCCGGATTCATGGTGCAGCCGCAGCGCTCGCATTATGTGCAGAACTATCAGGGCGTCTCTGTCGATACAGTCAGGAACGTGATCAACATGTCTCCGACACTTGACTTCCGCTACCGTTTCAATCAACTGAGCAACCTGCGTGTGCAGTACCGTGGAACAACCTCACAGCCCAGTATTTCGGACCTGCTTGACATCACCGATGACAGCAACCCGATGAACATCACCAAGGGTAACCCAGGATTGAAACCCTCGTTTACCAACAGTTTCCAACTGTTCTACAACACTTATATGCAGTCACACCAGCGGTCGATTATGACCTTCGCTAATTTCAGTACCACCCGCAACAGCATCAGCAATCTGGTGACCTATAACGAAAAGACTGGTGGGCGCACCACACGGCCCGAGAACATCAACGGCAACTGGAACTTCAACGGTGCCTTCATGTTCAACACGGCTATAGACAGCGTCGGCATGTGGAATATCAACTCGTTCACCAACCTGGGTTACAACAACAACGTAAGTTACCTCTTCAATAATGAGAAGCATATCTCGGAGAAGAATACTACCCGGAACACGACGGTGATGGAGCGCCTCTCATTGTCATACCGCAATTCATGGCTGGAGGTGGAACCCAACGGATCGCTCACCTATACCCATGCCCGCAACAAGTTGCAGAGCAACAGCAACCTCGACACGTGGATGTTCTCCTATGGCGTCAATGTCAACCTCTATGCTCCTTGGGGATCCAGCGTTTCGACCAGCATCAGTGAGAACTCACGCAGAGGTTACAACGATGAGTCAATGAACAACAATGAACTGATTTGGAACGCTCAGATCAGCCACAGTTTCCTCAAGGGAAATGCCTTGACCATCAGCCTTCAGTTCTATGACATCCTCCATCAGCAGAGTAACTTCAGCCGCACGATCAATGCTATGATGCGGAGCGACACAGAGTACAACGGTGTCAACAGTTACGCCATGCTTCACGCCATCTACCGCTTCAACGCGTTTGGAGGCAGACAGGCACGCCAGATGGGTCCCGGCGGAATGTTCCCCGGTGGAATGCCTCCCGGAGGTATGGGTCCTGGCGGTGGTGGCCGTCCTGGTGGTGGTCGTCCTGGTGGCTTCGGTGGCGGACGTCCCGGCGGTGGCTTCGGTGGCGGTTTCGGCGGCGGACGTCCCGGCGGTGGCTTCGGTGGCCCGGCCATGGTGATGTAGATTGAAAATTGAAAATTAATAGTTGAGGGATGAAAGTGATTGACCAACAATCAAACTTTCATCCCTCTACTTTTTTCAACTCAACTGCCGTAAGTTGAAATAATCTTCAATTTTCAATTTTCAATTTTCAATCTTCAATTTTCAATCATTTAAGAACTCATCCAACTGTCGGCGGTCCTTTTTGGTGGGGCGGCCGGTGCCACGGGCACGGTCGACGAAACCGCTGATGCGCGTCATCTCCAAAATTTCATACTGGTGCGGGTCGGTGACGTTCTCGTAAATCTCGGGAATCAGTTTGGCACCTACGCGGTTCTCGATGCATTTGAGGATACGGTAGGAGTAGGTCACGGGAGGTTTGCGCACCTCCACGATCTCGCCCTCCTTCACCATGCGTGAGGGCTTCACGTTCATCCCGCCGATGGTCACTCGTCCGTTCTTGCAGGCATCGGCTGCGATCGAACGGGTTTTGAAGACCCTGGCTGCCCAAAGCCATTTGTCTATCCTTGCCTCATTCTCCATCATTCTGCTCTTTTGGTTGTCCTTCGTTTTGCTCTTTGGGCTGAGGCAGCACGGGTTTGCGCTTGTTGTATTGGTTCATCGTGATGTTGACACCGGCGAGCACGAAACTCTTGATGATTTCCAATGCCACTCCTATCTGCGGTTTCAGCACCTCCAGTTCGGATGGCTCGAAATTCCCCAACACGTAGTTGACCTGTGAGCCGCGGGGGAAGTCATTGCCGATGCCCACGCGAAGCCGTGGATATTGCTGGCCGATGAGTTGCTGTATGTGTCCCAGTCCGTTGTGTGTGCCGGCACTGCCGCTGGCCTTCAGCCTGAGCGTTCCCAAGGGAAGTGAGAGGTCATCTACCACCACGAGCATGCGCGACTCATCGATGTTCTCCTTGTTGAGCCAATATCGCACGGCATTGCCGCTGAGGTTCATGAATGTGGTAGGCTTGAGGAGGAACAACTTCCTGCCTCTCAACGAGGTCTCGGCGACATAGCCGTAGCGGCGGTCGTCGAAAACAATATTGGACGCCTCAGCGAAGGCGTCCAATACCATGTAACCTATGTTGTGGCGGGTTCCCGCATAATCCATGCCGGGATTGCCCAACCCCACGATCAGGTACTTGTCCATGACATCAGTTCTACTCGGCAGCAGCCTCTTCCTCTGCCTCAGCAGCGGCGTTCTTGGATGCGGCACGTGTCATCTTGATGGAGCATACAACCACTTCCTTGCTGGTGGCCAGTTCGAGACCCTCGAAGTTGAGTTGTCCCACCTTGATGCTCTTACCGATGGTCAGGTTGGTGACGTCAATGTCAAGTTGCTCGGGAATCTGCTGGTAGGGAGCGGTCACCTCGATCTTGCGGATGGAGAGGTTCATGCGGCCACCGTCGCGGATACCCTGTGCCAGACCAACGAGGTGTACGGGAACACCGATGGTCAGCGGCTTCTCTTCGTTCACCTCGAAGAAGTCGATGTGGAGCACGGCGTCAGTAGTGGGATGGAACTGAAGTTCCTTCATCACTGCGGGATGATGCTCACCCTCGATGTCGAGGTTCACCACATACACGTGGGGAGTGTAAATCACCTTGCGAAGGTCGGTGGCGAGGATGGCAATGGCGCGTGCTTTGGGCATGCCGTTCTCATCTTTTTCCTCACCATAAAGGTTGCAGGGTACGTAGCCCTCTTTCCTCAGGGCCTTGGTTGCTTTCTTGCCAGTCTCTGTTCTGTTCTTGGCTTTTACGCTGATTTCTTTCATGATGCGTTTTACTTTGTGTTACTCTAAATTAAGTGTTGATTATTTGCTTAATTCGCCATCACACGAAACTTTTTTATCGGGTGTGCTAAAAAAGCGGTGCAAAGGTACACATTATAATCTGAAAAAGGAAAGGTAATGTTGAAAAAAAACAAAAAAACCTATATTTTATTCTGTTTTCTTGCAGATACCGAGGAAAAGCGTTATTTTTGCATCATGATTTTTCAATCCTGCATGCAGGAAATGTCTAAATTTTGGTGTTTACATGATCAACAGGGAATTAATCAGAATCAAGATAGTTCAGTTAACCTACGCATACTATCAAAACGGCGACAAGAATCTCAATCGGGCAGAGAATGGTCTTCTATATAGCCTATCCATGGCATATTCTCTTTACAACTACTTGCTGCTGCTCATTGTAGCCATCTCTCGTGAGATGCGTCACCGTGTCGAGATCGGTGGCAACAAAGCTGTCCGCGAGGGGACAGAGAAGCCGTCGACCAAGTTTGTAGACAACCGCTTCGCCCGCCAACTGGAGACCAACGTGATGCTGCTCGACTTTGTGGATGAGCAGAAACTCACATGGGACAACGACATCGAGTTTGTGCGCCGTCTCTGCAATCTGATTGAGCAGAGTCAGATATATCAGGACTATATGGCCTCTGGGGAAGACTCGTATGAGGAAGACCGCGAGGTATGGCGCAAACTCTACAAGGCCATCATCCAGGAAAACGAGGACTTGGATGCCATTCTTGAGGAGAAGAGCCTCTATTGGAATGACGACAAGGAGGTGGTCGACACCTTTGTTCTCAAGACCATCAAGCGTTTTGAGGCAGAGGCTGGAAAGAAACAGGAACTGCTCCCCGAGTATGACGATGAGGAGGACAAGGCTTTCGCCTGCAAGTTGTTCCGCGCCACAATCCTCAATGCAGACCAGTATCAGCGCTACATGAGCGACGCCTCCCGCAACTGGGATTTCTCCCGCTTGGCATATATGGATGTGGTCATCATGCAGATAGCCATTGCAGAGATGATGAACTTCCCCAACATCCCCATCAGTGTGACCATCAATGAGTATGTCGACCTTGCCAAACTGTACAGCACAGGTAAGAGCGGAAGTTATATCAACGGCATGCTCGACACCATAGCACGGTTTCTCATTGACACGGGTGAGTTGCTCAAGCCGATTGAGCCCCAACGTCCCAGAAAATATTAACCCAATCACTTAAATAACAATGAACACACTTATTTTGGCTGCACAAGGGACTGCTACAGGCTCTGGCGGCGGAGGCATGGAAATGCTGCTCATGATGTTGGCGATTTTTGCCATCATGTGGTTCTTCATGATCAGACCTCAGCAGAAAAAGCAAAAAGAGATACGCAACTTCCAGAATGCACTGACTGAGGGTGCTAAAGTGGTCACCAGCGGTGGTCTCTATGGCACGGTGAAGCGCATTGACATCGAGAAGGGGCGTGTGGACCTGGAAATCGCCCGTGGCGTGGTGATAGAGGTCGACAAGTCCAGCATCTATGCTGACACCAGTGTGATGAACGCTGTACAGAACAAATGAAAATATCATCATCAGGCATACTCAGGAACTTCTTCCTCTGGCTCAAGAGCAAGGAGTTTCTGATTTTCTTGTTTTTCCTGATTGTGGCTGGCTTGTTTTGGCTCATGCTGGCTCTGAAGGATGTGGTAGAGTATGAGGTGCCGATTCCTGTCAACATAGTCCACATACCGAGCAATGTCACCATCAATTTCGAAGGGAGCGACAGTTTGAATGTGGCCAAGGGGAAGGAATACGACATCCTGGGCTATGACACTCTCCATGTCACCATCCGAGACAATGCCTACAACATCCTGGGTTATCTGTTCAACAAATCGTCTGTCTCCATCAACTACACAAAAGGTGAGGAAGACAAAATGAGCGTATCGGCATCAGACTTGCTGAAGAAACTCAAACTCGACAAGTCTGCCGAGGTGGTGGCATCCAAACCTGAGCGACTGGATATTTATTACAGTTATGGCGATTACAAGTACAAGCCAGTGGCTCTCTATGGCAACGTCACCGCTGCCGACAAGTATTTCCTGGTAGGCCCGAAAGTGATGCCTGAGAGTGTCAGGGTCACGGGATCGCCTGCCCGTCTGGCAAGAATAGATTCCATTCACACCCATTATTTCCGCATCACCGATGTGTCGGAAAAACTTGAGCGGAAAGTGATGCTGCAAAAGCCGCAGGGAGTGATGCTGGGTGTCAAGGAGGTTTCGGTGGTGGTGTCTGCCGATATACTCAACGAGACCACGCGCGAGTTGCAGATTGAGACAATCAATGTGCCGGAGGACAAGGTGCTCCGCACCATTCCCGGACGGGTGAGTGTGAGGTTTAATATAGCGGCTCAGTTGGAGAAAAGCGTCAAATCGGAAGACTTCAAGGTCGTGGCCGATTACAATGAGTTGCGCAGCGACAAGGAGACCATCCCGCTGCATCTCATCCAGAAACCTGTCAATGTCCGAACGGCGGTATTGGAGACAAAGGAGGTGGAATATAAAATCGAGCACCGATGAGCACGGCGGAATATGCCGGAGAGTCACTCAGGATTGCGGTGACGGGAGGTATCGGCAGCGGAAAATCGTATGTGTGCCACCTCCTTGAGGAGAGGGGCATCAGCGTTTACGACTGCGATGCGGCAGCCAAGCGGTTGATGCGTACCTCCGAGGATATCCGTCGCCAACTCACCCTGTTGATTGGCGAGGATGCCTATTTGGAGGGCCATCTCAACAAGGCCGCTGTCGCACGCTTCCTCATGGAGTCGCAGGAAAACACCCAGAAAGTCAATGCCATTGTCCATCCCGCAGTAGGACTCGATTTTGTGTTGTCGGGATTGGATTGGATGGAATGTGCCATCCTTTTTGAGAGCGGGTTCGACAGATACGTCGACCGGGTGATATGCGTCACCGCTCCTGAGGAGGTCCGTTTGTCACGTGTCATGCGCCGCGACAGCATATCCCGCGAGGCGGCATGCGAATGGATGAAAAAGCAGATGCCTCAGCATGAGGTGCTGGCACGCAGCGACTATGAGATTGTCAACGACGGCTTGCGCGATGTGCCTTCACAAGTCGACCGCCTGCTGGAGATTCTCAGAAGGTGATTTCCTACCGGTTCTTTTGGGCATGTCGCTTTTTTTCCCGAACTTTGCAGACAAATCCGAATTCAAACATATTAGAAATACAACCGTTTAGAAAACAATGAAAGAAACAATTCTGTCCATAGCCGGAAAACCAGGGCTGTATAAACTGGTGACAAGAGGAAAGAACAACCTGATAGTGGAGACACTTGACGAGGCGCACAAGCGTCAGCCTGTGTTCAACAGCGACCGCGTCATCAGCCTCGCCGACATCGCCATGTATACCGAGGGTGAGGATGTGCCTCTGATGAAAGTGATGGTCTCCATCCGCGACAAGGAGGAGGGCAAGCCTGCTTCCCTCAATTTCCGCAAGGCATCGGGTGACGAACTGCGCACCTATTTCTCTGAAGTGCTGCCCGACTTCGACCGTGACCGTGTGCACGACAGTGATATCCGCAAACTCCTGCAGTGGTACAACCTGCTCATCGCTGCCGGCATCACCGATTTCGAGGAAGACCTTGAGCCTACAGAGGGCGACATTGTTGATGACCGCAAAAACCAGTAAGCACTATGGGCATGACACTGACCGAGCGTTTTCTCCGCTACACACAGTATGACACCCAGTCGAGCGAGGACTCGGCCACGGTGCCCAGCACTTCCAAGCAGTTGGTCTTCGCCGAGTTCCTTCGGAAGGAACTGGTAGAGGAAGGTTTCTCTGATGTGATGATGGATGAGAAAGGCTATATCTATGCCACGCTCAAGTCGAACATGAAGAAACCGGCTCCTGTCATAGGCTTTATCTCCCACTACGACACCAGTCCCGATTGCAGCGGCGCCAACATACATCCGCGCATCGTACAGTCCTATGACGGCAGCGACATCGTTCTCTCTGAGGGCATCATCTCCTCTCCAAGCAAGTTCCCAGAATTGCTGTCGCATGTGGGAGAAGACCTTATCGTCACCGATGGAAAGACCTTGCTCGGTGCCGACGACAAGGCGGGGATCGCCGAGATTATTCAGGCCATGTGCTTCCTTCGCGACCATGATGAGATCAAACATGGTGAAATACGGGTGGCTTTCAATCCCGACGAGGAAATCGGCATGGGTGCCCATCATTTCGATGTGGAGCGGTTTGGCTGCGAATGGGCTTACACCATTGACGGTGGTGACCTGGGAGAACTGGAGTATGAGAACTTCAATGCGGCTTCTGCCAAGGTGCGCATCACCGGAGTGAGTGTACATCCGGGCTATGCCAAAGGAAAGATGGTGAATGCCAACCGTGTGGCGGCAGAGTTCATCTCATTGCTTCCCTCCGCAGAGACCCCAGAGGCAACTGATGGCTATCAGGGATTCTACCATCTGCTGGGCATCCAGTCGAATATCGAGGGAGCGCAATTGTCCTACATCATCCGCGACCATGACCGTGAGCGTTTTGAGGAGCGCAAGCGTTTCATCTGCCAGTGTGCTGACGAGATCAACAGCCGCTATGGTGAGAACACCTGTAAGATAGAGGTGTCCGACCAATATTACAACATGAAGGAGATGATCGACCCCAACATGCATGTCATCGACCTGGTGCTCATGGCCATGCAGGAGTGCGGTGTTCCTCCCCGTGTGCAGCCCATCAGGGGCGGAACCGACGGCGCGCAGTTGTCTTTCAAGGGCCTGCCATGCCCCAATATTTTCGCAGGAGGGGTCAACTTCCATGGTCCTTACGAGTTCGTCTCTGTTCAGGTGATGGAGAAGGCCATGCAGGTGATTGTGAAGATCTGTGAACTGACCGCCAAATACAACGACTAACCCGTTCTAAACACATCCGTTTATGTCTGAACTGCCGGTGCTCGTCATGGATTTGGCGCTCATCCTCATTGTGGCAGGCATAGTGTCCATTATTTTCAAGCGACTGAGGCAGCCCCTTGTTCTGGGCTACCTCGTCGCTGGTTTTTTAGTGGGTCCCCATATGCCTTACACCATGACTGTGGGTGATGAGCAGTCGATAGAGACGTGGGCCAACATCGGTGTGATGTTCACCCTGTTCTCACTCGGCCTGGACTTTTCCTTCAAGAAAATTCTCAGGATGGGGGCGGCTCCCATCATTGCCACCACCACCATCGTGTTCAGCATGATGACATTGGGTGTCATTGCCGGGCACTGTTTCGGATGGAGTCAGATGAACCGCATCTTCCTCGGAGGCATGCTCGCCATGAGTTCCACCACGATCATCTACAAGGCGTTCGACGACCTCGGACTGCGCCAGCAGAATTTCTCGGGATTGGTGATGAGTGTGCTCATCCTCGAGGATATCTTGGCCATCGTGATGATGGTGATGTTGTCGGCCATGGCTAAGGGTGGCACTCCGGGAGGAGGAGAGATGCTCGATAGCGTTCTCCGCATCGGTTTCTTTCTGGTGTTGTGGTTTGTTGTGGGCATTTTCATTATCCCTTTGTTCCTGCGTTCCGTGCGCAAGTTGGTCAATGCAGAGATGCTCCTGATAGTTTCCTTAGGCATGTGCTGTCTGATGGCAGTTATCTCCACCGAAGTTGGGTTTAGTGGTGCTTTCGGTGCTTTCGTCATGGGTTCTATCCTGGCGGAGACCATTGAGGCGGAGAAGATCATCAAACTTGTGGAGCCGGTAAAGAATCTTTTTGGTGCCATCTTCTTCGTTTCTGTGGGCATGTTGGTGGAGCCGGGCATCATCGTCCAGTATGCTGTGCCGATTATTTCTTTGGTGCTGGTCATCCTGTTTGGACAGGCCATTTTCGGCAGTCTGGGCTTCCTTTTCAGTGGCCAGTCGCTCAAGTCGGCCATGAGGTGCGGCTTCTCTATGGCACAGATTGGTGAGTTCTCGTTCATCATCGCCACATTAGGCCATTCGCTCCATGTTGTCAGCGATTTCCTTTATCCGGTGATTGTCGCCGTGTCGGTCATCACCACCTTCCTCACGCCTTATATGATGAAGGCAGCCATCCCGTGTTATGACTTTTTGGAGCGGCACCTGCCCAAGGCTTGGGTCAGACGGCTCAACCACCTGACGATGAGTCAGCCCTCTGCACATGGAGAGAAGGGCCGTTGGCGCAACCTGCTCATCTCGCTGAGTGTCATTACAATCATTTACTCCATCCTCTCTGCGGCGACCATCGCCTTGATGTTCACCTTCTTCCTGCCATTCATCCAGAGGATACTGTCGCTATGGTGGGCAAATGCTGTGTGTGGCCTGCTCACCATCACACTTATCTCGCCGTTTCTCCGTGCCATCGTGATGAAGAAGAACCACAGCGAGGATTTCAGGGCACTTTGGATATCCAGCCGTCTCAACCGTTTTCCACTGGCTTTCACCATATTGGTGAGAGTAATCATAGCGGTTGCGTTTGTTTTCTATGTGTGCTATCACCTGTCGCATTTTTCTGCAGCCGTTCTTGTCAGTATCGGTGTGGCGGTGGTCGTGATGATGATCCTCTCACGTGGTCTGAAGGCGAGGAGCATACGTCTGGAGAGAATGTTCATCCAAAACCTGCGCTCTCGTGACATCGAGGCGCAAGTGACTGGCCGCAAGCGTCCCTTGTTTGAGGGCAGACTGCTCGACCGTGACATCCACATCGCCGACTTCGATGTGCCCGCCGACTCCAAGTGGTCGGGCAAGTCGTTGGCGCAACTGGCTCTGGGTCACAAATATGGCGTGCATGTGAGCAGCATCCTTCGGGCCACCCACCGGCTCAACATCCCTGAGGGCGATTCGGTGATCTATCCGGGAGATAAGTTGCAGGTAATCGGCAGCGACGAGCAGTTGGCAGCCTTCGGCCGTGCCCTGTCCGATGAGGTGTTCGAAGAAGATTATGAGTTGGAAAAGCGCGAGATGAAACTCCGCAGAATGATTATCGGAGGTGAAAGTCAGTTTGTGGGGAAGACTTTGGAAGAGAGTGGGATACGCCACATTTTCAACTGTATGGTGGTGGGCTTGGAGGAAGGCAAGGAAAATCTGTCGAGGGTATCTCCTTCCTATCAGTTTGCCAAGGGCGACATCCTATGGGTTGTCGGTGAGGAGGATGACCTTGAGCGGCTGATGTCAAATTAATACCATTGGACGGCATTGCTCATACCGCTTTTCTTGTCGTATTTCAGCGCGTCGGTGAGTGTGGATGCGTTGCATCGGAAAGTGAAGTTGTAACTGGTGTAGGGTGCGAGCACCACGGAGCACGACATGTTGAAGCAGTGAAGGTCGCGTGAGAGCGAAGCCGTGGTCATGGAAATCTTGTGATTTTCGAAGTCATAACCTGATGAGAAACTGATGTTCCATCCCTTGCTCAGCATGATGTTTCCGCTCATGTTGAGTGTCTGGGTAAACTTATAGGGATAGCGCATGGTCTTTTTGTTGAACTTCCCGCTTGTGTTTTCCCTCATGGTGATGCCATAACCGAAAGACAGTGACCAGGGCATGTTGAAGGACATGTAACCGTCGTCATCGGTCTCTGCCATGCCTTTTTGCTTGGCACCCCGCTGGCCCTTGATCATGTCATCGTCCACATTGGTCTCTATATCCGGGTCAACACCCTCGTCATCGTCATCATCCTCTTTTCCTTTCCTGTCATCATCATCGTCATCACCTCCGCCAAACCATTTCTTGATTTTTTCGGGAGTGAGCGTGAACGATATGTTTTGCGACATGCCCTGGAAACGTCCGAAACGCCCATATCCATACTCGGTGTGAGTGCCTATATAGGGATTGCCGTTCTCGTCAAGTTCATAGGCATAAGTGGAGAAGACGGCGTTCATATTGAACGTGTAGTTTTTCCACCATTTGAGTCGTATCCTCATGGAAAGGTCGCTCAATGGACGCTCCTTTGCGGCCATGTTGTACGACATCGAGGCTCCCAGTTCATCGATGAGGCTGATGACTTTCAGAGAGTCATTGGAGTCGCGCACCTTCATTTCCAGATTGTTGGACACGTCAAGAGAGACGCTCCCCGTCTTTCCTTTTCCTGGCACACCGTAGAGACCATTTGAATAAGGCGAATATTCCACGAGTGTCACATTGCCTTCAGCATCTGTCCTTTGGTAGGAGTCATAGAAGCCATATCGCCGTGCACTGAAATCAGGCGAGTAACTAAAGGTAACGGTAGGAGTGATGACGTGGCGGATGCGGTCGATCTTGTCACCGAAAATCTTGCGGCTGGGAATCCAGAATCCATAAATCTTCGTTGAGGCTCCGAGATTCAGACTCCAGTTGTAGATGTTGTGGAACCCGTAGGTGGTGTCGGCCTTCTCCACATAGTTCTCCTCGTCCCAATATTTGGTAATCTTGGAGGTATACATGCGGTCGGTGAAGTTGATCGACGGGTTGATGTTCAGGTAATTGAACAGGGTGAAACTGCCGTTGATGGGGATGGTATGCTGGAAACCGTTTTTCCAGTCCTTGATGATGCTGGAGTGGAGAAGTTGGTTTTCCTTTGTGTCTATGGAGTTGCTCATCCTTCCTGTGTAGGACATGGATATCTTCTCATACCACCTTTCCGCACCTGCCGCTTTCTTGCGCTTGAAGGGGTAGAACCGGCTGATGGATAGGTTCAGGTCGGGCATGGTCATGGAGATGGTGGTGTCGCGCATGTTCTGTGAAAGGTTGGCCGACAAGTTGACGTTCAGTCCGATGCTTGAGAACTGTGTGCTGTAACTCATCGATGAGGTACGCGTGCTCTGTGTCATGGTCTGAGGGTTGTACATGCTTGACAGGTTGTTTCGCTCATAACTCGATGTGGCGAAGTTGACACTGGCAGAAAGTGTGCTGAAAGGATTGGCTTTTGAGTCTTTCCTGTGGCTCCACTGCAGTTTGAAACTCTCCTGCTCCACGAAGTCGGGCATGCCTTTGTCACCGTTCTTGGTGTCCTGATAACTGATGAAGAACGAGCCGCTGTACCTATAGCGCTTTCTGTAGTTGGAGGCAGCAGACAGTCCCCAAGAACCTTTGGTGTAGATCTCGCCGAGCAGTTTGAGGTCCCATTTGTCGCTCATGGCAAAATAGTATCCGCCGTCGCGCAGATAGAATCCTCTTGCGCTCTCATCGCCGTAAGTGGGCATGATGAAGCCGCTGGAGTAACTCTTGGTGAACGGGAAAAAGCCATAGGGGATGGCAAGGGGAAGGGGAACGTCGGCTACGACGAGATAGGCAGACCCGAAGAAGACATCTTTTCCCGGACGGATCTTGGCACGTGACAAAGCGATGTAGAAGTCGGGATGCTCCTCGTCGCAGGTGGTGTAGCGGCCTTTGGCCAGGTATAGGTTGCCTTCGCTGTCACGCTTGGCAAATTGGCTTCTTATGTAGCCGTCCTCCTGTTCGGTATACACATTGTCGATGAATCCTTTCTTCGTCTTGAAATTATATCGGATGGAGTCACTCTCATATTGGTCGCTGCCCATTTTGAAAATAGGTGTGCCGCTTTGTCCGTTGGTGGTGGTGGAGTCGGGCACGCCATTGGCATCCACGAGGCTTTTGCCGAGGTTGACATGAGCGTTGGCACTGGCGAGGGTCATTTCCTGATACTCCACATTGGTGCTGCCATAGAGGTAGGCATCTTTTGAGAGGGCATCATAGACGATGGAGTCTTTGGCGCTGAAGGTCACGGGTGCCTCGATGCCGTTGGGTTTGGCGCGGTTGAGTGAGTCGAGGCGCAGTGAGTCGTCGATGGCTTTGTTGTAGTGGTAGATAGCCAGTTGGAGCGAGTCCATCGACAGCGTATCTGGTCCTGCCGTCTCATCAAAGTGAATGGTGTCGGTGGGGATGGTGTCGCTGGGCTGTTCGTAGATGGGCGTGGCACCATTGGTGTTCCCTAAGTGGATGATGCCCGTGGGAGTGGCTTCTTCTGGGAGAATGGTGTCTTTGGGAATCGCTTGGGCAGGTAGCCGTTGCTGCTGTGCCTTCGATCTCGCACCGGGCACAGGAATAACAGCCATCATCATCATGACGGTCATCAGAAGCAGCGTTGTCGTCTGTCTCGCTTTCATTCCAAAGTGCAAAAGTACTAATAAGCGAGTGGAAAGCAAAATAAAATAAGATTTTTTAATTTTCTTTCCTGAGCGAAAGTACTTTCGGCAAAGCCAAAAGTACTAATAAGCGAGTGGAAAGCAAAATAAAATAAGATTTTTTAATTTTCTTTCCTAAGATTGTATCTATTCTGCGAATAGCAAAGGTAGTCGCCTACGGCGAGATATTTTAAGAAAATGTATAAGAAAATTATAAGAAAATATTTTTATTACCATTTTTTTATTCATTTTTTTACCATTTCTGCCCGTCAGGGCACTCCAAATGATGATTCGCAGAATAGTTACCTAAGATTACGGCAAGGCCCTTAGGGGAAGGCACCTTTTATATAAGAAATCTGCGATATGGTTCAGGGGCCATATCGCAGATTTTCTGCTTATTTGAAGAGATTTTCCCATTTTTGGAAGCGGAGAAGCCCTTCTGTGCCGAATTTCGCGAGACTGTGCTCAGCCTGCTCGATGGTCTTTTCCCTGTCGAGGCGGGTTTTGGAGAAAAATTTGTCGGCATAGCAGATGACCTGTTCCTCAAGGGTCTCAGGCAGGAGACTCTGGTGGGGTAGGGGCAGGTTTTGGCCGACGATGTCATCGAGCGAGAGCCCTGCACCAGTGTGTCGCTCACACACGCGGGCGTGACGCTCCAGTCCCTCTTCACGCAGCATGGCGGCCCCGAGGATGCCGTGACATATATAAGGATGTGAGCCATGGCAGAGTATGCCCGGTGCGTCAGTCTGGCAGATGCCGATGTCGTGAAGCATCGCAGCCTCGAGGAGGAACTGCCGGTCGAGGCCCAGTTCGGGATGGGCATCGGCGATTTGCAGTGCTTTTCTGGCCACGCTCTCACTATGAACGACGAGGATGCGGCGCAAGGCTGCATCCTCGTTGTAATACTTGTTGATGATTCTCCAGTAATCCATTGTGAGGTTGTGAGGTTATTGCTCAGGCCGCTCGATGTAGGCAATGACATCGCCCTTCATCACCTTGCTGCCGCGTTTGGCGTTGATCTCTACCAGTCGTCCGCCGATGGCTGCGGGCACTTCCACTATCTCGCCCCACGGAGCCTGGATGTAACAAAGTATGTCGCCCTCCTTGTATTCCTTGCCGATGTAGGGCTCGACGGTCGGGGCACATTCGCCTTCGCCGTTGAACTCCCAGTAAATCTGACCCTTGATGGGGGCCGCTACGGCATCAGCCTTGGCGTGCTTGAAGGCTGCAATCTGCTCGGGCGAGAGTTTTGTGCCCAATTTGGCATCCTTTGCCTTCTGCAGGTCGGCGAGGAAGTTCTTCTTGGCCTGCCCGCTCTTGAAGTTGCGGTACTGCTCGGGGTGCATGCCCAGTTCGTAGAGTTCCTCGTCATCGGGACCGTATTCCCATCCGTTCTCGTCCATTTCCTTGCGGAAGTCATCGAGGGCATTGGGGATGAGGGTGTGCGGATCGGCGTCGGTGAACTCACGTCCTTGCTTGGCAGCCAGTTCCTTGATTTCCGGAGCAATCTCGCCGGGGATGCGTCCGCTCTTGCCGAGCACCATGCCCCACATGGCATCGTCCATCATCACATAGCGGCCCTTGCCCTGCTCGATGGTGAGGAGGTTGGTGAGCGCGATATTCTTCACATACTGCGAGAATGGGGTCACCAGTGGTGGGTAGCCCACCTTTGGCCATACGTATGCCACCTCGTCGAAGAGTTTGACAAGCAGGTCGTCGATGGACAGTTCGGGCTCACCTTTCTTCACACGGGTCTTGTTGATGATCTGGTGGATGCCGCCGAGGTCGGCCATCATACTTCCCATCATGCCGCCCGGCAGACCGCATCCGAGCAACAGCGAACTCATGTGCTTGTTGCCGGGGTTGATGAAGTAGCCCAGCCAGTCGTCGATGAACTCCTGAGTGAGGGAGCGAGCCTTCATGTAAGCCTTCATGTTGATGTCAGCCACCTCGAAGCCCTCGTTCTTCAGCATGCTCTGTACGGAGATGATGTCTGGGTGCACCTTGCCCCAAGACAGCGGTTCGATGGCGGTATCGATGATGTCGGCACCATTGTTGCACACCTCGAGGATGGAGGCCATGGAGAGACCCGGTCCGGAGTGGCCATGATACTGGATGATGATGTCTGGGTGCTTGTCCTTGATCGACTTGGTCAGTTTGCCGAGCATGGCGGGCTGTCCGATGCCAGCCATGTCCTTGAGGCAGATTTCCTGCGCTCCCGCTGCAATCAGTTCGTCGGCAATGCTGCTGTAGTATTCCACGGTGTGCACGGGTGAGGTGGTGATGCACAGGGTGGCCTGGGGTGTCATGCCTGCCTCCAGAGCCCACTTGATGCTCGGGATGATGTTGCGGGTGTCGTTCAGACCGCAGAAGATACGGGGAATGTCCACGCCTTGGGCGTGTTTCACTTTGTATTGCAGTTGTCTCACGTCATCAGGCACGGGATACATGCGAAGTGCATTGAGGCCACGGTCGAGCATATGTGTTTTGATGCCCACCTCGTTGAATGGTTTGCAGAATGCTCGTACGGCGGCATTGGGGTTTTCGCCTGCCAGTAGGTTGACCTGCTCGAAGGCACCACCATTGGTCTCCACGCGAGCGAAGCAGCCCATGTCGATGATGGCGGGTGCGATGCGCTCCAACTGGTCTTTCCTGGGTTGGAATTTGCCGGATGACTGCCACATGTCGCGATAGACGAGACTGAATTGGATTTTCTTTTTCATTGTTATCAGTTTAAGTTATTTGGTTAAGGCAATTTGTTGTGTTTTCAGAATATTTGCAAATAGATACGGCAAAGATATGCAAAAAATATAGAACTGCAAAGAAAAGAGGTTATTTTCTTATGTGAATTCAACAATCTCATGATTTTCCAATGCGGAGATACACCACATACAAGCATCACTGCTGGCATGGGGCTTCATTGATGAGGGTGTGCCACTGGTCACAAAACCATACAAATTATCCCAAAAATCAACAAAATTCATCAATATTTCGTATCTTTGCATTCAAATTGCAACAGATGATTGGAATAAGAAAGATGAAATATGAGATGATTTCGTTAGAAAATGTGCAGATTGCAGATTGTTGTCATGACCAAGGAAATTGCATTCTGCAAGGGACATGAAGAATGTCCTGGTTCTGGAATATGTTGAATGAATCAAATAAAGTGTATAATGAAGAAAGTTTTAAAAATAGCGTTGGCTGGCGTATTGATCCTGATAGTGACAGCAGGAGTGCTGATGTGGATGGAGTTTGGTCCTTTGCTAAAAGGAGCGATGTCTTGCGAAAAACTGGACGAAGGACTATACTATATGGAGTACAAAGGCGATGACGGTTTTGACGAATTGATGAACCGTGGCGGATTCCAATCAACCGACCAACTGGCAAGTTACGCCATGGAGTTCTTGTCGAAAGGTCACTATAAGCCCGAGATGAATACTTCAAAAGAATCCTTCGGTTGTTCGGCACTTACAGCCACCACCCCCGAGGGCAGTATTCTGATGGGAAGAAACTTTGATTTTCCATCGGCCATTGGTGTTGTCTTGCATACTATGCCCGATCGCGGCTACGAATCTATCACCACCTTCAATGTGGAGTTCTACGGATTTGGTAAAGATTATCAACCAGAGGGGTTCAAGAACCAGTACATGGCTTTGGCTGGTCTGTTTGTCGCTCTTGACGGCATCAATGAGAAGGGACTGGCTATTGCTGACCTGATGGCTGGCGACTCGATAGAGACACATCAGCGAACCAACAAGCCTGATCTTACCACGACGGCAGCCATCCGATATATGCTGAACAAGGCAGCCAACGTAGGCGAGGCATTGGATTTGCTGAGGAGCATCGACTTACACTCCGATGTCGGTTTTGCTCACCATTACGCTATGGCCGATGCATCGGGCAGAAGTGTGGTGGTAGAATATGTGGACAACGAAATGGTGGTGACAGAATCGCCGGCGGTGGCCAATCACTACCTGTGCGAGGCCAAACACAATGTTGGGTTGCTGGAAGGTGATGACCGCTACGATCGCCTATGCCAACGATATGACCAAATGAAGGGCGTCATGAGCAAGAAGCAATTGACGGAAGCCATTGAAGACGTGTCGCAGCCCCAGAGGGAGGGATTCCTTGGCACGGCATGGACGATGGTGATGGATCTGACACATCCATCCGTCACCTATTACTCTCGCCGACATTTCGACAAGCCCTTTCGGTTTGAACTTACGAAGAAAGGAAATTGATACATACGTTGTTCACACTGGTGGCAAGACGATGTGGAGAGATTTGTGAGATGAGAATAAATAGTTTGGATAAATCTAAAAAGCGACGTTTTGTTTTGTGCATTGCTGTTTTTGTGCTATCTTTGCCACAACGTAGCGTGAAGCAACAGAGTCATGGGAATATAGGAAAGAATGACCAAGTCATCACGGAGAATAGAAATGAGCAGAAAAACCTTTTATTATATGCTGTGTTTGCTCTTGCTGTCGGTGGCATGCGGCAAGACGGATGATGCACAGGAGGAAGAAAGTGTGAACGTTGTCACCCAGAGTTATGTGGCTAAGGGCGACTCCATGTTATACGGACTGGCTTGTGATGGGTGTTCCGACACCACGCTGGTGCTGCTGCCTGACTCAGGTGGCGACCCCGTCACCTACAGCATCGTCCGTGCGAGGAGCGAGAGAAAGTTTTTCGGACGGCCCCAGATCGGTGACAAGATGGCGGTGTTGGTCAACCCGGAGGATCCTTCTGAGGTGTTGCTGGCCATCAATCTAGAACAACTGAAAGGGACATGGTATTATGAGCAACTGCCGGTGCTCCGCCGCCGTGCCCATATAGACAGTGTCGAGGTGCAGCAGATGGAATTCACGGAGGAGGAGAAGGCACGCTTTGACTCAATGATCTCGACAATGATGATTCCCCGTGAGTATGCTTATACATTCAAGCGTGACTTCACCATGAAGACAGAGGGAGGCCCGCCCCGTACCAGTTCTCTTGACCGTTCTCTTCCCGTTGTCTATCCTCCGATGACGCGCTATATGGAGTGGCACATTTTCAACGGCAAAATCATCCTGACGTATGGAGGATTCCGTATCGCCGGTTCCAAGGATTCCACCGAAATGAAAAATGACACGGCAGAATTCATCCTGCTGCGGCGCGACACCATGGCACTCCGCTTCCGCGATCATGTTCAAGGTTTCCGTCAGCGTCCTGATACTTTAGTTGAGAATTGAAGATAACTCAATACGGTCACAAAGATGTCTCATGTGGTGAATCAACACTGAGGCACAGATTTTTTTTGACCCGGAAGAGAGAAATTCAATGTCAATATGGTTGGTTGGCCAATCGTTTTTTTGCCATTTCCTCGTATGGAGTGCCAGGGCGTCCGTAGTTGGCGTAGGGATGGATGCTGATACCGCCGCGTGGAGTGAACAGTCCCGTCACCTCTATATATTTAGGTTGCATGAGTGCAATCAGGTCTTTCATGATGATGTTCACGCAGTCCTCATGAAAGTCACCATGGTTTCGGAAACTGAACAGGTATAGTTTCAGGCTCTTGCTCTCCACCATCCTCTCACCCGGGATATAACTGATGATGATTTCGGCAAAGTCGGGTTGGCCGGTAATGGGGCACAGCGAAGTGAACTCTGGGCAGTTGAACCTCACCCAATAGTCGTTTTCCTTGTGCTTGTTCTCGAAGGTTTCAAGCACTTCGGGTGCATAGTTCATGGAATATTCTGTCTTATTCCCCAGAGCCTGCAGGTGCTCTCTGTTTCTTTCTTTCATTTCATTGAGTTTAAAGTTCACAAATCATGGTGCATAGTTGTGATACTGTGCACAGCCATTCTCACAACGCCTTCCCTGAGGAGGGCGGTAGAGTTTTTAGAAAATGCTATAACTGATGTCTTTGTCATACACATCCTCATTCTCGTAGTGCTTCACCCATGCTACCACGCGATAGGTGAGGGGCAGGGCCACGATTTCATAGGATGTCTTGAGCACCACCTGCCAGAACATCAGCAGGGGAAGTTCGGAAGTGGGGATGACGCCATAGAAGGCCAAGGGAAAGAAAATCAACGAGTCAGCGCCCTCTCCGAAGACAGTGCTGAGAATGGCACGTAAAGAGAAGTGCTTTCCCCGTGACGTTACCTTCATACGGCTCATCACATAAGCGTTGATGAAACTGCCTGCGATAAAAGCCAAGAAGGAAGCCAATGCGATGCGTGGAGCCAGCCCGAAGATGGCATGGAATCCAGCGTCATTGTCCCAATACGGAGCACCTGGGATGGCGTCGCACAGCGCACACACCGCTACGAAGAAGAAATTCATGATGAATCCCAACCATATCAGTAAGCGGGCTCTGTTGTAGCCCCATACCTCACAGACGCAGTCATTGATGATGTAGGATACCGGGAAGATGAGCAGGCCTCCTGTCACATTGATGGGCCCCATGGCTATCTGTTTCGTTCCCAAAAGGTTCGCCGTAAGCAGGCAAACCGTGAAGAGCATGCTCATAATGAGGAACAGCACGCTCACTTTAGTTTTGTTTTTGTCCATTTTTTCTTGTTTTTTTAGAGGTTACCAAGCACTCTTGCAACTGCTTTGGCGGTGCCTCGGGCAGTCGCTGTCAAAAAAGCGGTGCAAAATTACATATTTTTTCGATGAAAAACAATGTATTGAAATAAAAATATTAAATTTGCTGCGTTTTTACCAAAATGACATTGAAAATGAAAAATTGGGCATTGACCTTGTTTGTGCTGGCCTTCGCACTCCATGCAGGTGCACAGGTCCCAAAGCAACTTCAAATAAGCGGTGTGGCTCCGGCAGCAACCGACTCTGTACTCGTTATCGACATGACGAGAGGAGCCATCAGAGCCAAGATACCGGTGAGGGACGGCAAGTTCGCCACCTCCATCCCTGCTCAGGAGAATGAGTTGCTGGGCATTGGCGACCGAACATATTTCGCACCCTTATTTGTCGACGGCATCCCTGTCGAGGTGGATCTTGTGGCCCACCGGGTGAAGGGTTCGGAACTGAATATGATGACTAATCGTTGCGACAACTCGCTCGACTCTCTTGACAGAGTGCTGGCAGGGCGAATGAAGACGATCACCGAGAACATGGCAGATGAGGCTGCCGCTCGGGTGCAGATGGCACAGTTGCAGGAGCAGCGCATCGTGCAGCGGTCGGAGATTCTCAAAGCCTATGCCAACACCTTGGTGCCTGCTGCTTTCTTGCCAGACATGGCCATGGAGATGACCTACAATCAGGTGGAGCCTTGGCTGAAAGAGGGCGCACCCTATATGTCACATCCCAGGATGTTTACTGCCCTCAGGTATGCTGAAGGTCTGAAGAAGAAAATGCCGGGACTGATGTTCCATGAACTGGCGATGAAGGACCTGGACGGGAATATACGCCATCTGAGTGAGTGGTGTGGCAAGGGCAACTATGTGCTCGTAGACTTCTGGGCGAGTTGGTGTGGCCCATGCCGTCAGGAGATGCCCAAAGTGGTGGAGAGTTATGTGAAATATCATGGCAAGGGGTATGAGATTGTGGGCGTTTCCTTTGACACAAAGGAAGATGCTTGGAAAAATGCCGTGAAACAGATGGGCATGGACTGGCCTCAGATTTCTGACCTGAAGGGTTGGCAGAGTGCTGGTTCGGATGCTTATGGTGTCATGGCCATCCCGTCAAACGTCCTGCTTGATCCTGAGGGCCGCATCATCGCCAATGACTTGCGCGGTGACCGACTGATGGGCAAACTGAAGGAGATCTATGGATTTTGAGATGAGTTTAGGAATATAGAAGAATAGGAGTTGAGACATTATCTTATAAATATATATAACTGAAGGAATGTTAATTGATATATTGCTGATTATCGTTGGCGTGGTACTTGTTATTTGGGGTGCGGACAGAATGACTGATGGGGCTGTGAGCATTGCCCAGCGTCTGAAAATCCCCAAAATCGTAATCGGTCTGACCATTGTTGCCATGGGGACCTCAGCACCGGAGTTTTTCGTCAGTCTGATGTCTGCCCTGAAAGGTACGCCCGACCTGGCCGTGGGCAATGTGGTGGGCAGCAACATCTTCAACACACTGCTCATCGTTGGTGTGGCAGCCATGGTGACACCTATCGTCATCTCGCGCTCCACGGTGAGGAAAGACATGCCTTGGTCGATGCTGGCAGCAATATTGCTCACCGTCATGTGCCTTGACAGTGTCATTTCACGGTGGGACGCACTTGTGCTCTTTGTCTTGTTCTGTACCTTCATTGGCTATAATCTGCGTGAGGCGAGAAAAGGAAAGGCACAACCTGATGAAGAAGAGGAAGGAAAGGCCATGAGACCCATCCTTGCAGTCGGCCTCGTGCTGCTTGGATTGGGGTGTCTTGTGCTTGGCAGTAATGTCTTTGTCGACAGTGCCACGAGGGTGGCGCAGCAACTCGGTGTGTCGGAGGCGGTCATAGGTCTCACAATCGTGGCTGGCGGCACCTCACTTCCCGAACTGGCAACCAGTGTGGTGGCAGCCCGTAAGGGACAAAGTGCCATCGCTATCGGCAATGTCATCGGCAGCAATGTGTTCAACGTGCTGATGATTATCGGCATCACAGGTCTTGTGAAGCCTATGAACATCAATGGCATCACGAATGTCGACCTTGGTGTGATGACTGGCAGCATGGTGCTCGTCTGGCTGTTCTCCTATACGAAATTCAAGGTGGAGAGATGGGAGGGCGCCGTCCTCACCGGTATTTTTACCGCCTATATGTGCTGGCTTATATCACTGGTGATTTGAGATTCTGTTTCAACACAAAGATACAGAGGTACAGAGGCTTTTGAGTTGGGGATTTAGTTGTTTATGACAAATCCCCATGATTTTCTCAAAAATTATCTTTTGTCCCGAATTGTCGGCAGTTTCATTGATTGAGCAGTTGCACGATAGTTTCGAGGCCTTCGCGGTCGGCATTGTCAAAGGCGGACAGTTCGGTGGAGTCGATGTCAAGCACGGCAGTGATGTCGCCTTCTGCGTTCCTCACAGGGACGACAATCTCAGAGCGTGAGAGTGAGGAGCACGCGATATGTCCGGGAAACTCCTCCACATCGTCGACGATGATGGTCTCACCCCGTTGCCATGCCGTCCCGCAGACTCCTCTTCCCTTTTTGATTCGGTAGCAGGCAATCGTGCCCTGAAAGGGTCCGAGCAACAACTCTTCTCCCTTGACCAGATAAAAACCTACCCAGAAAAAGCGCTCGCCGAAAGTCGTGCGGAGGAATGCCGTCACATTGGCAAGCACACCGATGGTGTTGTCTTCGCCCTCAATGAGACTTTTTATTTGGGGAATGATTTCCTCATAGATGGAACGTCTGGATTTCGTCTCATTCTCTGTCTTATTCTTATCCTTATTCTGCATGAAGTTGTCTGTTTGGTTGTTTTATATGTTTTTAAAAGAACGTTCAATCATCGGTTTTATTTTCTTATTTATGTCAATCTTCATATTTTTTCTAACATATTGTCGTTTGTTTAAATGGAAATGTGTAATTTTGCCACGAATTTTACCTAATTCAATAAAACTATGTCTAAACAAAAGAGATTTATCTTACAGGAGAACGAGATCCCAACACAGTGGTACAACATTCAGGCAGAGATGCCCAACAAGCCTTTGCCTCCACTCAACCCAGCAACGAAAGAGCCCCTCACCGCAGAAGATTTGGCCCATATTTTCAGTTATGAGTGCTCAAAGCAGGAACTTGACACTGAGCATGCGTGGATAGACATCCCCGAGCCAGTGCTGGATATGTATAAATATTACCGTGCCACACCGCTGGTACGTGCATACGCATTGGAGGAGGCCCTCGGCACACCTGCTCACATCTATTTCAAGAATGAGAGCGTCAACCCACTCGGTTCGCACAAGGTGAATTCCGCTCTTCCGCAGTGCTACTACTGCAAGCAGGAGGGTGTGACCAATGTCACCACAGAGACGGGTGCAGGCCAATGGGGTGCCGCCCTGAGTTATGCCGCCAAGGTGTTCGGTCTGGAGACCGCTGTCTATCAGGTGAAACTGACCATGCAGCAGAAACCCTACCGCTCATCCATCATGCGCACCTTTGGAGCCACGGTGGAAGGTTCGCCTTCGATGTCCACACGAGCCGGCAAGGATATCATTACCCGCGACCCCATGCACATGGGTTCGCTGGGCACAGCCATCTCAGAGGCCGTGGAACTCGCCACCACCACCCCCAACTGCAAATACACATTGGGTTCGGTGCTCAACCATGTTTCGCTCCATCAGTCCATCATCGGTTTGGAGGCTGAGAAGCAGATGGCCATGACCGGAGAGTATCCCGACAAGATCATCGCCTGCTTCGGCGGCGGCAGCAACTTCGGTGGCATTGCTTTCCCCTTCATGCGCCACGTGTTCTCCGGCGAGCGCAAGATCGAGTTCATTGCCGCAGAGCCCAACAGTTGTCCGAAACTCACCCGCGGAGTCTTTGACTATGACTTCGGAGATGAGGCCGGCTATACACCGCTGCTCCCGATGTTCACCCTCGGACATGAATTCAGACCCGCCAATATCCATGCCGGTGGACTTCGCTATCATGGTGCTGGTGTCATCGTCAGCCAACTCATCAAGGATGGTTACATGCACGGTGTCGATATCCCGCAGTTGGAGACATTCCAGGCTGGTATCCTCTTCAGCCGCACTGAGGGCATCATCCCCGCTCCCGAGAGTTGCCATGCCATTGCTGCCACCATCCGCGAGGCACTCAAGTGCAAGGAGACGGGTGAGGAGCAAGTCATCCTGTTCAACCTCAGCGGCCACGGACTCATCGACATGCCATCCTACGAGCAATTTATCAATGGCGACCTTCGCAACTACGACCTCACAGATGAGGAACTCGCCAAGGGTATGGCAAACCTGCCGCATCTCATCTAAACATTGCTGAGCAATAGGCGGAAGCCTATCAGATATCCACCTATACAGAGACACAGAGTCGCAGAGAATAAAACTCGGCAACTCTGTGTCTCTTTGTTGGATTTGACATTCACGACTTTTTTGTTTTCCAATACGTTGCTCGGATTGAGCAAATAAAAATTCGTTTTTTATTTTGCTTTCCACTCGTCTTTCACTAACTTTGCACCCAAATTGTTAAAGTTAAAAATATAATCATGTATAGAACCAACACATGCGGAGAACTGAGACTCTCCGACGAAGGACGGCAGGTGACTCTTGCCGGATGGGTGCAGCGAAGCAGGAAAATGGGAGGTATGACTTTCATCGACCTCCGCGATCGCTATGGCATCACACAATTGGTGTTCAACGATGATACCGACAGTGCATTGTGTGAACGTGCCAACAAATTGGGACGTGAATATTGCATCCAGGTGACAGGAACGGTGAGAGAGCGCGAGAGCAAGAATTCAAAGATGCCCACTGGCGACATTGAAATCATCGCCGAGCGCCTCAATGTGCTCAGTGAGAGCGTCACCCCGCCATTCACCATTGAGGACAATACCGACGGAGGTGATGACATCCGTATGAAATACCGCTATCTTGACCTGCGTCGCTCGGCAGTGCGCCGCAACCTTGAGTTGCGCCACAAGATGACCATCGCCATCCGCAATTTCCTTGATTCAAAGGATTTTATTGAAGTGGAGACCCCGATTCTGATAGGTTCCACCCCAGAGGGCGCCCGCGACTTCGTCGTGCCTTCCCGCATGAATTCGGGACAGTTCTATGCCTTGCCGCAGAGTCCGCAGACCCTCAAGCAGTTGCTGATGGTGAGCGGCTTCGACCGTTATTTCCAAATAGCCAAGTGCTTCCGCGATGAGGACCTCCGTGCCGACCGTCAGCCGGAGTTCACCCAGATTGACTGCGAGATGAGTTTCGTCGACCAGGAGGATGTCATCGACCTGTTTGAGGACATGTGCCGCCATCTGTTCAAGGAACTCCTTGGCGTGCATCTCCCCGAGCGTCTTCAGCAGATGCCGTGGCATGAGGCGATGAGGCGTTTCGGCAGCGACAAGCCCGACCTTCGCTTTGGCATGGAGTTCGTCGAGTTGATGGATGTCCTGCAGACAGGTTCATTCCCAGTCTTCGACCAGGCCAAATACATTGGCGGTATCTGTGTGCCGGGATGTGCCGGATACACCCGCAAGCAACTTGACCAACTCACCGACTTTGTCAAGCGTCCTCAGGTGGGTGCAAAGGGACTCGTTTATGTGAAATACAACACTGACGGCACCATCAAGAGCAGTGTAGACAAATTCTACTCACAGGAGACACTCCTCGCCCTCAAGGAGCGCATGGGTGCCAACGACGGCGACCTCGTGCTCATCCTCAGTGGTGACAATGCCAACAAGACACGCGTGCAGTTGTGCACCCTGCGTCTTGAGATGGGCGACCGTCTCGGACTGCGTGACAAGAATCGCTTCGAGTGCCTGTGGATCGTCGACTTCCCGCTCTTTGAGTGGAGCGATGAGGAACAGCGGCTCATGGCTACCCACCACCCGTTCACCATGCCCAATCCCGACGATATCCCTCTGTTGGACGAGCACCCAGAGCAGGTGCGCGCCAAGGCCTACGATTTCGTGTGCAACGGCATCGAGGTTGGTGGCGGAAGTTTGCGTATCCATGACGGCAAGTTGCAGGCCAAGATGTTTGATATCCTCGGATTCACTCCTGAGAGGGCCATGGCTCAGTTTGGCTTCCTCATCAATGCATTCAAGTATGGAGCACCCCCACACGCAGGACTCGCTTTCGGCCTCGACCGTTTTGTGTCGATTTTCGCCGGTCTCGACAGCATCCGCGACTGCATTGCCTTCCCCAAGAACAACAGCGGACGTGACGTGATGCTTGACGCACCATCGGAATTGGACCCCAAACAACTTGAAGAACTGCAGATAAAGGTTGATTTACATCAAGAAAATCAACAAAACTGACAACAAATAGTGAAACGCGGTCTTTTTCATGCATAAATATTAGTCGTTTTCGAATAAAAAGTACTAATTTTGCAGTCGAAATTAAAAGGTTGATACAGAATTAGTTCACCTACTAATTATTCGTTTTACAAAATCATGGCAGAAAAGAAAGCAACAACAAAGGCTGCAGCAGAAAAGAAGACAACAAAGGCTGCAACAGAGAAGAAGGCCGCTCCCAAAAGAGCCGCTAAGAAGGTAGAAGTAGTAATCAATGCAGAGACCGTAGGTTTCAAGGCTGGTGACGTATACCAGGCTCTTTCAGCAGCAGGCAAGGCTCTTAGCGTGAAGGACATCGCCAAGGCCGCTAAGATCACAGAGAACGAGGCACTGCTCGGTATGGGCTGGCTCTTCAAAGAGGGAAAGATCACTGATGAGGAAGGTCTCATCAAACTCGCTTAATCACTCACATCGATTGATATTGAAAATGCCGGTCGCTCATGCGACCGGCATTTTTTGTTACTTAATTTTCATTTTTTATTTCATTATATACTTTTAGCAATATTTTTCGCTCAAATAAGGAAAAAAAGCATTAATTTTGCCAAAGATATGCGGGTGAAACGCAACATGGAAAACCACCGCTGACACCCATAGACCAATCACATTATTTTTATGTCAGGAAGATATCTTTTAGGTTTCGATGTCGGCAGCAGTTCTGTCAAGGCATCGTTGGTGGATGCAGAAACAGGAGCATGTGCTGCATCGGCTTTTTTCCCAGAGTCAGAGGCTCCCATCAAGGCCGTCAAGGTAGGATGGGCCGAGCAAGACCCAGAGTCTTGGTGGACATACGCCAAGATGAGTTTGCAAAAAATCATGGCCGACACCGGTGCTTCCGGCGACGACATCATGGCTATCGGCATCTCTTATCAGATGCACGGCCTGGTGTGTGTCGACAAGGATCTGCAGGTGCTTCGCCCCTCTATCATCTGGTGTGACTCACGTGCCGTTCCCTACGGTGAGAAGGCTTTCAATGAGATTGGAGCCGAGCAGTGTCTCGGTCACCTGCTCAACTCTCCCGGCAACTTCACCGCCGCCAAACTCGCGTGGGTGAAGGAGAACGAGCCTGAACTATTTGACAAAGTGTATAAGTTCATGCTTCCCGGCGACTACCTCGCCATGCGTCTCAGCGGAACGGTGAACACCACCATCAGCGGACTCAGTGAGGGTATGTTCTGGGACTTCCGTGAGAAGAAGGTTGCTGACTTCCTCATGCGCTATTTCGGTTTCGACCAGTCTCTTGTGCCCGACATCGTGCCCACATTCAGTGTGCAGAGCGAGGTGAGTGCTGAGGCTGCCGCCGAATTGGGACTCAAGGCAGGCACCCCCATTTCCTACCGTGCCGGCGACCAGCCCAACAATGCATTGTCGCTCAACGTGTTCAACCCAGGAGAAATCGCCTCCACCGCCGGTACTTCAGGTGTGGTCTACGGTGTTCTTGGTGAGATCAACTATGATAAGAAAAGCCGTGTGAACACCTTCGCACACGTCAACTATACAGAGCAACTCGACCGTCTTGGCGTGCTCCTCTGCATCAATGGCACCGGCATCCTCAACGCATGGGTGCGCCGCACCATCGCACCAGAGGGCATCTCCTATGCCGAGATGAACGACTATATGGCCAATGTGCCTATCGGCAGCGACGGTGTCACCATTATCCCCTTCGGCAATGGCGCAGAGCGAGTGCTTGAGAACCAGGAGGTGGGATGCTCCATCCAAGGAGTCAACTTCAACAAGCACGGGAAGGCACACCTCATGCGTGCAGCCCAGGAAGGCATCGTCTTCAGTTTCTGCTATGGCATGGAAATCATGCAGCAAATGGGCATGGACATCCGCAAGATACACGCTGGAAAGGCCAACATGTTCCTCAGCCCGCTCTTCCGTGACACGCTCGCCGGTGTGAGCGGAGCCACCATCGAACTGCTGGAGACCGATGGCAGTGTGGGAGCCGCCAAGGGTGCAGGTATGGGCTGCGGCCTTTACAAGGACAATGAGGAAGCCTTCGCATCTCTCAAGCGCCTTGCTGTCATTGAGCCCGACGAGAGCCGCCGTGTCGAATACCTCAGCGCCTACGCCAATTGGAAGGACAGCCTGAAGCGTGTGGCAAAAAATTAATAAAGATTCATCAATTATTTCCATAACTTTTTATCAATTATAAACAAAAATGGCAAAAGAGTATTTTCCGTTTACCGGTAAGATTCCTTTCGAAGGAAAAGAGAGCAAGAACGTGATGGCATTCCACTATTATGACCCCGAGAAGGTTGTGATGGGAAAGAAGATGAAAGACTGGCTGAAGTTTGCCATGGCATGGTGGCACACCCTGGGTGGCGCTTCTGCAGACCAGTTTGGCGGACAGACTCGCTCCTATGAGTGGGACAAGGCTGAGGACGCTGTTCAGCGTGCCAAGGACAAGATGGACGCCGGTTTCGAGATCATGGACAAACTCGGCATCGAGTACTTCTGCTTCCATGACGTGGACCTCGTAGAGGAGGGAGCCACCATCGCAGAGTATGAGGAGCGCATGAAGGCCATTACTGACTATGCTCAGGAGAAGATGAAGCAGTTCCCCAACATCAAGTTGCTCTGGGGTACCGCCAACGTCTTCGGTAACAAGCGCTATGCCAACGGTGCTTCCACCAATCCCGACTTCGACGTAGTGGCACGTGCCATCGTCCAGATCAAGAACGCTATCGACGCCACCATCAAACTCGGCGGCACCAACTATGTGTTCTGGGGCGGACGTGAGGGCTATATGAGCCTCCTTAACACCGACCAGAAGCGTGAGAAGGAGCACATGGCCACCATGCTGACCATGGCACGCGACTACGCACGCGCAAAGGGCTTCAAGGGCACCTTCCTCATCGAGCCGAAACCCATGGAGCCTTCCAAGCACCAGTATGATGTCGACACCGAGACTGTAATCGGATTCCTCCGTGCACACGGACTCGACAAGGACTTCAAGGTGAACATCGAGGTGAACCACGCCACATTGGCAGGCCACACCTTCGAGCACGAACTGGCTTGCGCCGTGGATGCCGGTATGCTGGGTTCAATCGACGCCAACCGTGGTGACGCTCAGAACGGCTGGGATACCGACCAGTTCCCCATCGACAACTTCGAACTCACACAGGCTATGCTGGAGATTATCCGCAATGGTGGTCTGGGCAACGGCGGCACCAACTTCGATGCCAAGATCCGTCGTAACTCCACCGACCTCGAGGACCTCTTCATCGCTCACATCAGCGGTATGGATGCCATGGCCCGCGCTCTTGAGAACGCTGCCGCCATCCTGGAGGAGAGCGAACTGCCCGCTATGAAGAAGGAGCGCTATGCCAGTTTCGACAGCGGCATCGGCAAGGACTTCGAGGAAGGCAAACTCACCCTCGAGCAGGCTTATGAGTATGGCAAGAAAGTAGAAGAGCCGAAACAGATTTCTGGCAAGCAGGAGAAGTACGAGACCATCGTCGCCCTGTACTGCAAGTAAAAAAAGTTTTTCTTCACAAAACGACTGGAGGGTATGCCCAACGGCATACCCTCACTCGTATATCGGACGATTTTGGTGTGTCGGAAAAGCCGGACGTGTCGGATTCATCTCATCTCATAAAACAAATCAGATGCAGAAAAAATTGAGAGTTTTGAGAATGTTGGCAGCCGTGTTGCTCATTTGGTGGGCGATGGCTGTCTCATGGGCACAGCCCAAATTCTCGAAACCACATGGCCTCTATGATGTCGGGACACTTACTGTCACGATGTCGTCTGAGGGAGAAGGCACCGAAATCCGCTACACCACCGATGGCAGTGAGCCGACACCGCAGAGCCAACTCTACAAACAAGCGCTGCGGTTGACCAGAACCACCATCCTCCGTGCGGTGGAGGTGAAAGATGGTGAGGTGGCCTCAGAGGTGAGCACAGCCTCCTACATCCTCATGAAGTCTGTGCTCAGTCAGCCTAACAACCCCGAAGGCTATCCCAAGGAGTGGGGTGACTATACCCAGATGCAGGGAACCGCAAAGGCTGATTATGAAATGGATCCGGAAATGACTGAGAATGCCACCCTCCGTCAACATATCATCGAGGGAATGAAACAGTTGCCCATCCTGAGCATTGTCTCAGACAAGGACCATTTCTTCAGCCATGAGAACGACCCAGAGCGGGGCGGCATCTACATCTTCACCGGTCCACCGGTGGGCGACGCCACAGGGCATGGCTGGACACGCCCTGCCAGTATTGAACTGATGGGTGGTCCGCAGCAGCACGACCTCAGCGTCACCTGCGGTATCCGTCTGCATGGGGGGCACGGACGACTGGCAGAGAAGAACCCCAAGCACTCCTTTAGGTTGGTTTTTAAGAAAGAGTATGGTCCTGCCACACTGAAATACCCCATCTTCGGAGAGGATGAGCCGGCGCAGTTCGACCAGTTGGTGCTTCGCTGCCATTTCGGCAACTCATGGCAACACTGGATGGAAGGCAACCGCGAGAAGGCGCAATATTCCCGAGATGTGTGGGCGCGGCGCATGCAGCGCAAACTGGGACGTACCAGCGTCAATGCCCTCTATGTCCACCTTTTCCTCAATGGGATGTACTGGGGACTTTACAACATCGCTGAGCGTGTGGACGACCAGTTTGGCAAAAATCATCTTGGCGGCAAGAAAAGCGATTATGACGTGGTGAAGGTAGAGGAAGACGGTGGCAACCATCTGGAAGCCAGCGAGGGCGACCTGGAAGCATGGAACCTGATGGTGGAGACAGCCAACAAGGCCTCCGACCCGTCATGCTACCAGCAGTTGGACTCACTCCTCGACATCGACGCGATGATCGACTACATGCTGATCAACCAATATGGTGGCAACACCGACTGGGACCATCACAACTGGTATGCCATCCGTCGGAAGGGAACCGACAGCCCGGGGTTCCAGTTCCTCTGCTGGGACACGGAGATCATCTTTGAGAACCCAGGAGAGAACATTCTCAACCTGAAGAACAAAGGTTATCCTTCAGGCCTTTTCCACAGCCTGATGAAAAACGGGGACTTTGCCTGGCGCTACCTGCAACGTGCCCGCGAACTGCTCGCTGATGACGGCATGCTGGGTCCGCGCCAGGTGGTGGAGGTTTGGGACAGTCTTTACCATACCATCTCCTCTGCGCTCTATGCCGAGTCTGCCCGATGGGGCGACTATCGCCGCGATGTACACCCCTATACCACCAGAGGCAAACTCTACACTGTTGAGGAACATTACATGAAGGAGCGCAACAGGTTGCTAAACAATTATTTCCCCATCCGCAGCAACCGTGTGCTCAGTGACATAGAGAAGTTTGTCGGCGATATCCCATCGGGTATGGCAGCCATTACCATTCCCACAGCCGACACACCATATTATAATCTGAACGGCCAACCGGTGACAAGACCCACCAAGGGCATCTATATTAAGGACGGCAGGAAAGTGGTCATTCACTGACCACCGCTGCTCATCCTCCAACATCAGACCATTCACCATTTCCCATCATCAATATGAAAAACAAAACACTCAAAATCGTTGTTGCAGCCACCTGCTGCACCATGCTTGCTTCGTCCTGTACCTCACAGTCGGAGAGTGCAAAAACAGAATTGACCACCGTGGGCAATCCCTACCTTCCCATGTGGGAACATATTCCCGACGGAGAGCCCTATGTCTTTGAAGATCCCGACCAGCCAGGAAAACAGCGCGTGTATATCTATGGTTCGCACGACAGCATGATTGATGGCTATTGCGGACGAGAACTTGTGGTGTGGTCGGCACCCGTCGAGGACCTCAGCCACTGGCGTTACGACGGTGAGATTCTAAAAGTGGACAAGAACGCCAACGGTGAACCTTTCGACTCCGTAGGCACTGCCGATGTGCTGTATGCCCCCGATGTCGCATTGGTGGTGGGTGCCGACGGCAAGAAAACCTATTATCTCTATCCCAACGACCAGGTGGGTGGCAGAAATGGTCTGATAGCGAAGAGCGACCGGCCCAACGGACCTTTTGAGGTGTGCAACTGGAGCAAGGACAACCCCAATGAGAACGACGGCGTGCTGCGCTTCGACCCCGCCGTTTTCGTCGATGACGACGGACGTGTCTATGGCTATTGGGGATTTGAGACCTCCAATGCTGCGGAACTTGACCCCGAGACGATGGCGACGGTGAAACCTGGCGCCAAGGTCGTGGAAAACATGGTTTCGGGCAAGAACCAGCCGGGTGTGTTCCGTTTCTTCGAAGCCTCCTCCATCCGCAAGATCAAGGACAAGTATGTGTTCATCTACAGCCGCTGGACAGAGAACGGGGAGTTCGGTCTGCCCGACACCAACTATACCTTGGCATACGCCTACAGCGACAAGCCACTGGGACCATGGACATACGGAGGTACCATCATCGACGGCCGTGGGCGTGAGACGAATGAACAGGGAGACACCATTGCCTCTGCCACTGTCTCCGGCAACACGCATGGGAGCATCTGCGAAATCAACGGCAAGTGGTATGTCTTCTATCACCGTCAGACCGGTACCAATGAGTTTGCCCGCCAGGCCATGGTGGCTCCCATTGAAGTGAAAGTGGAGGAAGGAGCCGGAGGCAAGGTGGAGATTTCCGAGGGTGAGTACAATTCCGAGGGATTTGCCCTTCAGGGTCTCGACCCGCTGGAGCGTCACTCCGCCGGCATCGCCTGTTGGTATACTGGTCCGAAGGTGGCTGAGCACAAGTGGCCCGACAACGTGTTCTATGGTTCTTATATTGCCTCATCATACGGCACCGACGATAAGTTTGACGCTCCCTACGACCTGCGCAACAACACCAATCAGGTGGTCAACAATACCGACGGTTCGATTGTGGGCTACAAGTATTTCAACTTCACTGCCCTTCAAGATAAGAAGAAAGTGCAACTGCTGCTGACGATTGTTCCCGAGGGCATCGACGGAACTATTGAAGTAATGGCCGACCGCCCCTGGGCTTCGCAGCGCGGCTTGACGCTTGGCAAGATTGACGTGAAGGCTGACATGCCAGTCGGGACACCTGTTGAACTGACGATTCCCCTGCCTGGCTTGTCGGGACTGACAGGCAAGCACGCCCTCTTCTTTGTCTTTAAGTCTGACACAAAGGAGAAGTCGATCTGCACCCTTGAAGACTTCGTCTTCAACTGATACCTTCCCCATTCCCCCCAGAAGGGGGGGATGGGTTTACAAACACTCTATTTGTTATTCATTAAATCAACTTTCTTATGAAAAAAACGATGATGACCTGGACCCTCGCAGTTGTGTGCTGCCTGGCTGTCCATGCACAGCAGAACCTGAGTTGGGGACAGGGGCCACAGGTGGTATCCCCGGACATTCATGCAGACAACACCGTCACCTTCAATCTCATTGCCCCTCAGGCACAGAAGGTGCAGATTACTGGCGATATGCTGCCTACAAAAAAGGTAGAATACCAGGGCAACACCTATGATACCCCAGGCGTAGCAGACCTTGTGAAGGACGACAAGGGTGTTTGGAGTTTTACCACCCAACCCTTGAAGCCCGAACTCTATACTTACAATATGATCGTCGACGGTGTGAAAATCATCGACCCATTGAATGTGTACAATATCCGAGACATCAACAATCTTTTCAGCGTACTTCTCATTGGGGGAGATGCACGTACCGATCTTTATAAAGTAAATAAGGTGGCTCACGGTACGGTAAGCAAGGTATGGTATGAGAGTCCTACAGCCGGACTGACACGACGTTGCACGGTATACACTCCGGCTGGCTATGAGACCAGCGGCAAAGATTACCCCGTGTTCTATCTGTTGCATGGCATCGGTGGCGATGAGAATGCCTGGAGCGAACTCGGCCGGGCTGCCCAGATTCTCGACAACCTGATTGCTCAGGGCAAGGCAGAGCCTATGATTGTTGTGATGACCAACGGCAATATCTCTGAGGAGGCTTGTCCGGGTGAGACCTCGGCGGGATTCCGCGTACCGACGATGATGCTGCCAAAGACGATGGAGGGAAGTTTCGAGACCGCCTTCCCAGATGTGGTGAAGTTTGTCGAGAAGACTTATCGAGTGAAAAAAGACAAGGCTCACCGCGCCATTGCCGGACTGTCGATGGGTGGTTTCCACAGCCTCTTCATAAGCATCAACAATCCTGATATGTTCGGCTACATCGGACTGTTCTCAGCCGCTGTCGACCAGCAGCAGCCCGACCCCAATGGCCATCCGAAAATCTATGCTGACCGCAATGCAAAGATTGACGCTTTGTTTGCCAAGAAGCCCAACCTCTTCTGGATTGGCATTGGGAAGACCGACTTCCTCTTCAAGAACAATAACGATCTGCGTGCCTACCTCGACTCCAAGCACCACAAATACACCTATCTTGAAACCGATGGAGGTCACATCTGGCGCAATTGGCGTATTTATCTTTCAGAATTCACACCACTATTATTCAAATAATGCTTATGAAAAAGACTATGTTTTCTGCTCTCGGTATGGCTGCCCTCATCATAGGCTGTGCCCCTACCGACACCGTGACTAAGAACACGATCAATCAGGAGGAGGTGATGAGCAAGTTGTCGCTCGAGGACAAGGCTCACTTCGTAATCGGCTCAGGTATGGCAGGTTTCACTGGAGACGAAGCAGTGATTGGCGCCACCAAGAATCTCGTTCCCGGAGCCGCTGGCACCACCTATCCTCTCGACTCATTAGGAATCCCTGCCATCGTGCTGGCTGATGGTCCTGCCGGACTTCGTATTGACGCCACCCGCGAGGGAGAAACTGCTACGTATTACTGCACCCATTTCCCCATCGGCACCTTGCTGGCATCGACCTGGAACACCAAGTTGATAGGAGAGGTTGGTCAGGCCATCGGTGAAGAGGTGAAGGAGTATGGTGCCGATGTGCTGTTGGCTCCAGCCCTGAACATTATGCGCAATCCGCTGTGTGGACGTAACTTCGAGTACTACTCCGAAGACCCTGTGGTGGCTGGTAAGACAGCCGCGGCATATATCACTGGCGTTCAGAAAAATGATGTGGGTACGAGCATCAAGCACTTTGCCGCCAACAATCAGGAAACCAATCGCATGAACACGGATGCCCGCATCTCACAGCGTGCCCTGCGTGAAATCTACCTGAAGGGCTTTGAGATAGCCATCAAGGAGAGCAAACCATGGACGGTGATGACCTCTTACAACTACATCAACGGCACCTACACTTCCGAGAGCAAGGATTTGGTGGAGACCATCCTGCGCGACGAGTGGGGCTACGAGGGAACCGTGATGACCGACTGGTTTGGTGGCAAAGACGGAGCCAAGCAGATGTGGGCAGGCAATGACATGCTTCAGCCTGGCAAGGTCGAGCAGTTCGATAGCATCGTGGCTGGTGTGAAGAGTGGCAAACTGGCTGAGGCTGATCTCGACCGTAGCGTCAGCCGTACATTGAATCTTGTGGAGAAGAGTCCGCGCTACCAGGGCTACAAGTACTCCAACAAGCCCGACCTGAAGGCCCATGCTGCCGTGACACGCCAGTCGGCTGCCGAGGGCATGGTGTTGATGAAAAATGAAAAGGTACTGCCTTTTGCTGAGACCATCAAAAATGTTGCCCTCTATGGCAACACCTCTTATGACTTCATCGCTGGCGGCACAGGTTCCGGCAATGTCAACCATGCCTATGTGGTATCTCTGCTTGACGGTCTGAAGAATGGAGGTTACACTGTCTCTGAAGAACTGAAGACAACTTACGAGACTTATATAGCCGATGCCAAGAAAAAAGCAGAGGCTGCCCTTGAGGAACAGGCCAAGAAAGATCCAAAGACGGCCGCGCTCGTCAAGTTTCTGCCGCAGCCTCTACCAGCAGAAAAACAGTTCTCTGTCGACGAGTTGACCAAGCAGGCGGAGTCTGCCGACATTGCTGTCATCACACTGGGACGACTGTCGGGTGAGTTCCTCGACCGTAAGGTGGCTGACTTCAACCTGAGCGATTCTGAGCGCCAGTTGCTCCAGCAGGTGTGCGATGTCTATCATAAGGCCAACAAACAGGTCGTCGTACTCCTGAATATCGGTGGTGTCATTGAGACTGCCTCATGGAAGGATCTGCCCGATGCCATTCTCTGTGCCTGGCAGGCAGGACAGGAGGGTGGCAATAGTGTTGTCGATGTACTCAGCGGGAAACAGTCGCCCTCAGGTAAGTTCACCATGACGTGGCCCGTGAAGTTCTCTGACGCCTACTCTTCCAAGAATTTCCCCATCGACGAGGACCCGCGCATCGACATGATGAACCAAGGACAGAAAGGTAATGTGCGCAACGTTGACTATACCGAATATGAAGAGGATATTTATGTGGGCTACCGCTATTTCGACTCGTTCGACATTCCCGTGAGTTATCCCTTCGGCTATGGCCTGAGTTACACCTCTTTTGAGTACAGCGATGCAAAGATTGCTCAGAAGGATGATGCCTACGACGTGACTGTAACTGTCAAGAACACGGGTACATACGAGGGTAAGGAGGTTGTCGAACTTTATGTCTCTGCCCCAGACAGCAAGGCAGCCAACAAGCCTGTCAAGGAGTTGAAAGCCTATGCCAAGACAAAGAATCTGAAGCCAGGCGAGAGCGAGACTTTGACACTCAGTGTAAAGGCTGCCGACCTTGCTTCATTTGATGCCGATGCCTCTTCATGGGTGGTTGCCGAAGGCGAATATCAGTTCCTCGTGGCTGCTTCGGTTCAGGACATCAAAGCCACTCTGCCTGCTCAGGTGAAAGCCCAGCAGACGAAGGCCCACGACGTGCTGAAACCCAATGTGAAACTCAATTTACTAAAGAGATAGGAATGATATGAAAAAGACCATTGCAACTTTGGCACTGGCAGCGATGTGCTGTTTGAGTGCTCAGGCACAGGAGAAACTTTTCAACAGTGCTAATGTTCAATCACCTGTCGTCAATAAGGACGGTACAGTGACTTTCAACCTTTATGCTCCCAAGGCAGTCAAGGTCGAGGTGACAGGTGACTTCCTGCCTACCCAGAAAATGGAGATAGAGGGGTATGGCTCTTATGATGCTCCTGGTGTGGCCCAACTGAAGGAGGGAAAGAATGGCGTGTGGAGTTACACCACCGGCAAACTTGCTCCTGAGATGTACAGTTATACTTTCAACATCGATGGTATGACCGGAGTGAAAGACCCTGCCAACATCTACGTCAACCGCGATATCGTGTCGTTCACCAACATTTTTATCGTCAGCGCAGAGAAGGGCGACAAGGGCGACCTGTATCGTGTCAATGAGGTGCCTCATGGTAATCTCTCCAAAGTGTGGTATAACAGCCCGACGCTGAAGATGCAGCGCCGCATGACCGTCTATACTCCCGCTGGTTATGACAAGGGAGGAAAATATCCGGTGCTCTACCTGCTCCACGGGGCAGGTGGCGACGAGAATGCATGGAGTGAACTCGGCCGCGCCGCCCAGATTCTCGACAACCTCATTGCCACAGGCAAAGCAAAGCCCATGATTGTGGTGATGCCTAATGGCAATCCCAATTGCCAGGCAGCCCCAGGTGAATGGTCGTTCGGCATGTATACGCCCGGATTCCGTGATTCAGGAACTGGTCCCACTGCTCCTGCTGTTGCCACAATTCCTGCCAGTTTCATGGATATCGTCAACTACGTTGATGCCAACTATCGCACCGTCAAGAGCCGTGCAGGCCGCGCTGTCTGTGGTCTCTCCATGGGTGGTGGCCACACTTTCTCCATCAGTCTGCTCTATCCCAACACGTTTGACTACTACGGACTCTTTTCTGCGGGTCTGCATCTGGGCAAGAATTCCGGCAGGAACCAGTCTTTTGCAGAGCAAATCAAGAGTGACCCTGACTTTGCACAGCAAAGTGCAAAACTCTTCGGTAGCAAGCCAAAATTATACTGGATGGGAATGGGCAAGACCGACTTCCTCTATCAGAGCACCGTTGACCTGCGAAATTACTGGGACTCGAAGGGCTACAAATATGAATATGTTGAGACCGACGGCGGTCACATCTGGCGCAATTGGCGCATCTATCTGACGATGTTCGCCCAGAAGATTTTCAAGTAGGATAATAATCCTTCACTCCAAAAACAATGCCAGGAAGAAAGCGATTCTTCCTGGCATTGTTTTTTATCACACTCAAATCGAAAGTGCCTGCGGTCAAGGATTGAGTCGCGCGGCCTCTGACTCGCGGACAAAGACGGGGATGAATGCCTTGCTGACGGCAGTGGTCACTGTTTGCCCTCCGTCATAGTGCTTGCCGGTGCGGTAGTCACGCCATCCGCCCTCGCATTTGGGCAGATAGGTCTTCCACTCCGTGACATTCGGTTCGGTTACCGGACTGATGAGCAGCGAGGGACCGAACATATACTCATACTTCTGTTGCAAGGCCATCGGGTCATTGGCAAAGTCGAAGACGAGCGGGCGCATCAGTGTATACCCTTCTTTGGAGATTGCCTCGGAGCATTGTGCAATATAAGGCAGCAGTTTTTCTCTCTCACGCAGACAGTTGGCAATGATGCCCTTTGCCTCCTCTCCGTAGTTCCATGGCTCGGTGTTGCTCATATAGCCGTGCACACGCATCAGTGGCAGGTAAACGCTTGTCTCTATCCAGCGAAGCAAGCGCTCGATGTAGTCGGCATCGGTATATTGGTTGGATGGACGGAAGAACCCTCCTGCATCATAGGTCCACCAAGGGATGCCTGCTGCCTGTACGCCCAGTCCTGCGACAATCTGGCGCCGGAATGTCTCCCAGTCGTTGCCTACATCACCGCTCCATAGTGCGGAACCATAGCGCTGGATGCCCGGGAATCCGCTGCGGGTGAGAATCATCGGCTCCTTCCCAACTTGTGTCAGTCCCTCAAAAACAGTTTTGTTGACGAGCAGCGGGTAGACGTTGCGCACCTCTTCTCCTGCCCATTTCCTGTTGTTCACACGCCGACCCACGAGGTCGTCGTTTTCCGGTTCTGTCGCATCCTGCCACCAGGCATCGATGCCGAGGGGTACGAGACGCTCCCTGAAATTTTTCCAGTAGGCATTGGCTGCATCAGGGTTGAAGAAGTCAATCCAGTCGGTGCCGTTGATATAGTAATTATCCCGCACCATCTGTCGGCCTACCTCAGAGTTTTTGTCGATTTTCGACCACACGCTCACCATCAGTCGGATGTCCATCTTGTGGAGGCTGTCGGTCAGTGCTTTGGGGTCGGGGTAGTACTGCTCGTCAAACTGCATGGAGTTCCATCCGTATTTGCCCCAGTACTGCCAGTCCTGCACGATGACGCTGATGGGCAGTTGTTCCTTGCGGAAGCGGTTGGCGGTCTGCAGAATTTCCTCTGAGGAATGGAAGCGTTCGCGGCAGTGGATATAGCCAAGCGCCCATTTGGGCATCAGGGGGGCTTTGCCGGTCAGTTCGCGGTAGGTGGCAATGACCTCGTCTGCATTTCCTACGAAGACAGTATAGTCCACCGCTTTGGCTATTGGAGATCGGAAGACGGTCTCATCCTTCACTTTCTGATAGAAGAGGGTGGGGGAGTCGCCTCTGGAGAGTTCGGCTCTCAGCGTGTGTTTTCCTGCTTCCAGGTGGACGATGGCAGATGCTGTAGGCGGCAACCACATGTTTTGCATTTCTATCACGGTCTTCCCATCTATCGTGAGGTTGTGGCGGCGGGCCATCTTCTGTCCCACGTCGAGCAGCAGTGAGTAGTCGCCTGCCTCATTGATGTCGATGGTTCCCTCAAAAATGTTGCGCTGGCGAACCTCCTGCCTTCCGCCCTCGGTCGATGTGACATTCACCACCTCGCTGGTGCCCACCTCACTGAGCCGGTTGAGTTTCACGCTGTTGTCAGCCGGATTATAGTCCACCAGACCATAGTTGTTCCACAGCACGCCGTAACCCTTGCTTGACAGGAGCATGGGGAGTGATATTTGCGTGTTGACCTGTGTCAGCCTGCGTGTCAGTCCCCTGACATTGCTGTATCCGTCCTGGAACTGACCCAGTCCGAAGAGGCACTCGTCTTTGGGCGACTCAAACGCCAGTGTTGCTTCTCCCGAGATGAGTTGGTGGCGTGTGGCACGAAAAACCACCTTGCCGCTCTTGTTGCGTATGGTCACGGTTTTCCGTTTGTTGTCCACCTTGACTTTCAGGTCGCTTTTACCCTCCGTCTCATGCTTGACATAGAGCCAGTCGGGCAGGTTGGTCTGAACATTGCCGTCCTCAGAGAACTGAATTCTCACGGCATTGCGGGCCATCGGGGTGATGGTTAATTTCCCCTTGCCAAAATCCTTGGTCACAGCCCTCACCTGCACGAAGGTCAGCAGTGAGAACATTAGAAGCAGTATCTTCTTCATAATTTTTAATTAAGTAGTTAAAGAAGTTAAGTAGTTAAAGATGTTAAGCCATATACTTAATTTTCAATCTTCAATCTTCAATTTTCAATCTTTCTCACCATTTGCTATAGAAAACCCGTGGTGAGACATTCAGCATCAGCCATCCCCATTGCAGTTTTTTATTTTCTGAACTACGTTTCAGTTCTTCCATCGTGTCGGTGCCTTTCATGTATGAAAAGCCCAGGCTTATCCGTGCATCCTTCATCAACTGGTAGGATGCCCTCAGTTCTATCTCATGCCCCAGCGTCTTGCTTAACTCATTGAGGGCAGTAGACGTGGCGAGATAATGGTATGAGGCATCGAGGGAGAGACCTTTGACGGGCTTATATGTAGCACCGCCAAATATGTTCTGCAGTCCGGGCGAGAAGGTGCCAAAGTAAGCGCTGACGTAGAAAAAATCCATGGCGCCGTAAAACTTGTGCGTTGACCCAAAGGTCGTCGTGAATGCGGACATCTTGGAGTGCTTGGTCAGTCCAATAGTACCTTGTTTGGGTACCACGAACTCCTTGTCACCGCTCAGGTAGTCATAACCGGCATAGGCAGTCAGTTGCTTGTTGAATTGATAGGATGCTTTTCCTGCTGCCATCCATGCGTTGATGGGAAGAGTTCCTGTCGTGGTGTAGTCAAGGCTTGCCTTGCCCATCTGGTGATAGTAGGCTGCCTCCAAAGTCAGGTTGCCGGGCTTGTAATTCACATATCCGCCTATCAGTTGCTGGAAGTTGGTTGCGTACTCCTCCTCAGTGCCGCTTTGCATGCCGATGTTCATGAACAGCAGCGACGCGCTCAATGGCAACTTGGGTACATCATAGTGATACCACACCGTCTGCATGGTCTTGTAGATTTGTGAACCGTTTTGGTAGAAAGTGCCGCCATTGACGTTCTTTGAGTTCTGGTTGTAGGCAACGACGGCGTGTAACTTGTGGCCGTGGTTCTCATACCCAACTTTAAGCGCGTCATGATACAGGGCTGCCATTGCCCAATCGTTGTTGCCGAGGATGCGCTCATCATCATACACCAGTTCCTGACGTCCAACGCGTGCAAAAAGTCCATTGTTTGCTTTCAGATGTGCCCATGCCTCATAGACATTGAACTTGCCTCCTCCCTCAGCGCCCCATACGCCTGAGTGCTGAGCCGTCACCTTCACTGCCAGATTGTTGCTTTCATAGCCCACCAACAATCTGGCACGATTGGAGATGAAAGCCGAATGATCCTCGACCTTCTCTTCTGTAGTGACGGGGAATCCACCTTCCCTTGTCTCACCACGAGACATCAAATTGACATCTACAGTCAGTTGGTTGGTCTTTTCCTCTTCTTTTACCTCCTGTGCCCATGTGGCAGATACAACCATCACAAGCGTTGCTGAGAGAAGGATTCTAATTGTTTGGTAACCCATGTGTGCAATTTTTTGCAAATTTATAAAAATCCCAGAGAAGAAACTATTTATTTGTTCGATTATTCTTCAATAAATACATCAAGTCTCATTTCTTGATACAAATAAATAAAGTGCCGATGATGAAAGAACACCATCGGCACATATGCGACAAATCTTTTGGAAGGCTAAAGCTTCAGTATTTTTTTCCCGTTTTTGATGTAGATACCTTTCTGTAAACAATCTCTATTCTTCATACCCACTTTTCTTCCGGAGAGGTCATAGATGTCGGCTGAAGAGTCTGTTGCAGTGTCAACATGGGGCATGTTGTCGGGGTCTTGTAGCAACGTAACTGCTATATCCTTCACATTGCCGGTGTATTGGCCCTGTGAACTCTGCCAGGTGATGACCAGTTGCTTGAGTCCTTCCTCCATGGCGGCGGTGTCGAATCCATAGTCGCGGTAAGACTGCCAGTCGCCAGTATTGCTGATAGACATGGTCTTGTTGGCCTCTATACGTCCTGATTTTTTGTCGGTGAGGAGAAAGTTGAGCTTGAAATCACTTCGTTTTGTGGCAGCCTGGAAAGAAAAATGGTATGTTCCCGCCTCTTTGCAGTTGAGCAAGAATGATGCCTGGTCGCCATGGCTGAAACTGTCAAAAGTATCGTTGAGCACTTTGGCAGCTTGCTTTCCACTGGGCTCAGTGATGATTTCTGCCTTGTCGAGATTCAGTTTCTCTGTGGGGATGTTGATGGCGCCGCTGATATCTTCTTCTGTTTTATACTCGACATAACCCTCTGGATGCCCACCCTCGTTCTGCGCCTCGGTGATGTGAGCCACCAGTGAGTTCATATAAACCTCCAGCATGGTATATCCTTCTTCGTTGAGCAAATTGCCGTCGGATGCATCAGAAGGGTCAAGTCCATGTCCTATTTCCCATTCATCAGGGATTCCATCGCTGTCGGTGTCGGCAGGAGCGTCTTGACCAACCAGCGTAGGCCAAGGGTTCCAGTCGTCAGCAGCATCGGCAGGCCTTAGGTCATAGGGCGTGTCAATAATGCCATATACATCGCCATCACCTTTTCCTGTGTAGGTGGCCTTGTTGCTACGGGTGTCGCTTATCACCAGTTCATCAACTATGTCGCGGTGCAGTGAGGCACCGGCATACTGCAAAACTTTCTCGTATGCATCCTCCGCAGTGTGTGTCGTGACATACATGAAACTCAAGGGTTCTTTTAACCGTATGGTGTCCTCGGTGACTTTGTTGTAATTGGGCAGAGAATGATCGATATGGGGGTAAACACCTACGCCCCAGTTGTCGTTGGTCACAGAGGAATATTTTGAGTTGACATTTCCGTCAATGAAATATTTGCCCCATATCATATAACTACCGTCACTCTCATTGGTGGAAATGCCCAATCCGGCGATTCGGGTGGCATTTCTCCCGCTTTTGCTTTGCATGGTTCCTGGTCCCGGCTGGTAATAGCAGTTGACAATGTTGGCCTTCATACCCTCACCCCCATAGCAGCCATTGCCGGCCCAGTTGTAAATCACATTGTTGCGGTAGTCGGTGGTGTCTTTCTGAACATACATGGGACGGTTGGCCAAACGTGGTGTGCGTGAGTCGTGGTGAGCCAGCAGGTTGTGGTGGTAGGTGGCACCCTTGCCACCCCAGTTACCACCATAGCCATGGGCTTTTTTCACATGTGTGCTGTTGCGCAGACTTTGGGAGATGATGCTCCACTGTACCGTCATGTGCTCATTGCCGTAAACGGAGCAGCATTCATCGACGCTCCACGAGATGGAGCAGTGGTCGACCATGATGTTTTTCCCGTCGTATCCGCATAGTCCATCAGGCTCACCCTCAGAAGTGTCTCCCGGACGGAATCGCAGGTATCTGAGGATGACATTGGGAGCAGCTATGACAAAATCCCAATCAGCTATGCAGATGCCGTCGCCAGGTGCTGTCTGTCCTGCTATGGTGACATTGCCGTGCGAGAGTTTCAGCTGTGACTTCAGATGGATAGTTCCACTGACATCGAACACAATGGTGCGTGTGCCAGACTGTTGGCAAGCCCATCGCAGGGAACCCTTGCCGGAATCATTGAGATTCGTGACATGATAGACTGCGCCCCCTCTGCCACCGGTCACATAGCGGCCATAGCCTTCTGCACCGGGAAAGGCAGGTGTCTTCTCTGTCCGTTGGTCGTCATCGTTGCCTTTTCCCACTTGTATCTCAGCTCCTTCTCCCATTCCTCCGTTGGGGTTGGTGGCGAAGATGGTGTATGTGCCAGGAGTTGTGGCGGCAAATGATGTGGCAGTTTGGTTGGCCACATATTGACCGTCACGCAGAATAACATAGCATCGTGCATCCTCAACCTCTGGCCAGCTCAATGTGTTGCCATTGGCAGTCACCTGAGGTGCAGCTGTGGTGAAAGCCTCTTCTGTCGGCAGCCAACTGTCGATGCCGCCAAGAACATTTTCGACGGTGAATCTCGCGGCCTCCTCATCGGTCAGCACGGGTGTGTATTTGTTGGTGCTGGTAGGTGAGTTTGTGCGCTTGCTTAGGTCGATTTCATTACCGTTTTTGTCGACAGACTTGTACTCATAGAAATGAGTGGGCAACTGACTCATGCTGCGCCATCCGGCAGCAGAGGGTTTCACATTCATCTTTGCGTGGAGGAAATAAGCCCTGGGCTCATTTTGCCATGGTCTTCCAAGGTCATAATTACCCTCGGCGTTAAAACCAGGATATGCGTTTACTGTGCAATGTTGGAAAACATATCCCCATTTGAGCATGGGACTGGTGGCGGGTGCGGTGATAGGCCCGGAGTTGGTCATGATGAGTTCGCATTGGTCATAGAAATGGTTGCCACCTCCGCAGATGTAGTCGACTGCGCCATAAATCTGGCATCCTATGTAGTAGCCGCTTTCACCGGTGACCTGGGTGTCCTGCTGGCTCATCATCGCAACATTCTTGAATATGGCCTTCTTGCCGCCTGAGATGGCAACGCCCACGCCAGACCGGCTTTTGCCAAAGTCCTTGTCGTTGCGCACGGAGATGTCCTGCAAATAGTTGCCGCCAGTATTGTTGATGTTCAGCACAGGGTTGCTGATGCCATCGCGGTTGCCATGGAGAATGACGCCGTCACGGCTTTCGCCAATGATGCTTACATTGTAGGCTTTCAGGTTCTGCTCCTCAGCTCCGAAGTCGTAGTCTCCGTTTCTGACGAAGATGACTTTGCGTTTGGCATTTGGTGATGTGTTGCTGCTGTTGACGCTTTTTATGGCAGACTTCCACTCAGCCAGGTTGCTCACCACGAAATCGAATCCAGCCTTTTCTACCTTCGCTTTTTCGCCCACCTCAATATCGACAGTGATGGGGTCGGTATTGGTGTTGCCATAAAGGTCGCTGGCTGCACCAGGGGCCAATGTGAGTGTGTTTTTGGATTGGTAGTTGAGGTTCCATATGGCAAATCTCAGTATAGACGAACCGCCTTCTGCCTCTACAGTCTGACCTGCTATTGTCGCCTTTGTATCCTTCATTTCACGGTCGAATGTCATCTCCACCACACAGTGGTTCTTGTTTGTGGTAGGCGTCTTGGTATAGCTTTTCAGCACAGGTGGCGTGTTGACCGCTATGTGGTCAATGGTCAGTTCAAACCAGGCCACAGGCTGTCCGCCGCCTTGGAGCGAGAACACGATAGGGGTGCCAGGCTGGTGGTTGTCGAGGTTGATAATCAGGTCGTACATGGTGGCATCAGACTCCTGGTAGTCGTGTTTTGACGGAATCCATACGGTGGCACCTTGAGAGGAAAGACCGGTCAGCGTTCCACCATTGTAGTTGGCATTGAATTCCTTGAACACCACTTGCTTGACACGCTCGTCGACGGGCATGCTGATGGTGTATTGCCCCTCACCCATTTTGAAACTGCTGTTCTCCCATCCGTCGCCAATGCCGGAAATGCTGTAGGTGCCATTGCTCCAAGAACCGTTTTTTACATCTGCGCCAGTATATTTCAAAACTACTGTTTCATCATTGGTGGTTTTTTCATACACATGAATACCTTGTACTGTCAGTTGATAGATGCGTTGTTGTTCCCCCATCTGTTTCTGCAAGGTATAGACCACCTCGTTGCCGAGGTATTCAGGCGTTCCAGTTGTGGTGGTGCCGTCAATAAATTGTGCAGACACAATGGGGATGTGCGTGAATATCATGTCGCTGAGGGTGGCGGTGTAAGGTGGTTGGTTGAGTTGTTCTGCCAGATTGACTTCCTCGCCGTCGACAGTCACTTTTGTGACAGATATGTCGCCTATGTGGAAAATGCGGAGGGTATAGTGTGTCTTGGAGGCAACCGCCCCCATCTCGGTGTCGGGAATCACCTCGATATCAACCAATGCCACACTTCCCTGCTGTGGTGTTGGCAGGGTGAAGGTGCCATCCCCATTGTCATTTACAGTGATGTCGTTGCCCTGTTCGTCTTTGGCCGTCACGCCAAGTGAGCAATAAACCTTGTCGATGCGGAACGTGGTAGTGGCGTCGTTGTTGTCGGCGGGAATGTTGCACAGCCAATCGGTGTCATCTCCTTTATCTACTTGCTGGCCGATAACGCTTATTCCATTGATAGCTGCATGATGGGCAGCCAAGTATTTCATCTCAACATTGCGGTAATTGCAGATGTAACCGGAACCATTGGAGAAAGCAAACGACAATTGGCGGAGACCTTTTCCTATCTCGCCAGGGATGCAAATGCTGACTGGTGTGTAGCTGCTGGAAGCATCGGCAGGGATGGTGTATTTTGTTCCTCCCTCTATGACCCCGCTCTCAGCATCTTTGACCTGAATCTCCATCATACCTCCCGAACCATAGCGGGCCACATCCATTTGGAGTGAATATACCCCCACTTGCTTGTTGAGAAAAAGGTAACTGGCAGTAGCACCATCCTTGATGTAGCCAACATTGGGTCCCTCGTTGACGGCACCGCCGCCATAGGCACCCTTGCTTAGGTCAAGTTGTCCTGGAATCGTTTCCACCACATCGAGAGGATAAAATGCCAGGTCGCCCCAATTGCCCGCATAGCTGCCTGTTGTCTTGGTCACGGCGAACTTAAGCGTATAGGTGCCTTCCTTCAATTGCTCGATGACGTAATTGTGGAGGACGGAAGGAGTCCAACTATTGGTATTCTCGATAGTCACTTGGCGCTCAATCACTACTTGCTGCTGCTCGTCGGTGAGTGTCATCTTCATTTCTGCGGCGTTTTTCGTGCCGGTCTTGAAAGTGAGCAAATAGTCTTGCAACAAAGTGTTGTGGATAGTGAATGACAACTGTGTGTTTTTGCCGGTGCTGCCTACGTTGGCTCCGTTGTTCTCCACATTGAAATTGCTGCCCGTGGCATCGCTCCATGAGATGTATGAATTTGTCGCAGTGGGGATGTCGACAGTGGCTGCCTTGACAGCCAGACATGCCATTATCAGGATAATGACCGAGAAAAATCTGTAGAAATGTTTGCTTTGCATTTTTTGAGATGTTTGATTAGTTGCCACAAAGATACCCTTTATCTACAATAAATCGTGGCGCTATTCTCCAATAGATGATGCAAGTAACAATAATTTCACCATTTAAAACAAAAAAAACACATGGAATTGTTCATGTCGGAAAAATAACGTAACTTTACCGCATCAAAAAACAAACTTCCACATGAGACGCTTTCTTCATCTTTACATACTCTTGTCTGTATGGTTGGCAGTGTCGGCTCAGCCCCATTGTAACGTCAGGTTGTTCAGCCTACGCGACGGACTGGCCTCCAATGTCATTTCCAGCATGGTACAGACACCCGACCAAATGATGTGGTTTTCTACTTGGAATGGTCTTTGCTGCTATGATGGATACACTTTCAATGCCTTCAATGACCAATTTGTCAAGGAAAGAACATTGACCACGAATAGATTGCTGAAAGTCTATGTGGCAAATAATGGAAATCTGTGGTGTCTGACTTATGACAGGCAGGTATTTCTTTTCAACCGTTCCACGAGTCGCTTTATCAATTTGTCATCAATGGTTGCCCAACAATCGGGGAAAGATTTCATCTGCCAGCGTATTGTTCCGTTGAAAAATGGCTTTACATGGCTATTCAGCCGTGAAAAGGGAGAGAGCTGCTTCCGAATAGATGAACGGATGCTCCTTCAATCCCCAACATCGGCGTGTATACAGGAATTTAGTCCGGTTAATACCTCAAAGAAATGGGATGATGTCTATGGAGTGGAAATCGATGGCAAAGGCAGTGAGTGGCTGCTGACAGACAAAGGACCTTACATCGTGGGCAAGCAGTTGAAAGATGCCACTCCCTACAGTTTTTGGTGGGAGGACGGTCAGAATGTGGTATTGGTCTCAAAAGATGGGAGAATTGGCCGTTATGACAGGCAACACAATGTAATTGTTCCGATAAAGGGATTTCCAGGAGAGGCAAAGAATGTCTCTTCGGTAGGGCACTTTGGGGAGCACGGCTTGGTTATGCTCACCGACCAAGGACTGATGGTTTGGCATACGGATAGCAATCTCCATAAGTATTTCCCCTTTTCTGCCGGCGATGGGGTAAAATATATTATAGCCGACCATCGCAAACGGGTTTGGGCCATCACGTCTGAGGGAAACGTACTCCTCATTACGGTAGACAAAGGACAGGTGGAACGAGTACCCATGCAGGTGCCATTAAACTCTCTCAGGCAGAGCACACGTAATTTTGTCCACGAAGACAATTACGGCAATTGTTGGATAGGCACCGAACAGGGCTTTTTTGGCTATTATGATGAGGTGACTCACCAGCTTGTTCCTTACTCAGTGAGAACAAACAATGCAGAGCCAACCATCGACAAGTGGTTTGTCGATGCCCATGGTGACTTATGGTTTTCTGGTGAGCATGACGTGGCTGTCATCAATTTCACCCAGTCGATGTTCAGGCATCATGACCTTGAAGGCATGCAACAGGTGCGGAGTGTATGCTACGACAGTCAGAACCGACTATGGGTGGGTGATATTACCGGCCATGTCGCCGTGACAGACCAGACAGGAAAAGTGGAGGGCTTCTTGGGCTCCGACGGGCAGTTGCATCAAGCACCCACCATCTTCTCCACACACATTTACTGTATATACGAGGACAGCAGACACCGTATGTGGATTGGGACGAAAGGGGATGGCCTCTACTGTCTGAAAGGCAAAGGAAGACTGTCTCATTATCAACATGACAAGACACAGCCTTTCTCCCTATGCAGCGACCAAATCTATGCCATGCATGAGGACTTGAACCATCGGCTGTGGGTAGGTACCTTTGAAGGTGGCATCGCTCTCGTTGATGAGGATGCGGACGGCAATGGAGGTAACTCCGCAATACGTTTTATCCATGCGGGAAATCTCCTGAAGAACTATCCGGTAGATGATTACAACAAAGTGAGGCGAATCACCGAGACGAAGGACGGTGCCATCATCGTGTCGGCGTCAAACGGACTCGTCACCTTCTCTGAACACTTTGACTCACCAGAGAAAATAACTTTTTTTGCACACAAGCACATTCACGGAGACCCATCCTCTCTCTTTACCAGTGATGTGATGCATAGTTACGTTGACCATACGGGGAGAATATTGGTTGCCACTGTTGGTGGCGGTGTGCAGGAGATAATAGGTAAAAATCCTTTAAGCAAGCACTTGCGTTTTGCTCCGGTCACACTGCTTGACAACAACAATTACGGAACGGTGCTCTCCATGAGTGAGGATGCAGAGGAAAATCTATGGATAGGGTGCGAGAACAGTTTGATGATGTATCAGCATCAACTCCGACAATTGTTCCGTTTCGGAACAGGCGACTTGGGAGAGCATACTGAACTGACCGAGTCGCAGTCCGCCTTCAATCCATTGACAGGTGAATTGGCATTTGCCACCACAGATGGATACATCAGTTTCCAACCCAAGCAGATTGGTCATGAGAAAATTCTGCCTCCCATCGTTTTCAAAAGCGTGCTCTTCCATGGCGCTGATGTTCCCCTCAGGCATATTCAGGATGATGTCCTCCTCGTTCCCTCCAATCGGCGCAACCTGACTATTCAGTTTGCTGCACTTGATTACCAGGACAACAGTATGATTCGTTATGCTTATATGCTGGAGGGTGTCGACAAGGATTGGGTCGAACTGGATGAGGAGCACAGCATCACTTACAGTCATCTGCCATCAGGAAAACTCAAGCTCAAGGTCCGTTCCACCAATCATTATGGTATTTGGGTGGACAACGACAAAACACTGTTGCTTGATGTAAGACCTACCTTCTGGGAAACTTGGTGGGCCAAATTGCTGTACCTTTTGTTGGCGATAGCCGTCATCTGCATAGCCGTGTGGATTTACATGCTACGTACAAGAGCCTCTATGGAGCGGCAACTTAACAATATGAAGACGCTTTTTTTCACAGATGTCAGCCATCAGCTTCGCACACCGCTTACGCTTATCGGAGGCCCTGTGAGTCAAGTGCTTAATACAGAGCATCTGACCAATGTGGCCAGGCAGCATTTGGAGATGGTGCAACGCAATACCCACCGCATGCTTGAACTGGTCAACAGCATGCTCACTTATGGCAAAGACTACAATACCTATATCAGCGACTGGGAGATACCGAAGGGCGAGGTACCCACTGATGAGCCTAAGACAGCTACTCCGACGCCAGCTGGTGTCACTTCCTCTGAAGAGGATATGGACAAGGGCGAAGACAAGACGCGTCTTCTTGTGGTGGAAGACAACAATGACCTGCGTGCTTTCCTGGTGAGCATCCTCCAAAGCGACTATGTAGTAAGCCAGGCATCCAACGGACGTGAGGGACTGGAGAAGGCAATGACAGAGCAGCCCGATTTCATCCTGACCGATGTGATGATGCCTGAGATGGATGGTTTGGAGATGGTACATCGCATCAAGGACAACCATGATATCTCTCATATTCCCATCATCATACTTTCGGCCAAGGCATCGATGGAGGACCGGTTGGAAGGACTGCGTGCAGGAGTCAATGACTATATTACGAAACCCTTCTCTGCCACTTACCTCAAACAGCGGATGCAGAATATCATTGCCAATCAGCGCATACTGCAGAAAAATTTCTTGGAAAGTGTGGAAATGAGCGAAGCCGTGAGTGATGAACATGCAAAAGAGGCACCCGGCATGCTCCAACTGAAGGAAACCAAAATCGTGGACAGTGACAAGGACATGATGGACCAGCTTTTAGAATATATTGAGGAGCATCTTGCTGATTCTGAATTGAAAATCGAAGACTTGGCCGCTGCTGTCTGCCTGGGACGCTCGGTATTCTACAATAAGGTCAAGTCGATTGTGGGCATGAGTCCAGTGGAGTTGCTGCGCCATATCCGTATCAAGCATGCTGAGGACATGGTGTCGAAAAGTAACGAGCCTTTCTCACAGATTGCCTATGCCGTGGGATTCAGTGATGCTCGCTATTTCGGAAAATGCTTCAAAAAGGAAACCGGCCTTACTCCTTCTGAGTATAGGGATAGAAGTTCCTCAGCCAGTACCTAAGCAATATAAAGAAAAAGGGAGAGACGTTGAGCCTCTCCCTTTTCTTGTGGAGTTCATGCGAAACTTATTTTACTACGACTTTCTTTCCATTGATGATGTAGATACCCTTGGAGAGTTTGCTGTTGTCGGTGCCCAGATACTGACCGCTCATGTTGTAGATGCCTCGGCTGTTTCTATAGGATACCGCAATTTCGTTGATGCCGTTTGCCCACTCTTCCTTTGCGTCTGCAAGAGCTTTGGCACCAGCTCCTTCAGTGCCGGCAATGGGTGTGAAGGCAAATGAGCGCATATTGCCTACATAGGAAGGACCAAAACCATTGATGCGGATATAGGCATGGCCCTGTGGGATGGCACCCACTTTGATGTTGCTCTTCTGCAAGAATGACTGCCATCCTCCGGTGCTTTCAAACTCCTCTGTCTTGTTGGTTGAGCACACCAGTTCCACAGTGTCCTCCATGACATAGGTCACAAATTCCAAAGAAGCGCCGTCATTGGCATGGGCAAAGTTGAATTCTACTTCATACTCTGCATCTTGCGTGTTCCATACTTTGTATACGATGCTTCCGCCATCCTTGAAGCTGTCGAGCTGAAGAAGGCCTTCACTCATCTTGGTCACCACGCCGGATGCCGTGTCATAGCTGGCAAGGTCGAAGGGATAGTTGAATGAGGTGGGCAGTGTGTTGATAATCTTCAGTTTGGAGATTCCCTGCATGGCTTTCTGAAGTGCTAAATATGCTGCGGTGCGAGCCTCTACATCGTCTGCAGCGATGGCAGCCTCAGCATCTGCGATGGCAGCCTCAATGTTCTCGATGGGGGTGCGGTCTTCGATCAAGTTGTCGTATTCCGTTCCCAGGGCATATGGAGCAATGAGTGTTTTTGCCTCTTCGATGAGACTGTTGACACTCTCAACGGTAAATTGTGCATAATAAGCCTCCTTGGCATCAGCAAGAGCTTGCGCACCGGCGCCCTCAGTACCCTCAATCGGTGTGAAGGTGAACAAACGGGGATTGCCTACGTAAGAAGGTCCTGTGCCTGTTATCTTCAGATACACATAGCCTGCAGGCACACCGCCTATTTCCATCTGCTTGGGCTCAAATACTTGCCAGCCGCCTGTACTGGCAAACTCCTCTGACGTGGCGTCAGCACAAATGAACTCAACATCATTCTCTATAACATAGAACTGGAACTGCATCTTGGCACCATCGTTGGCATGTGCGAATTCGAAGTCTACCTGATACTTGGCGTCCTTCTTGTTGTATAGCTTGTATATCATGTAGCCGCCCGACCTGAAGTTGTCGAGTTGCATGATATCGCCGTCCATCTTGTATGAGCAGTTGTTGCTTTCGCTGAATGCCGTAACGTCGAATGCTCCCACAGACTTGCTGGGTATGATGTTGAGCGACTTGATGTTGTCAAGAGCCAACAAGGCATCCTGCAGTTTCTCAAACATTTCGTCAACCAGTGTGGGGTCGGGATTGCTGACAAATGCCACTTCATAAGCTTCGTCGACAACCTCTCCCAAGTGGATAAGCAATGATTTGTCCTCAACAGCGTAATAGCCGTCAGAACCTTCGTCATAATAGGCGAGCACATTCTCTGCAATAGAAATCAATGAGTCAAGCTGTTCGACAGTATGATATACCTTCGGCAGATGGCGAATCAGAATGTCACGGACGTTGGTGTATTGGTTGTAATACATGTGCAGGAAATAAGTTTTCCCTTCCTCCATGGCGAATTTTGCCACGTCGCGTTTGTCCATCAGTTCGTAGTTTTGCCATGCGCCGTTGCCTGTGCTCAGTTTGTAGGTGGGCATCACCACGGTGGTGCTGTCGTCAGCAAGCACGGTCATGTCGATGGTGGCGGAATTCTGTGAACTGGCAAGATACTGAATGAAGAAATTGCCGGTGAAGCCAGCGGTGAACTTATAGGTGAAGTAATTGTTGCGGGTGAACTCCAACTGAGCGGGATAGTCTTCCATACCAATTTCCATCTCATAGGCGCCACTCTCGTCATATCCGCCCAGCGGTTCCATGGTCTCCTTGTTGTTGTACTCGTTGTGGTAAAGGAGCAGGTCGATACGTGTGCTGTCCTTTTCCACGATGACGCCCTTGCCATGGCGCACCTCTTGCTCTTTGGCTTCGGCAGCTGCTATATCGGCCAGGACAGCCGTCACATCGGCTTTGGTGTAATCCTCGTTGATGGCTTTTACCAATGCCTCATAATTGCTCACCATTGTGGCTGTTGTGGCGTCCTGCAGACTTCTGAAATATTTCACGCGGAAGGCTTTTTGGCTGGCTCGTGCAGCGACATCACCCACCATTCCAGAGCCCTCGGGCAGAATACGTATGCTCTTGAACTGTACCTTTTGTGGGGCGAGCGCATCATTTCTCCAATATACATGCATCCACACATGTACATAGTTCATGCCCTCCTTCAGATTGACTGAAGAATAGAGATAGACAGGTTCGGCAGGAACAAAAGGGTCTGCTTCTTCCCCTACAATCTCGGGAAGATCCTCGTCGGTCACCGTGGTCATATGTGCGAAACTGCTGTAATCAGGTTCCTCATAACCATCGGTGATGGTTTTGCTGGCTGTGGTGGCCAGTTGAATGTTGTTGCCAGTAGCATTCACCAGGTACTCAACGGCATATTGCCCGTCTGCCGGAGCACTGATTTTGAATGTGAGCACTTCGTAACGAAGCAGTGTGCGTGTAGGGCCAAGAAGGGTGTAAGGATGGTCGAGCATCATCTTAGACGGTTCGGTGAACTCGGTCACGGGTTTCCCCAACTCATTGCCAGCCATCGTATGGGCGGCGGTCAATAGACCTACTGCCAAGGCCAGCGATTTCAAGTAACGTAATTGTTTCATCATACTTTAATAATTATTTAGGTTAAATCATCATATAATCTGCAAAATCGTTCTGGTTGCAAAGATAGATTAAAGATAGGCCGCATACGGGTAAATTTTGCTGTAAAAGGGGTAATAATTATGTGCATATATTTCTTTTTTCAAGAGGGGAGTATTTCGCATGTCGCTGTTTTTCAGATGGATAAGTGGCCGTAATAATTATTCCACTTATTTGAGGAAATTTTGCTCATGCATAAGAAAGATTACTTGTATTTTTGGCAGTCGATATTATGCAATCTCTTAACTCATACCATAATAATGATGAAGAAATATCTCGCATCGGTCACGGTGTTCTGTTGCTGTTTGGCTATCTCGGCACAGACCATACCTTACAAAGATTCTACCCTCTCATTCCATGAGCGGGCCAAAGACTTGGTTTCAAGAATGACTCTTGAAGAAAAAATCAATCAAGTTGGGCACAGCACAATGGCCATTTCCCGTTTGGGAGTAAAAGGCTATAATTATTGGAATGAAGGTCTGCATGGCGTTGCTCGTTCGGGTGCAGCCACATCGTTCCCATCGTCAAAGGCAATGTCTTCCACTTGGGACATGTCGCTCATCAAAAAGTGTGCAGAAGCAACCGCCAATGAGGCCCGATGGTATAATAGGCACAAGAACAAGGGACTTGTCTATTGGTGTCCTACAATCAATATGAGCCGCGACCCCAGATGGGGACGTGATGAGGAAAACTACGGCGAGGACCCCTATCTCACGGGCCGTATTGCAGTGGAATATATCAAAGGCATGCAGGGTGATGACCCCAAGTACTACAAGACGGTGGCCACAGCCAAGCATTTCGCTGCCAACAACTATGAGGGAGGGCGCCACGATTCCTCGTCAGATATGGATGAGCGTGACCTTAGGGAGTATTATCTGCCGGCTTTTGAGATGGCTGTCAAAGAGGGTAACGTGAGAAGCATCATGAGTGCATACAATGCGCTCAATGGCATTCCCTGCTGTGCCAATCATGAACTGCTCATCGACATCCTGAGGACAGAATGGGGGTTTGATGGCTTTATCACAAGTGATTGCGGTGCCATCGACGACATCTTCCAAAAGCATAGATATGCTGCTACTGGTGCAGAGGCATCTGCTGTTGCCATGGTCAATGGTGAGGACCTCAACTGTGGCAATACGTTTCAGGACCATTGCAGGGAAGCCATTGAGAAGGGTTATATGACAGAAGCGCAACTCGACACTGCGCTTGTAAGGGTGTTTGAGGCAAGGTTCTCCTTAGGTGAGTTCGACTCCAATCATCCATATGTCAACTGCGGTGAGGGTATGTTGGAGTGCAGCGAACACAGGGCATTGGCATTGCAAGCCTCGCATGAAGCTATCGTTTTGTTGAAAAATGAGGCCAATTGCCTTCCGCTTCATGCGTCAGACATCCAAAAAATCGCGGTAATCGGACCATACTCCAACACAATCCAACTGGGTGGCTACACAGGTGAGCCTACTTATAAGAAGACATTGCTGCAGGCTGTCGCCGACGTGATGAATTTCACCATCACCAGCGACGGAACCATACAGGCAGAGAATTACGATGAGGCTACGAAGGGCAGAGTAGATAATCCTGGTATTGGCTTCATTGAGTCGGGGGCTGTATTCCAATACGATAATGTGGATTTTGGTGAGGGCAAAACCAAATTCTCTTTCAGTTATGCTGGATGCTATGGCAACCGTCAAATGACCGTAAGAATCGACAATGCAAAAACTGGCACCTTGCTCTATCAAGGTACTCTTCCCGCTACCGCCAACAACTGGACCACTTTCGTCACCGTTGTTGCCGACCTGCCTGAAGAGGCACAGACCATCATAGGTACGCACACGGTATATCTTTCTTTTAGCAAATTGCCTGAAGCGAGCGACAACAATAGATATATCGTCAATGTAGATTGGTTCCGTGTCTATAATGAGGACGATGTGTCCTCCACAGCTCTGGGCAGTAGGGTGATGTGCGCACAGGGTTCCAGTGTGAGCGGCAGCACAGACCAGAAACTGCTTGATGAGGCCGTATCCATGGCGAAAGAAGCCGATGTCGTGCTTCTTGCTTTGGGAACCGACCTTAATGTGAGTGATGAGAGCCGCGACAGAAACAGTCTTTCGCTTCCAGTAGTGCAACAGAAATTGCTGGAGTCTATCTATGCCGTCAACCCCAATGTGGTCCTTATTCTCAGCACGTGTTCTTCGATGGACATCAGTTGGGCAGACAGGAACGTGCCTGCCATCATTGAGGCTTGGTATGATGGTCAGGAACAGGGGCAAGCCATCTGCGATGTTGTCTTTGGCAGTTATAATCCCGGTGGGAAGCTTACTTCCACTTGGTATGCTTCAATGTCCAATTTGCCTTCCAATCTAAAGCAATACGGCATTCGGAAGAATAAGTACACCTACATGTATCACGACAGGAAGCCATTGTATCCCTTCGGTCATGGACTTTCCTACACATCTTTTGCTTACAGCGATTTGGCGTTGGACCGTAGGTCGCTTAACCCTGGAGAAGAAATAAAAGTGACAGCCAACATTACCAACACAGGTTTGAGAGACGGTGCAGAGGTGGTACAGTTGTATGTCCATTGTCAATCAGAAATCGAGAGACCAATCAAACAATTAGTCGGATTTGTCCGTGTGGAACTCAAGGCAGGTGAGACCAAACAAGTTGCAATTCCATTGAAACATGAGCAATTGGCTTATTATAATGACAAAACCTTCACCTTCGACGTTGAAACAGGTGATGTGGATATCTATTTGGCTGCCAGTTCGGCTGATGTAAGACTTCAAGACAAGATTAGTGTCTTGGGGTCCACCGTGAAAACAACCTATAAATCCTCTTCCAATGGTATGAGTTTTCTCCTTCATCACAAGCCTACTGCCAACAAGGTCTATAATCTCAGTGGCGTTTGTGTGGGAGATACTGACAGTTTCAACACATTGTCTCGTGGATTATATATTGTTGATGGCAACAAGTGCATCATAAAAGACAAATGAAAAAGGAAAAAACCAGCAAAGGAAATAATCATGGGGAGATGATGGCTGCATTTGTGTCACTGCAACCTATACGGCACTAAAGTTTCGGGAAACTCTTCCATGTTGATATAGAGCTTTCCTTTTTCCTTGGCATCCTTCACTGCTTGTTCGCCGGCAGTGCGGTGGGTGTAGAGGAATTGGCTGATGGCTTCCTCGGCAGTCTCGTTGTCGCCAGAGGCGATATTGTTGACGTCGCCATAGCCAAGGTATTTGCCTTCGCTGTCAAAGAAGGAATAGGCATAACCACCTCCACCCCTTGAAGCGGTGCTTTTGACATGGCGCACCTTGAAGGCCACCTGCGACAGTGTATCGATAAGGGCATCGTAGTCTTTAGGGTCGTATTTCACTACGTCGCGGAGGATGAAGCCATTTCGGCGGTCCCTATATAGCCAGGTGATGGAGTCGGGCGTGATGTCATAATCTGTCTGCACAGCAATACCTGAGTTGGTGTGCATGGAGTAGTGGATGGCGGTTGTTTCTTTTTTGATGGGGTGTCTTTTGCCCAGTAAGCCATGGTTGCCCGCATGGCATGTGGAGAGGCAAATGGCTGTAGCTATAATGAATATGACAACCAAAGTAATCAATAGTCTATTATCCATAATCGTTGCTTTTGGGAGCCAAAGATACGAATAGTCGAGCGGATGACAAAATGAAATTTATATTTTTGCGCCGGAAAAGGACATAGTCGCCTCCCAATTTGATTGTTTCCATCTTCATGACATGTCCATTTGCGACAGATAGGAAGCCTGCCTTCCTTATTTGTCGCAAATTTTGTTGTCTGTCGCAAACACCTTTGAGAGAAATCACAACGAATGATTCAAGGGCCGTCGTAAAATAGTAATTTTGTACTGTGAGAAAAAGGCAGAGAAAAAGGCAGGTTCGTCTGCCGCAAAAAAATGAGATATTTGTTTTGCATTGCATATGATTTGCACTATCTTTGCAAAATAGTATCTGCCTTAATTACATTAGCATACAATATAAGAAAAAGGGAGAACATGAATGATTTCTTCAATAAGGTCAGAAGTTATGTGAGCAACCATAAAGGGTTGGTCATCATTGTGGTGGCAGCCCTGCTTCTCGAATTGATTTCCGCCGTGCAATATTACTATTCGCACAATATGATGGAAGCACAGTTGAGCAAACGTGCTGAGAGTGAACTGAGAATGAAATCCATCATTATCAAAGGAATGCTCAACGTGATGGAGAACACGCTGAAGGAACACCTTTGGGATATGGAGCGCAATATCAGCCATGCTGACTCGATGTATGTTGCCGCCAAGAGGACTATCATGGCCAACCCGAAGGTGACGGGTTGTTTCCTGGCCTTTATGCCCAACTATTATCCAGAGAAAGGCAGGCTTTTTGAACCTTATGCTTATAAGGACAATGATAGCATTCGTATCAGGAACCTGGCAGAGAAAAAGGGGGTCGATTATCCCACCAATCCGACGTTTATTAAGATGCTGAAGGAGGAAAAACCATTTTGGAGTGACCCTTATGAATATGAGGATGACGGCGTAGTCAAGCCATTGACCACCTATACCTATCCCCTGTATGACAGTCAGGGACGTTTGGCTGCTGTAGGAGGCATCGACATTTCTCTTGAATGGTTGGACGACACGCTTGACTATCGCCATATTTATCCCTCATCGTTTATCCTGTTGCTCACGGAGTCAGGCCAACTGATATCCCGTCCTCTCTCAGAGCATGTGAAGACTCAGGACGTGGATAAAGTGGTCAGGATCATCAACGACAGTACCGTGAGCCGCAGCGAGAGCCAGAGCGGCATCAGCAAGGTGATTCGCTTCAAGGATGACAAGGGTGACCGTGCAAGTGTCTTTTATGCCAATATGAAGGGTCTGCCCCATTGGCAGATGGCTGTGGTGTGCTATGATGACGAGGTGTATGAGAAGTTGCATTGGATGCGCATCAACATGCTTGTCTTGATGCTGATAGCATTTGGCATACTTGGGTATATCCTCAGCCGCTTCATGCTCAATGAGCGCAAACTCTCCCTTGCCAAGGAAGAGAAGCAGCGCATCGGTAACGAACTGCGGATTGCGACAGGCATTCAGAGTGCCATGCTGATGCAGGATGAGAAAGTGGCGGAACGTCCGGACATCACCATTAGTGCCATCCTGAAGCCGGCAAGGGAAGTGGGCGGTGACCTGTATAATTATTTTATCCGCGATGAGAAACTGTTCTTCTGTATCGGCGACGTGAGTGGGAAAGGCATTCCGTCGGCACTGATCATGGCGATGACACAGGCACTCTTCCGCGCAGTCTCTTCACACGAGAGCAATCCCGCACACATCATGAAAACCATCAACGAGACGGCTTGCAGCAACAACAAGACCAATATGTTTGCCACGCTTTTCATTGGTGTGCTCGACCTGCCGACAGGACGCCTGCGCTACTGCAACGCCGGGCATGACGCTCCTATGTTGTTGAATGGTACTGGCGTGTCGCAGTTGCCTGTGATAGCCAACCTGCCCGTGGGATTGTTTGATGACTTCAAGTATGAGATGCAGGAAACCATCATCAACAAGGATGACACTCTCTTCCTGTATACAGACGGTCTGACAGAAGCAAGAAACACCGACCATCAGCAGTTTGGCATGCAGCGCATCACGTCAGTTCTGAAGCAGGTGGGCCATGATCTGCCTGAGAATATCATCCATTCCATGACAGGACATGTAAGGCAGTTTGTGGGTGAGGAAGAGCAGAGTGATGACCTGACAATGCTTGCACTCAGGTATTCTCCGGTGACAAACGACTACACGGTACATGGAGAACTGACCATGAAGAATGATGTCAGTCAGTTGAAGGACCTCCATGCCTTCCTCAAGTCGGTGGCGGAAACGCTTGGACTGGATGCCTCGATGACACGCAGCATACGGTTGGCTGTGGAAGAGGCTGTGGTCAATGTGATGGACTATGCCTATCCCTCTGGCACAGTAGGAGACATCACCCTCAAGGCAATGTCCAACAACAAGTACCTGAAACTGTCCATCACCGACTCCGGCATGGCATTTGACCCAACTGAGGCAGCCAAGGCCGATACCACCCTCTCGGCAGAAGACCGTCCGATTGGTGGTCTGGGCATCCTCCTTGTCCGCGAAATGATGGACTCTCTCAACTATGAGCGCATCGGCGGCAAGAACATCCTCACAATGAAAAAGAAATTGAGTTAAGTAGTTAAGAAGTTAAGTAGTTAAGTAGTTAAAGAAGTTAAGTAGTTAAAGAAGTTAAGCCAAATGCTTCGATTATACAAGTGTAATGTCTAAACTCCTAAACTCCCAGACTCCTAAACTCCTAAAAAATAAAAAAATCAATCATCAAAAAAAACAATACGAAAATGAAAACAACTATTCAAGAATTGGAAGACAAGTATCTGGTGACATTGGAAGGTGAACTCGACACTGCTGCAGCAGTGGAGGTGGAGAAAACCTTGCAGCCACTTTACACAAGCAACGGCCGTGACATCGTCATCGACTGCACCAATCTGGAGTATATCGCATCGAGCGGACTGCGCATCCTCATCAGCATCCTCAAAGGTGCCAAGGCAGGAGGAAGCAAGGTCATCATGCGCAACATGAACGACGACATCAAGACAGTGTTCAAATTGACAGGTTTCATCAATTTGTTTGAATTCGAGGAGGTATAAGGCTATGAAAACGACGGCGCCATTGTCGAAATCGCAATATGGCCTATACGCTGAATGTGTGGGCCATCAGGGCGAGATATGCTACAATCTGCCCTATCTGTATATCTTGGACAGAAGTCTTGACGGAGAGCGATTGCGACAAGCCGTCGAGACCGCGGTGAAGGCACATTCCACTCTCTTCACACGCATTGAACTCAATGAAGACGGAGAGCCTGTCCAGACTATCGATATGGATCAGGAAACCTGGACTTTGGAGGTGGAGGACGTGGACGACATCGAGCAGAAGAAGACCGAACTCGTCGTGCCCTTCAATATCTATGGCGACCGGCTTTTCCATATCCGTCTGCTGCGTGATGACAGCCATTACTACCTGTTCATTGACTATCATCACATCATTGTAGACGGCACGTCGATGAGCCTCATGCTCGAGGACATCAACAAGGCCTATGGCCATGAGGCCATTGCCCAGGAGGAACTGACTTTGGCCGAAACTGCCGCCGACGAGGTGGAGAAGCGCCAGTCGCCCGCCTTCGAGGAGGCCAAAAAATGGTATGCCGCACATTTCGATTGTGGTGACACATTCACCCAACTGATTCCCGACCTGGAGAATCCCATCCACAGTGAGGGGAGTCTGTTGCGCACGCTCCACACCGACATGGCGAGGGTAGAAACCTTCTGCAAGGAACATGGCATCTTCAAGAGCACTCTTTTCACATCGGCGTATGCCTTCCTGTTGGCGAAATACAACAATGAGCAGGAGTCGCTCTTCTGCACGGTTTACAACGGCCGTTCCGACAAACGTATGGCGCATACGGTGGGTATGTTTGTCAAAACCCTGCCCGTCTATGCCAAGTTCACTGCCGACACCACGGTGATGGATTTCCTGCAAGCCGGTCAGGAGCAGATGAGCGGATGCCGTGAGCACGACATCTATTCATACAGCGATGTGATGGAGGACCTCAAGTTGCAGACCAACTCGATGTTTGCATGGCACGGCATGCTGTTCTCCCAGGAGGAGATGGGGGGCATGCCCATGAAGGCGGTGCGCATCGGCAACAGCACTCTCGACGCGTCATTGTATCTGAAGACGTTTATCCTCGACGGTCATTATCAGGTGAAGGCTGAATACAGTGCCAATGAGTATTCTGAAGCCCTGATAGCCCAGTTCCTGGAAAGTTACGAGGCAGTGGTGGAAGGATTCCTCTCACAGGAGAAACTCGCCGAGGTGTGCATCGCCACCACGGAGCAGACCCAACTGCTCGACTCCTTCAATCCCTCGGATGTGGAATACGACACGTCACAGACCATCGTCTCCCTTTTCGAGCAGCAGGTGAGTGCCACTCCCCAGAATATTGCGGTAGTTTATAAAGATAAGCAATTCACCTATGCCGAAGTAGACGAAATCAGCAACCGCATCGCAGCCTTTATCTCCCAAAAGGGATTGGGTGCTGAAGACGTGGTGTCGGTGCTCATCCCCCGCTGCGAGTGGATGCCCATTGCCTCGCTCGGCGTGCTGAAGGCCGGTTGTGCCTACCAGCCCCTCGATCCCAGTTATCCGAAGGAGCGGCTCAACTTCATGATGCAGGACGCCAGTGCGAAGATGCTGATAGCCGATGCTGCCCTGCGCGACCTTGTCGATGAGTATCAGGGTGATGTGCTGCTGACGGGCGATATCCTGGGACTTCCCGCAGCCGCAGCCCCGGCAGTGGACATCGTGCCCAGCCAACTGTTCATCCTCCTTTATACCTCGGGTTCCACTGGTGTGCCCAAGGGTTGCCAGTTGATGCACAGCAATCTCGTCGCCTTCTGCAAGTGGTATCATTTTGCCTATGGTCTGAAGCCGGAGCACAACGTGGCAGCATACGCCAGTTATGGCTTCGATGCCTGCATGATGGACATGTATCCCGCTCTGACCTGTGGCGCCACGGTCTTTATCATCCCCGAGGAACTGCGTCTCGACCTTATTGCCCTGAATGACTACTTCGAAGCAAACAACATCACCCACTCATTCATGACGACGCAGGTGGGATATCAGTTCGCCACCAACATCGACAACCACTCACTGATACAGTTGTCCACCGGTGGCGAGAAACTGGCCTCACTCACCCCACCGCAAGGATATCGGTTCTACAATGTGTATGGTCCGACAGAGTGCACCATCTACATCACCCAATTCTTGGTGGAAAGCAAGATGAAGGAGATACCAATCGGCCTGCCGCTCAATAACCTGAGGCTGTATATCGTGGATCCGCAGGGGCATCGCCTGCCTGTAGGAGCCGCCGGTGAATTGTGGGCTGCTGGTCCGCAGGTGGGCAGGGGGTACCTCAACCGACCCGAGAAGACGGCCGAGGTGTTCATCCCCAATCCCTTCTGTGAGGATAGTAAATATGCAAGGATTTACCGAACGGGCGACATCGTGCGCTATCTGCCCGACGGCAACATACAGTTTGTGGGCCGCAGGGACGGACAGGTGAAAATACGTGGCTTCCGCATCGAACTGAAAGAGGTGGAAGGCATCATCCGAGAGTTCCCTGGCATCAAGGATGCCACTGTGCAGGCCTTCGATGAAGAGGGTGGGGGCAAGTACATCGCCGCCTATATCGTGAGCGACCAGCAGATTGACATCGAGGCACTCAACAACTTTATCCTGGAGCAGAAACCACCCTACATGGTGCCCGCCGTGACGATGCAGATAGACACCATACCGCTCAACCAAAACCAGAAGGTGAACAAGCGCGCTCTGCCGAAACCAGAGAAGAAAGCCGCCGCCGTGGAGGAGACCAACGTGCCCATGAACGTGTTGGAAGAGACCCTGCACGAGATGATAGCCGGAATCGTGAACAACAAGGATTTCGGTGTGACGACCGTACTTGGCTATGCAGGCCTGACCTCTATCTCCGCCATCCGGTTGGCCGTGCAGGTGAACAAGCGCTTCGGGGTGACTCTTGAACCGAAGACTTTGGTCAAGACCGGAACGCTGCAGACCATTGAGAATGAGATCCTGACGGCGATGATGGCGGGCAATGCCTCCAATACAGTCAGCCAGGAGGTGACAGAGACGAAAATTCTGACATCCGCACCGCTGTCGTATGCCCAGACAGGAGTCTATTTCGAGTGCCTCAAGAACCCCACATCGACCATCTACAATATCCCGTATCTGCTCACATATCCGCCACAGACCGATGCCGGACAGTTGGCTGATGCCGTAAGATCCGTGGTAGACTGCCATCCCGAACTGAGTGTGCACTTCTCCACAGAGGGTGATGCCATCATCCAGACCACTGATGACAGTGTAGCCATTGAGGTTCCTGTGACGGTGATGAGCGATGAGCAGTTGATGACGTACAAGAACGATTTTGTGCGCCCCTTCAATCTGCAAAAGGCTCCTCTCTGCCGCTTCGAGGTGGTGAGAACACCTTCGACGGTACACTTACTCATCGATGTCCACCATCTCGTCTTCGATGGTGGGTCTGCCGACTTGCTCATCCGACAGATCAATGCGGCTCTCAAAGGAAATCCTGTGGAGAAAGAAGACTATACCTATCTCGACTTCGTCAGTGACCAGCAAAAGGCAGAGGGCAGCGATGAATTCAAGGCTGCCCAGCGATTCTTCGCAGAGAAGTTGCAGACCTGCGAGGGAGCCAGCGAGATACCCGCAGACCAGCCCAAGAGAGAGCGCCAGGGACTAATCGGAGAGGTGGTATGCCAACCCGACTACGACAAAGCCATCGCCTTCTGTCGCCAGCAGGAGATCACACCTGCCCATCTGTTCCTGGCTGCCACGGCATATGTCGTCTCCCGTCACACCAACAACCGTGACGTATATCTGTGCACCGTCAGCAGTGGCCGCTCCAACCTGAAGATAGCCGATACGGTGGGTATGTTTGTCAATACCCTGGCTTTGGGCATGAGCATTGATGATGTCACCGTCAGCGAGTTTCTGCAGAAGGTCAGCGATACTTTTGACGAGACGCTGCGCCATGAGAATTATCCGTTTGCACGTATTGCAACCGACTTCGGGTTCCGTCCTGCCATCGCCTATGCCTATCAGGTGGGTGTGCTCTCGGAATACAAGGTCGGCGGCGAGACCATCGGACAGGAGTTGCTGGAACTTAATGTGCCGAAGTTCAAGATCAACATCAAGATAGAGACCCGGGGTGTTGTCGTGCAATATGACGACGCAGTCTATTCCGAGCGGCTTGCGACTTCGTTGGCAGAAAGCATCGTGGCTGTTGCCGAACGGATGATGCAGCAGCCAGACTGCCGTGTGCGCAGCCTTTCCATCGTCAGTGACAGTCAGGAAGAAGAACTCTCGCATCTGCGGCAGACGGCAACCGGTGATGCTCCTTTCAAGTTCTTCCACGAGTGCATCGGGCATTTCGCCCAAAAACAGCCCGACCACGAGGCCTTGGTGGCGATTGACGCGAAATATACCTACCGTGAGATGGACGAGGCCACCGACCGCATCGCCCTTGGGCTGCGCAGCAGAGGTGTCAGGGAGCGCGACCGCGTGGCCCTCTTGTTGCCCCGCACCAGCCGGCTCATCCTCTCACTGTTCGGCGTGCTGAAGTCGGGGGCAGCCTACATCCCCTGCGACCCGGAATATCCGGCAGACCGCGTCAAGTTGATTCTTGAGGACAGTGAGGCACGTTATATCATCACTACTGCCGACCGCATGGACTCCGTGCCAGCCGGTAAGGCCATTGATGTGGAGGAACTGTTGAATGTGGAAGATGAAAAATTGAAAAATGAAACCACACCTGACCAATCTTCAATATTCAATTCTCAATCTTCAATTACTCCCGACGACCTGGCCTATCTGATCTATACCAGCGGTTCGACAGGCCGGCCCAAGGGTGTGATGCTGCGCCATGAGGGCATCTGCAACTATCTGTACGGCCATCCCGCCAATGTTTTCGCCAACGGCGTGCTGACTGATGCCGACCGGGTGCTGAGCGTCACCACCATCTCCTTCGATGCTGCCCTGCAGGACATCGGCATGGCTTACTTCAACGGCAAGACACTCATCGTGGCCACCGAGGAACAGGCCAACAACCCGCTCGACCTGGCACGGCTCATCAAGGAACAGCACATCAATATGGTGTCGGGCACCCCGTCGCGCTGGCAGACATGGCTCACGAGCGAGGATTTCTGCGAGGCTATCAGCAACGTCAGAATATGCCGTGCCGGTGGTGAGAAATTCTCCGACCAGTTGCTCGCGCAGATGCGCAAGGTGACCAAGGCCCGCATCTTCAACTGCTACGGACCCACCGAGATTACTGTGGCTTCCAACAACAAGGAACTCACCCATGCTGAGTTGGTCACAGTGGGCAAACCGCAACTCAATGTGAAAGAGTTTATCGTGGATGCCGACGGCAATGAACTGCCAGTGGGCGTGGTGGGTGAACTCTATATCGGCGGCCGTGGTGTGGCCCGAGGCTACAACAACCTCGACGAGATGACCCGCGAGCGCTTTGTGGAGTACCACGGCGAGCGCATCTACAAGTCGGGAGACTATGCCAAGTGGTTGCCCGACGGCGACGTGGTGATACTGGGACGTACCGACCATCAGATCAAACTCCGCGGACTGCGTATCGAACTCGGTGAAATCGAGAATGTGATGCTCAAGGTGGATGGCATGAAGAAAGTGGTCATCCTCATCCGCAAACTCAATGACAAGGAGCATCTATGTGCTTATTACACCGCAGAGCGCGAGATCGCACCCGACGCGCTGAAGGCTGAAATATCCAAGAGTCTGACGCAGTACATGGTGCCTACCGCCTACCTGCAGTTGAAAGAGATGCCCATGACGCCCAACGGCAAGACAGATGTGAAGTCACTGCCCGAACCGCAGTTGGCCATCAGTTCGGCCTATGAGGCTCCTGCCAACGACACCGAGCGCACATTCTGCGACATTTTTGCCGACATCCTGCAAATGGACAAGGTGGGTGCCACCGACAACTTCTTTGAACTGGGCGGCACCTCGTTGGTGGTGACGCGCGTCATCATCGAAGCCGACAAGGCAGGACTGCATGTGGCATACGGCGATGTGTTTGCCCATCCCACGCCGAGACAGTTGGCCCGTCTCATCACTGGAGAGGGTGCAGACGAGAGCACAGATGAGGTGGCTGGATACGACTACACAGCCATCAACAACTTGCTGCAGCGCAATACGCTCGCCGTCTTCCGCAAGGGAGAGCGACAGTCGCTGGGCAACGTGCTGCTGACGGGTGCCACGGGTTATCTGGGCATCCATATCCTGCGCGAACTCATCGACTCTGATGCAGAAAACATCTATTGCCTTGTGCGTGGAAAGACACAGGAGAAAGCAGAGAGCCGTCTGCGCACCCTTCTCTTCTATTATTTCGCCAATTCCTTCAAGGAACTCTTTGGCCAGCGACTGCATGTGGTCATGGGCGATGTCACCAACGACCTCGTTTCTTTATGCAGTGACTCCATACCCGTTTCCCTCAATACCGTCTTCAACTGTGCCGCCATTGTGAAACACTTCTCCGAAGGCACAGAAATCGAGGATGTGAACATCGGCGGAGCGCGGCGATGTGTGGAACTCTGCGTGTCGACAGGTGCCAAACTCATCCATGTCTCCACCGCCAGTACGCGCGGTCTGTGGGCAGGAGAGATCAAGGACGAGGTGTTCACCGAGCAGCGGCTGTATATGGGCCAGTATTTGGGCAACAAGTACATCTACTCGAAGTTTATGGCCGAACGGCTGATTCTCGATGCAGTGGCCCTGTACGGACTGAGCGCGAAGATTATGCGAGTGGGCAACCTTGCCGCCCGCAGCACCGACGGTGAGTTCCAGGCGAATTTCTCCACCAACTCCTTCATGGGCCGCATCAAGGTGTATAACATGTTGGGATGCTGTCCCTATGGCATGCGAAACAAGCAGGTGGAGTTCTCACCCATCAACGAGGTGTCGCGCGCTATCGTGCTGTTGGCTACCACACCGAAGGAGTGCTGTGTGTTCCATCCATACAACATCCACGGTCAGTTCCTGGGCGATGTGCTCACTGGCCTGGCCACCGTGAGTGAGGGTATACGTTTCGTGGAACAGGAGGAGTTTGCCGAGGCGATGGAACAGGCAAAGGAGGATCCGCAGAAGGCGAAACAGATGTCGTCGCTCTTGGCTTACCAGGATATGGCGCACGGTCAGAAGACTGCCGATGTGAAGCGCGACAACGACTACACGACGCAGGTGCTCTACCGCCTCGGTTTCGCTTGGTCGCCCACCTCATGGGATTACGTCGAGCGCATGCTCACTGCCATCGGTGGCTTCGGATTCTTTGAATGAAAACAATCAGAGATTAAAAATTGAAGATTGAAGATTGAAAATTGAAGATTGAAAGATCATGTCAAGTAGCAACAACGACATTCATTCGCAATTCTACAAATACCTGTGGGCGTACATCTTGGTGGCGCTCTCAGGTTGTTTGGGAAACGTTGTGGACGGCATCATCGTCGGCAACCTGATCAGCGGCGACGGTGTGAGTGCCATCAACCTTTCCAAACCCATCAACCAGTTCATCTTCACGCTTCACCTGCTGATCAATGCGGGTGCGGGCATGTTGGTGGCGTATGCTTTGGGACAGAAGAACCTGGGCGATGCACGGCGTTTCTTCACCCATGCCCTCACGCTGAGTGTTGGATTGGGTGTCGTCCTGGCCATTGTAGGCGGAGTGCTCTTCCCCAACGGGACGGCGCATCTGCTGTGCAACAATGAGCAACTGTTTCCTTTGGCACGCGACTACATGCAGGTGTTGCTGTTGGGCAACCCTGCCTTCATCCTGATGTGGGGACTGTCTACGATGGTGGGTGTTGATGGCAGTCCGAAACTCGTCTCACTTGCCGTTATCGTTGACAACGTGTTGAATCTCTGCCTCGACATTGTCTTCATCCAATTCTTCGGATGGGGCATCACGGGTTCTTCAGCCGCCACAGTGGTGGGCCATCTGGTGGGCATCGCCATCCTGCTGTCGCATTGGAAGAATCCCGAGCACCGTCGCCTCACCCTGACATACGGCTCCTGCAAGATAGGGCAGATATGGAAGACCTGCCGGAGGATAGTCTCTCAGGGAGCCCCGCTGGCAATCGCTTCCATCTCGCTCACGCTGTTGTTGCTTTCTGCCAACACCATCGTGCTGTCCACGTTGGGCCGGACGGGTATCTTCGCTTTCGCCGTGTGCATGAACCTGCTGCAGGTGTATAATCTGTTCCTCTCGGGAACTTGTCAGACATTGCAGTCGTTGGGTGCCATCCAGGTGGGGAAAAAGGATGAGGAGGGATTGCGCACGGTGTTGCGCAAGGCATTCCGATTCATCACCGTGGCGATGGTCATCACCTGCGTGGTCGTGTGGGTTGACCCCGATATCATTGCCCGCCTGTTTGGGGCTGACGATCCGGGGAAAATGATGGAGACCAATCAGGCTCTGCGGGTGTTCGCCCTCAGTTTCATCCCCTTCTGCTACATCTATGTGCTGATGATTGTCTACAAACTGTATGGCCACCATCACATGGCGCTGTTCATCTCGTTTGCCCTCTCACTCACGGTCATCCCTGTGTTGTGGCTGGTATCGCGCAATGCTCCTCAGATGCTGTGGCACAGTTACCTCATCGCCTATATCATCGAGGCCTTGGCCATCTTTGTGCTCCACCGCGCCACGAAAGTGAAATTTGAGTTAGTTCATAGTTCATAGTTCATAATTCATAGTTCATAGTTTTGCGTTCGCACAACTTGCGAGTAGTTAAGTAGTTATGAAGTTATCGCTTCGCTGAGAAGTTAAAGCCATTACCTTTGCTATTCGACGATGACGGTGCGTGTGGTGTAGTTGGAATAGACGATGATTTGCACGCCTTTCTCATGTGCATTGACGGGGATGCCTTGGAGATTGTATCTTGCCACCTCCACGGCTTCCCCTTCTTGTTCTGTTATGGAGTTCTCCTGAACCTTCGTGGGAGTCGGTGAGGCGTTCTTGGATAGCAGGACGATTTCTCTGATGGTGCTCTCGTTCTGGCTGCACGACATCTGTTCTACGACAAATCCGTGGGAGGCCAACCGGTTGATGATATCACCCAATCTGGACTCGTCATAAAAAGCATCATAAAAGGTTTTTATGCCAGATGGGATGTCGCCCGACAGATACATCGTATGGTAATTTTTGTTCACATCAGTAGCGACGACGTTGACATAAGTTTTTTGTGCCATGGAACAGGCAGGCAGCAGCATGGCTGCTAACAGAAATAGTACCTTATTCATATTTTTCATGTTTTAATGATTCATTATGAAGCCAAATTTAGTGAAAGACGGTTAAAACGCAAAATTTTAATGTTAAAAAAACACCAGAAAAGTTGGATGGTATTGGAAAATAGCATAAATTTGCACCGCTTTTCACAAGCCATCATGGGGTTGACTGGATTTGACAGCAAGTTGAGATGGTACGTAAGCACGCGGAGTGACGGCTGTAAACTCCTTAATACATTCGGTCAAAAAATTAATTGGCAACAATGAGTATGCTCTCGCTGCCTAATCGAAGTATAGTAGATTGAGGCTCAATCCCGTCACCAGGTGACAGGACGAGACGTCGCTCCGAGGGTGTTGTTCCGAATCCGAGGATCAAGCGGCGCAGGTAAATCGGGAATAGTCATGTTGTGCCCCGCCGGCATGATGAGATTCAGGGGATAAGGTCGCAGTTGGTGGTCCAGGTCTTGCTGCGGCACGAAAACCAAAGTCTGGAATAAGCGTGTAGAAAGCTTATGGTTTCCTTGTTTGGACGCGGGTTCGACTCCCGCCAGCTCCACAACTTATACTGATTTTCAGTAAATTACACGGTTCACACCCGATTTTACACCCGAAAATCGGTATTTTGGAGAAACAAAAAACAATAGGGAAATGAAGATTTAGCTCTTCTTTCCCTATTATTTTTTATATGGTGATTCGCAAATGTGGATGTGTCAATTAAAAT
>JAEEJK010000057.1 GCA_016281815.1 Prevotella sp. | reverse complement strand
GCTGCCGTCGGTGGTGTAGTAGAGCAGGAATGCCTCTTCGTCGAAGGTGAGAGTGATCTGGTCGTCTACCTCCACCTCGGTGCCGTCCTTCGGGTCGAAGGTCAGTTCGAACGGAGCCACGGCCTTAATAGGATAGGTGGCAGTGAATACCTCGCTTTGAGCGTCAGTCTTGCGGTTTTCAAGATAAGCCTTGATGACAAAGTTGCCCTCGCCCTTGACGGTCACCTTCTCCTCGTTGCCCCATGCGCTGATGGTGTTGCTGGTGGGAGCCTTAGGATCACTGCCGTCGTTGGTGTAGTAAAGCAAGAATGCCTCGTCGTCGTAGGTGAGAGTGATCTCGTCGTCTACCTCCACCTCGGTGCCGTCTTGTGGGTCGAAGTTGAGTGCGAATTCAGGAGTGGGCTCCACAATCTCTTTCTTCACGAGATAGATATTGGTGACGAAGATGGAGGCTACGTCAGATAGTTGCAGGGCAACTTGCTTCACAGCGCTCACATCCTTACCATCGAATGGGCACTCCAGTCTGGTGATGCCGGCATTGCCCCAGAATTTGATGTCCTCATCTGTCTGAACGAATCCCTGCACTGCAACAGGAGTGGGGCCTCCAAACACAAACACAAGTTTCTCGTACTCTGACCAGTCGACAGGTTTGTCGTTTTCGACCAGCCATGCGCTGAGGCCTCCCCATGCAACACCGTTGTAGGTGATTGTCTTGTTTGCATTGTGAGTATTGCTTTCAGCGTTGTTCCAGTTGCCGGTGAAGCGGTCGATCAGGTCGACGGCATTGTCGGGCAGTGGCTCAGGATCAGGAATGGTGACAGGCTCGTCGGGACCAGCCTCGAACTGCACGGCGAGCACCTTGATGCCCATGCCTTGGATGCGCAGACCACCGTTGGCGTTGATGATGTCGGCCATCTCTTTGGTCAAGGTGAGTGTGCACTTACCCTCTGCATCAGGAGACAGTGTTAAGCCAGTTGCCAGATCGCTCCAGTCGGCATTGTTCTTCGGAATGATCTGTGCGCCCCACTGCCAGCCTTCTACCTCCACGGGTTGGGTGATGAAGGTGAACTTGTCGCCAGCCTTCGTGTCGGTCTTTTGAATGAGGAAGGATACGGACCAACTGTCGAAAGTAGTGGGCAGGGAACCATCCACGATGGTCACGTTGGTCTCAGGCAGCACCTCGGGCTCCTTGACCGTGTAAGTCACTGTCACAACTTCTGAACTATAGGTCTTTCCGCCTTCATTTGTGCGGCAAATGGCCTTGATGGTGGTCTCCTCGTTGATGATGATGGGAGCAATGGCATCAATCTGTTTTGAACTGGTGTAAACATCTCCCAGCAATGGGTCGGTGCCATCGGTGGTGAAGGAGACGGATGTGGCGTTCTCGCCGAAGATAATGTGCACCTGGGTGCCTTTCTCCACTGCGCCCGGAGCCGGGTCGAAGGTCGGAGCACCCACCACGATAGGCTTGCCCTCGACGGTATAGGTGGCTGTCACCACTTCACTCTCACCGTCCTTGTTGCTCAGGAAGGCCTTGATGGTGAGGGCTCCTTCTTTTTCTGCGATGATGGTCTCAGGATTGTTGAAACCAGGCTGAACGGTGTCGGAGGTCTTCGGGTCAGTGCCGTCGGTAGTGTAGTAGAGTGTATATGCCTGGTCGTAGTTGATGGTCACCTCTCCGCCGAAGGCGATGGTCGAACCGCTCTCAGGAGTGAACGTGGGAGTGGGGATGACCACAGCAGGTGCGGGGATGGTATAGGTGGCAGAAACGACGGTGCTTCCATATTCACCGTTCTTGTCAAAGGCGATGGCCTTGATGGTTACGCCTTCTTCTACCTTGATGCCCTCATCCGTGTAGGCCGTGCTCCCAGTGGTTGGGTCGCTGCCGTCGGTAGTGTAATACACCTTGTCATCCTTGCAGCCCTTTGTGATGGTCACCACAGTGCCTGCTTCCACTTCACCGGCGGCGGGTGAGAAGACGGGATCGCTGGCTACCACACCAGTGAACACGATATAGGCCATGTCGCTGGAGTTGCCGGTGGCATCATCTTTATCCCCTGCAACAGCATAGAGCACACGCTGTCCGCCGGAAGTGGTGGATGCGCCGTAAGAGTTCTGGCCTTTCATGCGGTCAGCGACGTAGTATGTTTCTTTCTTGCCACCAGTCTTGCTGCTCCAGTTGGTGTAGATGTACATGCCGTCCTCCACATTGATGGTGACTTGCTGTCCTGTCTTCAGACCTTCCACGGTAGCACCGCTCTCGTACTTCACGCCGTTCACCTCGAAGGTCGGCTTGGCGATGGTCACGACGGGTTCAACGGGTTCGTCGCCTCCTTCACTTGTGGTAATCACGAGTTTGTCAATGAACAGGTTGGTCTGTGTGTGAGAACGGGTCATGGTGATGACCGTACTGCCTGCAGCCTCAGCAGGCACGGTGAACTCACAGGTGTTGGGTTCAGTGCCGCGGTTGCTGTCTTCTGCTGAGGCGTCCGACTGGTCAATGTTGACGAACTCAAGACCTGTAGAGGAGGACACTTCGCCACCTTTGTCGAATTTTGCTTTGAAACCACTCTGTTTGTCCACATCGTTCTTGCTGCGGAAAGCGGTGACGCTGATTTTCTCTCCTCCTGCAAGGGCTTTGTCAAGCGTGATGGTGACATAGTCCGTGGAATAGTCTTTCTTTCCATTCAGACGGAGGGTGGTGTAGCCGTAAGTCCCAGAACTGTTAAAGCCAATGTTTGCGGCATCAGTAGAAGTTGCCGTTCCGCCACTTTCATCGCCATCGTCCCAAGAGTAGATGACAGACTGTGCTTTCGCACTACTCAAGCCCACTACTGTCAGCAGCAGCATGAGGATAGGTAAAAATTTCGTCTTCATACTTTTGTACTTTTAGTTTAGGTTAAACATAATAGATAATAATATATAATTCTCTCAATGGTCAATTTTATTTTATGATCATCTTCTTCCCTCCCTGTATATAGATGCCTTTCTGCTTGCCAGTGGCGGGACGGCCCATGAGGTCGTAGAGGCGGGAAGTCTTTTCTGAATCAGCCGGGAGTTCACTGATGCCTGTCTGGCTTCTGAAGGCTTTCTCGGACAAGGCGGACTCTCCTTTGTCATAGACGGCGGTGACATAATAGTCGCCATTGCCTATCTCACCGAAAGAGTTGTCGGTGATAAGGGCCTCATTGACACGCTCACCATCACAATAGACATTGTAGCCCAAGAGGGTGAGGTCCTGGCGGGCGTGGGTTTCCGGAATGAAGGTGATATCGTCGATGAAGAATTTGTCACCGTCATTGGTCACCTTATGGATAGCGAAATAGCGGCTGCCCTCAGGCAGTTGGTAGGTGTATTGTTTCCAGTTTGCCCCCTTGAAGGCAACGTTGCCGATGGTGGTAAAACTTTCCGGCTCATCATCGGTAGTGGAGTATAGCACCTCGAATGATTCGGAGTAACTATTGGTGCCACGGGCATAGAAGGTGATGGTCTGCACGCTGCCCGGAAGGTCGGGTGAGATGAGCCAGTCGTCAGCCTCATAACTGCTCGATGACATGAGCATCTTGGCACCGCTGTGAGCCTGCCATGAGGGGCTCAGTCCCTTTCCGCCATTGGACAGTTCCACTTCTGCGGGAGTCATGACGATAAAGGCATGTGGCCGGGTGCGGTTGGGCCAGTTGTAGTCTTCGCCCCAACTATAGGTGAGGTGCTGGTCGCGGTCCACCAGCACCCAGTCGCCGAGGTCGGTGGTGGTGAAGTCCTCATAGTCCTCAAAACTTTCGGTGACCGTCTCGTCCTGACTGCGAGGTGGCTCAGGTGCATTCCATTCGAGGATGGTGACTCCGCTGGAGATGACAGGATGCTGCGGCACGGGGAAGGAGGGATATTTCACCTTGATGCTGGCGGCGTCGCTGGTATTGTTGCCTGTATTCTCATCGGCAGCGTAGTTGACCCTTGCGCAAATCTCACTGGTGGATGACATGCTGGCGGTGGCGGTGGCAGCCACACTGATGGTCACCGTCTCGCCCACTTTCACGGCAGTACCAGTTGTATTACCGCACTGGTGGCCGTCGACGATGATATCCACATCATAGGCTCCAGCCTCCACGTCAGCCTCTCCGATGTTGCTCACATCCACTATCACGGTGCGTGGTTCGCCGCTCCACAGGTGAGAAGGCAGTTGGGCCATTTGGACTGCGAGGTCGTGGTTCTTCTGGTCGTAGATGGTGATGTTGTCCACATAGATGAGTTCCGAACTGTTGGTGAGGGTGCCCTCCAGCCCCACGTAGCAACTGCCCGGATTGCTGATGCCTGTCAGGGGAACGATGGCGCGTACGTAACGACCCGCCAATGATTCGTCAGAGGTGTTGATGGTGCCCACTGTCTTGAAGTTCTGTCCGTCGTCAGACACCTTGATGTTCAGCGGGTACTTCATGGCGTATGGGATGAAGTAATAGAGCGAGATGACAGGGGAGGTGGCATCCGACAGGTTGAGGCGGCCGGTCTGGGCGATGGCGGTCTCCTCAAGTTGGGTTTCCTGTCCCTCGATGAGAGAGGCGGTGAAGGCAAGGAACCCGTTGTCGCCGTCCTGGGTGAAGCGGTTGTCGGACATCTCATACCAGCGGTTGCGGAGAGCGGTGGCAGGTTTGTACCAGAAATGACTTGGCATGGCCCCTGCGAACGACTCCGCGAAGGGGAGCGAGTAGGGTTCTCCGATGATACGTGACTCGGAGGTCGCCTCTGTTCCTTCACCGATGTCGGAGATGGCTTTGACAGAATAATAAGTCAGTCCCTGTCCGTCGATGACGATGGTGTGTGCCACGGGAATCCCATAGGTCTCCTCCGCCTCACGGTAGCGCTCCTCGGCGGCGGCGTTGAGCCAGTCGATGTCGAACTCTTCCTCAAAATGCGTGGCGGTGATGGGATCGGTGATGGTCTTGCCCGATGACATGGGATATTTGCGGAGGCTGTATCTCAGGTTGCTGTTGTCGATGTATCCGCCGTGGGCTCCCGTGGTGGGCGCATCCCAGGAGACGGAGGCCTTGTGCGTGTCGTAGTCGTAGGTGAAATGGAGGTTCTCCACAGGTCCCGGCACATCGATGCCGATATAGGCTTTGGCTTCTGCGGGACTGCTGCTCCCCTGGCTGTTGACGGCGATGACCTTGTAGGTATGGCTGCCGTTGGTCAGTCCTTCCGTATCGTTGTAGGTAAGTACGCTGCCAGGAGCAGGATTCTCAAAGGTATGTTTCAGTTGACCGTCGCGGTAGAGGTCCACCTTGCTCAGTTGGGTGAGCGGTTGGTTGTCGATGGTCTGTTCTGGGGCGCGCAAGGTGATGGTGGCGGACAATGCTCCCTTGTCGCCGGGTGTCACGGTGAGGTCGGTCACTGCTGCTGGTGCCGCCTGACTGGTAGTCTCCTCCAGCGTGATGTCATCGATATAGAGGAAGTTGAAATAGGGGTCTCCGGTGGTGCGGTGATGGAAGCCGATACGGTAGTCATCGGTCTCTTCCGCCACGAAGATGGTGGTGATGGTGTTGGGGTCGGTCGATGTGACGGTGGTGGCCGTCAAGATGTTGGTGGTCAGTGCCGACACCCGGCGCCCGGTGCCCATAAAGATGTCGATGACCTCTGAGCCTTCCAGTTCGTTGTAAGCCTTGAAGGAGAGGCGGTAGGTCTGTCCCTTTCTCAGTTCGAAAACCGGTGTGATGAGCCAGTCATCGGCATCATTGTTGCGCTCGCATTTGGCAGCCTGCATGATGTCATCGTATTGCCAGGTGGATTCATCATTGTTCTCATCGGCGACGATGAAAGTCTCGAAGTCGCTCACGTCATCGAACGTCTGCCGGTAGGGCAGTTTGTTCTGGGCTTGGAGGGTGATGGCGAGAGCCAGCGTGAGAATCAGGGATGCGGAACGGTATAGGCGGTTGTTCATAAGTCTTTCTTTTGATATGGGAAGTATGGGAACTATCTGACGATGGTCTTGCGGATGGATTTTCCGTCCTGGATGATATAGAGTCCCGGAGTGAGATGGCGGGTGTCAGTCTGTCGGCCATCGATGGTGTACCAACGGGCAGGACGGTCGTTGGCCATGGTCTCGGTGATGTTTTCGCGCAAGAAGGATGCCTGGAAGGCATTGAGCACCTCGCCGGTGGGATAGCCGGTGGCACGGTCGGCAGCGGCGGTGATGAAAGCCACCACACGGAGTTTGGAGAGATCCCATGAGGCATCGGCCTCCGTGGTATAGGTGAGGCGGAACGTGTTATCCTCCTTCCAAGAGGGAAGGTCGCCCGTCTGACGGGTGAGGATGGCCCTGACGATGTTGTTGTGGCGTTTCTTGTTGGAGTCACCCGCCTGTGTACCGTTGGCGAGCACGTCATCCTCCACGATGAATACGTTGACGGTGGCGCGGGGGTAAAGGGCTTGGAAGAAATTGCGTGCCTCACCTTTGACGATTGCTGTCAGTTCGTTCCTGTCTCCCCCTAGGTCGGCGTCGAGTTGCACGAAAGCAGGACGGGCAGCCGTCGCATCGATGGTGGCCTGGAGTTTCTCTGCACTGTAACTGCCGATAGTGAAGGCGGGCGTCTCGCCGTCAATAGCATATCGGTCGAGCATGATCATGGGGTTGCCGATCACGCCGAACTTGACATAAGGTTCGCTGGCAGCCAGGGTGAACTCATCGTTGCGGTATCCCACATGATGGGAGGTCCAGATCACGTCGTAGCGGGCGGAGATGACGCTCTCCAGCAGTTGGTCCACAGGGGGGCAGTTGACGCATGGCAACGAGGTGAAGTGCTCCAGCAGCACATTCCTGATGTAACTGCTCTCATAGGTGTAGAAGGTGGCCTCGCAGATATTGTTGTCGGCTTTCTCGTCCTTCCCGCCGCCAACCAATTTGACGATAGCCTGATGTGTGCCCTCACTGAGACTGCTCAGGCCGAAAGACTTGCTGATGGTAAAAACCTCTCCGGGAGCAGGGGCTTCATAAAGGATTTTGTCGGCGTTGACATCTTGTCCGTCGATGTTCCAAATCAGATAATAGCCTTCGGTGTCGGCGGTGCCCAGGTTCTCGACGGTGGCAGTGACCTTCACCTGTCCGGACTCCTGATAGAAAATGCTGTCGGTCTCCACGGCAATGACGCCGAGGTCGTGCTCCGGCAGGTCGGCCTCGACGATGGCCTGGATGCAGAGAATGCCGATGCTATTGTGGAAGTCGTCCCATTCGTTGTCGATACCCATCAGTGAGGTGTGCTCATTGCCTTCGCCCTTAGTGAGAATGCCTTTTATGCCCGCTGGTTGGGTGAAGGTGAAGCCGATGAAGAGGTCGCTGCCATCGATGGTGAGCGGGCGGTTGAGTTCCACCTCGTTCCATCCGCTGACCGGCTGACTGATGCTTTGGCTGACTTTCGAACTCTCTGTCAGGGATGTGCGGATCCAGACGGATGGTTTTTCCACCCCTTCGCCCAGCGCCACCCTGATGCGGGTGACACGGCCGCCTTTATAGCGCTGCATCGTACTCAACGGCAGATGGATGGCCCCCGACAGGCGTACCTCGGCATTGATTCCGTAAGCCGTGGCTCCTGTGAGGTCATCGTCGCAATAGCCCAGTTGGTGGATGCCCTGTGCCCATGTCAAAGAAGGCAGACATGCGCATAAGAGACTATATAGGGAAAGAACAAGAAACCTCGGCATCTGAACAATAGTTATTTTGGTTAGCAGTAGAGAAGGCAAAGATAACCAAAAATAACAAAAAAGAGAACAAATTTCTAATTTTTTTTAAAAAATGGACTCATTTAGTTCATAGTTCATAGTTCATAGTGCATAGTTCATAGTTCATGGTTCATAGTTCATGGTTCATAGTGCATAGTTCATAGTGCATAGTTCATGGTTCATGGTTCATAGTTCATAGTTCATGGTTGGCGGACGCGATACATCGCGTCCCTACCTCTCACACCATCATTTTTGCAGGGGTAATCATAATTCTTCACTCTTCACTCTTCACTCTTCACTCTTCATTCTTCACTCTTCATTCTTCACTCTTCATTCTTCACTCTTCATTCTTCATCCTTCAAAAGTTTCTCTTTTGTTTCAGGATGACATAGATGATGACTGGAGCGCCCATGACGGGAGTGACGGCATTGAGCGGAATGACCCCCTGTGCTCCGGGCGACATGCAGATGACATTGCAGAGCAATGCCACAGCCGCTCCGGTGAGGATGGTCGCCGGCATGAGGTGGTGATGGTTGTCGGTGGAGAGCAGCATCCTCGCCACATGGGGCACCGCCATTCCGATGAACACCACCGGACCGCAGTAGGCGGTGGTTACGGCGGTGAGCAGTCCTGTGACCAGCAGCAGGCTGTTGCGCACGTGCTGCACGTTGAACCCGAGGTTCTCGGCATACTGCTCGCCTAAAAGCAGGGCATTGAGAGCCTTCGACAAGGCCATGGCTCCCAGCAGTCCGGCAATGACAGTGATGGAGAACAGCGGAAGTTGTCCCATCGATACGCCGCCGAAATTGCCCAGTCCCCAGATCATGTAGGACTGCACGCCTTGCTCGGTGGAGAAGAAATTGAGCAGGGAGATGGCCGACCCCGCCAGATAACCGATCATGATACCGATGATCAGGAGCATGACGTTGTTGCGCACCATGGTGGAGAAAAGCAGGATGAGGGCCATCACCGCCATGGCGCCGGTGAATGCCGCCGCGAGTACGGCCATGAATCCTGTCAGTGAGAAACTGCCTGCTGTGAGGCTTCCCCCGAAAAGGAGCATCACCAACGCCACTCCGAGTGAGGCGCCGCTGTTGATGCCGAAAACGCTGGGTCCTGCCAGCGGATTGTGGAATGCCGTCTGCATCATCAGACCGCAGGCGGCCAGAGCCGCACCGCAGAGCATGGCCGTGATGGCCTGTGGCAACCGTGACTGGATGACGATATAGATCCATGACGGTTTGATGGCAGGGTCGGTCTGAAGCGTCGCCTCTGGCAGGAAAAGGATGCGTGCCACCTGCTGAAGGGGGATATTCACGGCACCCACCACCAGACTCAGGGCAAAGAGGACGGCGATGAGTAGCGTCATCCACAGGGCAAAACGGAAGAATTTACTCATGGACAGGGGTGATGCGTGAGGGTTTACTTATTGACAGGGAGAAAATACTTGGGTTGGCCAAGTCCGAGTTCGGGGTGGGCGATACAGATGAAGTCGCGCAGCAGCAGATGGGGATGGAAAGGAGTCTCCTCATAGAATGTGCTGGTGGCGGTGTTGCATCCGTAGATGTTTTTTTCTTGGAAAGCCTTGAACTGCTTGTATCCGGAGTTTTCGGAGAGCAGAGCGGCACTTGTGATGGGTTGCGGTGAGTTGTATCTGAACAGCCATAGGTCGGCTTGTCCGCCTTTCTCCAGCACGCTCTCGAAAGGCAGTGGCAGACTGCCACTGTGGGAATCGCTTTGCCAGGGATATCCGATGTTGGCATCGGCGATGATTCCGCCGATGGTGCTCTTTCCGCCGGGCACGTACCACACCGCTCCCGACTGTTTGTCCATCACAATGGATTTGGCCGTCGTAGCCTGGTGTGCCTGTTGGCGAAGGGTGAGATATGCTTTTTCCACACTGTCGAAGATGCTGTCGGCCTCATGGCTGCTTCCGAACAACAGGCCGTAGAAGCGCATCCATTCAGCCCTCCCCAGTGCCGAGGTCTCCATATAGTCGGCAGTCTCGATGATAGGAATGCCCAAGGCCTCCACTTTGCCATATCCTCCGCTGTTCTGGAACGGTGAGAGGAAGATGGCGTCAGGCTGGAGGTCGATGATGGTCTCCACGTTGGGTGCCATGCCGCTGCCGCAGTCGGCCACCTCCCCGCTGCGCAACCGCTCGTTGATGTAGGGGATATGGATGTACTGGGGTTCGCAGACACCGGCGATGCTGGTCTTGCGCCCCATGTCGATGACGAGGCTGCAGTGGACGCTGGTGGACACCACGGCCCGCCGCAGCGGAGTGCGCACCACCGTACCGTGGGGCAGACCACCGGGCAGGGACTGTCCGGCAGGCACCAGCAGATAGGTGTGCAGCACCTTGCCCACATTCCATGGATCCGCGAGCCGCACCTCGTCGAAACCATCATGGTGTATGACCTTCAGATGGGTGGCGTGGCGCAGCGCGAGGGTGTCGGTGGCACCGGCATCCGTCCTCTGCCCCTGCCGACCGCGGCAGGCGCAGAGGAGGAGGGTGGCTGTCAGGATGACAAGCAGTCTTCTCATCATGCAGTGATGGTGTTAGTCAAGGAACACCACCTTGCGGGGGTTGACACCCGTGGTGGGGAAATCCTTGAGGAAGGTGCCGTCGTTCTTGAAGTGATACAGGTGTCCGGCAGTGGTGAAGTCGGTGGTCAGCACATAGATGTCGCCCGTCTTCTCATTGACGCTCATGCCGTAGACCGAACTGGAGGTGAGTTTTTGGGGAGCGTTCTTCAGGAATGAGTCGTTGAGTTTCCCACTGTTCACGTCGTAGGTGTAGAAGGTGGAGGTGGTCTCGTATGTGCTCCAGTCAGTCACAGAGTTGCACAGGTAGAGCGTGTTGCGGTAGGCCGTCCATGCAGAGCAGTTGCCCAGTTGGATGAAGGTACCCTTGGCGGTGTCGAGTAGTCCCCAGGGATACGACCAGTCGGCGCCGTAGCCTTGCACGAAGAGTTTTCCGTTTACGCTGATGATGCGGTCGGGGTTGTCCATCACCGAAAAATAGTTGGCTTTGTCAAATGACTTGATGTCGATGGCAGCCACACGGTTGTCCTTGCCCCATCCTGAGCATGTGCAGTAGAGTTTGCCGCCTTCCTTGACGATGTACTCCGGGTTGTCGCCCACTTTCACGCTGCCTGTGAATTTGAGGTCCTTGGTGTCATACCTGGCCACGAAGCCACCATAGCAGGTGACATAGAGGTTGCCGTTGTCGATCACGCCGTAGCGGGGGTCGCCCAGGTCGCTGCTGACGCTCACGTCGGCCTTGCGCACACCCACTCCGTTGAGTTTGTAGATGCGTTTCGAACCTGACATGATGATGAAGATGTCGTCGCCATCCACGATGATGTCCTGTGCCACATCACCCAGTGCGATATGATTTTGCGTCATGAAGATGTCGTTGGGATAGGTGGCATCGGTTGCCCAGTCGAAATAGGTGAGATTGGCATTGTTGTTGTTCATGGATCCTTCGTTGAGGATGAATGCGCGTGTCTCTTTCATTTCGATGGCCGAACCCTCTTTTTCCCAGTTCCACTCATCGTCGTCGCTGCTGCAGGAGGTGAATCCTGCTGAGATGGCCAGCACACCCAGTGTGACTGCGGCCCATTTTCTGATTTCCATTTTTGTTAGTTTTAATTTGTTGTTGGATATGATGAATTGTGTTGATACAGATGATCACAGGTGCAGGGTGGCGCTGACCGACCATGACCGGCCCGGCATGGGATAGTATTTGATGATCTCATACTGGGCGTCGGTAAGGTTGTGCAAGGAGGCTTGCAGGTCGAGACCCCATCCCGCCCACTTGAACGCCCTCGACAGCGTGACGGTGTGCTCCTGATAGGCTTTGAGGGTGTAGGTAGGGGTGGTTAGCGTGCTGCTCCATCGCTTGCCCTGCGCCACCATGCTGTAGCCGGCATTGACCCATGGGGTGCGGAGGATGGCAGACAAATTGCCACTCTGCTTGGGGGTATATGGCAGTTGGCTCCCGTAGGAGTTGGAGCGCTCCTCCTTGTCGGTGGCTTTCAGATAGGTGTATGCGCCTGTCAGCAGAAGGCTGATGCCACGGCCTCTCCGTGCCTCAAGCAGGGGAATCTCGGTCGCCAGGGTGATGTCGATGCCCTGGATGTCTACTTTTCCGAAATTAGCCATTTTCCACACGTAGGTAGAAGGGAAGGCCACGATTTTGTCGGTCACGCGGTTGAAGTATCCATCAACGGTGACGGAGAGGTATTTGACCCACGGGATGGGTTGTCCGCTCCATGTCACGCCGGCGTTCCATTCATGGGCGTTCTCTGGGCGCAGTCCGGTGTTGCCCATCCGCAGGTAATAGAGGTCGTTGAAGGTGGGCAGGCGGAACGTGTTCTTCATCATGGCGCGCAGGTAGAGTTGCTGATGGGGCAGCAACTGGTAGGACGCTGACACGGTGGGAGAGAGTTTGCGCCTGTCATCAGGTTGCTTGCCCGCCTTCACATGCTCATGGGCGAAGGTGCCCACAAGGTTGGCGCTGACCCTCAGCCGTTGCCACTGTATGTTGGCAGAAAGGGCGGTGAGCGAAGTGATGCGCTCCGGGTAAGGAGGGTCGGTGAGGTTGTCGCTGATGGTGACATTGCTGCGGAGGTTGCCCCAAAAGACATCCTCTGCCAATGCCACGGTGAGCCAGTGGGTGGGGCGCCATCCCAGGGTGGCTGAGGCGTAGTATTCATTCTGGCGTGCCACGTCACGGCGCAGTCCGTCGGGATATTTCACGTCCCTGTCTTCGTATTTGTTCCAGGAATGGGCGTACTTCAAACGTGTCCGGAGGGTGAACTGTCGGGTGAGTTGGCGGGTGAAGACAGTCTGGGCGAAGAAGTCCTCATCCCACAGTCGTTCGTTGCCGTAGCCCTTGTAGAGGATGACCGACCCGGGGAGGCCGCGCTCTGAGCGGTACCAGTAAACCTTCGCGTCGATCTGTCCGTTCTGTCCCCATGAGTGATAGAGGTTGGCCTCCCCCTGCCAGGAGTTGATGTCGGAATTCAATCTTCGCTCGCGGGTCTTCTCTCTGCCGTTGACAAGGGTGTAGGGGTAGATGCCGTCGGCCCGGGTAAAGGCTCCGCAGAGTGACAGGGTGGTGGCGGTATCAAGGGGCTGCCAATATCTTATTGAGGGCGAAACATATCCAAAAGAGGCGCCCCTCACTTTTACGAGCAACCTCCGTCCGTCCTCCGGTTGCCGCTGGCTCTTGATGCTGAGCACGCCGCCAGAGGCATAGTGGCGAGCGGACTGCAACCAATGGTTCTCGCCGCCCACGGAGAGGGTCACCGACTCCACTTGGTCGAGCGTATACCGGCTGATGTCTATCTGCCCTGCCTGGATGTTGCTCATGGTCACATCGTCGTAACTCACGGCAGTGTGATGGGCACCCAGGTTGCGCACGCTCACCGTCTTCATGCCGCCGATGCCGCCGTAGTCCTTCACCTGTGCGCCAGCGAACTTCTTTACCGCGTCGGCCAGGTCCTGGAGGCCCAGTTGGGTGAGTTCCTCCCGGCTGAGTGACTGCAGGGGCTTCGACGAGATGACGTTGGCGCGCTCGCGCTGCGACAGCACGGTCACGTTGTCGAGGGTGCGGGCAGAGTCCTTGGGTGTGTCGGTCTGAGCCGAAACGCACAGACTGACAGTCAAACCAATGGCCACACCTGCCATCCGTATGCCTTTTGAAATGATATGGGCAAGAAGAGAAGCGTTGAACATGATTACATTCATTCACCAGCCTTTTCCTCGAAGGCTGTGATGATACAACAGCGGTGGCAGGTCTTCTGACTTCACTTGAGAAAGGCCGCCTTCCCAGAGCCGCCAAAGAGGCGTACACCAGTGGCCTGCTTGGCCTTTCCTACAACAAGTTTACAGCAGCGGGACTGTCCGGGATTTTCACCCGATTCCCTTTTCATCTTGGTAAAGAACCACCGCCTCACCTGCGGACATCATGGCCGCTGGTGGCAAATAGCATGCAAAAGTACAAAAAGCCGAGAGAAAAGCCAAATTTTGCCAGGCTTTTCTCTCGGGAAGGGGGTAGATGCTATAGATGCTATAGATATTATAGTTCTGACAAGACCCTCTTGAGGATGGTCTGGGCAGATATCTCGCGGTTGGCGGCTTCGGGGATGACGATGGAGTGGTCGCTCTCGATGACATCGTCGGTGACAATCAGACCGCGGCGCACGGGCAGGCAGTGCATGAAATAACCATTGTCTGTCCATGACATGTGCTCGGTGTCGATAGTCCAGTTCATGTCGCGGCTGATGATTTTGCCGTAATCCTCAGGACGGGTCACACCAGGACAACTCCAGTTTTTCGCATAGACGAAATGGGCACCCTCCAGGGCTTTGCGCTGGTCGTACTCCACGCGGGCGTTGCCCACGAACTTCGGGTCGAGTTCATAGCCTTCGGGATGAGTGACGACAAGGTCGACATCGGCGGCATTCATCCACTGGGCGAAAGAGTTGGGAACGGCCTGGGGGAGGGAGCGGCAGTGGGGAGCCCAGGTGAGCACCACCTTCGGACGGGCCACAGGCTTGTATTCCTCGATAGTGATGAGGTCGGCGAAGGCTTGGAGCGGATGTACTGTAGCGGTCTCCATGGCGATGACGGGACGGCCACTGTAGCGCACAAACTGGCCTACGATGGTCTCGGCATAGTCGAACTCGCGGTCGGTGAGGCCGGCGAAGGAGCGCACAGCGATGATGTCGCAGTAACTGCCCATGACGGGGATGGCTTCGAGCAAGTGCTCGCTCTTGTCGCCGTCCATGATGACACCGCGCTCGGTCTCCAGTTTCCAGGCGCCAGCGTTCACGTCGAGCACGATGACGTTCATGCCCAAGTTGGTGGCGGCCTTCTGTGTCGACAGACGGGTGCGCAGACTATTGTTGAAGAAGATCATCAGCAGCGTCTTGTTTTTGCCCAGATGCTGGAAGGCATAGCGGTCTTTCTTGATTTCCTGTGCTTCTGCCAGCGCGCCGCGCAGGTCACCAAGGTCTTCTACATTGAAAAATGTTTTCATTCTTAACTGAGGGTGTTATGTAAAATACAAAAATACCTTTTTTCCCCGAATTGATGGCATCGAGAATCATTTTTAACATAAAAACGGCAGGAATAACCCCAAATAGTTCCATCAGGGCCTTACCTGTCCTCGTCCTTCGATGAGCCATTTATAGGTGGTGATCTCGGCAAGTCCCATCGGTCCTCTGGGACCGAGTTTCTGGGTGCTGATGCCGATTTCTGCTCCGAGACCGAACTGTGCGCCGTCGGTGAAACTGGTAGGCGCGTTGACGTAGACGCAGGCTGCATCCACCTGAGCCTCGAACATGGCGGCGGTGTCGGTGTTCTCAGTGATGATGCTCTCGCTGTGGCCGCTGCCATACTGGCTGATGTGACGGATGGCTTCCTCTGCCGTAGGCACGGTGCGGATGGCCATGATATAGTCCATGAACTCAGTGCCGAAACTATCGTCGGTGGCAGGACGGAGCAAGTCGGCGGGGTACTGTCCGTCGAGTGCCTGATAGGCCTGCTCGTCGGCATATATCACGACATGGCTGTTGCTGAGCGGGGCGCAAAGTTCGGCAAGGTCGTTGAGCCGTTCCTCATGGATGATGAGGCAGTCGAGGGCGTTGCACACGCTCACACGGCGGGTCTTCGCGTTGTTGACGCAGCGCTGGCCGATGGTGAGGTCTCCCTCCTTGTCAAAGTAGGTGTTTACCACACCGGCGCCCGTCTCGATGACCGGGACACGGGCATTGTCGCGCACGAACTCGATGAGGCGCTTGCCGCCACGGGGGATGCAGAGGTCGATGTAGCCCACGGCATTGAGCATCTCGCCTGTCGCCTCATGAGTGGCCGGCAGCAGTTGTACAACGGCGGGGTTGACACCTTCTTTGGCGAGGATGTCCTGTATCATACCGACGATGGCGCGGTTGGAGTCATCGGCGTCGCGTCCGCCTTTGAGAACGCAGGCATTGCCGCTCTTGAAACAGAGTGAGAAGACATCGAAACTCACATTGGGGCGAGCCTCATAGATGATGCCGATCACTCCGAAGGGCACGCTCACACGGCGCAGGTGCAGTCCGTTGTCGAGTGTCTTGTCGATGAGGACCTCGCCCAGCGGGGTAGGGAGTTCTGCGACGTGGCGCATGTCGCTGGCGATACCTGCGAGACGTTTCTCATCGAGCAGCAGACGGTCATAGAGGGGGTTGCTGCGGTCCATCCGTGCCAGGTCGCGGGCATTGGCTTCCAGAAGCATGGCACTGTTGTCGGCAATGGCGTCTGCCACTGCTCTTAGGATATCATTCTTGCGCTGGTCGCTGAGAAGCAGCAACTCGCGGCTTGCGGCTTTCGCCTGCTCAAAAAGGGGGGTCTGTAGCATGATATTTTTTTTTAGAGGATCTAGGGATACTAGGTATTTCTAGGATATTCTAGGGTTTTCTAGGGTTTTCTAGGGCTTCCTAGGATTTCCTAGGTTTTCCTAGGGCTTCCTAGGGTTTCTAGTCATCCTAGTTTTTGAACTCTGTATGGGGGGTGTCGGCGGGGCGCTCGAAGAGGTCGGTGAGGATGTTTTCGCGCTCGCCGTTGGCGATGATGACGCGGATGCCGCTCTGCGACACTTTCCGGGCGGTGGTGTATTTGGAGTGCATGCCGCCACGCCCGAAGGCGCTTTTCTCTGGCTGGATATACTCACTGAGGTCACGGCCGGGAGCCACCTCTCGGATGAGTTCGGCGGCGGGGTCGTCGGGATGCGTGGTGAAGATACCATCGATGTTGGAGAGCAGCACCAGTGTGTCGGCATTCATCATCTGGGCGATCAGTCCCGACAACTCATCGTTGTCGGTGAACATCAGTTCGGTGACGCTCACCGTGTCGTTCTCGTTGACGATGGGCAAAACGTCGTTCTCCAGCATCACAGTCATGCAGGCGCGCTGGTTGCGGTATTGCTCACCGGGTTGGAAGTTCTCCTTCATCGTGAGCACCTGTCCCACGTGGATGCCGAATTCCCTGAACAGATCGTAGTAGAGGCCGATGAGTTTCACTTGTCCCACAGCGGAGAACAACTGCCGTTGCTCCACGGAGTCGAGGCTATGGCTCACCTTGAGTTCGCCGCGCCCGGAGGCCATGGCACCCGATGACACCAAAATCACCTCATATCCTTGTTTTCTGAGCATGGCAATCTGGTCGACGAGGGCGGACATGCGGGTCACGTCGAGTTTTCCGTCGGTGCGTGTGAGCACGTTGGAGCCTACTTTGACGACTATCCTGTGTTTCATGAATTTGTCTGTTGTGCTTTGTCCTTGTCCCTGATTTCCACACGGCGGATCTTGCCGCTGATGGTCTTCGGGAGTTCATCCACGAACTCGATGATGCGGGGATATTTGTAGGGAGCCGTCACCCGCTTCACATGGTTCTGGAGTTCCTTTACCAGTGCGTCACCAGCCTTGTCTTTCCATTCCTTGCCGAGCACCACGGTGGCCTTCACCACCATGCCGCGGATGTCGTCGGGCACACCAGTGATGGCACATTCCACCACGGCGGGATGGGTCATCAGCGCACTCTCCACCTCAAACGGTCCGATGCGGTAGCCGCTCGACTTGATGACATCGTCGATGCGCCCCTCAAACCAGTAGTAGCCGTCCTCATCACGCCATGCCATGTCGCCGGTGTGGTAGAGGCCGTCGTGCCAAGCCTCGCGGGTGAGTTCCTCGTCGCGATAGTATTCCTTGAACAGTCCGATGGGTTTGCGGTCGCCCACACGCACCACGATCTCGCCTTTCTCGCCTTCCTCGCAGGGTGTGCCGTCGGCCTTGATGAGTTGGATGTCGTACTGGGGATTGGGCATGCCCATGCTTCCGGGTTTGGGTTCCATCCATGGCATGGTGCCGAGGGTCATGGTGGTCTCGGTCTGTCCGAAGCCCTCCATCAGTTTGATGCCGGTCAGTTGGCGGAATTTGTCATAGACGGCCGCATTGAGCGCCTCTCCGGCGGTGCAGCAGTAGCGCAGCGCACTGAGGTCGTATTGCGAGAAGTCTTCGCGGATGAGGAAGCGGTAGACGGTGGGAGGTGCGCAGAACGAGGTGACGCGGTGTTTCTCCATCTGGCGCAGCATGCTGTCGGCGGAGAATTTCTCGTGGTCGTAGACAAAGACGGTGGCGCCAGCAAACCATTGTCCATAGAACTTGCCCCACACGGCCTTTCCCCAACCCGTGTCGGCCACGGTGAGGTGTATGCTGTCCTCCGACAGGTTGTGCCAGAAGACGCCGGTGGTAAGATGTCCGAGGGCATAGAGGTGGTCGTGTGCCACCATCTTGGGTTCGCCGCTCGTGCCGCTGGTGAAATACATCAGCATGGTGTCGTCGTTGGTGTTGACGTGCTTGGGCCGCACAAAGGCGGGTGCGTTGCCGATTTCAGCATTCCAGTCATGGAAGCCTTCTCCAACTATCGGTCCCACGCTGACAAGCACATCGACCGTGGGACTGTCGGGCATGGCGGCCTGTATCTGACTGATGACATACTCCTCGCCCACGCAGATGATGGCTTTCACCGAGGCGCGGTTGTTGCGGTAAATGATGTCTTTTTTGGTCAGCATGTGGGTGGCGGGGATGGCCACGGCACCTATCTTGCAGAGGGCAAGCATGGTGATCCACCACTCCAGGCGGCGTTTCAGGATGAGCATCACCATGTCGCCATGTCCGATGCCTAATGACTGAAGATAGGCTGCTGCCTGGTCGCTCCGCTGCTTGATGTCGCTGAAGGAGAGTTTTATTTCGGCTCCCTCGTCGTTGGTCCAGAGCAGTGCGAGTTTGTCGGGCTGTTCTTCTGCCCATGCATCGACGACATCATAGGCAAAATTGAAGTTCTCCTTGATGTTGAAATGCAGGTGTTCCTTGAAGTCTTCCACTGAAGTGAAGGAGGTCTGCGAGAGGAATCTTTCTACCATCTTGTATTTTTTCTTTTTTGTTTTTTTCTAGATATTCTAGAGTATCTAGATTTTCTAGATTTTCTTGAGCATCTGGAGTTTTGTTTTAGGGCTTTAGAAAATAATGGCCAGAAATCTCACGGGATGGTCATTGAGTGTGCGCATGCCATGGGGCTGTGTGGCATCAAAGTAAATGGAGTCGCCCTCGTTGAGGGTGAGCACTTTGCTGCCGATGGTGAGTTCCATGGTGCCTTCGAGCACCATGTTGAATTCCTGGCCGCTGTGTGAGTTCATTTCCTTGGGAGTGTCGGCGGGCTTGGGCTCCACGGTCACGATAAACGGGTCGGCCTTTCTGCCGCGGAATCCGCTGGCGAGGCTCTCATAGTTGTATGCGCTACGGCGCTCTACGCTCATTCCGTGCCCCTTGCGGGTGAGAAAATAGGAACTCATCTTGGGTTCCTCGCCGAACATGAGCACATCGAGCGACACGCCGTAGTGCTTGGCGATTTTCTGCAGGTTGGCCACGGAGAGTTCGCTCTCGCCGCTCTCCATCTGTTCGTAGTGAGCCACGGAGATGCCGCAGATGGCAGCCATCTCGTCGGTGGTGATGTCGAGCACGTCGCGCAGTCCGCGCAGGCGCTCGCCTATCTGTTTGATCTGTTCTTCCATATAGTGGGTATTTTGGGTGTTTGTTATGATTTCATGCCGGCTTTCAGACCCCGGATGACGGCGGAAGTGAATCCGGCGTGCTCCATCTCGTTGAGTCCTTTGATGGTGACACCGCCAGGGGTGGTCACCTTGTCTATCTCTGCCTCGGGATGGTTGCCGGTGGCCTGCAGGAGTGCAACGGCTCCCTTCACCGTCTGCTGCACGATCTGCTGGGCATCATGGGCCTTGAAACCAATCTCCACACCACCCTCTGTGGCGGCGCGTATATAGCGCATGGCATAGGCGATGCCGCAGGAGGCAAGGGTGGTGCCGGCTGCCAGCAGACGCTCCTCTGTGACGATACATTCGCCCACTTTTTCGAAGAGGTCTTTCATGGCCTTTGTCTGAGTGTCGCCAGCGATGGCAGGCACGAGGAAGGTCATCGACTGCATCACGGCGATGGCGGTGTTGGGAATGGCGAGGAAGAGGGTGAAGTCGGGGTTGCTGTCTGTCGAAAGCCAGTGGCTGATGCTTGCTGAGGGCACGCCGGCGGCGATGACAACGATGGTGAGCCGCTTGCCGCTGATGTCTGGCAGGATGCCTTTGATGACTTGTTCCACCAGCCATGGTTTGACAACGATGAACAAGGTGTCGGCGTTGGCCACGGCGGCGGTGTTGTCGGTGGTAAGGCTTGCACCACTGTTTTCAAATCGCTTGAGAGCGGCTTCACAGGGGTCGGCGATGGTGAGTTCGGACGGCTCTGCCGCCCCACTCTTGAGCAGTCCTTCTGCCAAGGCACCGCCCATGGCACCTGCTCCGATGATGGCTATTTTCATGACAGCACGGTTTTAAGTTTTTCAATAAACTGGTCGGCCTCATCGATGGTGAGGCAGAGAGGCGGCAGCAGGCGCAATGTGTCGGTGCCGGAACAACCCACGAAGCAGTGCTCCTCCTCCACCATGCGGCGGCGCACCTCTTTGTAAGGCATGTCGAGTTGGATGCCGATCATCAGTCCCCTTCCGCGTACGTCGAGGATATGGGGTTGTGTGGCCTGCAGTTTTTTCAGTTCACTGATGATGTGGTCGCCAACTTTCTCGGCATTCTCCACCAAATGTTCCTGTTCGATGACGTCGAGTACGGCGAGGGCAGCGGCACATGCCAGATGGTTGCCGCCGAAAGTGGTGCCCAACTGTCCGTAGACGGGTGTAAATTCGGGTGAGATGAGCAGAGCCGACATGGGGAAGCCGTTGGCGATGCCCTTGGCTACGGTGATGAGGTCGGGTTGTATGCCGAGCCACTGATGGGCGAAGAACCGTCCGCTCCGTCCGTAGCCGCACTGTATCTCGTCGCAGATGAGCACCGTGCCGTATCGGTGGCAGGCCTCGAGGAGTTGGCTTGCGAACTCCGCCGTCGCCATCCTGATGCCACCGACACCCTGGATGCACTCCAGGATGCAGGCGCACACGTCGCCCTTGGCCAGTTCGGCCTCCCAGGCGCTGATATCGTTGAGCGGCAGGTAGGTGACGTGGTTATTGGCATTGATGGGTGCGATGATCTTGGGGTTGTCCGTCACTTCCACGGCAAGCGAGGTGCGTCCGTGGAAGGCTTTCTGTGCGGAGAGCACACGGGTGCGCCCTGTGTGGAACGAGGCAAGTTTCAGTGCGTTCTCGTTGGCCTCGGCACCGCTGTTCACCAGAAAAAGTTGATAGTCATCATAGCCGCAGGCCTTTCCCAACCTGGCAGCCAACTGTTGCTGCAAGGTGTTGATGACGGAGTTGGAGTAGAAACCCAACTGACTCACCTGACGGCTTATTGCCTCGGTGTAGTGGGGATGACTATGGCCGATGCTGATAACGGCATGGCCACCATACAGGTCGAGGTATTCCTGTCCCTGTTCGTCCCATACCTGACAGCCTCTTCCCTTCACGATGTTGACGTTGAGAAGGGGATATACGTCGTATAGTTTCATAAATCTTGTTTTAAAATGCTGATGGTTTCAGCCTGAGTCCGGCCGTCTCGTCGATGCCGAACATGATGTTCATGTTTTCCACAGCCTGTCCGACAGCCCCTTTGAGCAGGTTGTCGATGCAGGATGTGATGAGCAGTTTGTTGCCGTATTTCTCACAATGCACCAATGCCTTGTTGGTGTTGACCACCTGTTTGAGGTCAATGGCCTTGTCGCTGTAGTGGGTGAAGGGCGCGTCGGCATAGAAAGCCTTGTAGGCATCCACGATGTCATCGATGGCAGCCTCGGTTTTCACCACCTCTGTGGCAAAGATGCCACGGGCGAAGTCGCCTCGGTAGGGGATGAAGTCCACCGCGCCGTCGAACTGTCCCTGGACCTGACGCAGGCTCTGGAGGATTTCTGGCACATGCTGGTGTTGGAAGGGTTTGTAGATGCTCATGTTGTTGTTGCGCCATGAGAAATGCGTGGTGGCGGTGGCTTTCTGTCCGGCTCCCGTGCTGCCTGTGATGGCGTTGACGGCGATGTCGCCGTTGAGCAGTCCCATCTGGGCGGCGGGGAGCAGTCCCAACTGTATGCAGGTGGCGAAGCACCCTGGGTTGGCGACATGCTGTGCCGTGGCGATGCGGCTACGGTTGATCTCGGGCAGACCGTATACGAAGTTATTTCCTGGCGCTGCGATGCGGAAATCCTGTGCCAGGTCGATGATTTTCACATTGTCGGGGATGGTATGTTGGGCAAGGAAAGCCGCACTCTTGCCGTGTCCGAAGCAGAAGAACACCACGTCGACTTGGTCGAAGGGCATCTGGTCGGTGAAGGTGAGGTCGGTGTCGCCCAACAATCCCTCATGCACATCGGCGACGGGATTGCCAGCATTGCTCTCGCTGTTGGCAAATACGATCTCTGCCTCGGGATGGTTGAGCAGCAGACGGATGAGTTCACCACCGGTGTATCCTGCTGCTCCGAGAATTCCTATTCTGATCATGGGGCTATCAGTGTTTGGGGGCGAGAAGCCACAGCAGGATATAGGCGAGCAGGCCGCAGCCGTAGCCGAAGAACAAGATGACGAAAACGATGCGGACAATCAGTGAGTCAATGCCGAAATACTCGGCCAGTCCACCGCATACACCGCCTAACTTCTTGTCGGTCTCTGATAAATAAAATCTCTTTTGCATATATTTTGTTTTGAGTTTTGAGAGTTGAGAATGAAACTGTTTTGTAAAGTTGCGTCGGAAACGCAACCTACGGAGAAATGGAAAATCTTCAATTTTCAATTTTCAATTTTCAATCTTCAATTTTTTATCTTTCCTCCTTGTCGTGGATGCCATAGTAGACACGGAGTGGGGTAGAGGTGACCTTGATGAATCCCTTGGCCTCATCAGCGGTCCATCCTGTCTGAGTCTCACCATACTCACCGAGTTTGGAGCGGGTGAGGTCGTTGGGTGAGTCGATGCCGACGGTGTCGAATCCGTAGGGGCGCAGACGCAGGATGGCTGTTCCGGTCACATGGCGCTGGCTGCTGGTAAGCATGGCCTCGATGTCGGGCATGACAGGCTCCAGATACTGGCTCTCATGCAGGAACATGCCATACCAGTTGGCCACCTGGTCTTTCCAGTATTGCTGCCACTTGCTCAGGGTCGACTTCTCCAGGAGGCGGTGTGCCTCGATGATGAGTTTGGGAGCTGCTGCCTCGAAACCTACGCGGCCCTTGATGCCGATGATGGTGTCGCCCACGTTGCAGTCGCGTCCGATGGCATACGATGCCCCGATCTCCTCTATCTTCTGGATGGCTTTCACGGGATTGTCGAACTTCTCATCGTTGACACCCACGATTTCGCCTTTCTCGAACTGTATCTTCAGGAGGGCGTTTTGCGCTTCGGCAGTGACATGTTTCAGGTAGGCCTCCTCAGGCAGGCCCTGCGTGGGGTCGAGCAGTTCGCCTCCGCAGATGCTGGTACCCCAGATACCCACATTGTAAGAATATTTCAGTTTGGTGAAATCGGCGAAGAATCCATGCTCGTTGAGATAGTCCACCTCTTCCTGACGGGTGAGTTTCTGGTCGCGGGTGAGGGTGATGATCTCCACACCCGGGGCCATCACGAGGAAGGTCATGTCGAAACGGATCTGGTCGTTGCCGGCACCTGTCGAACCGTGTGCGATGGCATCGGCGCCTATCTCGCGGGCGTATCGGGCGATGGCGAGTGCTTGGAAGATGCGTTCCGACGATACGGAGATGGGGTAGCAGTTGTTGCGGAGCACATTGCCGAAAATCATATATTTCAGCGATTTCTCATAATATTCCTGCATCACGTCAAGGGTGACGTATGCCTTGGCGCCGAGCCGATAGGCATTTTCCTCATTCTTTTTCAGTTGTTCCTCGCTGAATCCGCCGGTGTTGGCGCAGGCAGCATATACTTCGTTTCCTTCATTGGCAAGCCGCATGACGGTGTATGAGGTGTCAAGACCGCCGGAGAATGCCACTACAATTTTTTTCTTTGACATATTTGGGTTTGAGATTTGAGATTTAAACATCGTTTGATTGTCGGCTGCACCTCGGCATACTGAAAGCAGAGTTTCGTCTGCACTCGGTTTGCACGACAATTGAGTTTTTATTCTTTCTCGAGTTCCTTGATTCGCTCGATGACCTCGGAGGGAATCTTGGCAGGAAGATGCTCCTCGGGGTCGTAGAGCATGGCTGTGCAGATGCAGTATTTGCGGTTGGTGCGTTTGAGGATGTCGACGTTGACACATCCCTCACAGCCGCGCCAGAACGCCTCGTCGTCGGTCAGGTCGTCGAAGGTCACAGGCTGATAGCCGAGTTGCGTATTCATTGCCATGACGGCTGCACCGCTGGTCAGACTGAATATTTTGGCGTGTGGCCATCGGGTGCGCGCGAGCGAAAAGGTCATCTCCTTAATGTGTTTGGCTACACCTCGTCCCCGGTAATTGGGGTGGACGATGAGACCCGAAGTGGTTACATAATGCTTGTTGCCCCACGTCTCAATATAACTGAATCCTGCGAAGATGTCACCGTCGAGGGCGATGACAGCCTTGGCCTCTCTGATTTTGGTCACCAGATATTCGTGGGTGCGCTTGGCAATACCGGTACCGCGCACTTTGGCGGCGTCGGCAATGGTTTCCAGTATGGTGTCGACATATTTCTCGTGTGAGGAGTCGGCCACCATGACTTTGATGTCTTCCATTTTTGCTTGATACGATGAATGGTTGTTTATATCGGTTGTTGGGGTGACTGTTGTTGCTTGTTTATCGGATGTTGCCGATGATGGGAGTGAGGTCGCTGATGACGTCATCCCGTGTCGCCTCTTCCTTGATGACGATAAAAATGGTGTCGTCTCCCGCGATGGTTCCGATAATGTTGGGACTCTCGCTGTTGTCAATGTTGTAGGCGATGCTGCTGGCATATCCCGGACGTGTCTTGATGACACCCATGTTGCCGGAGAAACTGATGGAGATGAATCCTGAAGTCTGGAGCATTTCCATGGCGGTTCTTGGTCGGGTGACACGCTTGTACATGGTGTCATTGGGCAGCACATAGACATACTTCCCGTTCATGCTGGCTGCCTTGGCCACCTTCAGTTGTTTCAGATCACGGCTCAGTGTGGCCTGGGTCAGTTTAAACCCTTCTCTCTCCAATGCCTGAAGCACTTCCTCCTGACTGCCCAACTCCATGCTGGAAATGAGCATTTTCAGGGCTTCCATCCTACTGTTTTTTACCTTCATAGATGTATAATTATACTTTTGCGGCTGCAAAATTACTTGGTTTTATGCAAACAACCAAATATTTATGCGATTATTATTGCGGTTGCATAAAAAATGAGGGATACCTTTTCAGATATCCCTCGTCAATTTGGTGTTTTTTAGGTGGTTAATAGCATTTTTTACATGGTTTCCGTCCCATGTTTTTGGCTTTTTCAAGTGAGATGGCTTTGACATGTCCTTCTTCCAAACATCTTTTCAGTGCCGAGCATGTCTTTTTGGCATGGTATGCATAGGCGGAAGATCCGGTACTGATGTATACCGTTGTGTTGTCTCCTGTGGGATTTCCCGCGAAGCAAAACAATGCAGCCAATAGAAGCGTCTTCATTACTTCCTATTTAGAGGATGAATTCGTTTAATTTCTCTTTCCAAACAACCTGAGCAGGTAGATGAAGAGGTTGATGAAGTCGAGATAGAGGGTAAGTGCGCCGAGCAGTGCAAGTTTCTGTGCACCTTCGTCGGCATACTCGAAACTCATGCACATCTGCTTGATTTTCTGAGAGTCGTAGGCGGTGAGTCCCACGAAGATGAGCACACCGAGGTAACTCAATGCCAGGTCAAGACCGGTGCTCTTGAAGAACAGGTTGACCAAGGTGGCGATGATGAGTCCGATAAGTGCCATAAAGAGGTACTTGCCCATCGTGGAGAGGTCTTTCTTCGTGGTGTATCCGAAGAGGGCCATGGCTCCGAAGGTGCCTGCCGTGATGAGGAACACCCTCGTGATGGACGACATGGTGTAGACCAGAAAGATGGACGACAGCGTGACACCGTTGATGACGGAGTAGGTGGTGAACAAGATGGTGGCCATGGTGAGCGACAGTTTGTTGATGGCTGCCGATATTCCGATGACCAGTGCCAGTTCGGCGATAATCAGTCCCCAAAGGATGGCGGGATTGTTCAACATAGTGAAGATAAATCCGCTGTGGGCCACATAATATGCGGCGATTCCGGTGATGGCGAGTGCGAGCGTCATCCAAAGGTATACTTTGCGCATGAGGATGCCAAAAGCACTTTGGGTGACATATCTCTGGCGCTCATTGACATTGATGCCTGCCTCCCTCTCTCTCATCATGGATGCAAAATCTTTTTCGTTCATTTTTGATGTTATTAATTAAATGTGAATATTCGTGGTCAGAGGCTGTGCAAGTGGTGCGTTGCCGCATCTGCGGCCTCATTTCTACAAGCAAAGATACGTATTTCCTCAGAAATCTGACACCAAAAGACATTTTTTTTGTTTTTTTTGTCACATTTCATGTTAAACTGTCCTCGTTTTTCTCTTTTTTCAGAAAAAATTGCTTTCTTTGTAGTTCGATATTTTATAAAATGGAATCCTATGAAACGTTTGTATATCATATTTGGTCTGTTGCTTCTGGCATTGTCGGCAAATGCGATAGATAGAAAAAACTTGGCATCTTATGCCAGTTCACTGCAAGGAAAGAAAAAGGAGGCTCTGAAGACGGCTGTCTTCAACATCATCAAGATGCCAGATAAACCTCCAATCTCTTATTCAGGTCTGTGGGAAGCCTATAAGACCACAGACAAGCGGAGCGACGGCTATCTGCGTGATTGGTATTCAAACAGCACCAGTTATGTGATTGGTGGCAGCAAACAGGGAGCCAATTACAAAGCAGAGGGAGACAGTTACAACCGCGAGCACTTGGTACCTCAGAGTTGGTTTAGTGAAGCATCTCCCATGAAGAGCGACATTGTGCATGTGGTGCCCACTGACGGCTGGGTGAATAATAAGCGTAGCGATTATTATTTAGCTGAGGTTAAAAAGCCTGACAATCCCTTGAAACCTTATAATGATTATTGGTCAAATAATTATTGTTATTATGGCAAATGCATGACCTCAGGCTACAATGGCAATGTGTTTGAACCCAACGATGAGATAAAAGGTGATATAGCGCGCATATATTTCTATATGGCAACCTGCTATCAAGACAAGATAACGAAATGGAGTGGCGGACTGTTCACGGGAACTACTTATCAGCCTTATGCAGACTGGTATTTCACCATGCTCATGCGCTGGGCGAAGAATGACCCTATGGATGACGTGGAGATAGCCCGTAACAATGCTGTCTATACGAAACAGTACAACCGCAACCTATTTGTGGACTTCCCCTACCTGGCTGAGTATATCTGGGGTGACAGCATTAATGTACCCTTCAATCCTTATACCTCCATTACTACGGCAGCGGATGATGACAGATATGTCAATGGAGGAAGCCATCACGAAGATGATGAGGTGGCACCTCCAGTCTTCTCGCCAGAGGGAGGCACATACGCAGGTTCGGTGACGGTCACCATCAGTGCGGCATCCGATGTGACCATCCTCTATACCACCGATGGCACATCACCTGTGGACAATGGCTTGGAATATGAGTCACCCATCCTTGTGACCAAGAACACGACCATCAAGGCTGTGGCTGTAGATGATGACGGAAACATGAGCGATGTGGTGACAGCCGTTTATGTGGTTAAAGCCACCATTGATAGTGAGGACATCTTCACCGAGACCTTCGACTTGTGCGATGGCACGGGCGGCAACAGCGGAGGATTTTCTGGAAGTGTGGCCAGCAGTTCCTCCAATTTCAAGCCCGACAATGAGGGATGGAAGGCTTCCAGTTACTTCGGTGGTGACAAGTGTGCGCGGTTTGGTTCCAGCAGCAAGCCCGGTGTTGTCACCACGCCCACTTTCAATATCAATGGTGAGACTACCTTCAGTTTCAGAGCGGTTCCATGGGGCTCCGACGGCACATCACTCACCTTGTCGGTGAGCGGCAACGCCACCCTGTCGGAGACGAATCTGACGATGAAAGAAGGTTGGACCGACTTCACAGTGACACTGACAGGCAGCGGTCCTGTGACTGTCACCTTCACTCCTGTGAAGCGTTTCTTCCTGGACGAGGTGAACGCCCGCGCCGTCATCACCACTCCTTCAATGGCTGGTGATGTCAACAAGGACGGAAAGGTCAATGTGGCCGATATCATGCTGGTGGTCAACATGGTGCTGGAAAACATACCTCAAGACCCGGTGACCTACGACTTGGATGCGGCAGATATCAATGGGAATGATGATATCGAAGTGGCCGATGTGATGGGAATCGTGAACATCGCCTTGGGCAACTGACCTCAGGCACTACTTATTTATAAAGTCATTCTTATATCAAGCCCAAAATCCATCATGGATTTTGGGCTTGATGGTGTTATTGGATTTTGGGTTTCAGTTCGTCGGGTGAGTCTTTGGTGAACATGTTCACCGGTGGAGCCGTGCGCTCGAAGAGATGAGTGATGACCTGCGGGTCGAGAGAGAGTTTGGGACGGAAGGCATCCGACTGCATGTAGCGGATGATGGAATGTCTCAGTTGACGTGCCGCCGGACGCTGGGAGAGGTTGTTGCTGATGTCGATGGTGGTCATGAGCAACCGTCCCCCCAGCATGTTGGCTTCCACCAACATGCCCAACTTGCGCGACACATGCCAGGTGTCGATGGGCTGCACGATGGGTTGGTAGTCGGCAGGAAACTCCGAGAGATTCATCACCTGTGTGCGGTTCACCAGTTCCCACCAGTTGAGGTTCTGCCAGTCATCGGTGGGGAAGTCGGCAAACACAGGATGGGTGTTTTGGATGTATGCCCCGGTGGTGTGTGGCGGGCGCATCTTAAACCAACTGGTGTTCCAGAACACGGGCATGAAGGTGTGGCGCACGTCATTGCCGAAGCGCACTTTTCCTGCGGCAGTGATAAGTACACGACCACCCTTTCGCAGCACGTCGAGGGCCTTGTCATCGAGGGTGTCGGTGCAATGGATACCTGCTTCATTCATGCTCACCTGCTGGGGATAGACCCAGAATTCGTAATGGTTATACCCCGGGGATGCCTGTGCGGTGGAGCCGGAACTCTGCCGCTCCGTGTTGAGGGTGAGGGTGAGTTTGGCGGGTGTCTTCACGAGTGACGGATCAAAGACAATGCTCTCGGTGGCTTTCACTTTGCCCTCAGCCAACTTCCTGTCCCCCTCGCTGATGCTGTAAAAAAGTTGGTTTCCTGAGACATCTTGGATGTCTTCCGAGCCCCTGTAGATATCCGTGCCGATGCGGATGGTATCGGCGGTGGTATAGACAAAGCGGCTGAATTTGGCAAGCGGGACAATGGGTGAGCAGAACTCGCGCCAGTCGGCTGCCGTGCAATACCCTTTCTCACGCCAGTGCACATTGAGCGGTCCTACGAGTGCCGTTCCCTGTCCGCTGTAGTCGTTGAGGGCGAGCAGTTGGAATCCCGCATAGTCTTTGGTGCGGAGGTTGCGCTCCATCTCATATTTGTAGGCGAGCACCTGCAGATGTCCGCTGGCCATGAGGAATTTCTCTGCCTGTGATGCCATACCGTTGTCGCGCAGCAGGTCACGGAAAATCTCAAAGTTACCGGCCTTGTAAGCCCCGGTATATTGGTCGATCTCTCCGAAATCGGGGAAGACGCACCACTGTCCCTGCTCATGGCTGATGTATGGCTCGGTATTGACGGGCTTTTCATCGGTGGGCTTGAAGTTGCGGGGATGCAGGAGGTCTTCTTGGAAGTCATCGGTGCTCTGCGGTGCATGGCGGTCCCAGTCGAGGCCCCTTGCACCACCTTTCACATGAAAGTCGGAACCCTCGTCCCATGCCCATCCGCCACCCACGCTGGCTGTGGCGTAGAGGCGTGACGGGTCGTATGCTTTCATTTCCTTGACGAAGTCCTTGCCCCATGCCACCCAGTCGCCAGCCGGCTCATTGCCTCCTGCCAGCATGACGAAAGAGGGGTGATGGCCATAGGTGTCGACGATGCGCTTGCACTCATCGGTAAGGTATTGATCGATGGCCATGCCGCGCCTCAGCCTCACCCCATGGTTGGGCCATGACGGTCCCTCGGGTTGCAAATACATGCCCAACTGGTCGGCGGCGGTGAAGGCTGCGTCGGGTGGGCAGTAACTGTGGAACCTCACATGGTTGAGGCCATACTCCTTGCACTTGCCGAGCACACGTAGCCATGACTCCACATCGGTGGGAGGATAGCCTGTCTCCGGGAAGCAGCAATTCTCCACCGTGCCTCTCAGATGTGTCTTCTTGCCATTGATGGCGATATGGCGGTCCTTGACCGATACGTCTCTCACACCGAAAGTGACGGGGATGGTGCAGCCGTGATATTCCACCTCTATGGTTTGCAGGCTGGGGTTGCTCTCCGACCACCGTTCGGCTGTCTCTGGCAGCGGACAGTGGTAGACCTCTTCATTGATATACACAGTCACGTCCTTCTTCTCCCAGTCGGTCACCACCCGCTTGCGGTAGATGAGAGGTTCGGCACGCAGTTCGATGCGCCCGGCGATGCCGTTCCAGTCGCCTTGCGTCTGGTCGGTGACACTGTGGGAGTCCTGTCCCACGCACACATTCTCGATGCCGTTGTACACGAGGATGGTGATGGTGTTCGCCTTGCCGAAGCGCACCAGGTGGGTGATGTCGTATTGATGAGGCGTGCTGAGCGACATCTGATGGCCGACTTCCTTCCCGTTGACATATACAGTGGTCTCGATGTGGGGCCGTTCCAGGAAGAGCGTTACAGGACCTTTCCGCCATTTGCGCGGCACCACCACCGTGCGCTCATACCAGGCATGACCCACATAATGCTTAGAGGGCGTGAGGAAGAAGGGGAACTTCATCTTGCCCGGTTGGCGGTATCGCTCCATGTAAGGATTGTGGTAGTAGGATGAGTCGTAGAGCGACCCTACCCACTGCGTTTCTGGCGTGACGGGGTCGCCCAGTCCGTTGGTGAGCATCGACCCGGGCAGGGTGATGGTCTGCGCATAGGCTGTCGGAATGGAAGAACCTCCGGAGCGGTCGGTGGCAAACTTCCACTGTCCTTGCAGGTTGATGGTTTGCTGAGCGGCTGCTGTGAGTGTGAAAAGACCGCAGAGGAGGGCGGTCCATAGACGTGTTGCGTGCTTCATCAGTTGATTGTTTTTTTGTGAGGAGCGACCCCATTTGTTCAGGTCATACTTCTCCGCAAAAATAGGGAGTTTCTGTGAGAATGCAAAGAAAATAAGGCTTTTTTGTCGTTTTCGGCAGATTTGCAGTGGGATATGCGATAAAAAAAGGGGACGGGAATCATTCCCGCCCCCTTTGGTTTTTGTGAGTATTATCTTTTCGGTATATTTCAATAATCCATGTCGAGGAGCATGTCATCATAACCGATCCCCAGTTCGTAACTGTTGCTGGCTCCGACTTCATAGGTGGCCTTGATGATGTCGTTTTTGATATTGGAATAAGCCACGTTGCCGTTGGGGAAATATTTGTGCAGATAGGTCTTTGCTGCAGTGGGCAACTGATCTGCTGAGATGAAACTGTCTCTGTCGATGAGGTCAACGGTAACTGCCATGATGGAGAAAATCAGTCCGAGGAATGTGAGGAGGAGGAGTTTTGAAGTTTTCATAATTGTTTTTTTTTAGGGTGATTATTGTTTTTGTTTTTTATTTCTCTTTTTTGTTGTCCGGAAGCATTGTTTGTTCCTTTTGACAATGCAAAGTTAAGCCGGTATTTCCTCGCATGGAAATATTTTCTTGTCTTTCTCCTCACTTCATTGCGACAGAAGACAGCATTTGCGACAGATATGGAATCACCCCTTCATATCTGTCGCAAAAGGATGGATTCACGGATGAATTCAGCCATCATTCAACCATGAATCTCACGAGTGTTCATGAATGCTCATTTGATGAAATTGGTCCAAACGGGCTGTTCTTGCTGGGGATGCCCGTCCTCGGCTACGTTCAGTTTTTTGATGACCCATGCCATGTTGCGACCAAGTGTGCGCATGGTCTGCATCCCCTCCTCATCTCGAACTACCTGTCCCGGGGCATGGCCATACGCCATGTTCCAATACTGCGAACTGACAACCGGCATGTTCATGATGGTGAAATATTTGTTGAGCCGGTCAAAGGCTGCCGATGCGCCCCCTCGCCGGCAAGTGACGACACAAGCCCCCGGCTTGAATTGCAGTTTCCTTCCCAGTGAGTAGAACACCCTGTCGAGCAGCGCGCACAGCGACCCGTTAGGTCCGCCGTAATAGACGGGTGAGCCAATGACCAGTCCGTCTATGCCATCATTGACAGTTCTCCATATCTTATAGTAGAGGTCATCGTTGAACGTGCATTTGCCTATGCGTCCGCACATGCCGCAGGCGATGCATCCCTGTATGGCACCCTTGCCGATGCTGATGATTTCTGTTGAGATATCTTCGGCATTCAGTGCCTTGGCCACCTCACTGAGTGCGAGGAATGTGTTGCCGTTTTCTTTTGGACTTCCGTTGATCAGTAATACTTTCATCATGATGTGTTTTTTTTCGTGCCAAAGTTACGAATAGTCGGGCGGAGAACAAAAGGAATCGTTCTTTTTTTATCGAGAAAGAGCCACTCATCACGTTCAGCAAAAAGAGGGTGTGTCAAAATGAAATCACTTGAACGCGCAACTTACAGATTGTAAGGAAGGAGAACGGCCTGAAAGGCCAGCATCTGTTAGCCCAGGGCAATCGCCGTGGGTATAAGGCAGAGTTTTAAAGTCGCCCTGTAAGGGCAAAAGCATTGATAATCAATTCTTTTGCCCTTACAGGGCGACAATTGTTGCCACACATAAAAACCCAGGGCGTTGCCCTGGGCTAACCGCTCATTGGCCCTTCAGGACGCCATAATAATTACAAATTGTAAATGCCGGCAATGAAAATCTTCATTTTGACACACCCTCTTGTTCACATTGGAATGGAAGACTGCCATTCCGTGTCAGTCGTCGATATTGAGAAGTTGTCCCTTCTTGTTGAACTTCAGTTCAAGATCGTTGGACAACTCAATGTCGTAGCCGTAGCGCTCTTTGTTGATTTTGACAATCGTGGCACCAGCGAAATGGGTCTTCACGTAGTTGGCGATAGCAGCCGGCACGAGGTCGGCGGGAACGGCGCTGTAGTTGCAGTCCACCTTGTCCCATGTTCCATTCTTGTCAAACTCCAGTTTGGTGCCGTTGTTCAGGCAAACCTCATAGGTGGTCTTTCCGAAGTCCCTGTCGATCTTTGCGTAGGAGATGGCCTGTCCTGGGAAGGTTTTTTGGATGAAAGACTGTGCAGCGGCGGGAAGTTGCGTTGCGGGGATGATCACGTCATTGGCAAAGGTTGCCACGGAGTTCATCATCATGCACATCAGTGCGGCGAGGAAAAATACTGACTTTTTCATAATTGTATCGTTTTTAATTGTTATTATTTTTGTTGTTCATCACTTTTTCTTTGTTTTTGTCTTCCGGAGGTCTTTTGTTCCTTTCGACATTACAAAGATAAGCCAAGTAATCCCCTCATTCCAAACTTTTTTATCTTTTTCTCCTCACTTCGTAGCGACACATGCCCTCCCTTGCGACAGGGGAGAGAAGACCCTGCGAAATCTGTCGCAAACCTCCCAATCCAACTGTACAGGTCTAATAAATTTGATAGAAAAGGTTGAATTCCATGCAAGATATTCGACCCTTTGGCGTTGAAAGGATGTATATATCATCTTGATAGTAGCATTATTCTATGAAACAGAAAGCATCCGTCATATCCCAAACCCTTATGGCCGTTTTGCTGGCCATGTGTTTTTCTTCATGTGCCACCATGTTTTCAGGCACCAAGGCAGACGTTTTCATCGAAGGAGATGTGGACGAACCCGTGACCATCAACAGCAGTGCCGGTGTGTACAAGGATGTCACACTTCCGACCCTCGTGGAGGTGAAGCGTCGGCAACTCAACGGACAGCACATCCAGGTCACCTCGGAGCATCATACCTTCGACGACATCGTGTTGGAGAAAACCTTCAATGAATGGTCTTTGGTCAGTGTGCTTGCGTGGGGATCCTCCTTTTTGATAGACTTGATGACAAACGCCGTCAGCAAGCCCAAATACGACCAGTTTTTCATCACACCCGTGGACCGTTTGTCGGCAGCCGATACGATTTATAGGAAGAGACATTCAGTCATGGTCTCGACCATGGGGTCTGATGCGAGAGCCAGACTCAGAGAACAGCAGTTGCCGGTGACATACCCACGGCATGAAATCAACGCCACAGTGGGTTTTGGTCCCAATCAGGTGGACCATTCTACGAAACGCTTTGTCGATGACATCATCCAACCGATGCACATGGAAACAAATACAGAGTGTGGAGACATTTTCGGCGATTCATATATCATAGGAAAGTTGGAATACCACTATCGTCTTAACAGGAAATGGGACATCGGCGGCTTGGCTGCATGGGGCAAGTCCTCGGAGAACTACACAGATGAGTATTATTATGCGACGGAACAACACAAGCGAGAGCATCTCGGCACCGTCACTTACGGCTACCCAAATTGCCGCAGTTTCACTTTGGCTCCTTCTGTAAGATACACTTGGTATGAGACACGCACCTATCGTCTGTTTTCCCGTGTCTCGCTGGGTGTGATGCGCCACCATCTCCAGTTCGATATTGAGGAATGGAAGTTTGGCAATGCAAACCAACCACACGGAACCATCGTCAGAGAAGAAAGCATGGAGAAGACAAAATGGCGAATGGCCTATCAACTCTCACCTATAGGAATAAGTGTAGGTGCCGGACCAATTAAATTTGCTGTCGAAGTAGGTTATGGTTGCCTTGGGGTGTGCAATATCGGCCTCGGCTTCTGCTTCTGAATCAACTTTTGTAGTCTATTTCTTCTCCTCTATGTTTGGGGCAGAATCCATGCGTTTGTATATGGCATAAGCAGGATCACTTTGCAGCCACCAACTCATTATTCTCATTTTCTTCTTGGTGAGATGGGTGATGACGCGGTCTCCTTCCCACATCCAAATGTGGATATACCCATCTTGGTCAGTCCACCAAAAGGATTCCTCCGACCAAACTCCCTTTTCTTTTGGGCTTTGGCGCTGCCACATCTTAGCCACTTTGGCACTTCCCGACATTGTGGATGGTTCGTTCGAGATCCACCAGCCCCAGTTTTGCTCTTTTCCATCTTCATCTATGCATACCCAGTAGCCAGGCAGAAGTTTGGTATTGAAACTTGTTTGTTCGACATCAACATTAAAAATGTCGCTGTCATCACTGCAACTGCTCACCCCCATTGTCAGTGTTGCCACTATCCATATCCAAAACAAGTATTTTCTCATATTTGATTTTTGTGAAGTTAGTTCTTTTTTGTATAAACTAACGATATCGGAAAATCTTGCATGGAAACTGTCTCTTTTTCACGATTCAACTGACAAAAAAAAGGCAGGAAGTGAATCCTGCCCTTTTTCAATCTTCATTTTTCAATTTTTCAGTCATCAAAGTCTGTAAGCATTCCATTGCCGTCAAACTCCAGTTCGAAGCCGTCGCTCATGCCCACCTTATATGTGGTTTGGATGATTTCGTTCTTTTTCTTGGCGTATGCAATGTTGCTGTTGGGATAATTGTTTTGCACGTATGTCTTGACTGCTACGGGCAAACCTTCCACTGGGATGATGCGGTCTTCATCAAGTATGTCGATGGTGATTGCTGCACCGGTGATGATCAGACCAACGATTGATGCGAGGATAATTCTTGACTTTTTCATAATTGTATTTTTTTAGTGATTATTTGTTGTTTTGATTTTTTCTTTTGGGTTGTCTGAAGGGCTTGTTTTTTCCTTTTGACATTGCAAAGATAAGTCGCCTTTTGTCCGTCTGCAACTTTTTTCTGTTTTTCCCCTCAGTTCGTTGCGACATACCTCTTTTGTTGCGACAAAGTGTCCCAACCCCCTCAGAACCTGTCGCAAAGGGAAATAAAAAGCCTCGTTTTCTTTGCGTTGTGCCCGTTTTGCATTATCTTTGCGGCAACAAAGTGTGTCACGAGAACAATCGGCCGTTTGTAGGGTCGTAGTTCGTAACTTCAGAAGAGATGGTAGCAGGCCTACCGCATACGGTGTACAGGCACTGTTTGCAAACCACTTCATGCTGCCCTGATGGAAACTGATGGGTAGTGAGCGATGATTGAAAGTCGTCCTGTTGAGGGACGGCAAGGTAAGAGACAAGGAGTTGAACGCAAGTGAACCATTGATGAGGCGTCGTTAGCAAAAATAGGTCACATCAAAACTGAGGGTCTTTGTTGCTCTTGGGATAATGGCAGAGGAAACCTGTTTACCGTCTGCTGGGTGTGCGGCGTAGAGGTGGCAAGAACTTGTCTTAGGCTCTCTGAGGAACGTGAGAAGCAGGCGTGGAATGCCAAGGGAAAACACCGAGCGAGAACCGTGGAGGTGGAAAGTACCGATGTCTGCGTCTGTGGCGGACTGCTCCGTAGTAGTGGTGAAGTCCCTGTAATGGGGATGGAGCGAAGGGGGTAGCGTACTTGGCCAAGTTCTAACAAGTTGAAACTTATGAAGCGTAAGGAGAAGACGGAGGGCGCGGCGAAACCTTTTGTGATTGACAAGCGTTGGGTCTGGGAGGCCTACAAGGCAGTCAAGCGCAACAAAGGCAGCGCGGGCGTTGACAGGATTGACTTCAAGCAGTTTGACAAGTGCATGCAGGATAACCTGTACAAGCTTTGGAACCGCATGAGCAGTGGCTGCTATATGCCCGAGCCTGTGTTGCAAGTGGAAATACCGAAGTCGAATGGCGGCAAGCGCCCCTTGGGCATCCCCACCATCCTCGACAGGATAGCTCAGATGACGGTGGTGATGCAAATCACTCCCCGACTTGAAGCCATATTCCACCAAGACTCCTATGGTTACCGCCCGAACAAGTCGGCGCACGATGCCATCGG
>JAEEJK010000056.1 GCA_016281815.1 Prevotella sp. | reverse complement strand
GCCTATGGCGAGAAATTTTAAGAAAATGTTTAAGAAAATTATAAGAAAATATTTTTTTACCATTTTTTATTCATTTTTTTATAATTTCTGCCCGTCAGGGCACTCCTAAGTACATTAATTCTGAGGGTGCTGAGTAGTTACGACGGGGGAGGTTATTCCTATTTCGTTCGTTTGAGGTCGAAGAGATAGGTCATCTTGATGGTGATGGCATTGTGGTTAGACGTACCGAAATAGTCACGCTTGGTGGAGTTGTAGATGTTGCCCAATCCATAGTAGTAGCGGCCTTCCAACAAAAAATGTCCAAGCCGGGGAACAGAATACTCCAAGCCCAAGCCGGCGGCGATGCCATAGTCGAATTTCCGTTCCACTTCCTTGTTATATTGCTCACGGATCAAACTGGAACGGTCATTGAGGTTGGGCTTGTTGATGTCAAAATTGGCTGAGTAGGACTCACCGAGGAAGTATCCGAACTGTGGACCTGCCTGAAAAAAGAAATTGAATCCCTTTTCCTCCTTGCCCCATGCCAGATGGGCAAAGATGGGCATCTGCACATAATTGATGGTATGGCTGTATTCCTCTGGCAAATCAGTAAACGCGTTCACTACCTTTTCATCATGCGAGTCGAGGATGTCTTCCTTCCATCCATACGAGGAATAGTTGACCTCTGCCATGACAGAGCATATCATGCTGTAGTATTTCTCACACACATAACGGATGGCCACACCGCCGGTAGGACCTCCATGCAAGCCCTGCGGCACACGTGGAGTAAAATTGACCGACGACAAGACGTAGCCGCCGCCGACACCTACAGACAGGTCGTTGCGGTACTCTCCGATCTGTGCGGCTGCCATGAGCGGCATGAGAGCCGTCATCACGACAGCGGCCATCCTGGCCCAACTATGGCGGAATCTGTGCATCTCGTTAATAGTTGACCGACTCTATGGTGTGGTCATTCTTGTAGTGTACGAACATGAAATTGACGTTTTTATGCCCCTTACCGGCATTGCGGAACTTCAGCGGCGACTGCACCGGCTTGTAGGTCATCTGTCCCTTGCCACCGTTGAAATTCTTGCCAAACTGCGTGAAACCGCCGATGAAGAAGCAAGCATGGTCGAAACCGGTGAGGGCGAACCTGGGCAGGGCATCGGCCGACATGTCTTTCTCAAACCATTTCTGGTAGTTGCGCTCCACCCACCGGGTGTCTGCCGACCCCTCGTTGTAATAAAAATAGGTGGGGATGTAGGCGTCGTACTTGTAATAATAGTCGAGATAGACCTTGGTGTACATGAGCCACTCCTTATAGCCGAAGAGCGATACGGAGATGTCGGTGTTCTTCTCCGTGAGGATATTCAACTTAGCCAGTGTGGCATTGAGCGAGGGCGAATGCTCGGTGTTGAGCACCACCACATTCTGCTGCGAGAGGCTGAAGGCCTTGGCAAACGACTTGTCGTTGGTCTTCAGGCTGGTGAGCGAGTATTTGAGGGCATAATTGTCCAATTCGGCACGCAGCCGCTTGGTGAAGTCTCCCTTTGTGCTCTTCTCGTCCTCGCAGTCGATGATCACCACATGATAGTTGTTAAACCACTGGATGAAGTTCTTGATGGTCTGCTTGTCGAAGTCCTCCTGTGGCTGATACACCTGGTAGATGTTCGCGTAGTTCTCCACATCGTTGCCCGAGATGGAGAACGGGATGACCATCATAATGTCGTTCTTGGCGCAGAAGTCTGCCAGAGGCTTCACCATCTTGGTGTAAAGCGGACCGATGATGATGTCACATTCAGCGGCCTCCTTGGTGTTGAGCACCGTGTTGATGTCGGCATCGATGGGCACGTTCCAAGCCTGCATGTCCACGGTGATGCCGTCTTTCTTCACACGGTCGACACCGAGCAGCAGTCCGCGGTAATACTCCACCATGCGGCGGCCGTCACCGTCATTGTCGTGAAGAGGCAGCATCACACCCACCTTCACCTCTTTCTTTCCCGCCACAGTCATCGTGGTGGGCTTGGTGGCAGGAGTGGTATTGGACTTGGCGGCCGTGGCTGAGGAGGCGGGAGTCTTAGTCTCGGGCTTGGCGACGGGAGTCTTTGTCTCAGGCTTGGCGGCGGGGTCCTGTCCCTTGGCATAGGGGATGTTGATGGTTTCGCCACTCTTGAGTTCATACCCCTGCTGGTTCATCACCGGGTTGGCCTTGATGAGTTCCTCTATGGTGATGCCATATTTCTTGGCAATGCCGAATATGGTCTCACTCTTCTCCACCTTGTGACTGGTGCGGATGGGATTGTTCTGGGCCACAGCCGTGGTGAGCATGGCCATCATCACAATCATCAGAAGATATTTGATGTGCTTCATTTCTTCTTCACATTATATTAATATAACATTTCCACAATTATTCTTTCTATGTGAGCACAAAGTTACGCAAAAACATGTGCAGTGCAAAATAAAAAAGGAAAATTTGTATCAAAAAAAAATGTAAAATGTGATGGTTATCCACCTATATTCAGGAATAATGCTTAACTTTGTGGTCAGGAATTGAAAATTATCAGACATGGATTATATCGTATCAGCACGCAAATACCGCCCCATGACTTTCTCATCGGTGGTGGGACAGACAGCACTGACCACGACGCTGAAGAATGCGGTGAAGAGCGGCAAACTGGCTCACGCCTTCCTCTTCTGCGGTCCGCGCGGTGTGGGAAAGACCACATGCGCGCGCATTTTCGCCAAGACCATCAACTGTACCCATGTGACGGCTGACGGCGAGGCTTGCAATGAGTGCGAGAGTTGTCAGGCTTTCAATGAGCAACGCTCGCTCAACATCTTTGAACTCGATGCCGCCAGCAACAACTCCGTGGAGAACATCAAGACGCTGATGGAGCAGACACGCATCCCGCCGCAGATCGGGCGCTACAAGGTGTTCATCATCGACGAGGTGCACATGCTCTCCGCAGCAGCGTTCAACGCCTTCCTCAAGACACTCGAGGAACCGCCCTCATACGTCATCTTCATCCTCGCCACCACGGAGAAGCACAAGATCCTGCCCACCATCATCTCCAGGTGCCAGATCTACGACTTCGAGCGGATGGATGTGCCCCATACCGTGGAGCACCTCAAAATGGTGGCTGGCAAGGAGGGCATCACCTACGAGGAGGAGGCTCTCGCCCTCATCGCAGAGAAGGCCGACGGCGGCATGCGCGACGCATTGTCCATCTTCGACCAGTGCGTGAGTTTCTGCGGAGGCAACCTCACCTATGAGAAGGTGGTGGGCAACCTCAACGTGCTGCGCAGCGACAATTATTTCAAACTTGTCGAACTCAGCCTGGCCAACAAGGTGGCTGATGTGATGGTGCTGCTCAACAGCATCATCGCCAGCGGATTCGACGGCGGACAACTCATCAACGGACTGGCCAGCCATATCCGCAACGTGCTGATGGCGAAGGATCCCGCCACCCTGCCACTGCTTGAGGTGAGCGAACGGCAACGTGAGAAATACCGCGAGCAGGCACAGCAGTGCCCGCCGAAATTTCTCTATCAGGCTCTACGCTACTGCAACGACTGTGACATCAACTACCGTGCGAGCAGCAACAAAAGGCTGTTGGTGGAACTGACGCTCATCGAGATTGCGCAGGCCACCCAGGACGATGATGTCAGTTCGGGGCGGCAACGCCGTAAGAGTCTGAAAAACCTGTTTCGGAAATTGGCAGCATCCGGTCTGCAACAGGCGGCATCGCAGGTGGCCGCGACCGGGCGTCAGACAGAGAAAGCGCAGAAGGCTCCTGTCACGACGTCTGCCCCACAGCCTTCAGCACTTCATACCCCTGCCCCATCTGCCACTGGCACCCAGCCAACGACAGGAGCAACCCCGCCCGCCACAGGCACCCAGCCAACGGCAGGAGCAACCCCGCAAGTCACAGGCACAGGCAACCAACCAATGGTCGGCGCCACCCCCACCCCACAGCGCCCGACTGGAGCCACGCTCCGCACCAGCCTAAGAAACCAGCCCCTCTCATTCAAGAGTCTGAAAGCCAGTCAGCAAAAGGCCGATCAGACGGAGGAATCTGAAATCACCAACCAAGGGGAGTCCAATTCCTTCAGTGAAGACGACCTCCAGCGCGAATGGCTCAGCATGTGCAACCGCATGATGGCTGTCATGCCGGGACTGGCTGCCCGCATGAAGCACATCACACCCCATGTGACGGAATACCCCAACATCGAGTTGCTGGTGGACAACAACCAACTGCTGGAGCAGATAGAACAAATCAAGGGTAGAATCCGGAAGACAATGGCGGTGTATCTGAAAAACGGTCAGATCACCTTCAGTCTCCGCCTGGCAAAAGCCGAGGAAATCAAGCCCGTGCTTTCACGCCGCGAGATCTTCGAAAAAATGCGGGAGAACAACGACGCCTTTGAGCATCTCAGAAAAATGCTCGATCTCGAACTGGTGTAAAATATTATTAATTAAGAAGTTTCTTCTTTAGCCATTTCCAATTGGCAAAAGGCCTTCTCCGTAAGCCGAGGCTCTGCCTCGGCTCCTATCTTAGCCTCAGATAAGCGGCATCCCCAACTGCTCACATTCCCTGCGCATCTCCTCAGGCCAAATGCTGGCCTGTATCTCACCGATATGCGCTTTCTGCAGCAACATCAGGCACAGGCGGCTCTGCCCTATACCGCCGCCGATGCTCAGCGGCAGTGCGTCGTTCAGCAACTGCTGATGGAAATAGAGGCTCTTGCGCTCCTCCTTGCCCGACAGTTCCAACTGCCTGATCAGCGATTCCTTGTCGACACGGATGCCCATCGACGATATCTCCAGAGAACGCCCCAAGACGGGATACCAAATCAGGATATCACCGTTGAGACCCGCATAGCCATTCTCTCCCATCGACGACCAGTCGTCATAGTCTGGCGCACGGCCGTCATGCGGTTCTCCGTCAGACAACTTGCCTCCTATACCCATCAGGAACACAGCACCATATTTCTGGCAGATGGCGTCCTCTCTCTCCTTGGCCGTCATGCCGGGATACATCTGAAGCAGTTCCTCACTGTGGATGAAATGGATCTCCTTGGGGAGGAAAGGCTGAATCTGCCGATATGTCTCACAGACCAGATATTCCGTCCGGAGGATGGCGCAATAGATGCGGCGCACCACATCCTTGAGATGAGCCACTGTGCGATCCTGCTTAGTGATGACAGCCTCCCAGTCCCACTGGTCTACATAAAGTGAGTGAATATTATCAAGTTCCTCATCGGCACGGATGGCATTCATGTCGGTGTAGATACCGTAACCAGGCTCTATTTGATATTCCGCGAGGGTCAGCCTCTTCCACTTGGCCAAAGAGTGCACCACCTCCGCATTGGCGTCGTCCAGGTCCTTGATGGGGAAAGTGACGGGGCGCTCCACGCCATTGAGATCGTCATTGATTCCCAGTCCCTTGAGAACGAAGAGAGGTGCCGTTACGCGGTGCAGACGCAGTTCGGTGCTGAGGTTCTGCTGAAAGAAATCCTTAATCAGTTTGATACCCTGCTCCGTCTGACGTCTGTCAAGAAGTGCCTTGTAGTTGGAAGGCTTGATCAGTTTGCTCATTTCTCTGTAAATCCTAAATCCAACAAGATTGATTGATCGTCTTGTTTTTGCGGTGCAAAGGTAGACAAAATTATTATTATGAAAGAATTTTTGGCAAAAAATCACTCAAAAAGACAGCAATAATTAATTTTTTATGTCATTTTGACGCAAAAATCATATACTTAATAGAATCCTTATCACATTATCTCTGTGCTTTTTGTGCCCAAAAATTTGCGGGTGTCATGGTTTTTGCTTAATTTTGCGGTCACTTACAAACAAGGTCCCGTAGCTTAGCTGAATAGAGCGTCAGATTCCGGATCTGAAGGTCTTGGGTTTGAATCCCAACGGGATCACGAAAGAAAAAGGAGAATTAAATATGAAAGCTCGCTTTCAGATATTTAAGGCTCCTTTTTATTTTGTAGGATGGCTGGCGCCGGATCTTCGTCACTTTTGTTGCAAAACCAGCCTCTTCAATCCTTCATTTTGTTTAATATTATCAAAATATTTAATTACATTATTTAACTGATAATCAGTAAAATATTTGCATTTTTAAAAGGCGTTTCTGACAAATATTT
>JAEEJK010000004.1 GCA_016281815.1 Prevotella sp. | reverse complement strand
GGGTCTCCAGGCTGGTGCAGCCTGAGAACATGTTAAACATGTCAATCACGTCATCGGTGTGCAGATATTCAATGTCCTCGATGGTTTTGATATTATAGAGGCCGCTGAACCAATAGGTGCACGCCGTCGGATGGGCATCGTCGAAGCCGCTGTCGAACATCACTCTTGTAATATCCGAGTTTTGATTATACCATCCAGGGTAGCTGTTTTTGTCGTTCAGCTCATACACCGTTGTGCCCACCTCGTTGGAACGGGATGATTTCCTGCCATCAAAGTAGAAGGTCAGGGTCTTGTTGTTGTCCTCGCCACTGAGTGTGGCGTATGCCTCCTTTGTTGTGAAGTAGCCGCCCTTCCATGTGAAGTAACCGTCATTCTGCACTGCACCATAAGGCACACCATAGGGATAGATGAGCAAGCAGGGGTTGTCGGCGGTGCCCACATCCTCGCAGGCATCTTCTTTGAGCCAGTAGGCGGTGGCATCCACCACCAGTGTTTGCAGTTGGCTGCAGTTTTTCAACAGCCAGGTTGTATAGGAGGTGGAGTCAAAGATGAAATTGGAGATGTCGAGGCTCTTCAGACTGGTACAATTAAAGAACATGGTGGAAGTGTCATGAACCTTGGAGGGGTCGAAGTGGCTCAAGTCGAGGCTCGTCAGGCTTTTGCAAAAAGAGAACATGGCAGACATGGTGGTTGCCTGTGAGGTGTCGAAGTTGGTCACGTCGAGGCTTGTTAGTTTCTCGCAGCCGTTGAACATGGAGCCAAAGTCAGTCACTTTGGAGGTGTTGAAGTGGCTCACGTCGAGGCTCGTCAGGCCGGAGCAGCCAAGGAACATATGGCCTAAGTTCGTTGCCTCGGAGGTGTTGAGGTATGACTCCATGCCAGTGATGCTGGTCAGGCCACTCATGCCATAGAACCACTTGAAGCAGTTGGTGGGCCGTGCATCGGCGAAGGAGGGGTGGAACACCACGGCCTTCACCTTGGTACACTCCTCAAAATCATGCCATCCGGGGAAGTCGTTGGGGGACGCTATCTCGTCCAACAGCCCATATACCTCGCCTGGGCGCGAACCTTTATGATTGTCGTAGTAGAAGGTCAGCGTCTTGTCGCTGCCCTCACTGGTCATTACGGCGTATGCCTCCACTGGTGCCTCCTTGAAATAGCCTCCCTTCCATTGGAAATAGCCATCACCCTGTGTGACGTCATCGTCATTGAGCGTGACCCCGTCGGGAAGATAAAGAATGCAAGGATTGCTTGCGGTGCCCACACCTGAGCAGGGATCCGAATTATACAAAGTGATATTGTTGGCGGTGGCAGGAAGGGTAAGAGTCTGCAGTGCTTTGCAGTTTTTCAACAAGCTGGTGGTTTTGGTTGATGATGTGAAGGTGAAACTGCTTAGGTTGAGGCTCGTCAGACTTAAGCAATTATAGAACATGTAATACATGTCGTTTACCTTTTGGGTATCAAAGTTGCTCACATCAAGGCTCGTCAGGCTTAAACAATTATCGAACATGTAACTCATGTCGGTCACCTTGGATGTGTCGAAGTGGCTCACGTCGAGACCCGTCAGGTTGGAGCATCCATTGAACATGTTGCCCATGTCGGTCACATTGGATGTGTCGAAGTGGCTCACGTCGAGACCCGTCAGGTTGGAGCATTGACAAAACATTAAATACATATCCTCAACCTTCGCCGTGTTGAATCCGCTTACGTCAAGGCTTTCCAGACTTTGACAAACCCAGAACATACCATACATACTCTCAACCTTTGCTGTGTTGAATCCACTTAAGTCGAGGCTCTTCAGTTTCTTGCATAAAGTGAACATACGGGACATACTGGTTGCTTCCGAGGTATTGAGATTCCGAATTCCCTCAATGCTTTCAAGATTCAGCATACCATCAAACCACTTGACGAAACTGGTTGGCCTTACATCTTTAAAGAAATCGTGGAATACGACTTTTGTGACAGATTCTCTTTCGTCATACCATAGTGGAATCATTGATGCACCCGAAGCCCCGTAATCCAGGGCGTAATACGTCGTGCCGCTGCGGCCTTCCTTACAACCATCATAATAGAACGTCAGCGTCTTGCCGTCGCCAGAGAGCACGGCGTAAGCCACTTTCTTTCCTGTAGATAAGATAAAACAACCGCCTTTATATTGGAAATATCCATCGCCCTGGTCAGTGAAGTAATCGGCCGTGACACCCTCGGGGGCTAAGAGGATGCAAGGATTCTCGGCGGTGCCCACACCATCGAAGGCACTGTCGTCGAAACAGGCGATATAGGTAATATTGTCGGGAAGGGTAAGCTGCTGCAATGCGGAACTGCGTTTAAGCATGTATCGCGTGTCGACATTGGCCTTGATGATGAAGTTGCTGAGGTCGAGGCTCGTCAGGCTGGAGCAACTATAGAACATCTGGTTCATGTCGGTCACTTCGGCAGTGTTGAAATTGCTCAAGTTGATGCTCTTCAGGCTGGTGCAACCTGTGAACATGCCCCCCATGTTGGTCACATCATCCGTCCTGAGGTAGTCCTCCATGCCTATGATGGATTTGAGGTTGCTCATTCCATAGAACCAATAGCAACAGCTCTCGGGGCGTACGTCGATGAATGAGGGTGCGAACTCTACTGTCTCCACCTCATCACGGTAACCTCCCAATCCCCATCCTGGTGGGGTATTACCACTATTCAAGTCGTAGGTAGTGGCATATTTTTCACGGCAGGCATCGTTATGGAAGGTCAGTGTCTTGTGGTCTGAACTCAACTCAGCGTATGCCTCCTTTGCCGCCATAACGAAAGTACCGCCTTTCCATTCAAAACTTTCCTGACTGTCAATAAGTTCCCATGAAATGTCGTCGAAGTAGTAGTTATTCGCTTCCTTCGAAACATTGAGGCCGAAGCAGAGGGCCTGCATGCCGTCCTGTTCTTCTGTGACCGTTCCCTCATAACCTATTACCCGCCACTCCGTGGGGATATGATAAGTCTGGTTGAGAACATGCCAAGTAAGGTAACCTCCTATTTCCGGTGTGCGGAATGCACCCACTGAGATATTGGCTTCCTTGTCGGCACGCACATTCATCCAGAACCGGAATCTCTCGCCCGACTTCCATTGATGGCCGGGGGTATAGACAAAGAACTGGGTATCCCAGTCTTGGCCAGAATTGTCAGCGTTTTGCACCTTGATGCCCCGCGTGCCGTTGGAGCCAACACCTTCTACGAAATGTGTACCAGCCCCATCTTGGTAATTGTCATTACCATAGTCTTGCCCCCACAGGCAAGTCACGTCATCACCCTCGCAGTCGCTGTTGGCCACAAAGTTTGGGTTGAAGCCCGGAGGACAAACCAACTCGCAGTAATCATCTTCTGTGGGTGTACGGTAAAACGCATAGTTGGAGAGGTTGCCGGCCGTAGCGGGAAGATAGATGCGTTTGAAGGATGAAGACCCCATCATGTTGTTGGTTTCCGTACCAGGGTTGATGGTGAATGAGGAGATGTCGAGATTGTCCACATTGACTACACCAGAAAACATGCTGCTCATATTGGTCACCTTGGAGGTGTCGAAATGGGAGAGGTCGAAGTTCTCCACTCCATACGTACCATAGATACCGTTGCTCCAATCATTGTAGTTGCCCAAATCCTTAAACATGCCACACATGTTGGATACCTGAGAAGTATTGAAATTTTCCCACCCCTCAAAAGTGACTTTACCCTTGCATGGCAGCGAGGAGAACCACCACTCTGTGCTGGTGGGACTGTAGTTGGCAAAACTGCTGTCGAAGACGATGGTCAGTTCATCGACATACGTGATGTTGTCACCGTTCATCTCATACACCTCGACGACATTGTCTCTATCCCATCTATAGTCATCATAATAATAGGTGACTGTCGCACCTGTAAGACCATTGGAGAGATTGGCATACTCTACAGCACAGTAGGCATCCTGTGCGCTCGCGCCCAGTGCTCCCGTCATGGTCAGGAGCAGGGTCAGTAGGAATAGTTGGGTCTTTTTCATATATGTTTTTTTTAGAAGTTTAGGAGTTTGGGAGTTTAGACATTACTCTTGTTGCTCATGGTAATATTATTAATGGTTTATTACACGGTAATTATATGTTTTATTTTTTTACGCGAATTATCATGAATGGTTCATGAATTTTAAGTCACGAATTATCGAATTAGAGAATTTTCGTCGCTTACAGCGAGAATATTAATGGTTCATTACACGGTAATTATATGTTTTATTTTTTTACGCGAATTATCATGAATGGTTCATGAATTTTAAGTCACGAATTATCGAATTAGAGAATTTTTCGTCGCTTACAGCGAGAATATTAATGGTTCATTACACGGTAATTATATGTTTTATTTTTTTACGCGAATTATCATGAATGGTTCATGAATTTTTGTCACGAATTGTCGAATTAGAGAATTTTTCGTTACCTGCGGCGAGAATATTAATGGTTCATTACATTGTAATTATATGTTTTATATTCTTACGCGAATTATCATGAATGGTTCATGAATTTTAAGTCACGAATTTGTCGAATTAGAGAATTTTTCGTCACTTGCGGCGAGAATATTAATGGTTCATTACATGGAAATTATATGTTTTATATTCTTACGCGAATTATCATGGGCATTCAGGCCATCATGATCATCTCTTAAGAGATGGATAGAGGTTACAAATTTAGGTTTTTTTTCCGAGAAATTATCATATTTAGGTAAATAAATCCATTTACAGTTGACATTTTTCTTGGAAAACAGGATTTTCCTGTATATCATCCATTCATGGTGTGGAAACAGGCTGTCGCCTGTGCGGACGCGATCATCGTGTCCCTACCAGTTGCACAGCCATTCTTGTTTCATGGTGGGAGAAGTCAAAAATCGCCAAATGAAAAAAAAGACGAAAAAAATTTGGTGGTTCGCAAAAATGTAGTACCTTTGCATCGCAAAACGCACAGGAGCATAGCTCAGTTGGTTTAGAGCGCTTCAGTCACATTGAAGAGGTCATCGGTTCGAGTCCGATTGTTCCTACAAAAAGAGCCAGGCAAGATGCTTGGCTTTTTTGATATTATAATGATCTACATCAACGACGACATCACATCATTCGACCTCACGGCAGCCATGCCCCAGTTGACGGAGCAGCGCCGCGAGCAAGTGCTCCGTTTCCGTCATGAACTGGGTCAGAAACTCTGTGCGGCAGCCTTTTTGCTGCTCTGCGACGGTCTGCGAGAGGAATATGGCATCCCCGAACCACCTCTGCTTGGCTATGGGAAAGATGGCAAACCTTTTCTTGCAGACTATCCACATATCCATTTCAACATGAGCCACTGCACCGAGGCTGCGGTCTGCGCTATATCCCCCCATCCTATCGGCATTGATGTAGAGCGCATCAGGGCTTACAATGAGTCGGTGGCCCGTTATACGATGAACGATGAGGAGATGCGCCAGATTCTGTCATCTCCCCACCCTGACATCGCCTTCATCCGACTTTGGACGATGAAGGAAGCCCTTCTGAAACTCAGGGGAACAGGCATCAAAAAAAATATGAAGGATGTGCTGACCGGAGAGGAGCGGTTTACCACTGTGGTGAACACGGCAAAGGGGTATGTATATTCTGTGCTGGGCTAGGAGGACTAGGAAAACTAGGAGTGACTAGGAAGACTAGGGAAATCAATATCTGAAGATCTCGTTGCCTTTTTTGTCAGTCTCCATGATGGTGAGGTTGACCTTTCCCCCATAAATAAGGTCTACGATGGCATGGCGGAGCGGTGACATGTCGTACTTCGAGGCACGACTGCGCACCTGCGCTGCCTCCTTGCTTCCTGCAGTGATGGTTGTATTGAGGAAGGCGAGAGCCAGTTGGTTGTTTTTCTTGAAAACCATCGCCTGACGCGGACTACGGTCAAAGAAAAGCATGAAATAGTCACCCAGGGCGAGCAATTCGTGCAGCGGGATGTTTCCTGGAGTATAGTAGAGGTGTGACTCCTGCCCACCTTTCTCATATGAGAGATATGATTTTCCGTCTTTCCGGCAAAACTTGAAACTATGGTTATTATGGAAGTTTCTGTCGATGAGGCAAAGGCCGTAACTGGCCCTTTTCTTCACCTTCACCTCGACATGGCCGAAACCCAACGACGCCATCATCGACCTGACCGCGCTGATGCCAGCCTTCTCAGCCTTTTCGTAACACCCGTCGTACTCACACTGGCGGCGCATGATAGCCTCAGCGCGGTTGCGCAGATTGGTCATGTCCGTTGCCGACCACTCCCCCTCCTCGATAGCCGTGCGCTTGATGGCCTCATCGACAGAATGTCCGTCTTTGTTGAGTATCTGCACGGGCGGCAAGGTGACACTCACCGTATCGCCATGTGTTCGGATGCTGTTGCTATCACATCTTGTCAGGTCGAAGCCGAAATGCAAGGTAGCAGGATAGATGACATAGATGCGCTCCTCATTTTTCTTGAGCAAGCCCGAATTGAAGCGATGCTGATGAGCCAGCACCTCCTTATGCATAGTCAGCACCTTCAGTTTCTCTGTCTTGGCGATGTCGAGCACGGTGACAGGCCCAGTGGAGTAATCCAATGGTTCTGCAGGCTTGGTCAGTCGCAGGAACAGGAGCACCACACCCAAAGCCACCAATATGGTGGCAGCGGTCAGTATCCATTTCATCAATTCGTTCATCTTATCCACACTATCTACTAATCCTTGACAAACCTGATGATTTCACGTTCATCATAAATAGGTCGCGCCCTGAGCACAGGCTTATAGCCCATCCCCCTAATGAGGTTGCTCACTATCTGCTCAGCATGCTCCTGGGCAGGTTGAATGAGGTCAAGGTTGCCCATATCCTCCAAGATTTTGATTCTCCCCTTACGAGTGAGGAACTCCTTCTCACGGTTGCTGAACTTGTCGCGCAACCCCGACACGCTGGTGACCACCTTCTCCCAGGGAATCTCCGTGCTCTCAATCTCTATCACTGGGTCAGGAAGGCTGACATACACTTTGTCGCCCTTCACCTCGACATCCGTCATCTTAGACAAGTCGATTCCCGCCTTCAGATACGCCCTCACTGGTACAATGATATCACGTGATCCAAACATCGTTTTCCATTCTGCGGTGCCGTTCTTGCCATGTCCCTCCACCAGCACCTCCACCTCTGCTTCCACCGTATAGAGCATCGGCAGTCGACTGATCTCACTGAGCAGTTCCTCCTCATTGGGAAGGCCAGCCTTCTCCTGACCTGAACTGCCGCAACCGGAGAGCAGCATGATCAAGAGAGAAAGAAATATCAACGTGCCCTTATTGTTTATGATCAACGCCCCCCAACCCCCTCTCATCTGAGAGGGGGAGTTGGTTTCCTTAGCATGTCGTGAATCGTATATCATGGGATGCATACTTCAGGGCACAAATGAAAAGATAATTACAGTGTTTTTCTAAAAACGTTTTCTCAGGGCCAACTGTGCCATCATGACGGCAGAGAGGGCCGCAGTCTCCGTGCGCAGGCGACACTCACCCAAAGATACCGACTGAAATCCGTTGTCCATGGCGAGCCTCACCTCCTCAATGGAGAAATCCCCCTCTGGTCCGACGAGGACGGTCACCTGTGGGTTGTCATCTTCCAATGCAGAAAGAATGTCAAAGAGGTCGGTGCGGGTTATCTCCTCATAGCAGTGGGCGATGAACTTCGCCCCCTCGCGAGGCATCTTGACAAACTGCTCAAAAGGAGTCATCCCATTCACCACTGGTCGCCATGCCTTTCGGCTCTGCTTGACAGCCGCCAAGACGATGCGCTCCACACGCTCCGTCTTCACCACACGGCGCTCGGAGAAGCGACAATCGAGGAAGGTGAGTTCGTCAAATCCAATCTCCGTTGCCTTCTCCGCCATCCACTCCACCCGGTCCATCATCTTGGTGGGTCCCATCGCCAGATGGATATGTCCGCGCCACAAAGGCTGTTGCGGCAAGGTCTCCAATATCTGATAAGCACAATGCTTGGATGAGACGAGCGTCACCTGCGCCCGATGGAAATTGCCCACACCGTCGATGAGGAAAATCTCATCCCCCTCGCGGAGTCGGAGCACCCGGATGGCATGAGCCGCCTCATCATCGGGCAACCGCCCTGCGGTGACTGCATCAGGCGCATAGAAATAACGGGCTTCCTTCATGGTCTGCGGTCTTTATCACCCCTTCTCAGCAATTCGTCACGGATTTGGGAGGCCTTCTCATAGTCCTCCTCTTCGACCGCCTTGTCGAGTGCCTTGCGAAGCATGTCGTTGCTGATGACATTCACAGGAACGGAAATGCCGGTCTCGGAGTCGCTATAGGGGATTCCCTGCCGCAAGAGCAGACGCTCCTCGATGTAGATGGGCATGCCAGAGATATGGGCTATGAGCACCCCATCACTGGCACGCACGGGGATGGCCTGCAGGATATCAGGCATATATAACAAGGTCTTGTACTGTCCATCGTCCAAGTCATTGATGATGATTTGGAAACGCAGGTCAAGGTTGCGTGCGATGACCTGCCACAGCACCTCGGGCGCCAACTTGGGCACCACCTCAGCCGCCTTGATACGCAAGCCGAACTGGTAGACCATGTTGGCATCGCAGATGATGGAGAGTTGGCGTGTGCGTTCCTCATCGGTCAGTGTCAGCAGTCCCACATCATCAGAAGCGACGATTTCGGACACCCCCTTGAAATACAGCCTGACCAATCCCATCAGTTCTCTTTTTTCTTCGGGTCAAAGACCAATGCGAACGCCACACCCACCACAAGGGCAAAGGCGGCGAAGATGAACCAGCATGTCTGCCAACTTCCCAGGAGGAAACTCTGGCTGACGCCATTCACCACCACATCCTGCCATGAGCAGTATGAATTGATAATGGCACCGGCAGCCAGCGTGCCTACAGTTGCACCCACACCGTTGGTCATCATCATGAAGAGTCCCTGTGCCGAAGCCTTGATGCTCGGCTCACACTCCTGATCGACGAAGATACCGCCTGAGACATTGAAGAAGTCGAAGGCGACACCATAGACGATGCAAGACAGGATGAAGAGCAGCACACCCGGCATGGCAGGATTGCCCACTCCGAAGAATCCGAAGCGGAACACCCAAGCGAACATGGACATGAGCATCACCACCTTGATGCCATAGCGTTTCAGGAAGAACGGAATCATCAAGATACACAGCGCCTCACTGATCTGAGAGATGGAGGTAAGCAAGGTGGCGTTGTTGGCCGCGAAGGAATTGGCGATGGTAGCATCCATGCTGCCCTTGAAACTGGTGATGAACGGACCAGCATATCCGTTTGTCACCTGGAGGCACATACCCAGCAATGCAGAGAAGATGAAGAACAAAGCCATCCTCTTGGTCTTGAACAATTTGAAGGCATTCAGTCCGAAAGTCTCTGCCAAGGATTTTCCACCCTCCTTCTTGACCAGCGGACAAGCGGGCAAGGTGAAGCAATAGGCAAAGAGCACAAAACTGAGCAATCCCGATACAAAGAACTGCATGTAGGTGTACTGGAACTTGTGAGCGTTCTCACCCAGGGTGAACATGAAAGAGCCACCGTCCCACACAGCGCAGTTGACAAACCACATGGTGGCAATGAAGCCCACGGTGCCCAGCACTCGGATGGGCGGGAAGTCCTTGACGGTATCCATCCCGTTGCGCGACAAGATAGAGAATGCCGTTGTATTGGCAAGTGCGATGGTGGGCATGTAGAATGCGACGCTCAGCGTGTAGAGCGTGATGAACGCTGTCTTGTCGGGTGTCGGATTGTTCATTCCCATCCACCAGCAGCCGATCATGAAGGCACCTGCCAACAAATGGCAGATACCCAACAGGCGCTGCGGCTGGATATACTTATCAGCCACAATACCCATCAGGGTAGGCATGAAGATAGACACGATACCCTGAATGGCATAGAACCAGGCAATCTGCTCACCTAATCCCGCCTTTCCAAGATAATTACCCATACATGTGAGGTAGGCACCCCAAACGGCGAACTCCAGGAAGTTCATCACCGCTAAACGTACTTTCAGATTCATATTGCTTAGATTTAGATTGTTACTCTTATACAGGTTTCAGATTGGTTCAGTGCATTTGGTGCAAAGATAATGAAAGCCGAGCGAAAATCAAAAAAACAAACAAGTTTTTTACACAACTTTCTCAAGTTGAAAGAAACTGAGGCCTTTATGGATAAAGTGCTATTGACAATTGAGCAGGACTCACAGCAGGTATCCCAGGCTCTTGAGACGCTGCTCAAACTTCGTCTTTTTGTCCTTTGGCACGAGGATGATGAAGTTCTCCGCCCTGATGATAAGCGGTCTGAGTACGGGGTCATTGGCCATCAGGTGGATGAGAGGTTTGTTGTCTGCAGATATGCTGTAGATGATATAATCATCGCTCGATTGTCTTGAAAGGGGATTACAGCGCTTCAGCAGACTGTCAAAAAAGTCAGTCCACACCTGGGTGAGATTGCCGCTGATGTATTTTTGGAAAAAATCTATCTTCCCCTGCACGTCCTCCTTGTCCCCGCAGTGCGCGAGGAAGGTTTCCGCCGTCATCCTATATCGCCTGTTTCCGATAGGTATACATGTGTCTTTAAGCAGACTCTCATACGGATTGTCCTCAGACAACGATCTGATGATGAGGCGGTCGGGGTCAAGTTCGAAATAGGTTTCATTTTTGGGTAATGCTGGTCTCTCGTATTTGTCGGTCAGTCCCAGCACATAAGCCCCAAGCGGTGTCATACGGACATATTCCAGCGTGTCGTAAGGACTGACATCATCGCTGTCGTATTCCCTACAAGCGATATCGAGCCATCCCCATGCCGCCATGTAAAACAGCAAGCCCTTACAGAAGGGAATGCCAATCTCCTTAGCAAAGTTCCCTATACGCACCCTTCTCTCCTCGCCGCCAAACTTATTCCAAACCGTCACCCTGTCGACCTGATACTTGGAGATGAAGTTCAGATCTTCGGCATGCCCCGTGCTTTGGAAATAGCGCCGTATGATCGAACAGACCTCTATCCACTCGCCCAATTTCCATTCCTGAACGGCTTTGCAGAGCACAGCCATGATCCTGTCACCATAAAAATATTCATACATCGTAGGACGCAGACCAGAACAATAGCCCAACAGGATAGGATACAGATCAAAGACATTGTTGTTGACCAACGTCCTCATGATTCTCAGCCTTTCCTCTGGCATTTTTTTCTTGCCAGTCTTCATTCTCCTCTCACCATACACACAACCCATGGTTTGCAGCATGATGGCACCACGCAGGGAAAGCATGACCTTGGGCAGTCCCAAGCCAGAGAAGAACTCCTCTGCCCCCAACTGAGCAACCCCCTTTTTCACCGAAGCCGCAGAAAATTTGTTGGTAACCATCGTAAGTACACCCTGTTCCAAAAGAGCCTCCACTACCGGCATGTGCGTAATGGTGGAAAGTTCGAAGCACCCCTCCTGAAGGTTATCCGGCAATTCCTCTTCGACGACAAGGTCGCGCTCTCCCGGCAACAGCGCATCAAACATCCACTCTCTCAGTTCCAAAGAAATCGAGACATAGTAGATATAATTGTAACTGTCATCGTATCCACCATTGATATAATCGACAAAATTAAGATCTATCTTTTCTATGCCCCAATAATATCTGCGCTCCTTCGGTTTTTCAGACAAGCCCATCATTTTTCTCACATCCGACAACAGGCACATGTTGTTTCGGAGGATCATCCTGTAGACATTCTGATGCAGTTGGGGAAGGCGGTTGATATAGGTGATGAAATTTCGCCTGTCGCCCATCATGATGGCCATGAATTGCTGATAGACCATCTTCTGCGGAACGGGAGTGTCCAACATTTTCCTCAGCGTTTCGCTGCTTGTAAGATATCCCTCACTGTCGTACACCTCCACCTTCGCACCACGAAGCATCTTTCTGAAGGGCTCAACCATATTTTGCAGTTCATCCTTATTGAACCGGAATCCATAATCGCCGCTCAATGACTGAAAGGTTTTTCTGTCGGGCAGATACAGTTTGATGACATCTATCATTTCCTCGAACATAATCAGTAGTGTTTGTTTTATAAGAAATAATCAACTGAGGATGAAATCAATGTCCTCCTCGGTGAGAACCTTTGTTGTAGTGGTGTCGCTTCCAATCAGACCATCAAAAAGGAGTTTTTTCTTCTCCTGCAACAGTCGGATTTTCTCCTCTATCGTGTCGCGCATGATGACCGAGTAACTCATCACCTTCTGCGTCTGCCCGATACGATGGAGGCGGTTGATGGCCTGTTCCTCGGCAGCACGGTTCCACCACGGCTCGAAGATAAACACAGTGTCCGCGACGGTGAGGTTAAGACCCACTCCGCCAGTCTTCATGGTCATGAGCAGCACCATGCACTGGGGGTCGTTTTGGAACCGCTCAATGACACTGCGCCGGTCGTGTGTGGAGCCAGTCATGGTGGCGAAATCGATGCCCTGTTGCTCCAACCGCTCGCTGACCAATTCGATACCGGCGATGAAATTGAAGAACACCACTACCTTGTGTCCATTTTCTGCAGCCTCTGTGATGCTGTCCATCAGCAGGTCGATTTTGGGGGAATGCACCTGACCATCGCTCAGGCTCTCAGGCACAGAGGCGATGCGACGCAGTTCACTGAGGGCCTGGAACATCACCATCTGGCTTTTCGCAATGCCGTTGGCCTGTATCTCCTTTTTCACCAGGCTGTGGTAGTATTGCCTGCGCTGCTCATAAAACCTCAGTTGCTCATCAGACATCTCACAGAAGAGTGTCTGCTCAGTTCGGTCGGGCAGTTCGGTGAGCACATCGCGCTTGATGCGGCGGAGCACGAAGGGGAAAATCTTGCGGCGGAGGGCATTCATAGTGTCCTTGTCACCCTGCTGCTGTATCGGATTGGTATACTCGCGGTTGAATTCCTCCAGCGAACCAAACATCGACGGGTTGAGGAAGCGGAACAAGGAGTAAAGTTCTGTGAGATTGTTCTCTATCGGTGTGCCGCTGAGAGCGAGGTGGTGCTCAGCCTGCAGGAGCATTACCGCCTGAGTGGTCAGCGACGATACGTTCTTGATGTTCTGGCTCTCGTCGAGGATGACATAGTGGAACTTCTTCTTGGAGAGAGTCTCAATGTCGTTGCGCACGAGAGCGTAGGTAGTGAGCACCAACTGGCTCTTCATCGCCTCTTTCAGATCACGCTGTGCACCGTAGTAGATGGTGAAGGTGAGTTGGGGAGCAAATTTCTGCAACTCATCCTGCCAGTTGAACAGCAACGTCCGTGGCATGACAATCAACGACGGTTTCCTCACCTTGGGATAGACACGGGCAAGCATGGCGATGGTCTGAAGCGTCTTTCCCAGTCCCATATCATCGGCCAGACATCCGCCCAGTTTGTTCTCATAGAGATAATTGATCCATTTGACCCCTTCTTGCTGATAGTTGCGCAACTGAGCCTTCACCTGAGGGAATCGCATCTTCTGGTCCTTGAGATGGTTGAATCCGTCGTACACCTCCCTATGGTGCTCGAACGCGCTGCCCTCCATCCTCTGCTGCATCAGTTCCTCCACCTCAGGCAGATCGAAGAAACTGATACGCAGCGTACCATCCTTCTTCGCACCATGATGATAAAGTCGCTCAAGCCGGCGCATGAACCCCTCATCGACGATGGCACGGTTGCCATCAGAGAGAGTGATATACTTGTCCTTACGGTATTGTGCGAGAAAATTACGCAGCGAGAACTGTTCCTCATCGATATTGACGGTGGCAGTGCCCTCCAAGAAGTCGATTCCCGAACCGATTTTCAGGCTGAGTTTGGGCTGAGCCGACTTCACCTTGTAGCGTTTCAAACTCTCCGACCCCACGATGCGGTAATCGCGGACGATTTCCGGGAGTGCCCCAAGGAGGAAGGGACCGGCAATGGCCTCTGGGATGATAAAAAGGTCATCCTCCTGATATACCTCTTTCTTACCCATCGACCCTGCATACTTGAGAATCTTGTTTTGCAGTTGTTTGATGTCCTGCACTTTGTCGCGGTGAGCGATTCTCTTGAGGAGAATCTGTCGCTCCATGGTAAGCCTTGCCACATAGACGAGATCGAAGCGATGCATGAAGTCATGCTCGAATCCATCGAGTCCCTGCACCAACCTCATGTAAAGAGCCATGTCCTCGTCAACTTTCTCGAAGATGATCGTAGGTATGGTTGTCACCAACTGGTCGCTGTACACGAGTTTGTAGTCACCAAACACCGGCACGACATTCTCCATATAGGAAAAGAACACCGACAAGTAGGCCTCTGCCCAGTTTTCTGGAAAACTGATCAGGAAATAACGGAGGGATGCAAAATTGTCGCCGATGGGCCGCAGTGGATAGAGGATGTCGCCTGCGAGCACAAAGTTGTCGGCAATGAGTTGGAATTTATCGGCAACGATACCGTCGCCATACACATCGACAGCGGTGACATACTCTCCCTTTTCATTCTGAGAGATATGCAGCCTCAATTGCAGGGTTGTATCTGATACCTGCAGGGGTCGCATCTGCTCATCTACGATATTGTTGCATCGCACCAGTTCATATAGCACCCAGCGCCACTGAGACAGATAGACGCGCTCGTTTTCCTCACCCCAGACTATCTTCTCGCGCATCTCTTCCCTCGCCTTGTCGATAGCACGCAACACATTGAACAACTCATCTGTGTAAAGTCGGTAGTCGGTCCGCACCTCCGCCCCCTTCTTGTCCACCACCTTGACGTATGCAAGTCCCTGCTCATCGAAGCAGAGCATGAAATGGATTTGTTCATTGCGCCGCAGTGATGGTGATGAACTGACATTCAGGTTCTTGTTCTTATGGAAGTGCTTGAGGAATAGTTGTTGGTCGAAATCCATTGCAGTTAATTTAATAAGTCATTAGCATGAAGGGCAAAGTTACGGAATTATTCTCAACAGCCTTACTTAAATTTGGGATAATTAACAATAAATCAACTTGCGCAAGTTCAGACCTATCCGAAAAGAAGAGATAATCAAAAAACGCTTCGCTTCGAAAAAAAAATAAGATAAGGGTTTAAAAAAGATTTTTCTTAGAATATTCGTGAGGCGTTAAAATCAGGAAAAAATTACGATTTATCCACATGTTATGATGATCGTATAGATAAATATTTGCAAGGAATCAAAATCCTTCTTGTTTTTCACATGAATAATTTGCCTGCTAAGGGAAAAAGTGCTATTTTTGCCAACATCAAGTCAACAATACTGAAAAGCCAACAACAATGAAGAGAGGAAAGCCCTATTTGACAGTCATTACAAGTTGTTACGCCATTCTGTGCCTGATGTGGCTCCTGAGCATGAACAGTTGCGCCACGTCGGAAGCATCCAGGGCAGCCAAAGCCGAGCAACTCGCGCTGACCAAGGCAAAAATCGAGGAAGGCCTCGCCAACCGACAGTATACCATCGACGTCGACCGTGCCCAGCCGCAAGGGCCTGTAGGAGTCATCAATCTCACCAGTTCCTATAGCGTGACGGTGGATGGCGACACTCTGAAGTCCGACCTCCCCTTCTTCGGCCGAGCCTACAGCATTCCCTACGGCGGAGGAAAAGGTCTGCGCTTCAAAGCCCCCATCACGAACTACACAGTGGACAGTTCGCACCGCAACCGGCACATCATCTACATCCATGCGGTAGACACTGAGGACTCCTACAATTACATCATCACTTTATTTGACGGAGGCAACGCAGCAGTGAGCGTCACACCACGTCAGCGCAGCCACATCGAGTTCACTGGTCGTTTTCATGAAGACGAAAGATGAAAGCGGGAGAATGGGCAGAATGAAAAGAAATAAATGAGAATCAACGATCGTTCTCAATTTTCTTCACCAACCCGAATCCTTTGCTGAGCAGATACCATATTGCTTTCCACCTGGCAGATTTACGCTTTGACTTCAGTTTTTCATGGTTGATGGGAGTCTCATGCAAAGCCCAGTCCTTACCCTGGCGTGTAATGTATTTACGCATGGCAGAATTGGAGATGCCCCACTTGAGCAAAAACTGAACGGCTCCATCGTTTTTTTGGATGCGCTTGGTGGTTTTTGTCTCAAAATGATAGACACGGCTGTTGCCCATTCCCTTAAAATATCGCACTCCTACCATCAGAAGTTTTGCCGTAAAATCCGGGTCACTATACATTCCCGGACTCAGTTCTATGCTATAGCCGCCCACCAGGTCCCAGATGTCGCGATGCACCAGATTTGGTGGACGTGTAGATCCCATCCAGTCATGATACGGCACATCCATATATTCCTTCAACAGTTTCTCTCTTTGGAAAGTCTCAACCGAATCGCCAAAATTGATGCACAATCCCACATCATTCTCATCATGTGGCTGTATCATTGTTCCCGACAGATAAAATAAATTGTCGGGCAGACGCCGCACCTCATCCATCAACACCACATCCCAGTTTGGGAGCACGAACATATCGTCATTGATAAAATAGATATAATCTCGCCTCACCAGCCGCCTCATCATATTCATGGCAAGACAAACACCGATATTTTGAGCAGACCATGTGTAGTCCAATCCCTCCGACTTCACCCATTCGAGAGTTCCATCAGAACCATCATTCACATGCACGATGATTTGATGCTCAAATGCAGAATATCTCCGGATGCTGTCAACACACAACTGAAGATAAGGCAGATTATTCCACGAAGGAATAAGTATTGAAAAACCTGCAGCCATTAAATATCAACCCTTCCTATTTTAGTGGGACTATAGTCATTATCTGTTTCCGTGCCGCGAAAATAAGCATATTATTTCATACTTTCAAATGAAAGACGAAGATTTTGTCATTGCGGGTGATGCTTCTTTCAGATGAACAATTTGACAGGAGGAGAAGATTTGCAAAAAAAAGTGATGAATACAGCAAATGATCATCATTTTTTTGTATTTTTGTCACAACAATCAATCAAAGACTATGAAAGAATGGATTTTTGCCAGCATGACTGGCGTTGTCGCCCTGCTGATGGTATCGTGTTCGGGCGACGGAAAATACAAGGCATTTGCCGAAGAGTTTGCCACCGCTGTCGCCAACGGCGACCGTGCCGCCATCACGCGGATGTATCCCGATGCAGAAAAAGCCGAGTCGCTGTCGGTAACTTACAATGCCGACAGTCTTGTCATCACAACAGACGAGGCAGAGAAAATGACCACCCTCACCTTGGGCAAGGGAATAGACCTGCTGGTGAGTGAGAATACTGACGGCGGATACGTCATCCAATCGTCACACGGTCTTTTTGCTTACCCCGCCGCCGAACTGTCGTTTGCAAAGAAGACAGGACAGTGGAAGGAAGGTCTGACCGACGCAGAACAGGCAGAGCGCATGGCAGACAAAGGACTCGCCGACTATCTGTTTGAGGAGTTCAACAACAAAGTGAAATCCGCCCTTTCCATTTCCAGCACCGGCACCTGGGGAGACGATTATTACGAGGGTGAATGGGTATCCTCCAAAGGTGCGGTGTTCAAGGTGAAGAACTCCTCGTCAATCGATATTCCCGGCAACGCCTGGAGTATTATCTACAAAGAAGGCTACTGGGGTGGCGGCGAGATGGCCACGGAGGAGGTACCTGGCATCGACGTGAAAGCAGGGGAGACGGTGACGGTGAGGACAAAGAAACTTGGTGCGAGCATGGAGAGCGAGACAGGTCAGCGGCTCAACATCAAAGGCATCACCAAGGAGGAGTTCATGGCTTCCTTCCTGCCCACCGGGAACGAGTATGACGAATATGTCAAAAACAACGGCAAGCACAAGGCTGTCGGCGAATCACTTTCATTCTTGGTTGAGGGACTGATGGGTGGTTGGGCCACCCGCCTGTCAATGGACAACAACAGTGGTTCCTTGATGTACACCACCAATAGCAAGGAACTGGGTGTAGGGGAAAATGAGAACCGTGACGTGAAACTCGTCTCCTACGACCCATCGAATGGCCGTTTGGTGCTTCGCGTGAGCCGCAGTGACGGAACAGTGACAGGCGATCTGGTGGGCACCTACAAAAATGGTCAATACAAGGGACAATTCCAGAATGTCAACGGCAAGTCGTCGGCATTCTCTTTTAAATGATCTAGGGGACTAGGAGGACTAGGAGCACTAGGGAAACTAGGGAGACTAGAAAAACTAGAAAGACCAGTCTCTGGTCTCCCTAGTTATACATCTGACAGGAAGCGGAGTTCTGCCTCGAGCATGGCGAGGCGTGGCATGTCGTAGCCGGCGGCACGCGCCTCCTCAATGGGACGGGTGTAGAGGTAATAGATTTCCATCGGGCGATGGAAATCGTAATCCAGACGCATGCTCGGTGAATAAGGTGTCATGACACGTGTTGTGGCAATCATTTTGTGAGCGAACTCCTCATCTAGGCCTGTAACCCCAAGATGCTGAGCGGCACCGATGACCTCCATCATCTGCTCAAAGATCAACCGCTCCGTGACGGGATTGGCCAACAGACGGTCGGTCTGCGTATGCAGTGCCACCGTCATTCCATTGAACGGCATGTTCCACACCGCCTTCTTCCACCTTGCCTGGTAATACTCCACCAGATTGGCCTCTATGCCCGCTTCGCGGAAAGCCTCCACCGTACGCGACATGAGGTCTTCATCTTTGCAGGAATAGTTGCCGAAATTGATGCTGCCATAGCACTGGTGAGAGATACGCCCAGGCTCTGTCTTCGAAGAGCAGATGAAAGCCAGTCCTGCCGCGAGCCACAGGTCGGGGAAATGCTGCTGGAGGTCGTGCTCCAGTCCAATCCCATTCTGGATGAGCACGACAAGGGTGCGCTCATGCAGCAGCGGTCTCAGCAAGTCGGGCAACAGATGGTTGTTGACCGACTTGAGGGCAACCAACACGACATCGCTCTCCGGCATGTCTGAGGTAGAGCGGTAAATATACGGAGACTGCAGGTGGAAACTGCCATCGCATGAGTCCACCTGCAATCCATGTTCTGCCACAAAGTCATAATCACTGTGCAACAGGAAATGCACGTCATGTCCGGCACGTGCGAGCCTGGCACCATAGAAGCCACCGATGGCCCCAGTGCCGATGATTGAGAATTTCATATTAGTTGTTGACTGATCCACCCACGATGTCAAGCAGTTCATTGGTGATAGCCTGCTGACGGCTCTTGTTGTACTGCAGGTTGAGTTCACGCAGCAGTTCATCCGCATTGTCAGTGGCTGTCTGCATGGCCACCATTCTCGCAGCATGCTCTGAGGCGTTGCTGTCGAGCAAGGCGGTGTAGACCATCAGGTGGGCATATTTCGGGATAAGAATCCCCAGCACTGTGTCCATGTCGGGTTCGACAATGAAATTGTCATTGAGCGGCTTCGTTTCCTCCGATTCCGCACCCTCATGCCTCTTCTTACGTTTTTTGAGATAGTCCTGCGCCTTTTTTGTGATGATGTTTGACGTCAGGTCACGCTCATGGTCGGACTCCAGTTCCGACTCCAGGTCGATGGGCAAGAGCGTCTTTCGGGTGAGCACCTGCGAACCAGCACTTTTGAAGTGATGGTAGATGAGTTCCACCTTGTCTATTTCTCCCAACCGGAATTTCCTGCCCAGTTCGGTGGCGATGTTGATGCAGTCCACCGAATTGGGTTTGTCGGCAAGGGCAGTAAAGTCACCCGCAGACTGGTAGCCCAATTTGGCCACTTTCTCTGCCACCTTACGCCCGATGGGATAGATGACGATATTGTCGCATCCGAGGTGCTCATAACCCTCCAGCGCCTGCTGCATGAGTTTGATGATGTTGGAGTTGAAGCCACCGCACAGGCTGCTGTTTGACGCGAAGACGAGGAGTGCCACCCTTTTCACCTCGCGCTGACGCTCGAAAATGGAATGGGCATCGGCATCTGAGGCGATGAAAGTCTTGAGAATATGCTCGAGCATGCTCTCATAGGGCAGCATCCTCTCAATCTGCACCTGTGCGTGGTGCAGTTTTGAGGAAGCCACCATCTTCATGGCACTCGTGATCTTCCGCGTACTGTTGACAGACGCAATGCGGTTTTTTATCTCCTTGAGCGACGGCATAGGCTGTTAGTTCTTAAATTGTCCTGCGATATCCGCCATGGCTTCCTCAATCACCTTGATGCAGTCGTCATCAATCTTTCCGCTCCCCAGAGTGGCGAGGGTGTCGCCATGTGTGGAACGCATCTTCTCGAGGAAGAGATCCTGACAACGTCTGACCTCGGTAACAGGCACGTCGGCCATCAGTCCTCGTGTGCCGCAATAGAGGATGGCGATCTGCTCACCCACCGGCATAGGACTATACTGAGGTTGTATAAGCAACTGGTTGTTCTTACGTCCTCGGTCGAGTGTCATTGCCGTGACGGCATCCATGTCGCTTGAGAACTTAGAGAAAGCCTCCAACTCACGATACTGAGCCATATCAATCTTGAGGGTACCAGCCACCTTCTTCATACTCTTGATCTGAGCCGAACCACCCACACGGCTCACGGAGATACCCACGTTGATGGCGGGACGGAAGCCCTGGTTGAAGAGGTCGCTCTCAAGATATATCTGTCCGTCGGTAATGGAGATGACATTGGTGGGGATATATGCCGACACGTCACCTGCCTGCGTCTCGATGATGGGCAGAGCGGTGAGAGAGCCGCCACCCTTCACATGTCCTCGCATGCACTCAGGCAGGTCGTTCATCTGCACTGCCACCTCCTGCTGGTCATTGATACGTGCGGCACGCTCCAGCAGACGGCTGTGGAGGTAGAACACATCACCCGGATAAGCCTCACGTCCTGACGGGCGGCGGAGGATCAGTGACACCTCGCGGTAGGCTACGGCCTGTTTGGAAAGGTCATCATATACCACCAGTGCCGACTCGCCCCTGTCGCGGAAATACTCGCCGATGGCTGCACCAGCGAAGGGAGCGTAGTACTGCATGGCAGCCGGGTCGGCTGCTGTAGCCGATACGATGATGGTATAAGGCATGGCACCATGCTCCTTCAGGTTCTGCACGAGTGCAGCCACGGTTGATGCTTTCTGTCCGATGGCCACATAGATGCAGTAGACCGGTTTTCCAGCCTCATAGAAACTTTTCTGATTGATGATGGTGTCGACAGCGATGGCTGTCTTTCCTGTCTGTCTGTCACCGATGATGAGTTCGCGCTGTCCACGTCCGATAGGAATCATCGAGTCCACAGCCTTGAGTCCGGTCTGCAGCGGCTCCTTCACGGGCTGTCGGTAGATCACGCCCGGCGCCTTTCTGTCGAGCGGCATCTCGAAAGCCCCGGTGAGGTCAATGTCTCCTTTGCCGTCGATGGCCTGTCCGAGCGGGTTGATGACACGTCCGAGCATGTTGTCATTCACGCGGATGGAGGCAATACGGTTGGTGCGCTTCGCCACCATTCCCTCCTTGATGCCGGAGGTGGTGCCAAGCAACACGCATCCCACGTTGTCCTCCTCGAGGTTCATGACGATAGCCATGGTGCCGTTCTCAAACTCGAGCAGTTCGTTGGCCTCAGCGTTCTTAAGTCCGTAGATGCGGGCCACGCCGTCGCTCACCTCGAGCACGGTACCCACTTCCTCGAACTGTTCCTTGCTGTTGATCTCTCGCAGTTGCTGGAGCAGCACCTCGGAAACTTCGCTTGGTTTTATTTTGTCTGCCATTGATTATACTTTTACTTGTGAAAAAATGAATAACTTGAGGTGTGTCACCTCAACTGTGTGAGAATGTTGCGGAGTTGGTTTTGGATGCTTGCATCCAGTCTGTAGGTATCATATTCGAGAATATACCCTCCGATGATCTCGGGGTTGGTCTCAGTCTGAAACTCCACGGTACCATTTGTTTTTCCCTCCACCTTCTGCCTCATCTTCCGCTCGATGTCAGCGGTGACAGGTACAGCGGTGATAAGTCTTCCGCGCGTAATGTTTTTCTGCTTTCTGTAGAGAGTGATGTAGGAGGCCGCCATGAACTGCATGGTGCTCTCCCTACCCTTGTCGACAACCAAGTCGATGAACCGTCGTGTGAGGGGTGCGATCTCGCTCCCGCAAGCCGTTGCCAGAAGTTTCTTCTTCTGTTCTTTTGCGAGCATGGGATTGTCGATGGTGAACCTGAGTTGAGGTACTTTGAGATAACTCTGCACAAGCGCCTGCATCTCTCTGTAGACCCTCTCCTCGATTCTTTGCTCCGTAGCGCTTTTGAGCAGCGCCCGTGCATAACGTACCGATATTACACCTATCTCCATGGCGGTCACTTCTTGTTGTTGCCGACTTCCACCTCATCGAGCAGTCGGTCGATAAAATCCATCTGCGCCTTGTCGGTCGACAGTTTTTCGCGTAGCACTTTCTCAGCGATTTGGACAGAGAGTTGAGCCACCTGCGCACGTATGTCGGTAATGGCATTCTGTCTCTCGTTCTCAGCCTCAGCCTTTGCCTCAGAGATGAGGCGCGCGCCCTCGGCTTTTGCCTTGTCCTGAGCCTTGCCCACGATGGCGTCGCGTGTCTCGGCTGCCTCCTTGAGGATGCGAGCCTGCTCACCACGAGCCTCCTGCAGAATGGATTCACCTTCTTGTTGTATGTTGGCGAGTTTCTCATTGGCCTCCAGAGCCTTGTGCAAACTGTCATCGATGAAAGCCTTGCGCTCCCTCACCATGTCAGTGATGGCAGGGAAGCCCCACTTCCACAGAATGAACAGCACCACAAAGAACGTGATGGTCATCCAGAAAAGCAAGCCACTACTCGGAATCAATAAATCCATACGCTTCTAAACGATTGGTTGTGAAAAAAGCGAACAGGTTGTTTATCCTACGCAGAGGAAAGCGATGACGGCTGCGAAAAGTGCGACACCCTCGATGAGGGCTGCTGCCACAATCATGTTGGTGAACAGTTTGTTCATCACCTCAGGCTGGCGTGCCATAGCGTCCATGGCCTGGCCACCGATTCTGCCGATACCGATACCTGCACCGATTGCTGCGAGACCTGCGCCCACAGCGGCACCGAACTTTGCAATGCCTTCTACTGCTAACAATAATGAAATCATAGTTGTAAATTTTAAAATGTTAATATGTTTGTTGATTATTATATTTTTGAGGAGTGTAGGAGTTTAGGAGTTTAGGAGACTAGGAGTTTAGGAGACTAGGAGTGTAGACATTACTCCTGTTGCCTCTGACCTTACTTTCCTATTCGTGCCTATTCATGCTCCGGTTCATGCCGTGCGAGACCGATGAAGATGGCGCTGAGCATGGTGAACACCATGGCCTGGATGAAGCAGACAAGCACCTCGAGGGTAGACATGAACACGCTCATGATGACACTCACCGCACTCATGCCGAGGAAGACTCCGACGGCCTTGGTGGCGACGAGGAAAATGATGCACACCAGCGAGATGGCGATGGCATGCCCCGCCATGATGTTGGCAAAGAGACGGATCATGAGTGCGAAGGGTTTGGTGAAGATACCCACAAACTCTATCGCCGGGATGAGTGGGAAGGCCTTGAGTGCCAGTGGCACATCCGGCCAGAAGATGTCTTTCCAATAATGCTTGTTGCCGCTGAACTGCACGATGACGAAGGTGCAGAGAGCGAGGAAGAATGTCACTGCGATGTTGCCCGTGACATTTCCGCCGCCCGGCGGGAACGGGATAAGTCCCATGATGTTGCAGGTGAAGATGAAGAAGAAGCAAGTGAGCAGGTAGGGACAGTATTTCTCGTAACCCTTGCCCACACCAGGCTTGATGATCTCATCCACCACATACATCACCAGCATCTCTATGAAACCGGTGAAGCCCCCCGGAGCCTCGTCGCTGGCCTTGTGGCGCCTGTACCACCTTGCGGGTATGAGGATGCACAGCAGCAGCACAATGACGCTGATGAACATCGTCGCCACCGTCTTGGTGATGGAGATGTCGAACGGGCGTTTCTCCTCACCGCCCACCAGTTCCACCACCTTTCCAGCGTTATCGCCCTGAGTGGCAATGACAAAGTTGTCAGGGCCCTGCCTGTAACCGTTGGCATCGGCATGGTGCTCAAACTGCGAGGAGCAATACACATGCCATCCGGAAGTGCTGCTACGCACGATGACGGGGAGATGGATGACGATGGGCTTATCGCCGATGTCGGTGACGTGCCACTCATAGGAGTCCTTGATATGCTCAAGCACGACGTGCGAGATATCCAGTTTCGACTCCTCTCCCTCAGCCGCCAAGGCAGGCACAGCCACCCAAAGCAGCCCTATGAGGCCAAGCAATTGTCTGATGTATTTCATTTCTTTTCTATTGTTTTAATATAATCGTGACGACAATCATCGTCAGGTAGAGACCGAGCGTGAGCGCCGCAAACTGCATCGTGTCCTCCCTGGAGGGCGAGAGCAGTGCGAAGATGCCCACCGCCGTTATGGCGAAGATGAACCTCACAGCCACCATGATGAAATGGAACCTGACGAGGTTGTCGGGTGAGTGGCGTGCCACAAAGCGTATGCCCCTGACATAACCCACAGTGAGCAGTGTGAACACCAGTACAGTGACGAAAACGACTGCCGTACTCATGGCTCTCTCCCCAGTTCCTTCTGCACCCTTACCATATACCAGGCATCGAGTACGTCGAGGAGGATGAAGTAGACCGCCAGCAGGATGACGAACGGCAGCAACTCTCGGCCACGCAGTCCCGTCACCATCATATATGCGGCGATAATCGCACAGGCGACGAAGATTCTCAGCACGGCGTAGGCCAGGAAGGAGCCCATACAGGGTTTCCGCTGTGTTGCCACACGTTTGATGACCATCGCCATGGCACATCCCGAGAGCAGCGAGAACAGGACAGCCACCACTATATGGGTGATGTCGACCGGAGCGTACATGACATTGGCAGCGAGCAGTGCGATGAGCGAGATGCCAGCCGTGAGCCACAGCGCGTGTTTCCAGTACTGTCGTGATGCCACGTCAAGGAACCCTGCGCTCATATCACCTCCACGCAAAGGCTCACCAGGTTTTTCTTCACCTCGACGAACCCTCCGTTGATGTCCAGTTGATGTCGGCCCTCGCTGTTGACGTATTCCACCACACCTTTCTGCAGTGCAGAGATGATGGGCGCGTGATTGTTGAGGATCTCGAAACTGCCAAGGATGCCAGGCACCTTGACTGATTCAGCCTCACCATTGTAGGCCACTTTTTCGGGAGAGACAATTCTGAGGTTGAGCATAAGGCAATTTTGTCTTTATTGGACTGTCGTTGTTTATCCCTTAGCCTGCTCAAGGAGTTTCTTACCCTTCTCGATGGCATCCTCAATGGTTCCGACATTGAGGAATGCCTGCTCAGGCAGGTAGTCCACCTCGCCGTCGAGAATCATGTTGAAGCCCTTGATGGTATCCTCGATGGAGACCATCACACCCTTGACGCCAGTGAACTGCTCTGCCACCGAGAATGGTTGCGAGAGGAAACGCTGCACACGGCGTGCGCGGTTGACGGTGAGTTTGTCCTCATCCGACAACTCATCCATACCGAGGATGGCGATGATATCCTGGAGTTCCTTGTAGCGCTGCAGAATCTGCTTCACCCGCTGTGCGCAATCATAGTGTTCCTTACCCACGATGAGCGGGTCGAGGATACGCGATGTACTGCCTAGGGGATCAACGGCGGGATAGATACCCAACTCAGTGATTTTGCGGCTCAACTCTGTGGTGGCATCCAAGTGTGTGAAGGTAGTAGCCGGAGCCGGGTCGGTCAAGTCGTCGGCAGGCACATAGACAGCCTGCACAGAAGTGATGGAGCCTCGTTTTGTCGAGGTGATGCGCTCCTGCATGGTACCCATCTCCGAGGCCAGTGTGGGTTGATAACCCACGGCCGACGGCATACGTCCGAGCAACGCCGACACCTCAGAACCAGCCTGTGTGAATCGGAAGATGTTGTCGATGAAGAAGAGGATATCTGCAGCCTCACCGTCCTTACCACCATTGTCGCGGAACTCCTCTGCCACGGTCAGTCCAGAGAGTGCCACGGATGCACGTGCCCCCGGCGGCTCGTTCATCTGTCCGTAGACCAGTGTGGCCTGGCTCTTCTTCAGTTCCTCGGGGTCAACAAGTGAGAGGTCCCACTTGCCCTCGTCCATGGCCTTTTTGAATTTCTCGCCGTAGCGTACGACACCCGATTCGATCATCTCGCGGATGAGGTCATTGCCCTCACGGGTACGCTCGCCCACTCCTGCGAATACCGAGTAGCCGTTGTGTCCTTTTGCGATGTTGTTGATCAACTCCATGATGAGCACTGTCTTGCCCACACCGGCACCGCCGAAGAGTCCGATTTTTCCACCTTTCATGTAAGGTTCGAGCAGGTCGATGACCTTGATTCCTGTAGAGAGCATTTCCTTTTGAGTGGAAAGTTCATCAAATTTCGGAGCCTCACGGTGGATGGGGTATGCGCCCTTCATGTCGAGTTGTGCCATGCCATCGATGGGTTGTCCGATGACATTGAGCATGCGTCCCTTGATCTGGTCACCAGCCGGCATGAGGATGGGAGAGCCTGTAGTGATGGCCTCGAGGTCACGTCTCAGTCCGTCGGTGTTGTCCATGGCAACACATCTGACAGTGTCCTCTCCGATGTGCTGCTGCACCTCCACGATGAGGTTGCGCCCGTCGGGTCTGACGATTTTGAGCGCATCATGAATCTTGGGTAGCACTTTCTCCGGATCCTGCCCGTTGGTGTCATACCTGACGTCAATCACCGGGCCGATGATCTGGGATATGTGTCCGTTAAGTTGTGACATAAGCTTGTATTTTAGATATTAAATTTAATAGTTTTCAATAGTTGTTCGCAAAAATAGCAAAAATAATCATGCTCCACAAATAAAATGGACGAAAATTTCCTTTTGGGCCGTTTTTGCTCATATATTTCTGTTAAAAAAACTCTTTCTGCCAAATAGGTCAGACATTCATTTCAGATGCTCAGTTCATCGAGCACCTTGATGAGTTTTTTGTCGAATGGCTTGTCGCTTCGTATGGCCTCTACGAGCGGCACATAAACAATCTCGTTGTTTCGCACGCCCACCATGACGTTTCTCTGTCCCTGGATGATGGCCTCGATGGCCCCCACCCCAGTGCGGCTGGCAAGAATGCGGTCATGAGCCGTGGGTCGTCCGCCACGCTGCAGGTGCCCGAGGATGGACACACGCACGTCGAAATTGGGGAATTCCTTGCGCACACGATCAGCATAATAGAGGGCGCCGCATTTAGGACTCTCCGAAACGATGACGATGCAACTCTTTTTTGATTTACGAATGCCTCTCTCCATGAACCTTGCGAGTTGGTCGACATGCACGGACTCCTCGGGAATGATGGCAGCCTCTGCTCCACTAGCGATGGCGCTGTTCTGTGCGAGGAAGCCCGCGTCACGCCCCATCACCTCGATGAAGAAGATACGCTCGTGGCTCTGCGCTGTGTCCCTGATGCGGTCGACACAGTCCATGATGGTGTTCATTGTCGTGTCGTAACCAATGGTAGAATCGGTGCCATAGAGGTCATTGTCGATGGTACCGGGCAGTCCGATGCAGCACACGTCATATTCCCGTGCAAACTCCATGGCGCCTGTAAGCGAACCGTTTCCTCCGATGACGATAAGGGCATCGATGCCATGCTTCACCATGTTGTTGTAAGCCTTCTCCCTGCCTTCGGGTGTCTGGAACTCCTTGCTGCGCGCCGTTTTGAGGATGGTTCCACCCGACATGATGATGCCGCTGACATTCTCCGTGGAGAACGGTTGGATTTCATCATTGATGAGACCGTCATAGCCCCTGTAGATACCCATGATTTTGAAACCATTGCAGATGCCGGCACGTGTGACGGCACGGATGGCTGCGTTCATTCCCGGTGCATCGCCACCAGAAGTCATTACGCCTATTGTCTTGATTTTTGCCATAGTTATTTAGGTTTTGAAATTTTTAGTTTGAGGGAACGCGCAAAACGCGTTCATACGGAGAAGCATCCTTTATCGATTTTTAATCTTCAATTTTCAATCTTCAATCTTCAATTTTTAATCTTCAATTTTCAATCTTCAATCTTCAATTTTCAATCTTCGATTTGCCTTTTTCACAGCCACTGCGCGATGAAGACCATGACGAGCAAGCCCATTGCCCATCCGACAAGAGCCTTGATACCCACATTCTTCAGATACCACATCAGCGGCATTCGCTCCATCTTGAGCAATGCCACCCCGCTCATCGAACCGATTGCGAGCACGTTTCCAGTGAGAGCCGCACAATAGGCAATCACTTTCCAGTAACAGCCGTTGGTGGCAAAGGCTGCTTGGTAGGCATCCCCTGTGGGTATCACTTCCTCCACGGAGTGGAGTGAGAAGAAACTCAGCGCGGTGGCGAAATTGTCGAGTGACGAACTCACCAGTCCTGCCAGTGCCCCCATCACCCAGACATTATGGATATAGGCATCGCAGCGGTCGGCGAGCCACCTGACGGCCCCCGTCTCCTCCACGACCCCCACGGCGAGCATCATTCCCATCACATAGAGGATCATCTGCAGCACCCCATATTGCAGAGCCTGAGGCATCCGTCGCTCCGTCATCTTGTTGACGTTGTAGAGCCTGTGGTTGAAAATCTCGTTGACGATCCACAATACGGAGAGCACACACAGTGCCCCCAGGAAGGGACTCAGTTTTGTGATGTTGTGGAATGTGGGGATGAACCAAAGTCCGCCGATTCCGACAAAGAGCATGAGGGCACGCTGCCACACATTGAGGTTGGTGTCGTCGCCCCTGAACGGCATCGGTTTCCATGCGATAGTCACACGCTCTGGCAACGATCTGCTAAGCAGGTAAGTGGGCAGTGCCCATGCAATGAGACAAGGCAAGAGGAGCGACATGGAGAAGTTGGTTGCCGTCACCGCCCCCATGTTCCAAAGTACGACGCCTGCTGGGTCGCCAATCACTGTCATGGCACCTCCAGCATTGGCCGCCACCACCACCGCACTGCCGTAAATGAACCTTGCCCGATGTTCAGACACCAGGTTGCGTGTCACCACCAGCATGAGCGATGTGGTGGTGAGATTATCGAGGTTGGCTGAGATGATGAAGGTGACTGTCGTCAGTGCCCACAGCATCCTTCGGCTGTGGCGTGTCCTGACCATCGGAGTGAGGAAATCGAAGCATCCGTTGTTGTTGAGAATCTCGACGATGGTCATAGTAGCCAGCAAGAAGAGCACGATCTCTGCCGCCCTTCCCACATATTTCAAAAAGATGTTCTGTGCGATATATTGCTTCACTGCCGTACTGGTGGCCACGGCACCATTGAGGAAGCCTACATATTCTCCCTGGTGCTCACTCATGACGAAATCTGTGCCGTAGCAGATGTAGAGCACCCACCCCACCGTACCTGCAAAGATGGCCACCGCAGCCTTGTTGACATTGGTGATATGCTCTGTGGCGATGAGCACAAAACTGAGTAGCAGGATAGCAACAATGATTAGCGTCATTTTCTTTCCTTGTTTTTCAGATGGAAGCGGAGATTATTCATGCAAAGATAGTGATTCCTATCGGAAAGACAAAAAAACGAGCCATTTTTTTCTATCTATTTTTTCCCATCCACTTTCTCAAGGTGAAATAGCCTTCCTCCTGCAAGCGGAACAGCCACCATGGCCGAAGCGGGATATAGCCAGGTTTCAGTCGCAGGTTGCGCGGGATGCGCCATGTCTCGATGTTGCGCCATACACGCCTCATTTCCGCCAAACCGTAAGCGCGGTCGGCATCAGACAGTTCTTTTCCATGACAATAATAAAACATGTAGGTGTCGATGAGGTTGAGCCAGCGTATTTTTTCATAGATGCCGAGCAACCTGTCATCAGCCCCCGCCCTCTCCATCTGCCGACGCATACTCTCATTGGCCCGCAGATAGTCGAAGCGGCGCACACTCACGCCATGTGTGACCGAAGTCTCATGCTGGCGGTAATAATAGACGCCACCGCACTGCCTCACCTCACGCGAGTGCAGATAATGGATGCGGGTGGTGTTGTCGTCGCTGTATGCACGAGTGGTCTCATCGAAAGGATATTTCCTATGCATATCCGCCCTGACCATATACAATCCGTGGAGCGACCATGTCAGACTCGCCTCAAAAGCCTCCACCCCCGTCATCCGCTCAAAAGCAGGCAGCGGATACCGTCGGGCATGGTCGGCATACACCTCCTCCACCTGGAAGAGCACACAGTCGGCATCAGGATGTGTCTCGAAAACGGCAACCGCCTGTTCCAGGGCGTCCGGCGACATCCAGTCATCGCTGTCAAGCATGCAGACATACTCCCCCTCTGCCCTGGCAAGCGCCACATTGCGGGCATGGGCCTGTCCACCATTCTCGCTCAGTGAGACGACATGTATGCGGGAGTCCTTTGCCGCATACTGCCGGAGAATCTCCAAGGTGTTGTCGGTGGAAGCATCATCGACACACACCACCTGCAAATCACGATATGTCTGGCGGAGCAGCGAGTCAAGCGCTTTCTCCACATACTCCGCAGCATTCCAACATGCCATCAGCACCGTCACCTTAGCCACGCCCCAGCCTCCTTCTCACTTTGGCCGTCAGCGACTCCCAGAGATTGGTTTTCTGACGGAGAATATGCAACGACACCGCCATGCTTGCCATTCCGAGGGCGATGCCCAGTGTCCAGTAGAGCCACGGCTGATGCACAAAGGTAACGAGATAAGCCAGCAGTCCGAAGGGAATCTGAATGGCGGCATAGCGAATCACCTGTGCCGAGATATGGTAACCATAGCGGTGACCAGTATACAACAAGATGACCAGAAAGTCGAGAATACCCACGGCAGTGATGGCGATGCCGCAGCCCGTGAGTCCCCACCATCTGAAAGCCACCACGACTGCCACGACGAGCAGGATATCATAGATGGCTTCGAGCAGAAGATAGGAATAGGAGTCGCCCTTGGCCAGCGGCAAATATGCCATGGGCAACTTGATAGCCCTGAAATAGACAGCGATGGCCATCACCTGCATCATCCCGATGGCAGGAGAGAATTTACCACTGTAGAGCAATGGCAGGAGAATCGGCATCGCGATGGTGAAGAAGACGAGCAGAGGTGAGACGATGAGCAGCGACACCTCTATCTGGCGGTTGACGACAGTATTGGCGGTAGTGGCATATTGATGGTTGGCAGACAGCCGGGGGAAAAAGTCGCTCTCCATCGATGAGAACACCACACTGGCATAGGTCATAATCATCATATACCCCGCCGTATAGAGGCCCACGGTTTCCAAAGAGGCACTATAACTGAGGAATGACCTGATGAGGAACTCCGCTCCGCTTCCCAAAATGCCGGCGATGACGAAGGCGATGCCCAGTCTCACCATTCCCGCCCCCTCACTGAGTTGTCTGCTTCCGCCTTTAAAACGCAGCGGGAAGAGTCGCAGGGAGAAGCCAAGCGTGAGCAGCATTTGCACCAGTGCCATGACGAGCAGCGAAGGAACAATGGCCGCCTCACCGAAGAAATAGTAGAGCGGCACCGTGATGATCAGTGCCAAGAGGACATGCCACACTGAGACGAGCGCGAGGGGCCGCAACCGCCGCATCCCCTTGAGGATAGCCATCTCGCCTCCTGTGACGGCGAGCATGCCCACCACTGGTGACAGCAGGATGAAATGCAGGGTGTGATTGCCCCAACCGAAGGTCCAGTAACTGAGCAGCGAACTGAGGGCGATACAGAGCACGACGCCTGCGAGTGCAGTGAGCAGGCACCATGAGCGCACCGTAACTACGAGGTGCTCCAGAGCAGCGCGGTCCTCACGGGCACTGGCCTCTGAGATGTTCTTCACCGCACTGATGGGGATGCCGAGATTGGTGGAGTTGGCTATCAGGTTGATGGTGGAGTTGAACAGCGAGATAAGTCCCATACCTGACGGGCCGAGAATCACCGCCACCAACTTGTTGCGGATGATGCCCACCAGGATGTTCAGTCCCTGTACACCGCCAAACAGTCCGGTGTACTTCAAAATATGGGAATAGCCTTTTGTCTTGTCTGTCTTTTCCACGATTTCTTCTTAAAAACGAGGAATCATGGATTTTATTTTGTGGCAAGGACAAAACCTCACCAACGAAAAACTTGTTTCTCCCTCTTCACACCTTATCCATCATGTCAGAGTCATATAATAATGTGGCCATGTCTGAAGGATTCGGCATCAATGGGACAATAGCCCTCAGGGAAAAGGGATACGGAAGTGTCGCCTTGACTGTGCTATGGACAAGTGGTAAGCGGATTGGAGCAAATCTTGTCGATAGGCATCCATCCCGTATAACGCTTGTCGGTGGTCTCCACCTTGATCCATTCTCCACGAATCTGAAGTGGACGCAGGCTGGTTTCCATCAAATAGGCAACACCTATCTTGAGGGGCTTGCCCTTTGGCGATGGGGTAGCACGCAACACATTCTCATGTTCGCCAGCGATATTGAACTGTATCACGGAATTGTGCAACCAATAGCCTGTTTTCGAACCTTGAAGTTCTAACTCCCTATCCTCGTCACCGTAGATTTCAATAACAGGGTCGATCCTCCACCAGTTGTTTTTCACTTCGAGTAGTTCTACCACATAGCCGCCATCCACGTCGGGCAGTTTCTGCACCACCTTGCCACTGGGGGCATTACGGACATTGGTGGGTGTGCCGCTTTTGTCAAAAATATAAGCAAATGCGCTCGTCTGGGCATACGCAGAAATGGCGAAAACCATAATCAGGGTGGTCAAAAAAATCTTTTTCATATCCTATTCTTTTGGGTGGTTACTTCTTGTGACAAAGCAGTGAAGCAAAAAGTCATTGCCTCGATGCCACAAATATATGAAATTGTTTATAAACGAGCAAGGAATTTGCGAGAAAAACTACTCAGCAATAAGGAAACTTCAGCAAGGAAATTATTCTTTTATCGTTTTTTATTCATTTTCCTACCATTTGACTTCCGCTTCGCACGTCGACCATTGGTTCTGCCCATAGGGCACTCTATAACATATTCGCTGATCAGTCACTCTGTCTCACAAGAAGGGGGCGGTGGCAGCCACCGCTTACGGAGAAAGGCGTACCTCTGTCTCTCTGTGTTGAAACACCAACCCGCCTCAGCCATGCAAAATCAAAAAAATGGCTTTTTTGTTTTGCATTGCATTCGGCTTTCACTATCTTTGCAACAAGAATGAAACTGAGCATTGTCATCCCCGTATATGGTGTGGAGAACACGCTGGCCCGCTGCATCGACAGCGTGCTCGGACAGTCGTTCTCCGACTATGAACTGATCTTAGTGGATGACGGGTCGCGTGACCGGTCGGGAGCCATCTGCGACGAGTATGCGGGGCGCGACAGTCGCATCCGCGTCATCCACAAGGGCAACGGCGGCTTGTCCTCCGCCCGCAACGCCGGCATCGACATCGCGCACGGTGACTACATCACCTTCATCGACAGCGACGATTTTTTGGGCGACAACACGCTGTCGATTCTGATGACGCGCCTCAGTGCCCACCCCGACTACGACATCCTCGAATACCCCGTCTGCTGGCATTACGGCGGTCCCGATCAGACAACCATCAAGTTCGGTGCCCGTGAATACAGCGACATGAAGAAATATTGGCTGGAGGGAAAGGCTTATGCCCATACCTTCGCATGGAACAAGATCTATGTCAGACGACTCTTTGACGGAATCCGCTACCCCGCCAACCGGCTCTACGAGGATGCGCACACCCTGCCCATGCTGCTCCGGAAAGCCCATCTCGTCGCCACCACCGAGGAAGGACTCTACTACTATGCCAGCAATCCTGACGGCATCACCATGGACCCAGACGGCCGAGGACTCCCCGATCTGCTCGATGCCCATGTGCAGCAACTTCACGACCTGGGTCTCGCCAACCAACTCACCGAATACTACAGCCATGTGCTCAACATCCAACTCGATGTGTACCGATTCACCCGGCAGGCCCCCATCATCCCCGTGCCCAAGTTCTCTTCTTCCGACAGGCGCCACCTGCCAGTCAGTCATAAGACACAACTCAAACTCAGAATGCTCAACCTATTAGGAATCAAGAATCTATGCAAAATCCACCGGCTTCTTCTGCCTCGGCGCAGCAACCACTGATCAGTTTCATCGTCACCTACTACAACCTGCCCCCACAGTTGCTCGGCGCGTGCATCGACAGCATCCTCGCCCTCTCGCTCACCCCAGAGGAACGCGAGATCATTGTCATCGACGATGGCTCAGAGGAGTCGCCACTGGAGACACTCCGTGAGAAATGGAATGACATCCTCTATATCCGCCAGCAAAACCAGGGACTGAGTGCTGCCCGCAACCTCGGCATCGAAGCCTGCCGCGGCACATTCATCCAGTTCGTTGATGGCGACGACCTGCTCAACACCAGCATTTATGAGCAATGCCTCGACATCTTGCGCCAGAAAGACCCCGACATCGTGGCATTCCACTTGTCCGACAAGGAGGAGCGCAACATGACGGTGGAGTATGAGGGGCCTATGGAGGGTTCTGAGTATATGCGCCACAACAACCTGCGGGCCTCCGCCTGCGGCTATATCTTTAGGAAAAAAACATTGGTCAACCTCCGCTTCACTTCCGGCATCCTGCATGAGGACGAGGAATTCACCCCCGAACTCTTCCTCCGTGCCGAGAAGGTGTACTCAACCAACGCGAAGGCCTATTATTACCGCAACAGAGGTCATTCCATCACCCGCAAGAACGACAAGGAATGGGTGAAGAAGCGCCTGGAAGACACCAAGGGCGTTCTTTACAGATTGGTGGAGCGCACCGACACCCTGCCACTCGCTGAGCGCGAGGCGATGCAGCGCCGCATCGACCAGTTGACCATGGACTATCTGTACAACGTCATCACCCTGACACACAACGGCCGCTATTTGGAACAATGTGTCGCCGAACTGACCCAGAAGGGACTGTTCCCCCTCCCCGACCGCGACTACACCCAGAAATACAAATGGTTCAGGCGCATCAGCAGCAGCAAAGCCGGACGACGGCTGCTGTGCTTATTGATAACCTCCCCCAACCCCCTCCAAAGGAGGGGAAACTGACTACTCCACTTTTTCAATGAAAATACTTCTATTGGGTGAATACAGCAACGTGCATGCCACACTGGCCCGCGGCCTGCGGGCACTGGGGCATGAGGTGACCGTGGCATCCAACGGAGATTTTTGGAAAAACTATCCCCGTGACATCGACCTGACCCGCCGGCCGGGAAAATGGGGAGGAGTGGTCCTGGCAGCCAAGGTGTGTGCCCAACTGCCCCAGTGGCGGGGCTATGACATCATTCAACTCATCAACCCCATGTTTCTCGAACTGCGTGCCGAGAACATCCGGCCCATCTACGACTATCTTCGCCGCAACAACCGCCGCGTCATCCTCGGAGGATTCGGCATGGACTGGTATTGGGTACACACTTGTATTGAAGACAAACCTCTGAGATACAGCGACTTCAATATTGGTGACCAACTGCGTGACAACCCTGAGGCACTCACAGAGCGTAAGGACTGGATAGGGACTGCCAAGGAAGCGCTCAACAAGCATATTGCCACCTCCTGCGATGCCATCGTGACAGGACTCTACGAATACTGGGTGTGCTACCAAAAAGCGTTTCCTCAAAAGGCGACCTATATCCCCTACCCCATAGAGATGCCGCAACCACGTGAGGACGACTTCAGCGGTCAACTGCGTGTGTTCATCGGCATCAACACAACCCGCAGCGCCTACAAGGGCACCGACATCATGCTATCGGCAGCCGAGGAGGTGGCGGCCCGTCATCCCGACAAGATGGACCTGCGTGTGGCACGCTCCGTGCCCTTTGAGGAATATCAGCGGATGATGGACGGTTCCGACGTCATCCTCGACCAACTCTACAGTTATACGCCATCGATGAACTCCCTTCTGGCCATGTCGAAAGGCATCATCTGCGTCGGCGGCGGCGAACCCGAGCACTACGACCTGCTCGGTGAGCATGAGCTGCGCCCCATCATCAATGTGACACCCTCACGCGAGAGTGTGGTGGAGGCGCTTGAATGGCTGATCGCCCATCCCGAGCGCATCCCACAGCTGAAGCGCGACAGCATCGCGTACATCCGCAAACATCACGACAGTCTCACCGTTGCCAAAAGATATGAGACCCTATACGCGCCCCTTATTGCCCTTTAAGCAAATATTTGACAATGCCCATGATATCGGTGACATTGACAGCATTGTCGCTGTTGAAGTCGGCTGCGACATGGTCGAAGCGGTGGGGGGCCTCGTTGTCGTTGCCCAAGGTAATCGACACGGCACCCATCACGTCGGTAACTGTGATTTTTCCGTCGCGGTTGACATCACCGAGAATGAAGTCGGTGAGGTCGATATAGTAGGGCTGCCGCAGGGTTCCCACGATGGCGTTGTTCTGGAAAGTAAGGTCTTGATCGACGATGTAGAGCTTGCCTCCCTCTTCACCCCCCTGTGAATAGGGGTCTTTGGCATATACGTGGAAGGTGATGGCCTCCCCATTGGTGTTGCCGTAAACATCGAGCATGATGAGGTCGGTGTAGGCGGGCGACGGGTCGAAGGGCGTGGTCTTGCCGCGTATCTGGTCACCCTGATACGCGGCGACGATGAGGCCGTCGTCCTTGGTGAGTTTGCGGCCGTTGAGGCGTACATAGCCTGTGACGCTCATGGTGTATGGCAGGGTGCCGGCAGCCACCTCGGGGAAGGGGTCGGCGGTCTGTGCGTTGGCTGTACCGATGCTAATGAGCAGGGAATAGAATAGGATGAGCAGATATGTGCGGCGCATCATGTTTATTGTTTTTTGTTGACTATGCGTTTGTTTCCATTCACGATGTAAATTCCTTTTTGGTGGGGAGTGTTGTTGAGTTTACGGCCCACCAAGTCATACCATTCTTCATTCACAGACTCACCATTTTCCATTTCTTCGATGCCTGTAGCAGTGTCGAGGTTAATGATGTAAGGTGCGCGTGTGGTGCCGACGACCGCATCATTGACGTAGTCGATGTGCTGGGGCAGGGTGTAGATATTCTCACCGTCCTTGACCTTGATGGTGAGCTGGCAGGGAGTGTCGCCAGGCACGGTGAGGTAGATCTTGCCCTGATGGTCGGTGATGGCTGTTGAGCGGCATTGGTTGCCACTGAGGATGGCCACCTGGACATCGGACTGGGGATGTCCCTGACTGGTCACTTGTGCGAGCACGACCATGTTGGAGGAGTATTGGTTTGCCATGCCCGGGTCTGGGAGCGACGGCTCAGTGCTGCCGCTCTTGGCAGGTGCCAGCCGGATGTCTCTGACAGAGTTTGCGGGATAGTTGAATGCCAAGTTGTTGGCGCTGAGTGCCATGTATCCCTTGCCTGGCTCCATGCTGCGCAGCGAGCCTACCCATTCATAGCCGTCGTAGTAAGCAACGGCGTGCTGGCTCTTGATGATGTCATCGACGGCGGGGTCCCATCCTGCGAATGCGTCAGCTATCGACATGGTGCTGAGCGGGGTGTAGGGTATCCAGTTCCATCCGCTGTTGAGGAATATGGTGTTGGCAAGCGGGTCAACAGGAGTGCCGGTGACGCTGACGGTGGTGGCCGTGTTGGCCTGCACCATGTACATCTGGGCATTGTCGATGGCAGTGAGGCGTCCTATCCATTGGCTACCGTCGTGGATGGCATAGCCTGCGCTGCGACTCTTGACGGTTGCGAGGTCGCCTTCGGTGTTGGGCAACAGGGCATCAAGTCCCATCTCTTCGGAAGTGACTCCCAATGAGATCCAGTTCCAACCTTGCGTGAGTGCGATTGACTGCAGCATCAGGTCGGTGGCATCGAAGACGACAGGCTGGGCATAGCGTCCGAGGAGAGCGCCTTGCTCGAAGCTGACCGGAGTGACGCTGCCGTCAATAGTGGCTGTGACGACGGGGTAGGTCATGCCTGTGGAGGCATCGTAAACCTGGAACTGCAGTGGCTGTCCTTCATCGTCGCTGTTGCCTTGGATGTCAATGGTGACGAAATAGCTGTCGTAACGGCTGAAATATTGGGGCTGTGCCACACCCACACACTTGGTTCCCTGGAATGCGCCTATCATGTCCCTCGTGTCACTGCTCCGAATGCCGTCTATGGCAAGCACACCCACGATGGTCATCGTCGCCTCGCCGGGCACCGCTTCCCACTGCGGGGCCTCACCCTCGTTGATGACGGTGATGTTGAGCGGGGTGGGTATGTTCTGAGTGCCTGTCAGGGTGATGGTAGCCTCATAGGTGCCGATAGGCAGGCTGGCATCGACGGTGAAGGTGAGGCGTGTAGTTGCGAGCGGTGCCTGCGACCCACCCTCCGTGTTGGCGGAGAGCCATGTGGGCATACCGCTTATGCTCCATGTCTCGTTCTCGGAACCGATGTTCTCAATGGTGGCGGTGAACTCTGCGGCTTCGGTGTCGCTCTTGTTCACGGTCAAGTCGGCCTCCTGCCAGCGCAGTTTGTTCTGCTGCACAAAGACGCTCCAAGTGATGGGCTGTGCGTCGTTGCCGTTGACATCCTTCACGCGTTTGGCGGTGAGGTAGATGGTGCAGCCCTCGATCTTGGCGGGCTGCTCTTCGAGGTTCACCTTGATCTGGCGCTCGCTGGCCACGAAACTGAACTCCACGTTCTCCATCTTGGGCGCCAACTTCAGGGGAGCGCTGTTGATGGCAGAGAGTTGTGAGTTGATCGAGGCTACTGCTGTGTTGTCGGCGGCGAGGAGTTCGATGGCGGGTGGCGCGTTGTCGCCGGAGGGTGGCACGGCATCATCGATAGTGACGGTTGTCACTATCTGGTTGTAAGCGTCGCGTGTGCTCTTCTCCAAGGGGTAGTAGGCCACGAGCCCGGCTTCATCGCCCGTCAGCCGCGAGAACATGCTGTTCTTGATGACATCGGCGGTTCTGCGTCCCTTCCAGATGCGCAGTTCGTCGATGGCTCCTCGAAGCTTCTGTGTGATGCTGTAAACGCCCTGCGAAGCCTGCAGGCGCCGGCCGCCAAGTATCAGACGGTCGCCGAAGAGAGATGGCATGGCCGAACCCGCGATCTGCTTGCATAGCAGACCGTCGAGGTAGATGTTGCCATTGCCGTTGGTGCTTTTCAGCACGTTCACGGCCAGATGGTGCCACTGTCCGTCGGCGAGGTTCTTGTTGCTGACGGAAGTCACGTCGCCGTCCTCAAGTTCCAGCTCCATCTGTCCCTGTGCGTTGAGGCGCAGGTCCATCTTGGGGGTGCTCATGATGGAGGCGGCGGCAGTGTTGGTGTCATCGGCCTTGAACCATGTTTCGACGAGATAGTCCTCGCTGTCGGTGGTGTTCAGGTTGTTGATGTCAGCGGCGGCGGCGTGGGCGCCGTCGAGCACGAGGTTGTAGTTGTCGCCGTCAATCCACCATGCGTTCTGGCTGGGAAGCGTCATGTGGCGGTTGTGCACACATTCGGTGGCCGTGGTGCCATGGCCCTCGCCGAACTGCCAGTATGCCATCAGGCCTTCGGTGTAGCGGTTCTTCGTGGTGTACATCGTGCTTTGGGCCTCTGCCATCGAACGGCTGCCGTTCCAAAGTGAGAGTTCCTGCACCTTGGCCGAGAGTCCGTTGCCGCCGAGGGTTACAGGCCCGTTGCATTCGTAGGCTTTGACCTTGCTGCCTGGGATGAGCTGCACGGTGCTGGCATCTATGGCGTAACCAGCACTCACGGTCTTGTAGTCGGCGTTGTAGCTGACATTCATGTAAAGCCACTTGCCGGCGGGCAGTGTCTCGGTGGAGGTCACCGTTGTGTCTGCCACGATGACGGCGAGCTTGCCACCGTCGATGGCGATGGAGAAACTGTTGTCGGCCGTGCCATGGGTCAGCAGGGTGCCGTCGGTGGCGTAGTTCATCCAGAAGCTGACGGCAAACGACTTGCCGCTGAGGTTGACTGTCGTCTCGGTCTTGGCCTTGGCATTGTCCGTCAGGCTCAGTGCCACGTCATGGGCCACCTCGCTCTCGTTGAGCACGCCCACTACTTCGAAGTTGTTGGGCTTGGTCAGGATGGAGCCTTGTATGTCTTCGTTGAAGGTGATGAGCAGGTCGTCCGCGCTGGTGAGTATGCCGTTGGCGGGACTGGGTGTGGCGATGAGCATCGGGCGGGTCATATCGCGCACGATGGTGAGCTCCTCACTCTCATTGTTCACCTCCTTGCCGCCTTGGTCGCACACGGTGATGGCGCGGAAGACGTAGGTCTTGTCGGCGAAGTCGCCCGTGCGCAGGTCGATGACGTAGTTCAGCTTGCTGGTGCCCTCAAGCGATGGCAGTTCTCTCAGGTTGGGGTCGGCGGCCAGTCGTGCGGCGTCCTTGGTGTATTCCTGCAACGTGCGGAAGTCGGCATCGCCCTCGGCCTTGTATTGCAGTCGCAGGCCCTTCAGCGTCGTCATCGAATAGTTGTAGCCGCTCATGGACAGGGTGACGGGTCCCTCGGTGTCGGTGTTGACCAATGAGTGTGACGATTCGAGCTTGATATCGGAGCACGTCGGCTGGAAATAGACAGAGAAGGAGGCGTAGTCGGCCACCTCGCCTCGTGGTGACATCGGGTCGTTGTCGCATTGCGAAGACATGCGCAATGTCACGTTCTCATAGTTCAGGATGTCGGGGTTGGTCTGCTTGACGGTAAGGGTTTTCACCATGGTCTCTCCGGGACTCACCCTCACTGACATGCCTCGGTTCAGGCTGACGCCATCCATCATCACCGACAGGCCGTCGAGGTTGGAGGGAGGCGTGACGAGGAGGTCGTACACCACAGATCTATCCGTGTCGCTGTTGTTGCGTATGTTCAGCTTGACCGTGCCGGTGCCTCCTGCAGGAATACCGGTGACCTGTTGCGTCTGCACTTCTATCTCAGGCTTCTCTATCTGCACCGTCTTCTCTGCGATGACCGTTCCGGGTTTGTAGTATTGTGTCACGTCCTCATCCTCGTAGGGGCAGCTGGTGGCGCCACCGCGTGTGTAGAAGATGGGGCCGTTGTCGTCGGGGGCATCGAAGACATCCACCGTCAGATAGTCGTAATAGCCGTCTCCATCCTCTGAGAGGATATAGCCCATGGTGGCATCGTTGGCATCAATGTCCTCACTGCCGTCAGTCCAATTCTTGTTAAAAGTCTCATGCACTACTCCACTGAGGCCGAATCCGCTCCAGAGATAGCCTGTCTCTGCATTAAACACGACGTTGATCCCTTTGGTGGTGGAGTTCATTTTTGAGCTGCTGTGCGTCGTCGTCACCTCGTTGGTGATTCTGGTGCCTGTGGAGAAGGAGTGGTTGTCCCTGAGCATTTCGCTGCGGTTCTCAATGGCCTCTACCTTGGCTTGCTCATTCAACTTCAGTTCTTCCTCCCACCTCCTGATTTGCTCGTTGTAGTAGAAGACCATGTCCTGTAAGTCTTGCTTATAGTCCACAGGCAGCAGCAAGGTGTATGACGGGCCACGATAGACGCCGTCCTTCAGCTGGCTGAAATCGACGGCTTTGTCGCCCCACACCTCGCTGTCGCTGTTGTTCGAGCCATAGTGTGGGTCATCCTCACTCAGGGAGGTGACGTAGATGGGCTCTCCGCCCTTGGCGGGACGGTTGACCTGACTCACATCACTGACCTTCGTAAGCAGTGCGTTGCGCAGTTTCCTGAAGTTGGGAATAAGCGTCTCCTTGATGTAGTATTGCGTATAGTTGAAGAAAGTGCTGAATTGCTCGTCCATCGCCAGGACATCTTCCTTTATGATCTCAGGCGTTCCGTTTTCCTCGTTCCACTTGATGTGCACTTGCCGGCAGACTCCGAAGAGGAGGTTCGTCGATGTTCCAATGAACACATCGGCCGGAGCACCCACAAAATTCGGCGAGTCGCTGGTGGAGATGTCCTGTGTGGCGGTCATTGTGTGGACCGTGGTCTCGCTGTGGATATGGGATTTCAGGAAGTCACCACCGGCTGTGATATCAACCTTGTTTTGAAGATTGGAAAGGTGTATGACACCGACTCCTCCTACGCCCACAGCCGAGCTCACTCCCAAATGCAAGGTAGCCCTGGCTCCCAAATCATTCTTCCAGTCATGGGAGGTTGTGGAGACATGGGTAGTGGTCGTTCCCTTGCGCCAAGTGGTCTTCGAGTGCGAGCCTGGCGGGTCGCGCAGCACCATGAGCACATTGTCGGGTCCGGCGGTGACGAAATTGTTGCCGGTGGGCACTCCTCCGAGCACGATGACACGGAATGTGTCGTTGCCGCTCCATCCCATCTCCGTGCCGTCGTTGTCGTAACTGATGGACAGGCCTCGCGTGTAGGGAGCCTGGATGTTGGGGAAGCCTGCGGTGAACTTATAGGTGGCCTTGCCCAGGCTGTCGAGTTCTATCTTGTCATCGACGATATCCGCAAGCTCGCCACTCTCCTGAACCACGCCGGTGGTGGAGGCATACTGGTTTTTGATGGTCACCACCTTGCCTCCCAACGGCACCTCATTGACGATGGCAGTGCCGCTGTCGTAGTTGGTGTAGCGCTCATAGGCATAGATTTTGTATTTATAGGTTACCAACTCCTCATAGACGGGATAGCCGAAGGTGTACTGTACGTTGCCGTCGGCATCGGGAACCATGTTGCCGTCTTCGTCGGTCGCGTAGAGCGGCACCTGATGAGTTTTGCCGTTGATGTCCTTCACCTCGTAGCTCTTCGTGCCGAAGCTGCCGTCGGCGTTCTCCGTCAGGTCGATGGTCGATACAGACTTGTACTCCATCTTCGCGCTGGCCTCGTAGTTGAATTTCTCCCACTTGCCGTCCACCTCAACGGAGTCGGTATAGTAGGCACCGGGGTGGGTGGCGTCGATGACAGGCAGGCTGAAGTCCTGCGAGGTGATGGCATCGCTCTCGGGGCGTGAGGGGAAGACCACGCTGGTCACGTCGTAGCGCAGCGGCGGCAGCTGTGCCACCCATTCGCCCGTCTCTGCGTCGGTCTCCACGGTGATGTAGTTCTTCCCGCCTGGCACGAAGGCCCGTCCGTATTGCGACTGGAACACGCGGTCGGTGTCGCTGATGTCATAGGTGGTCACCGTGCTGCCCGGGTCTTGGTCGGCCACGTTCAGGTAGCCGTTCTCATTGCTCAACTGCAGGCGGAGCACTGCCTTGCCGATGTTCGCTATGCCTTGTCCCAGTCCCAATGGCTTCTGATACTCTGGGTCGCCGCCGGCCACGCGTCCGGCCACGATGGCGGTGGTTTGGTCATAGAAGGTCAGGCCGCTGATCTCTCTGTCGAACGTATGGCGCAGGCCCAGGCCGTTGGGGTCGGCGGGATAACGACCACCATTGAGGAACTCATGGCCGTTGAGCTTCACTGAGATGAAGTGGTCGCCGATGGGCACGCTCACCTCAAATTCGCCATTGTCGTTGGTGCTTATCGACTCTCCGTCCTTTGATGCAATGATGCCGTCGATATAGAGATAGGCGTCTTTCACGGGGATGGTGGTGTGCTCGTAGTAAACCACACCGCGCACGGGGAACGAGCTGATGTCATCGAAGTCAACGCTGTTGTGTACGAGCGAGTTGTTGCTGATGTGGCGCAGTGCCTGCGTGGGGTTGAACTCGTGAACGCCCATCGTTGGCACGACGGCGTAAGTGGTGCCCTCACCGGTGAAGGGGATGCCTTGGATGATGTAGTTGCCGTCCTTGTCGGTCTTGGCTTTCAGGGCCAGGTCGTCGGGCGTCACTGTTGCCGTCACGGCATTGCTGCCCACTCGGCCATGGTGCTGATGATAGGTGGAACCGCTGCGCGAATAGTCAAAGAACTGTGAGCGCAGGCCCTCGTCGAAGGTCCAGTAGGTCTCCAGACCTGCCTCGTTGCCTACGAGCAGACGGTCGTAGTTCTCCGAGATTTCATCTTCGCTCAGGCATTTCGTCCACAGGCGGAACTCGTCGGCGAAGCCCTTGAAATGCCCCAATGAGAACAGGTTGGCACCGGTCATGCTCAAACTGCCTGACAGTTGTTTGGTGGCGGTCTTGCATACCTGTATGCCGTCAGCATCTTTGCCCATCAGGAAGCAGGTCAGCGTGTTGCCGCTGCGGGTCAGTGCCACATGGTTGTAGGCATTCTTCCTCAGACTGAGGTCATCGAAGGCAAGCGTGTTGGTGCCGTCGCTGAAGCACAGTTGTCCAGTGGCCGACATGCCCAGGGCCATATTCTCACCGAAGCGGGCAAACCAGCTGTCGCTGAACACCTCAGGGAACAGCCACAGCTGCACCGTGAAGTCGCCGTTGGCCAACTTCTCGTCGGCGTATGTCTCAGAGGGATACTGCCACGTCACCGCGCCATTGGTGTTGGTGAAGTACATGGAATGGTACTGTTCCAATGTCTCGCCCGAGGAGCCGGTGATTTTCATCACCACGTCGGCACCCATCACCGATGTCCCCGTGGAGCCGTAGGTGATGCGTCCACTCACGCTGCCCGTGGACTTTGCATAGCCGATGTCTGTTGTCTCGTAGTTGATGATGGTGCCGTCGTCGCACTTGTCCTGCACGGTGACTTGGTAGTCATAGTAGATGCCCGGCAGCGGTGTCTCATCGGTAAAGAGCAGATAATCTTCGGCGCTCGACATGCGGTGAAGCACTTCCCACGCCTCGTCGCTTTCCGCCTTGCGCCGTTCCACAATATATGTCTTCGCAATTTCCGACCCTTGCCGGTTGACGTGCCACGACAGCTTCACCGTGCCGGAATAGACACCCTTCGAGGCTTCTAAAGAATAGAACACCGTGCCTTTGCCGATGGCCTTTCTTTCGAGGGTGGCCTGGTTGAGTGTCTTGTCGCCGATGACTCCCTCCACACGGTAGTTGAGCGGGGAACAGGCATTGAGCGGCTCCTCGGTGTAAGAAACGCCCGTCTCCGGGTCGATAAGGTTCACACGGTCATTGTGCTTGTCGGTGGAGCGGTGCTCCCACTGGAAACTCGTCTGGTAGTCTGTGGGCGTGATAGTATTGATGGGCTGCGTATCATCGCCCACATAGATTTTGAACTTGTTGCCAAAGCCCTCCTCATAGCCGTCGGATGTCCAGGTGAGCACGACGCGGTCATCCTGGCAATCAGCCTTCAGATTGTTGACAGGCACCGTGCGGGTGGTGTTCACCGTCACCGTGGCTTTCGCGTCATCGCGTTTTGTCCCTTCCTCCCAGTTGTCCGACACGTAATATACGCTGTAGAGGGTTTCCGTTTTCTCGTTCTCATACTGAGTGTCAACATAGGAGCGCACATCATGGTCGAGTTGGGCTATTTGGGTGTTTCCACGATAGACCACCCATGAATAGTCGGTGTAGCCTCCGGGCAGGCTGCCCGCGCTCCAGATCAGTGTCACCGTCTTGTCCGCCTGGCTGAACACGCCCGTCAGACTGCTGGCCTTGACGACAGGTGGATGGATGGTAACGGTCTTGGTGGCCGAAGAACTGTTGTCGGCGTAGGTGCCGCCGTCGAGATAGTACTCCACGGTGTGGTCGCCGACGGCAGTTGCCCTGGGCCATGGCACCCAATTGCCATCATCCACTTTGTACTTCATCGTGCCATAGTCCGATGAGCCATTCTCCAAAAGGTTAAGCTCCCTGCCTGTATAGGTGAGGTCAGAATAAAACGAGGGATGGTTTTTGAGCGACAACGTCTGTGTGGTGAAGTGCTGCTGGATATAGATGAATTCACCGCCGACATCCCTGTTGACATCGCAGATGCCGCTGTATGAGCACTCGCGCCAATAGATGGCTTCCGTATCAGGGTAGCCATCTTCCTCCGAACTGGTGGTCGAGAGCTTTGTCATCACACGCTTCAAGCCGCCATAGCTGCTCAGCCTGACACGGTCGCGGGTGTAATAGAGATAGATGAATGCTCCTCCTGAGCCACGATTCATGTCGCCGTTGAACTCGGAGTTGGAATGCGCCTTATAGTAGGTGCGACCCTCATACCTGAAAGAGTTCACATTTTGTGTCGATGCGCAGATGTCGGTGATGTAGCCACTCTCAGGATTGTCCGTCGAACTGGTTTTGTAGGCCAGAAAGATATCCCAGCCGTGAGCACCGGCATTGAGGTCCTTGTCCAGGACTGTCCAGCCATCGCCTCTGTACTTGCTCTTGATGGTGTTGCCTTTGCCTGATTCCAGTCCGATGACTGCCACGTCGGTGATATAGCCGTCGGCACATACGTCAGTCACAGTGAAAAATAACATCACTGTGAGGAAAAGCCTTTCGAAAAACGTTAGGTATTGTATTGCCTTCATATTGATCATGTTTCTTTGATTTACTATGATTTGAGGAGCACCCAATTTTGGTTAATGATTTAAATTGTAAAAATAGGAAGAAAAATAAAAACTGAAACAAAAAAGCCACTATTTTTTGATATCTTTAACTAAAATTTTCTGATATATTTACAACTTGAGCATACTAAAAAGGAACGAATCTCTCTGCGTTTGCAGCGAGATGCCGCTTGGGCGGATGGACAATCCACGCACAAGTTCAAGATAGAAGTGCCAAAAACAAAATAGAAAAAGAAAACTCATAAACATATTATTTGGCAAATACAATAGTTTTTTATATCTTTACACCCAAATTGCTAAGACGACTGCACTATGGCACCAAAGAGGAAATACCCAGTAGGGATACAGAGTTTCGAGAAAATTCGTACTGATGGTTACGTGTATGTGGACAAGACCCCCCTCATATATAAAATGATAACTGAGGGATGTCCCTATTTTCTGAGCCGCCCACGGCGGTTTGGCAAGTCGCTGCTGTGCTCCACCCTTGAGGCGGTGTTCCAGGGGCGTCGCGAGCTGTTTGAGGCTTTCACCACCGAGGATGGCATAGAGCAGCCCCAGCTGTTTATCGCCACCACCAGTTGGAAGTGGCAGAAATATCCCGTCATCCGCTTCGACTTCAGCAGGAACAGGATATACACCACCGAAATACTCGATCTGCAGATTGGCAACACACTCTCGCAATATGAGCAGGAATATGGCATAGTTGCCACAAGTACCGACAGCAGCACACGATTCCAGCACCTCGTCATAGAGGCACACCGCCAGACGGGCCGCCGCGCCGTGGTGCTGGTCGATGAATACGACGCCTTCATGCTGCACAGCATCGGCGACACGGAGCTGGAGGAGGGCGTGCGCACACGCCTCTCCAATCTTTTCAGCCCGCTCAAGTCGCTCGACGACCACCTGCAGTTCGTCTTCATCATCGGCATCTCCAAATTCTCGCAGATGGGCATTTTCAGCACGCTCAACAACCTCAAGAACATATCCATGCTGCCCAACTACGAGGCTTTATGCGGCATCACCGAAGAGGAACTCACCACCCAACTGCGGCCCGACATAGAGTTGTTGGCTGAAAAACGCGATGAAACGTTCGAGGAGGCATATACCGAACTGAAACGGCGGTATGACGGGTATCATTTCAGCCGCAAAAAAACCGACATATACAATCCCTTCAGCCTGTTTAACGCTCTTGACTCCGGGGAAACCAAGGACTACTGGTTCGACAGTGCCACCCCGAGTGCCGTAATAGAAATGCTGTCGAAAATGCCGCCACTAACACTGACCGACATCGAAGGCGTGAACTGCCCTGCCGAAAGGTTCGACGTGCCGTTCAACAGCTACGACGACCCGCTGCCTGTGCTCTTCCAAAGCGGGTATCTCACCATAAGGGACTATGATGCCGACCTCGAGGAGTACGAGCTTGGACTGCCCAATGCAGAAGTGCGCAAAGGCTTCGCCAACAGCCTGTACAATTACTCTTGGGGCGTGAGGGGAATCGACACCAACAAGAATGCGATGTATCGCGCATACAAGATTTTCCAGCGCGACAATGACTTGCCGCCATTCATCGAGGCCATCAAGGCGTTCTTTGCCGGCATCCCCTATTATCTGGCACAAAAGTCAGATGATGCCGGCAATTTGGAAAAGGCCGAGCGTCACTATCACGTAATCCTATACACCCTCCTTGTGGCCTTCGGCGCCGACATACGCATAGAGGAGCCAACGGCCAAGGGCCGCTCCGACATCGTGCTGAAAATGCCCAAGGGAATATAAATTATGGAGCTGAAGGTGGACGACACTGCCGAGAATGCCCTTGAGCAAATCAACAAGCGCGGCTATGCCGACAAATACATCACCGACGGGCGGCCCATAACCAAAGTGGGGATGGCATTCTCATCCGAAGAAAGGAATTTACGGAGTGGATGGAATTGGCCACAATAAAACCTTAACAACTCGAAGAGGGTGCGCACCGTCATGGTGCGCACCCTCTTTTGTCTTGTCGTGTGGATTATGCCTCTGCAGGAGTCTCTGCCTCAGCGGGAGCCTCTGCCTCAGCAGCAGCGGCAGCAGCGGCGGCTTTCTTCTCAGCCACTTTCTTAGCGATGGCTTCGTTGATGGCTTTCTCTGCCTTCAGTTCTTTCTCATAAGCATCTTTCTTAGCCTTGGCGGTCTCGGTGCGGACTTTCTCGTCGCCCTTCACCTTGGTCTCTTTCCAAGCGTCGAATTTCTTCTGAGCCTCTGCCTCATCGAAAGCACCCTTCTTGATGCCACCACGAAGGTGCTTCATCAGGAGGACACCCTCATGGCTGAGGATGTTGCGCACGGTATCGGTAGGCTGAGCGCCAGCCTCGATCCAATAGAGTGCACGGTCAAAATTCAAATCCACAGTTGACGGATTGGTGTTGGGGTTGTAAGTACCAATCTTCTCGATAAATCTACCATCACGTGGTGCTCTGGCGTCGGCGATGACGATGCTGTAGAAAGCATAGCCCTTGCGTCCACGACGCTGCAATCTCATTTTTGTTGCCATGTTCTTTTTGTTGTTTGGTTTGAATTAAATGCTACTATCTCGTAATAGCGGCTGCAAAGGTAGTAAAAATAAAAAACCTATTTCTATTTTGAGGCGTCCCATTAACATAATTTAAGTATTTATTCAAAAAAAAGTGCGTGAATCTATTGTGTTATCCAAATTTGTTATACCTTTGCAGCCGAAAAGCGAACTGTGTTCGCACACAATTCAGGGTAACAGTTGTCATGGAAGTGATGACAGAAGTGGCAACTAATTGTTTAATTATTATAATAAGGTAAAAAGATGAAAAAGATTATGATGACTTTGGTCGCAGCAGTCATGGCTATTGGCGTGAATGCTCAGGTGTATGTCGGTGGCGGTATTGGAGTTGCCAATTCCAGCGATGGAGACTACGATGTGACAACATTCAAACTGGTGCCTGAGATAGGTTACTCTTTCAATGAAGATTGGGCAGCCGGTGTGGCATTCGGTTGGGAAGGCGCCAACAAAGGTAACGCCAAGACATTCTCTGTGAATCCTTATGTCCGTATGAACCTTCTGAAAGGCAAAATCGTGACCGCCTTCATTGATGGCAGCGTCGGCTATGCCCATACCTACAATGCCAGTCTTGACACCGATGAGTTCAGCGTTGGTCTGAAACCAGGTTTGGCAGTCAAACTCAACCAAAGAGCAAGTTTCGTCACCCACTTCGGCTTCATCGGTTATGAGAATGCCAAGAACAACAACACAGATACGAAGGTTGACACATGGGGTGTGGACTTTGATGGCCGCAACATCGTTTTCGGACTGTACTACAGTTTCTAAATACAGAGAAACAGAGATTTTTCTTTTTAAATACAGAGATACGGAGACACAGAGGTTTTATCCTTTGTGTCTCTGTTTTTTGTTATGCAATTGCATTACCGGCAGCAGGTCGGAACAACATTCCACTTTTTTTGTTATCTTTGCATCCCCCAATGGTTCATTTTGTGATCAGACAATTTTTTAGCATACAAGGGGTATTTGATTTTGTCGTTTGAGGGTCTTATAGTTGAATAAAGGCAAAACAACCATTTATGGATTACAGCAGACGAGAGTTTGAACACCTGTTCAAGGACAATTATCCGCACATGTATCGCATGGCCTTCTCGATGGTGGAGAATGCCGACGATGCGAAGGATGCCGTGCACCAGGTATTCACTCATATATGGAGAGGCAAGCCTCAGGTAGCCCGCGAGAGTATCAGGGGATATCTGCTGGCAGCCACCCGCAATCAATGCCTTCATCTGCTGCGCACCCGGCAGTTGCAGAGACAGATGGAGGATGAACTCCGACAAGACATGGCCCTCAGTGAGAGCGGGGAACGCCAGGAACTGCTTCAACAACTGCAGCAGGTGATCGAAGACAATCTGACGGAGCAAGACCGGCGTGTGCTGCGTCTGCACTATGAGGAAGACATGACCTACAGTGAGACGGCCAAAGTGCTTGGCATCAGCGCCTCCGCCGTGAACAAGCACATCACGCGGTCATTGGCCAAAATCAGAAAGAACCTAAATGCAAAGTAAGATGAAGACCGAAGATATAGACAAGAAGATAGGCATGCCCGACGTTGATGAGGAGTGGGCAAGGTTTGAGCGTGAGGTCCTTGGCGAAGAGGAGACAAAGTCACGAAAGCGAGTCTTCGTTGGGTGGACCATAGGCATCGCAGCCTCCATCGCTCTCCTGGCAGGTATCTTCCTTTGGGGGAATGGTGCAGAACAGCAAACTGGCAGCAGCAACCAACTGGCACAAGCGGCAAAAGACCAGACGTCGGGAAAAGAGCAGACCTCCGAAAAAAGAAATGTCACCGATAGCGATATTGTCAAAGAAGACACGACCCGCAACAGCCAAACTCAAGAGCCTCTGAGCACTCCACGGGAAGTTTTTGAGAATGTAGCCGTCAACCATCAGAAGGAAAAACCCTCAGGCGAACTTTTGGCACAGGCAACCCCTCCAGCGAGCGAAAGGATGGAGGAACAAACACCTGAAAATAGGCCGGAGAACATCAGAGTCTTCAACACGGTGGAACAACAGCCATCATTCCGAGGTGGTTACATAGGGCTGCAGGAATTCATCAAGCAGAACCTGAAATATCCCTCCTTGGCTCAGGAATACGGTGTGAGAGGAAGAGTCATCATGCAGTTCAAGATAGACAGTTTGGGGTACATATCAGACGTCAAGGCGGCCAAGCATTTTCTCGGATATGACACATTGCTCCTGAGCCGTGAGTCGGAAGCCCGGCAAATAGAATTGAAAGAACAGATTCCCCAACTGTTGGAAGAGGAATGTGCCCGCGTCATCTCCTTGATGCCACGGTGGTCACCGGCCAAAATCTCAGGCAAGGTAGTGAGCATGAAATACAATCTGCCTTTTACGTTCCAGCCATCTGAAATGTTGAAAAAAGAATGATTAGGAGTTTAGGAGTGTAGGAGTGCAGGAGTTTAGGAGTTTAGGAGTGTAGACATTACTACTCTTGCTGGCCATAGCCTATACTGACGAATAATCAGTTCTATTGATAGGTTTGTCGGTATCTATAAAACAACAAATACAAAGGATATGAAAAAAGGAACCATTATCACCCTCGTTCTGATGCTCATGAGTTTGAGCACGTATGCCACCGGGCAGGATGGCGATGTCATCTATATCGACGGAAAACAATGGGCACTGCTGGGGCAGCCCATCAGCAGAGACACTGTGTTATGGCGCCAAGTGAGGGCAGCCATTCCACAGCAGCACGTTGTCATTTCCTCCAACTGGAGCGGCTTCACTGCCTTTTGGAGCATCAAGCAGGACGTGCTCTTCCTCGACAGCATACAATATCTGAGTCCAGCAAGTG